>JANYGI010000177.1 GCA_025362495.1 Byssovorax sp. | reverse complement strand
CTCGCCGCCTGCTCCGCCGCCCCCGCGCCGCCTCCGATCGCCTCGAAATCACGGCCAATCACGCCCTCCACGGGCGCTCCTGCCGCCGAGGCGCCGCCCGCGCCGGGGCCGCCGGTGCTCGTCTCGCAGCGCCTCCCGTTCACCGCGAAAGAGACGCCGCTCGACGCCGACGGGAAGCACGTTCTCGTGCAAGGCACCGACGGTCTTCACGTGGTCGACGTCGCCACGGGCGAGACGCATGGAGTCCTCCCGGGCGAGTATTCCTGGTTCCTCTTCGCGCCGGGGGGTCATCGGGTCATCGCCTCTCCGACGGGAAAGAGCCTCGCGCGGCTCTGGGATCTCCGCCTCGATACCACGCGTGACATCCCGCTCGCGCACCCGCATCGCTACGGGCCTGCTCCCGTCGTCGCGCTTCGCGGCGCGCCGGCCGTCATCACGCTGGCCGACGGCGGCGCCTCGGTGATCGACCTCGCCGCCGGCACGACGGCCTCGTTCGACGCCGTCCCTTCGAGCCACATGTCGGCCGCGTCGAGGGCGGCGACCGGCGCCCTCGCGACCATCGACGGGACCTCGCTCTATCTGTTCGACGCTTCCGGGAAGCTCCTCCGCACCATCGATCAACGGAGCTCGACTGTCGCGCTCGATCCAGACGGCACCCGCGTGGCCGTGAGCGACGGAGAGCACCTCACGATCATCGATTTCACCACCGCGGCGTCCCGCCCGGCGACGTCGCCCTGCAGCTCCTCGTCGCTCACGGGCCTGGAGTGGTCCGACGATGGACTCCACCTCTTCGTCGCGTGCAACTTCGTCTCGCAGAGCCCATCAATCGTCTCTTCGCTCTCGCCGGACGGCAAGCTCGAGCGGGAGATCATGCATCTCGACGCGGAGTCGCTCTCCCTCGCTGTCCACGACGAGAAGCTCGCCGTCAGCGCGCCGAGCCTCGGAGTCGTCGTCTTCGACGGGGCGAGCGGTCGCGAGCTCCAGCGACTCCGCGGCCCCGGAGGCCAGCTCCGCCTCGTCAGCGTCTCGGCGAGCCTCGACCGCGCGCTCTTCCGTGAGCAAGACCAGGTGGCCAGCCTGACGCTGGTCGAGCGACGATTGCCGGCGCGCGCGCTGCGGCTAGCGCCGGCCGCGGACTCGATGCGGATCGAGGCGGAAGGGCCGCTCCTCCGCCTCTCGCGCGAAAAAGCAGCCGTCGTGCTCGATCCCGTGACTGGCATCGTATCCCCCGCCGCGACTGGCCTCCTCACGCCCGATGGAAAGAAGCGCCTCGTCGACGCCGACGACGGGATTGACCTCGTCGATCTCGCCGGCGCGCCGCAACGCCTCGCCACGCTGCGTCGATTGCTCCGCGATCCGGCGCAGCTCTCGCCCCGCGGCGCCTGGGCGTATTTCGAGGCGCGGACGAACCCCGGTTTTGCAAATGACCACCCCACGTTCCACATCTTCGATACGACCACCGGTCACGAGAGCAAGAAGCTCGACGTCGGAGACGACGGCCTCTTCCCGAAGTTTTCGCCCGACGACGCGACGGTAGCCTTTCTCATCAACACCGGTGTTCCGCTGAGCGGGAGTGACCGTTGCCCTCCTCGCGGCGACGACTGCCGGGCCATCCGCGTCTTCGATCCGCGCTCCGGGCGCCGGCTCACGCAGATCCGGCCCAGCGACCGCAACGTCCTCTCGACCGAGTACGTCGACGCGGGCCATCTCCTCGTGAGCGGTCGGGTGTACGAAGCGAAGACTGGCCGCCTCGCCTGGTCCTTGCCCGCCCGCGCCCAGGTGACAGTCCTGCTCCCCGGCATCGGCCAGATCGTGCTCGACACCGCCGGCAAGACCTCGGTCGTCGAGGCGGCGACTGGCAAGCTGGTGAGCGACATCGCCCCGATCGCCTATGTCTCCCGCGTCAGCGCCAATCAAGCCTTCCTGATCGGCGTCGCCGCGGGGGTGGCGTCGCTCTGGAGCACGGCCACCTGGACCGCGACGCCGTTCGCGTTACCGTTCGAACGAGGCGCCCGGATGGTCCTGTCGAACGACGGTCGCATTGCCTACGTCGTGCAAGGCAGCGAGCTCGTCGTCCATCGCATCGCCGACCACCAATCTCTCCGGCGCGCGCTGCCGCGCCTGGATTTCGATCTCGGCGAGGACGGGCATTTCGATTTCTCGCCCGGCGGCGAAGCGGCGATGCGCGTCCGCAGCGGTTCGGACATCGAGCGGAGCCCGATTGGCCCTCTGACGCTCCTCGGTGAGCGGCGGGTCGCAGGCCTGTTCGCGGGCTTCGTCAAGGCGCCCTGAAGCGCGTCAGGCCCGCGCCGCGCTGGCCTCCTTCAAGGCCGCCTTCATCCACGGCGCCACCCGGTACACCACCAGATACACTGTTCCCGATACTCCGTACGTCAGCGTCACCGCGGCCCACAGCCGCCCCAGGCTCTCGTTCGGCAGCAACACCGCCGCTGCGCACGCCGGGACCTGCACCAGCGCCACCACCGCCAGATCCGTCAACAGCGTGGTACGCGTCGCTCCGGCGCCGGTGATCGCGCTCCCCAGCACCACGCCCGTCCCGAGGCCGACATAGCTCCACGACACGATACCCACGTAGCTCACGGCCACGGCGACAACGCGTGGATCGGCGTCGAAGAAGGCCACGATGCTCTCACCCCACCGGTGATAGGCAATCGCGATCGCCACCATCAGCACCCCGTTGTAGAGCGCGGCCCAGTGCCCGCTCGCGCGCGCCCGGCCCTCGTGCCCGGCGCCGAGGTTCTGTCCCACGAACGTCTGCGCCGCGCTGCCCCAGCCCATGGCCACGAAGAGGGCCATCGTCTCCAGGCGAAACACGATGCCGAGGGCCGTCGTCGCGCTCTGATCCGTGGCTGTCGTGAAGGCCCGCGCCACCAGCGAGTGCGTCACCAGCATGGCCAGCATCCGCACCACGAACTGGGTGCTCGACGGCCAGGCCACCTTCCAGATCTCCTTCAAAACAGGGGCATCCGGCCTCGTGATGCTCTTGCGGTCGAGGACGTCGAACCGCTTCGCCAGCAGGTACACCACCGGCACGAGCGTGAGAGTCCGGGCGATCACCGTGGCCCACGCCGCGCCCAGCAGCTCCATCCTCGGTAAATGCAGCAGGTGTGCGAGCGGCGGCCCCCACGAGAACACCGGCGGCGCGTCGCCCGGCCCATACACCAGCAGCACCGCCAGGAACAGGTTGAGCACATTGGAGAGCACCAGCAGCGCGACAGGCGTCTTCGACGAGCCGAGCGAGCGCTGGATCCCCGTGAGCTGGAGCAGGAAGAACATCGAGAACGCGCCGCCCGAGTTCACCCGCAGGTAGCTCGTCCCGAGCGCCGCGACGGCCCCCTTCGCGCCCACCACGCCCGCGAGAATCGGCCCCGCGAACGCCACCGATCCGAAGCCGAAGAAGATCGACAGCAGCGTGACGGCGAGGATCGATTGCCACACGAGTGCGCGCACCCGCGCGTGATCCCCGCGCCCGTGCGCCTGGGCGATCATCGCCGTCGAGGCCGTCGTCAGCCCGTAGCTCATGATCGTGCCAATCGCCGAGAGCTGATCGCAGATGCCGAGAGCGCCGAGCGCGGGGCCCGCCACCTCGGGCTGGAGGCGCGCGATCACGTAGGCATCGACGAGGTTGAACGTCGTCTGGAGGCCCATCCCGAGGGCGATCGGCAGCCCGAAGCGGAGCATCTCCGTCGGGATTGGCTGGCTCAGGATCCGGGCGGGCGGGGGCGCGGCTTCGCTCATGGTGCGGTTCGTTTCGCCTTCGAAGGGGCCTTGACGGAGACCGGTTTGGCCTCGGCCGCGCCGCGGCGCTCGAAGCAGACTTCCGGGACATCCCTGCTCTTTCGGAGCAACCGGGTCCCCTCGATGAACCTCGTCGTCACCGGATCGTGATACCCGCTCGCGTCGGGCAGCTCGGGGAGCTCGCCGCGGTAAAAGCGGACGACCCGGGCCATCAGCGCTTCGCGCACGTATTTACCCACCAGCGAGGCCATCGACACGCAGAGATCGGAGGCGTCGGCGTCGCGCAGAAAGGCGATCTCGCCGACCCCGGGGAAGTGATACGCGCTCCGCGCCTGGCCCTCTTCGATCACCGAATGGAGGTGCCCCGACAGCGGCCCGAAGGCCCGACCGTATTTCCCGAAGCCGCCGACCTTCCCGCAGACAGCGGTGATGTCGTGCCCGGCGATGGTGCGCAGCTCGAGGACCAGGCGCTCCATCGCGTTGAGATCGAGGACGAAGCGGTTCTTCCCGGCGTCGAGCCCCTCGTTCATTCGCTTCGCGCAGAGCACGACGGATCGCACCCCCAGGATCGTGACGCCTCGGTGCTCCAGGCTGTCGAGATCTTGCTCGGCAATCTTCACCATCGCGTCGCTGGCGAGCAGGTCCTCCCCGGCGGCGGACCAGCACTGATCCTGAACATGGTCGGGGCAGGGGGCGCGAAGAGCGCTGCGATCGTCGGGGCTGAGGGCGTGCAAGAGCTCGTCCGGCGGGCCGTCGGTGTACGCCGTGCGGCCGGCGCCGCGGCGCGCGAGGGCCCGCGCCCACGCCTCGCCGAGGGCCACGTTCCCGTGGGAAACAAGCTGTTTCGAGTCGCCCAGGCGCTCCGAGAGCTTGCCCTTCGCGGCCTTGCCGACGACCTTCCAGCCGGCGTCGGTCACCCGCGCCAGGACGGCAGTGACGACCATCGGGCCGAGCCGGGGTCCGAGTCCGTTCTCGTCCGCTCCGATTCGAAAGCGGTACTGTTCATCCGGTCCAGGCATGGGGGGCGACCTTTGCCACACGAGGAGCCGGGCGTCATCGCGCGTTGCATCGCGGTGCCGAGTCGGGACATACTCGAGCATCATGAAGACGCGCGCGCCCCGTCGGTTTTTCCTCGCCGCTCTCGCCGCCCTCGCGTTTCTTCCGGCGTTCGCCCCGCGCAACGCCCGCGCCGACGGGCTGATCACGCTGTTCAAGATCGAGCGGAGCAAGAACGCGAACGAGATCCACTACGCCGCGCAGGTGGGCAAGGACGGCGCGATCGACGCGAAGGATCCCGTCGCCGCGTTCTGGGTCATGAAGGCCGAAGACGGCCGCCGCGAAGGCCTCACGTTCATGGAGCGCAAGATGGCGTACGGCGTCGACGCGACCGCGCACGGAGCCGAGTTCGATCTCAAGCTCGCCGCGGCGCCCGAGCGCGCCATCAAGCTGATGAACATCGCCGGCCGCTGGCGCGCGCAGACGCTGCTCAACGGCAAATCGGCGTACCTCTCGCGGATCTTCATCAAGACGACGGAGGGCGGCGTGATGCCGACCGTCGTCTCGATCGATCTCTACGGCGAAGACGCCACGAACGGCAAGACGATCCAGGAGCACGTCAACAAGTAGCGAACGCTTCGATCCTCGGGCGGCGCGCGCGCTTCGCACCTGGTAACGTGGCGCTCTCGAACGAATCCACCCGAGGCGCCGCCATGACTCAGCCCAGCCTCCGACCACTCGCGTGTATCCCGGCGCTCCTCGCGATCGCCGCCCTCGGTTGCGGCGCGCCGGTGCTCACGCGCGACGGTCAGCTCGCGTTCGCGCAGGGCGGCGCCCGCGGCGCGTCGGTGCTCACGGCCAACGGGGTCGAGTTCCTCGATCGCAAAGAGATCCCCCAGCCCGTCCTCCGCCGCAGCGCCGACGAGCCGTGGCGGCCCGCGACGGGCTTCCTCATCCCCGCGAGCGGCGTGTGGCGCGCGACCTCGGTGCCGATGCCGATCGAAGGGCACGGGCTCGCCGTCGTGCTCCGATCGAGCGACGAGCTCATCCCCTCGTGGGGCGGCGAGATCCTCCTCCGCCTCGACGTGATCGCGCCCGCCGCGGCGTTCCCCGCGGCCGCGCCCTCGGTGCGCGCGCCGCTGCGCCTCGCCATCGTTCTCGACGGCCCGATCCCTGACACCGCGGCCCTCGTCGAGTCGGCGATCGAGAACTCCGGCGCGTCGGATCGCGTCGGCCTGATCGTCACCGGTCCGCGTCACCCGGTGCTGCCACCAATTGCCGGCTCGCACCGCACGCTGCTGAACGCGGCCGTCGAGCGCTTGATCGCGCAGAACGCGCGCGCCCCGCGGCGAGGCCCCGATCGTGATCTCACCGGCGCCCTCGCGCTCGCGCGGCAGTGGCTCACGGTCTCCGCGCCCGGCGACAGCGCCGCGACCGATCGCCGCGTGCTGGTGATCACCGACGGCGCCGGCGTCGTCAGCGGCGGCGCGCCCCTCGCGAAGGAGGTCGCGGCGCTCTCGGCGGCCTCGGTGCAGCTCGTCGGCGTCGGCGCCGAGCGGCTCGATCCGGCGATGCTCGCGCCGCTCGGCGAGGGCATGCACGCTAGCGGATCGCTCGACGAACGCCGCGCCGCCGTCGAGGCCGCGGTGCCGGCGCCGGGCGACGTGGTCCTCGACGACGTCGAGCTCTCGCTGGCGTCGGTGCCCGCCCCGGCCCGCGTGATCGAGACTTCCGGCGGTCACAGCGCCCTAGGCCTCGATCGCGATCGGCTGATGCTCGGCGAGCTCTACGCGGGCGAGGCGCGCACCGAGGTCGTCCGCCTCGTGCTCCCGCCCTGGGTCCCCGGCGAGCCGCTCGATCTCACCGTGACTGCCAGTTACCGCGACACCGCCTCGGGCCTCCCGCAAACGGCCTTCACCACCATTCATTGCCGCTATTCGGCCGATATCGAGGCCATCGCCGAGGCCCGCCGCGGCGACGTGATCGCCTATGCCTCCGCCCTCGCGATGGTGCGCCGGCTCCACCGCGCCTTCCTCGGCAGCGACGTCGATCGCCTGGGCGGTTTGCGCCCCATGGCGGCGCTCCAGGCCCGCTCGCTCGTCCAGCTGTCGCAGACCAACGGCGATCCGGCGCTCTGGGCCCAGGCCCAGGTGCTGACGACGCTGCTCGGCGTCGTCGAAGAGTGACGTCGACGGGCTCGATTCATCCGCCCGCCGCGAGTATGGTCCACGCCATGCGCGTCATCCCCGTCCCCTGCCTCAGCGACAACTACGCCTACCTCGTGACGGCCGATGGCTCGGACGACGCCTTCGTCGTCGATCCCTCGGAGGCCGCGCCGGTGATCGAGGCCATCGAGCAACATCGTCTCCGGCTGGTGGCCATCGTCAACACCCATCACCATTTCGATCACGTCGGCGGCAACGAAGCGCTGCTGGCGAAGTACGGCCCGATGCCGGTCCACGCGCACGTGAGCGACGTGGGTCGCGTCCCGGCGCAGACCGCCAGCGTCGAAGAGGGCAAATCGTTCCGCGCGGCCGGCCTCGCGATCGAGGTGCTCCACGTGCCCGGACACACGCTCGGCGCGGTGGCTTATGTCGTCGATGGGGCTGTCTTCACGGGCGATACGCTCTTCGTCGGCGGCTGCGGTCGCCTCTTCGAGGGCACGCCCGCGCAGATGTACGAGTCGCTCTCGGGCAAGCTCGGGCGCCTCCCGGCGGCGACCAAGGTGTACTGCGGGCACGAGTACACGCTGAGCAACCTGCGGTTTGCCGTGCACGCCGAGCCGGAGAATCGCGCTGCCGCGGACAGGCTCGTCGTCGCGCAGGCCATGCGCGAGCGCGGCGAGGCCACGGTGCCCTCGACGATGGGCGAAGAGCT
>JANYGI010000215.1 GCA_025362495.1 Byssovorax sp. | reverse complement strand
AAAAAAAAGACCGGAAATTTAACAGGGAGGCGAGGAGACGGGGAGGTGAGAGGAAGATTGGGAAAGATTTTCCCTCGGGTCTCCCAGTCCTCCTCGCCTCCCTGTGAATTCTCCGACTCTTCAACCTGTTCGGTGCTCTAGGATCCCGCCGCGTGGCGCTCCTCGACGTGGTCCTCGGCTACGATTGCAACCTCGGCTGTACGTACTGCACGATCTCCGACGAAATGCGCCTGCGCGCGCTCCCGACCGAGCGGGTGGCGCGCGAGATCGAGCGGGCCGCGGCGCGCGGCTTCAAGGACATCGCCTTCACCGGCGGTGAGCCGACGATCCGCAGCGATCTGCCCGCCCTGATCAAGCACGCGCGCCGCCGCGGCTTCGAGCACGTGAAGGTGGCCTCGAACGGCCTCCGCTACGCCCACGCGCCGTACCTCGATCACCTGGTCGCGTGCGGGGTCGATCGCTTCAACGTCTCGATGCACGCCTTCACCGACGACGCCTACGAGCGCACCGTGCGCCGCGAGGGCACCGCGACGCTGCGACGCCAGGCGATAGGCAATCTCGTCGATCGCGGCCTGGATCCGATGGCCGATCTGATCTTGAAGAACGACACCTACCCTCACCTGCGCGGCTGGATCGCCGATCTGGTGTCCCTCGGCGTGCGCCGCTTCTCGCTCTGGCTGGTATCGCTCACCGATCAGAACGCCGGGAACGTGGAGCAGCTCCCCCAGATCACCGATATCGCCCCCTTCGTGAAGGAGGCCTGCGACGACGCCCGGAAGGGCGGTTACGAGGTGCTGAGCCTGCACATCCCGCGGTGCTTCTTGCCGGGCTATGAAGACCACGTGCGCCACCCCGGCGACGATATCGTGACCGTGGTGACGCCCGATGACGTGTTCGATCTGAAGGACTCGCGCCTCGGCGGCGGGGTGAAGCCGGCCGGCTGCGCGGGGTGCAAATTCGTGAACGAGTGCCCCGGGTTGCGGCAGGATTACATCGATCGCTTCGGCGGGGGCGAGGTCGCCGCGGTCAGGTGAGCTTTAGCTCCAGACGAACAGGCCAGCGCGCTCTGCTCAGGGGGCGGCGTCGAGCGCGTTCGCATACGTCTCGTCCACAGCGAGCTCGCAACCGATCGATGCGAGGGTCACGCGCTCGCCCGCCTGCGCGATGCGAAGCGTCCAGCTGTTCCCATCCTCGTTGCGCCGGAAGACCTCGATACGCGGGCTTCGCTGGGAGATGAGCACGTACTCCTTCAATGAAGGGAGGCGCTGGTAATGCGCAAACTTCTCCCCTCGATCGTACCCTTCGGTGCTGTCGGAGAGCACCTCGACCAGCACGACCGGGTTCACGATCGTGTTCGCGTCCGCCGGATCCCGCTCCAACCGGTCGCAGACGACGCTGGTGTCAGGATAGGTCGCCAGACCGGTAGCGAGCACGCGGACGCGAACGTCGGAGGAATACACCTCGCAAGGACGACCGCGCGACCGCGTCCGGAGCGCTGCGTTCACCGTGGAAGCCAGCCGCCCGTGCTCGATCGTGCCGCCGGCCATGTCGAAGATCTCGCCATTCACGAACTCGTGTTTGACGTCGCTCGTCCGCTCTTGCTCGAGGTACTCGGTGAAGGTGAACGTGAGCTTGCGGGCGGGTTCGTTCATGGCGTGTCTCCGCGCCGGAGTATGGCACACCGGCGGCGCTCCGGATCAAACAAGCCGGATCTCCGCATTGCGGTGCCGGTATCCCGCCGGCGGCTCGGTCTCGTGCCGCGCGAGGAACGAGGCAACCATCGAGTCCAGATAGGCACCGAGCGGCCGGTGCGAGAAGCCGAGCAGGGCCTTGGCGCGCGCGGGATCGAGGTTCGACATCCATCGTGAGGTGAACGCCGAGATCTCTTTCACAGGGATGTCGCCGAGGACCGACGTGGGGATTGCCACCCGGCGATCCGGCGCGCCGAGGCGCTCGGCCAGCATGCCAATCAGGTCCCAGACCGTGGGCGTCTCGTCCTGGCAGAGGTTGAAGGCCTCGCCGAAGGTGCTTGAATCGCCGAGGATCTTCGCGATCGCGATCGCCAGATCGACGGCATAGACGTGCCTCGCGACGGCGAGCCCGCCGTCGGGGACGAGGATCGGGCCGCCGTCGAGGAGGCGCCACAGGTAGCCTTCGACGCGGCGCTGCGGATCGCGCTCGCCGTTGATCATCGGGACGCGGAGGCGCGTGGCCGGGAAGCCCGACGACGTCCACGCGGCAGATAGCGTGTCTTCCGCGGCGCGTTTGTCGACTCCGTAGGTCCAGGGCTCGATCTCCGAGGCTTCGAGTGGCCTGGGCATCACCGGTCCTGCGTAGTCGAGCTCGCTCGCCGGGCGCGGGCAGCCCTCGCGGACGAGGTAGACTTGCCCGGTGCTGATGAAGACGTAGTGGCCGGCGCGCTCGCCGAGCGCGTCGATGGCGCCCCGCGCGTCGTCGGCGGTGAAGGCCGCGAAGTCGATCACCGCATCGAAGCGCCGCCCCGCGAGGCGCTGCGCGAGGTCCGGTGTGGTGCGATCGCCGCGCAGCCGCTCGACGCGATCGCCGAAAGGATCGGGCGTGCGACCGCGGTTGAAGAGGGTGACGGCGTCGCCGCGCGCGAGGAGGCGGTAGGTGAGGAGCGCGCCCACGAACCGTGTACCGCCGATGATCAGTACCTTCATGAGGGAACCCATAGCGGCGCTCGGGCGCGATTGAAACAGCGCTCGCGTCGAACGACCACACCGAGGCGGAGGCGCCACGCAGAGGCGCAGGCGCCTCGTCGCGCAGCGGCCACGATCACGCAATTTGCCGCGAAATGAAGCCAATTTAATCACCCAGACGCTGGCCCGGCTCGTGCGAGAAGATGCCCGACCGCCGAACGACGAGGAGCCGAGACGATGAAGACCCGCCGCTGGATGTTCCTGTTCACCCTCGCTCCGCTGACCACGATGGCCTGCACGCCCGCCGAGAGCGGGACGCCCGGCGCCGACGGCTCGACCTCGAGCGGGACGATGGCCAGCGGGACCATGTCGGGCGGGACGACGTCGAGCGGGACAGGCATGGACGTTCACCCGAACTGGGCAGAAGACGTCGCGCCGATCCTGATCAAGAACTGCGCGACTTGCCATCAGCCGGGCGGGATTGCCCCCTTCGGCCTCTTGACGTACGATGAGGCGAAGACGGTAGCTCCGTCGATGAAGTCCGCGACGGGCGCGCGCACGATGCCGCCGTTCAACCCCGACAACACGGGTGATTGCCAGACGTACTCCGACGCTCGCTGGCTCGAAGCGGCCGAGATCGCGACGATCGCCGCGTGGTCCGACGCCGGCGCGCCCGAGGGCGATCCGACCAAGGCCCCTCCGCCCTACGTCGCGCCGCCGGGCCTCCCCGACAAGAGCGTCACCCTCGACATGGGCGCGAGCTTCACGCCCGACAAGACGCTGACCGACGAATACCGCTGCTTCATCGTCGATCCCGGGCTCACCAAGGATCAGTACCTCACTGGATACGACATCAAGCCGGGCGACAAGCGCGAGGTTCACCACGTGATCATGTTCGCGCTGGACACCGACGCGGCCGATCAGGCGGCGGCCGATCTCGACGCGGCCGATCCGGAGGATGGATACCTGTGCTTCGGCGGGCCGGGCGTGACCGCGTCGCGCTTCGTGGTGGGCTGGGCCCCGGGCTCGGGCGCTTCGCACTACCCGGCGGGGACGGGCGTCAAGCTCACCGCGGGGCACAAGATGGTGATGCAGGTCCACTACAACATGGCCAATGGCACGTTCCCGGACCGCACGACGGCCGATCTCGCGCTCGTCGACTCGGTGGCGAAAGAGGCCACGATAACCCGCGTCGCGGCGAAGAACATCCTCTTGCCGCCCGGCCAGATGAGCGCGCCGGCGACAGGGCAGCTCAAGATCCCCGCGACGGCCGGCGATCTCACGATCTGGGGCTCGGCGCCGCACATGCACACCCGCGGCAAGACGCTGGAGGTGACGCTCGACAGCGGCGGCGCGACGTCGTGCATCTCGAAGGTGCAGGACTGGAACTTCCACTGGCAGGGTTTCGCCACGTACGCGAAGCCGATCGCGATGAAGGGCGGCGACACCCTGACGATCAACTGCGGCTACGACACGACGATGGAGACGACGACCATCCACCAGGGCGAGAGCACCTCCGACGAGATGTGCATCAACTTCCTGTACGTGACGAAGTAGCCAGCGTCGAAGTGCCCTCCTCCAGACTGGCAGTCAGCCGGCGCAGATCGAGCGCCTGGAGCAGGGTCTTGCGGATGGGGCGCTTCTCGTCCCAGAAGACGCGCGACTCGAAGAAGTCCTGGGCCTCGGGCGACCGGAGGGCGCGGAGGGCGGCGCTCGCCGCCGCCTCGCCGGAGAACGAGAGGAAATAGCAGGTGTCGTCAAGCACCACGGGCCGGCCGTCCTCGGGCCCGTAGAGCGAGAACGCGAAGCGCTTGTAGAGCCCCGAGACGGCGACCTTCCACGGAGCGAAGGTGTACGGGCCGACGCCGAACATGGAAAAAGCGCGGCCGCGGCTGTAAATCGAGCTCTTTCGCGCGTCGAAGTGGGCGCGGTGGCGCGAGAGGTACTCCCAGGTGAGCGGCGCGGCGAGGCGCAGACGATCGGTGTCCTCGCCGAGGGCGCTCTGGGTCAAGACCAGGCGCCTCGCGGGGTTCGCCCGCTGATTGGCCACGTCCGAGCTCTTGCGCAGCGGAAAGAGGGACTCTGGCTCCAGGGTGACGGCCTCGCCGAAGCCGTTGCGCCACTGCCCATCTCGCTCGACCAGCTCGACGACGCGGGCGCAGTCGTGCTTGACGCCCGAGCGCCACTCCGGGGACGACACCCCCGCGAGGTGCCGAGTCCGCGTGTAACGGCCATAGTCCCCCACGAGGACCCCGCCGTCGAAGCCGAGGCTCGTCGTGGGCACGGTGGCCCCGAGATCGGCGAAGATCGGCCATTCCTGCGCGGGATCGACCCCGGCCACGCCGGTGCGGAAGACGAAGAGCCAGGCGTCGACGCTGGCGCCGAAATGATAGGTCGAGTCGATTCTCCAGGCGCCCACCGGGGCGAGGGGGCGGCCGCGCTGGTGGGCGATCTCGATCACCCGGCGCGCCACGGCCGTCTTGCAGAGCAGCGCCACCGTGGCAGGGCGGTCCTGGAGGGCGTCGATCAAGCGCACCAGCATCCACTCGGAGATGTCGAAATTGCCCGAGCCTGTGATGGCGTCGAGGCCGCGCGCGCCCTTGAAATTCGTCTTCTCGGGGAGGTTGTCGCCGCCCGTCACGCCGAGGCCCGCGCTCGTCACCCACGGTGGATTACCGAGGATGAGGAGCGGTGAAGGCAGGCTGGCGAGGGCCTCTTCCCAGCGCATGGTGAAGAAATCCGCGGTCTCCACGCGGGAGCGATCGGGCGGTAGCCGCCTCCGCGCCTCGACCACGTACGCTTCGTTGATGTCGTAGCCGCGGAGCTCGGCGCCGGGCAAGCGCGCCGCCGCGGCCTCGAGGAAGGCGCCGACTCCACACGTGGGCTCGAGCACGGCGCGGGGCATTTCCGGCAGCGTGCGCGCGACCACGTCGACCACCGCGCGGGCCAGGAGGGGCGGAGTCTGCCAGTCCCCGAACGTGACGCGGTGCGCGTCCATGATGCGTTATTGCCCGAGCGGCAGGCACATTCCGCCCATCGCGGGGTAGCCTCCGGGGCAGAGGCCGAGGCATTTGCCTGTCATCAGATCGGGAGCCTGCCCGGCGGGACAGGCGCTGGCGGGCGCAGGCGCGGGCGGCCCCGGGAGGCCGAGCTGCGGAAAGCCCGGCGGCAGCGGGAACGGGAACGGCGACGAAGGGAGAGGCCCTGTCGGAGCTTGCTGTCCTGGAGAGGGAAATCCAGGCAGCGTCGGGAGGCAGACGCCCGCCGCCGGGGCCGATCCGCTCGCGCAGAGGGCCGCGCAGCTCCCGAGCACGGCGTCCTTCACCTGGCCTGCAGGGCAACCGTCGCTGCTGGGCGGGACTGGCGCCGATGGCGACGAGGCGTCGGCGATCTTGATCTTGTACGCGGCGCGCAGATACCGCGACACCATCGCTGCGGAGATCCACCCGTAACCCGCCTCGCCCCAGCGCGGACCCCAGCTGTTGTGAATGAGGAACTGGCGCGCTCCGCCCGGCAACGTGCGGTAGCCGGCGAGGGCGACGGCGTGCCCTTCGTCGCTGTCAGGGGTGTAGTCGGGGACGACGTTGCCCTGGAGCGAGCTATTCGACCAGGCCTCGCCGTTGACCGAGAACGAGGCCCAGAGATCGTCGCCGCCGGCGAGGATGGCGGCCATTTCGTCGATGTTCGCGGGCTGGGCGTGGAGGCGTTCGACCGAGACGAGGCGATACCGACCCTGCGCGTCGGCCGCGCTCTTCTCGGCCTGCAAGCCGGGATCGCTGCGGGCCGAGCCCGGCGTCACCCCGTAGGCGCGACCACACGAGTCGAAGGGTTCGCGGTCGAGCTTGCAGGCCTTGGCCGGATCGTAAGGCCAGATCGCTTCGACGGAGAGGGTCTTGTCTACGTTCTCGTCGCCGGCTGTGCCCATCTCGGGGATGGCGTACCGCGACCACACGTGGAGCGGCGCGACGACGTCGCCACGGCCCATGCGGCGCACGGCGTTGTCCATCGTTGACGAGAGGGAAAACGCGGTGCAAGCGCCGACCGCGCCCTGGCTCTTGATCGGCCCCTCGGTCCCGGAGGCCCGGTGATCGACGCTCGCGGGCAGCGGACCGCTGAGGAGCGAGAGCCTCGGCAGGTAGGAGGCCGCGCGCGCCACCAGGCGAGAGATGCCGCAGTCGAACGTGGCATATTCGCCGGGGGCGACCTCGCGCGGCCCGCAGCGCGTGCCGAGGATGCCCTGGAGAGCTGCGAGGTTGATCGGCCGGAAGATGCCTGGCGGTGTGGCGACGGGCGGAGACGGATAGCCGGTTTGCGGCGCGTTCGGCGCCCACCCTTGCGCGGCCGGCTGGCCTCGATAAAGAGGGTAGGGACCTGGATACGCGGCGCTGGTGGAGCCAGCGCAGCCACCCGTGCCCGCCGCGAGCAGTGCGAGCAGAGCGACTCCGGAAGCGCGCATCGTCATAACGTAGCAGGACGTCGCGCGCCCGGGATTGTTCAATCGCGAGCGCCGTGAGTCATGATCAATTGCAGCCGGGGACGTGAATGTCGACGTCGAGCACCACGGCCGCGGCGACGGTCGTCTCCTGGTCTGGCCGCGAGCCCTGCACCTCGCTCACGATCTGCATCGACGGCGCGACCACGTACGCCTTGAGGTCGGCGCCGGCGTTGACGACGAGATCGAGCTCGCGCTTTCCGCTGGGGATCGAGTCGATCGTGGCGATCTCGATCTTGTCGAGCCCGTCGGCCTTCGCGAAGAAATGCACCGACTTGAGGAAGTCGAAGTTGCCGGAGGCGGGCGCCTCGACGATCAGCGTCATCGTCTTCAGGTGAACGGCGTCGACGTCGTCCTTCGAGACGCCCTGGTTCTTGAAGCTCTCGGTGAAGTCGACCTTGTCGAAGCCGCCGAAGGCCACGCTGCCGAGGAGCTTGTCGAGCAACGTCCCCGCGGGGATGTCCGCTTTGCCGCCGGCCGAGATGTCGATGTGGTCGAGGTTGCTGCACATCGTCAGCGCGAGGAGCGAGCCGAGAGCGATGGTGTGACGAATTACGCGCCAGCCGGAAACGGAGCCAGGGAGCATCTGAATACCTCTCGTCGACTACGTGGAGTCGTTGCTTCGGATCGGCAAGTTCCTCGCTCAGTGAAGCGTCATCAGCGGGACGAGGGCCCACCCGCCTTTTTCGAGCGTGACAGTGACCTGTTTCCGTTCGCCGCGCGCGCCCAGGGTGATTTCGTGCTCTCCGGCCGGGACGCGGACGCGGGCCACGGCGAGGCGCGCCGGGAGCGTGGACCAGCCGCGCGTGTCGGGCGTATCGAGGGCGGTGAGCGCGACCGTCGAGGCCAGCCCGAGCAGCAGCCCGAGCGCCGCGACGCCCGCGTCCTTGCCGCCGGCGGCCCTGGTCGTGCCCTCGGTGATCGCGCCCGCGGCCATGCGCGTGAGCATGCGCGTGATCGCCGAGAGGATGATCGTCGGCTCGTTCTTCTCCCACGCGGCGCGGACCTGGGCCTCGACGTCGAGCGCCTCTTCGAGCGTCTGCGCGTGTCCATCGAGGCTGAACGTGGGCACCGAATAGCCGCCGCGGCTCGGGCCGAGCGTCGGGAAATTCACCCAAGTGACGGCGCCCTTCGCGGCGAGCTCGTTCGCCTGCGCGCGATCGTCGGGGCTGATGTCGCTGGCCACCAGCGTGAGCGCGAGGCCGATGGGGATGCGCTTCGGGATCTTCTGCGGGACGCGGCCGAAGCCGATGACGATGAGCAGCTCGGCCTCGCCCGACTCGTCGAGCGTCTTCAGCGGGCCGGCGTCGCCGACGAGGGCGTCGATGCCGGGCGAGCGCTTCTTGCCCTGCGTGAGCGCGCGCAGCGGATCGCGGAGCGAGGCGTACTGCGCGTGACGGAGCGCCTCGTCGTAGTAGCTGAGGGCCTCGTCGCGGTCGCCGCCCTTCTCGAAGGCGAAGCCCGCGAGGTAGCTGCCGAGCCCGAGGAGCCCCGACTCTTCGTCGTGCTCCTTCACGTATTTCTGCATCACCGAGAGGCGGCGCGCCTCGACCCTGGCTCCGGTCGTGTCCGCCAGGGCCAGGTAGTTGACGAGGTTGACGGTGTTGACCATCAGCTTCTCGTAGGCCGGGCCGCGGTAGGCGCCGGCGCTGTCGGAGAAGAGGTACTTGCCGAGGTCGGCCGAGGCGCCGCGCGAGAGATCGAGCACGTCGATCGCCTTGTCGGCCGCGCCGAGATCGCGCGCGCTGCCCTTCCAGTCGTCCATGCTTTGCAGCACGGTGCCGCGGTCGAGGAGGAGAAGCGCGTTGTCGCCGGCGAGCGAGGGCAGCTCGTCTTTCGAGGTGACGCCGAGCTCCGCGTCGAGCGCCGCCACGGCCTCTTCCGGCGCGTGGCGATCGAGCGCGGCGAGCGCAGACGCGACGCGGCTCTCATGGCCGGCGCACCCGAGGAGGCCCGAGCACGCCGCTCCAGCGACGATGATCAGCGCCGATCCGCGCTGCGCTAGCGTGAGGGCTCGCACGGCGCTCAGCTGCGGATGATGGCTTTGGTGAACTCGACCTTGTGCTGCCAGACCACCGCGCTCGTGGCCACGTCGATGAGCTGCATGAACATGAAGTACTGCACGCGCCGCTCGCCGAAGGCGCGCTCGTCGGAGGTGAACACCTTGCCGGTGACGTAGTACTTGGCGCCGAGCTGGGCGTTGTAGGCCGCGACGTGGTGCGGATCGAAGCCGCCGCCGTGCTGCTTCTCGACCTCTTCGATCATCTGGCGCTGGCGCTCGACGCTGATCACGGTGACGAGGTTCGACTCGACCATGTACGTCTCGACGTCGGACAGGAGCGCGTTGAGCTGGCTGTCGATGTGCTCGCTCGTCTCGTTGGCGAGCGGGTAGATCGCGAGGGTGGGGCGCGAGTGATCTTGAGCCCAGCCGCTGGCGACGGGTGACGTCATCAGCGATTTGAGGTTCTCGTGGAGCGCCTGCTGGATGTCGCGCCTGTCGACGCCGGTGCTCATCGCCTGATCGTCGAGGCCCTCCACCTGCGAGCCACGGACGATGGCGACGCCGCCGCCGCAGCCCGCGGTGAGCGCCGCGAGCGGGACGAGCGTGGCGAGCGTGGCGAGCGCGCGACGGAGGAGAAGCGAGGTTGTCATGAAGAGCTCCAGGAAGAAGAGGGCAGTCGGGGAGTAGCAACCGGGCTCGATGGCCATTCCCCCGCGCAGGATTTCGACGGGATCAGCCGACGACGAGGTTCACGATCTTGCCCGGAACGTAGATGAACTTCTTGATCGTCTTGCCGTCCGTGTAAGGCGCTACGCCCTCGGCCGCGAGCGCTGCGGTGCGCGCGTCGGACTCGGATGCAGCGCGAGCGAGGGTGACGCGCCCGCGGACCTTTCCATTCACCTGCACGGCCATCTCGATCTGGTCGTCGACGACGAGCGCCTCGTCGAAGGTGGGCCAGGGCTCGTAGGCGAGCGATTTCTCGTGGCCGAGGCGGCGCCAGAGCTCCTCGCCGAGGTGGGGCGCGAAGGGCGCGACGAGCTGCGTCAGCGCGGTGATCGCCT
Source organism: Byssovorax sp. (assembly GCA_025362495.1). Classification (GTDB taxonomy): domain Bacteria; phylum Myxococcota_A; class Polyangia; order Polyangiales; family Polyangiaceae; genus JANYGI01. The sequence goes on along the minus strand of JANYGI010000215.1, from coordinate 45,393 downwards.
CGCGCGGGGTGGTCTTGGCGTCACCGAAGTGATTGACCAGCACCATCATCGCGCTGATGGCGGTGTTGAACGACATCGACTGGATATCGCCGGTGACCTTCTTGATCGTCTTGTGGACGAGGCGCTTCGTCTCGTCGTCGATCGCGTCCTCGATCGGCTTGTGGATCAGGGCCCAGACGCGATCGCGGAAGCGGACGACGCCGGAGATTTGCGCCGACTGCCAGGGCTTCACCGCCTCGAGCGGGCCCATGAACATCTCGTAGAGGCGGAGCGCGTCGGCGCCGTGCGCGCGGACGATGTCGTCCGGGTTGACGACGTTCTTGCGCGATTTCGACATCTTGAACGACTGCGAGCTGACGCGGATCGGCGTAGCCTCGTCCTTCAGGAAGAAGTGCGCGCCGCGCTTCTCGAGTCGGTCTTCGGCGATGCGCGGCTCGACGGCCGCGAGCGGCGCGCGGGTTCCCTCCGGAGCGCGCTTGTCGAGGAACTTCGGATCCTCGTCGCCGGCGCCCTCGTTCTCGATCGCGTGCTCGGCGCTGACGAGCTGCCCCGTGGCCACGTCGCGATACGTCGTGTGCTCGACCTCGCCGAGGATCATGCCTTGATGCACGAGCTTCATGAAGGGCTCGGGGTGCGACACCTTGCCGATGTCGAAGAGCACCTTGTGCCAGAAGCGCGCGTAGAGCAGGTGGAGCACCGCGTGCTCGCCGCCGCCGACGTAGAGATCGACAGGCATCCATGCCTTGTACGCGACCTCGGACCAGGGCTCGGCGTCGTTCCGAGGATCGATGAAGCGCAGGTAATACCAGCACGAACCCGCCCACTGCGGCATCGTGTTGGTCTCGCGGGCGAACCATTTGCCGTCCTTCTGGAAGAAGCGCCAGTCGGCCGCGCGGGCGAGCGGGCCGGCCGGATCGTCGCCGGGGGCGAAGTTTTCGAGCTCGGGCAAGCGGAGCGGGAGCTCGGACTCTTCGACCGCGATCGGCTGATCGTAATGAATGGTGTGGGCGCCGCCCTTCCGCGGATCGACGCCGGGCTCGACGTCGACGGGGAAGTAGACGGGGATAGGCTCTCCCCAGTAGCGCTGGCGCGAGAACACCCAGTCACGGAGCTTGTAGGTGATCTTGGGGCGACCGTGGTCGGTGGTCGCCAGCTTGTCGACGACGGCGCGCTTGGCGTCCGCGGTGGAGAGGCCGTTGAACTCGCCGCTGTTCACGGCGATGCCCTCTTCGGTGTAGGCGTGAGGGAGCTTATCGTGCGCGACGCCGTCGGGACTGACCACCTCGACGATGGGCAGATTCATGGCGCGGGCGAAGGCGAAATCGCGGGTATCGTGCGCCGGGACGGCCATGACAGCGCCGGTGCCGTAGCCGCCGATGACGTAGTCGGCGATCCAGATCGGGATCTTCGCGCCGGTGAGCGGGTGAACCGCGGAGGCGCCGGTGGCGACGCCGGTCTTCTCCTTCACGATGGCAGTGCGATCGCGATCGCTGCGGCGCGAGGTGGCCGCGATGTACTTCTCGACGGCGGAGAGCTGCTCTTTCGTGGCGATCTGCGTCGCCAGCGCGTGCTCGGGCGCGAGCACCACGTAGGTGGCGCCCATCAGCGTATCGGGGCGCGTGGTGAACACCTCGAAGTTGATGCCCGCGTGGCCGTCGACGCCGAAGACGATCTCCGCGCCTTCGGACCTACCGATCCACTCGCGCTGCATGGTGATCGTGCCGTTGGGCCACGAGAGCAGGGAGAGATCGTCGAGCAGGCGGTCGGCGTAGGCGGTGATCCGCATCATCCACTGACGCAGCGGCGTGCGGTAGACAGGGTGATTGCCGCGCTCGCTCTTGCCGTCGACGACCTCTTCATTCGCGAGGACGGTGCCGAGGGCAGGACACCAGTTGACGTTGACCTTGTCCTGGTAGGCGAGGCCCTTCTTGAAGAGCTGGAGGAAGATCCACTGCGTCCAGCGCACGTACCCGGGATCGGTGGTGTCGATCTCGCGCGACCAGTCGTAGCTGAAGCCCAGGCTCTTGAGCTGGCGCTTGAAGGTCGCGATGTTCTTCTTGGTGGTCGTCTCGGGGCGCGTGCCCGTCTCGATCGCGTACTGCTCGGCAGGCAGGCCGAACGCGTCCCAGCCCATCGGGTGGAGGACGTCGATGCCGCGCGTGCGCCAGAAGCGCGCGAGGATGTCCGTCGCGGTGTAGCCCTCGGGGTGGCCGACGTGCAGACCGTTGCCCGACGGGTACGGGAACATGTCGAGAACGTAGCGTTTTTCTCGGGTGAGATCGCTGCTGCGGACGGCCTTGAACGTCTCGTGCTCGTCCCAGTACTGCTGCCATTGCGGCTCGATCTCCGCGTGGTTGTAGCGGTTGGGATCGGGGGCCTCGGCGGCCTCGGAGGCGTCGGAGGTGGCCTCGGCGGAAGGAGAAGCCTCGGCGGGCGGGCGGTTCGCGGACGTCATGGGAGGCGTGATTTACCAGTGATCGCGCGCCGCGTCGAACGGGTACGCTCGCGCATCGCAATGATGAAATACTCCGGCTCGCTTCTCGGTCTCGGTCTTGGCCTCGGGCTCGGCGTGGTGGCAGCGCTGCCCGCATGCGGCGGATCGGGCACGACGAGCTCATCCGCGAGCGCGAGCGGATCGACGTCGGGGAGCGGCGGATCGTCGAGCGGATCGGGGACGGGCGGCGCAGGCGGATCGAGCGCGACGTCGACCGGCGGCAGCAGCGGGACGAGCAGCGCGAGCGGCAGCAGCAGCGGATCGGGGCGCACGGGATCGCCGTCTATGGCGAGAAGCCGGCGCCGAGCGAGGACGTTCACCTCGAGAACAACGTGCTCCACGATCTGGTGCTCGGGCCGAGCGAGGCGCTGGTGGTGAACGGGAACGTGCGCAAATTCGAGGTGCTGGGCAACACCGTCCACGATGTCAACAACATCGCCTTCGACTTCATCGGCTTCGAGCCCGACGTCTGCGCGAGCTGCTCGCAGGCCGACGTGACCGACCTCGACAGCGTGAACCGCGTGCGCGATGGCCTGGTGCGCGGCAACACGGCCTTCAAGATGACCACGGCGCAGAACCCGGCCTACGGCGGGGAGAAGTCGGCCGCGTGTTATTACGTGGATGGCGGCGCGGGGATCACCATCGAGCGCAACGTCGCGCACGACTGCGATCTCGGCGTCGAGCTGGCGAGCGAGCACTACCAGAAGGCCACGCGCGCGGTGCTCGTGCGCGACAACTTCCTCTACGACAACGACGTGACGGGCATCGCGACGGGCGGCTACGACGCCGGCAACGGGCCCGGCGGCGGCAGCGCCGAGCAGTGCTGGATCGTCAACAACACCATCGTCAACAGCTCGCGCAACGGCTGGGCCGACGCCGGGGTGCTGCTGCAGAACCGCAACACTGGCAATCACTTCGAGAACAACATCGTAGTCGCCACCACGGGGAGCAGCACTGTCGCCGACGGGGGCGCGAAGAACTCGCAGAACGTGATTGACTACAACCTGTACTTCAAGGGAGCGCTCACCGGCGTGACCGATGGTGGGCACTCTGTGAGCCAGGATCCGCTGCTCGTCTCGGCCAGTGATCTCCACCTCGCGGCGGGATCACCGGCCATCGACAAGGGCGATGCTGCGGTGGGCGCGAACGCCGGCGCGCTCGATATCGACGGCGATCCCCGGGTGAAATGGACCATCGATATCGGCGCCGACGAGCGGTGAGAAGCGATCAGGAGCGCGTGACCACGACGCCGCGGGCGGCGAGCTCGTCGAGCACGTTCCAGCCCTTCGCCCAGCCCTTGGAGAGGTTGATGTTCACGTGGGTGAGCGTGGCGACGTCGCGCAGCGGCGTCAGATCGATACCCTCGCTCACCATGGCATAGAGGCTGACGCGCTCGAGGTTCGGGAGGAGGTGGAGATCGTCGAGGGTGCCAATGTCGAAGCGATCGTCCTCGCCGTCCCACACCGGGACGAGCGCGGCGTAGATCTCGTCGCCGCCGTCAGGGCCAATCTTGACGACCTGCTCCAGGAGCTCTTCCGTGAGGACGAGGCCGTCGACGAACTTCTGCACGCGAGGATCGATCTCGTAGTCCTCGACCTTGTCCGAGCTCTCCTGCGCTTCCTCGAAGGCGTCGGCGAAGTGGCCGAGGTCGAGGAGCTCGTTGATGACAGTGAGGTGAAAACCCGCGCTTTTGAAGGAGATCGCGGTGTTGCCGGTCCGCTTCGGCGCGGGCTTCTTCGCCGTGATGACGACCGCCGTCGGCGCTGCAACGACGGGCGCGGCGGGCGCCTCCGGAGCGGCGGCGACGGGCGGCGCGGCCTTCTTCGGCGCAGCGACAGCGGCCGGCGCGGCCTTCTTCGGCGCGGGCGCAGGTGCCTTTGCGGGCGCCTTCGCCTTCGCGGCGGCCGTCTTCTTGGGAGCGGGCTTGGCCGCGGGCGGCGGCTTCACGGCGGTCTTCTTGGCGGCCATGGTTCGCTCCTCGATCAGACGAAGAAGTCGGGGAGCAGCGTGGCGCCCGGGACCGTCTGGTACTTCGAGAAGTCGGTGACGCCCTCGGCCGCGAGGACCTCGTCGTCGATGCAGAAGTTGCCGGTGAACTCGCGGCTCGGGCGGCAGAGGATCGCGTGGGCGGCGTCGGCCATGATCTCCGGGGTGCGGCTGCCCTGCATGGTGCTGTCGCCGCCGAGGAGGTTCTGCACGGCCGAGGTGGCGATGACGGTGCGCGGCCAGATGGCGTTGACGGCGATGCCCTCGGACTTGAGCTCTTCGGCCATGCCGAGGACACACATGCTCATCCCGAACTTCGCCATGGTGTAGGCGACGTGGGGGCCGAACCACCTGGCCTCCATGTTGAGCGGAGGGGAGTTGTTGAGGATGTGCGGGTTCTTCGCCTTGCGGAGGTGAGGAATGCAGGCCTGCGAGCAGGCGAACGTGCCGCGGGTGTTGACGCCGTGCATGAGGTCGTAGCGCTTCATCGTCGTGGCGACGGTGCCAGTCAGGCTGATGGCAGAAGCGTTGTTGATGAGGATGTCGATGCCGCCGAAGGTCTCGACCGCCTTGGCCACCGCGGCGGCGATCTGGGCCTCGTCGCGGATGTCGACGACGCAGGCGAGCGCCTTGCCGCCGGCCGCTTCGATCTCTTTCGCCGCCGTGTAGATGGTGCCGGGGAGCTTGGGGTGGGGCTCGGTCGTCTTCGCGGCGATGATGATGTTGGCGCCGTCGCGCGCGGCGCGGAGCGCGATCGAAAGGCCGATGCCGCGGCTCGCGCCGGTGATGAAGAGGGTCTTTCCTGCCAGGGTGCCGGTGGCCATGAGATGTCCTTTCGAGGCGTGATTCGGAGCCGGGCGAGGCTCTATCACGACTCGACCGCGGGCGGAGCTAGCCGCCGTCTTTCGGGGCGCCGCCGTCGGCCGTGGGCGAGCCCATCACGCGGACGCTGCCGTCGGGGAAATCGTTCGGCCCGGCGTCGCTGAGGCCGGATTTCCAGGGTACGAGCGAGCCGTCGGCGGCGGGCGGCCACTCGAAGCGGGTGCGCTGATCGGTGACGCGATCGACGAGGACGAGGTACGCGGCGCGCGGGTTGTCGGCGAGGCGGACCTTGAGGTTGGTGGTGACCTTGTCGGTGTCGGCGTCGTGGTACGTGCGCCTGGTGCTGTGCTCGACCGGGCCGTCGCCCATGAGCGGGACGTTGAAGCGGACGCGGTCGAGCAGCTCGGGGCCGATGTAGAGCTCGACGGCGAAGCGGCCGAGGACCCGCGGTGATTCGGCCGGCTGCGCGAGCGTGGACGAGGCGGCGCGCTCGGCGGAGACCTTGCCTGCGCGCGCGGCGATGGAGATCGTCCACTGCTTCTTGCTGGCGTGCGGCGCGGGATCGGGCGCCGAGCCGGACTTCGCGGGCTCGGCCAAGGCCACCATGCTGCCGGCGAAGGCGGCCACGAGGACGCCGAAAAAAGCAGCGAAAGCAGCGCGTTTCACGGGGCGGGAAGGTGACATGGGTCGGGGAGAGACGGCGGGGACGCGGAGCGAATTCACGCGGGCGCGGCGACGGTCTCCCACGCGGCCTCGTCGCCGTCGAGGATCTTCCAGATCGCGCGCAGCTCGTAGGGGATGGGCGACACGGCGCGGATGCGCTTGCCGTTCTCGCCGGGGAGCTCGACCGCGACGGCGTGCAAGGCGATGCGGTGGAGGGCGTGGACGCGGCCGCGGGCGTCGACGAGCGTGCGCGCGCCGCCGTGCTCGCGGTCGCCGATCAGCGGCGCGCCGGCAGCGGAAGCGTGGACGCGGATCTGGTGCATGCGGCCGGTGATCGGCTCGAAGCGGGTGAGCGTGCTGGTGCCCTTCGGCGTGGCGCCGCGGCCCGTCGCGATGACGCGGAAGCGCGTGGACGCGGGCTCGGCGTCGCGGCCGCCGAGGATGGGCTTGGAGCGACCGGAGCCGCCGGGCGCGCGGCCGATCGCGCCGTCCCAGGTGCCCTCGCCCGTGAGCGTGGCGCCAGCGATGCCCGCGTAGACGCGGTGGACCTGACCCGCGTCGCGCGCCTCGGTGATGTGGCGCTGCGCGATGTCGTCGACGGCGCAGAGGACCGCGCCGCTGACGCCGACGTCGAGGCGCGACGCCGCGTGGACGGCGCGGACGTCGAGCAGGCGCGCGACCTCGCCGATGAGCGAGCGCTCGCCGCGGCGATCGGGCGTCGTCGGGAGCGAGGCGGGCTTGTCGGCGATGATGATCCCGCCGACGTGCGCGAGGATGCGGACGGCGGTGTCGTCGGCGTCGCGCGCCTCGTAGATCACCAGCGTTTCCCCTGGATTTGCGAGATCTGTCGGCAGGACGCGGCGACCGTCGATGAAGGCGCGGCCCTCGGTCGCGGCCGCGCGCGCGTGCTCGGGCGCGTGCGCGAGGGCCTCGGCGATGGTGGCGCCGGCGCCCTCGCGGATGATCCAGTGAAGCGCGCCGCTCATGATTTTGCCGGGGGCGGGGGGCGGATCGAGAGCGGCGGGCGCTCGTCGAGGCGCTCGACGATGCCGCGATCGCCGTCGATGCGCAGGCGATCGCCGGTGCGGATCGCGAGCGTGGCGCCGGGGACGCTGACGACCGCGGGGACGCCGTACTCGCGGGCGACGACGGCCGCGTGCGAGAGCGGCCCGCCGAGCTCGGTGACGACGCCGGCCGCGACGAGGAACAGCGGCGAGAGGCCGACGTCGGTGGTGCGCGAGACGAGGATTTCCCCGGGCTCCACCGTGTCGAGACCGCGCGCGCCCGGCTCGAGCACGCGGGCGCGCCCCTCGACGACGCCGCCGCTCGCGGGCAGCCCCACGAGCGTGTCGCCCGACGCGGGCGGGAGCATCACCGGCGGTGGCCGCCCGATGAACGTGGGCGGAGGATCGGGCCGCGCCGCGTCGCGCGCGTGCTCGGCGCGACGCAGCCGCACGACGTGGCCGATCTCGGCGCGCCCGCTGGAGAGCGCGGCCGTGAGCTCTTCGTAGGTGCAGAAGAAGACGCTGCCCTCTTTGAGCGTGGGATCGATGCGGCGGAGGCGGCGATCGACGTCGAGCGCGATGGTGCGCACCGTGCCGAGCGTGCGCGTGACCCAGCTCCGCATGCGCTCGCGGAGGCGCGTGAAGCGCTGCGTGCGCTCGACCAGCGTGCGCACCAGCGCGAGCTCGACGAAGTTGAGGTGGGTCTCGAGGCGGGCCATCTCGCGATCGGCGACGGCTCGCGCGCGGGCGAGGGCGCGCTCGGGATCGCTCGGCGGCGCGCGCAGGCTGGAGACGAGCATGTCGAGCAGCGGCGCCGGATCTTCGCGCCAGCGCGGCGTGGCGAGCTCGGCCTCGCGCACGGCGCGATCGCCGTACAGCTCGAGGAAGTGCTCGATCGCGCGGCGCCCCGGGCCCGCCGGCAGATCGGCGGGGTGCAGCGTCCCGCCCGCGAGGAGGCGCTCGTACGACGCGGGATCGGAGCGCACCGTCTCGGCGACCCGGGCCAGCGCGATGCCCGGGCCCGCGCTCTCGAGCTCGCGCACGCCGCCGACGAGGGCCTGCGCGAGCGGCTCGGCCGCGCCCAGGTTGCTCCCGCCGGTGAGCGGCGCGTTGCCATCGGTCGATGAGCTGCGCGCCGAGACGCGGCGCCGCGCCACACGATCGAGCAGGAAACACAGCGCGAGGTGCCCCGCGAGCGACGCCGACGCGCAGGCCAGCATCAGCGTCCCGGTGCGATCGAGGAGAGCGCTCGCGCCCTTGAGCGTGGTCGCGAGGCCGTCGTCGGGCAGCAGCGTGAGGTCCATGTCCGACACGCCGCGGAGCGCGCGATCCGCCTCGGCCTCGAAGTCCGTCACGTCGCGTTCGAGGTGCGCTTGACGGGCGATCTGACGCGGCGCCGTCAGCGGAAGCTTCATCAGGAACGAGCGCCGCGAGATGTCGCGGACCTCTCGCTCGAGCACGCCGATCACGGTGTCGTTGGCGCCGCCGCTCGCCGTGAGGAGCGCGCGCGGCGTCAGGCCCGGCACCTGCGCGGCGATCTGCATGAACGTCGTCAGGTTCAAGTAGAAGCGCCCGTGCACGTTGCCGACGAGCTGCGCGCCGCGGGGCACATGGCAGCCGAGCGCGCCGAACGCCTCGCGAAATCCCTTGTCGGAGAACGATCGCGCGATCGACCAGGTGAGCGGCGTCGCGGCGCCCGGGAGCGCCTCGCCGACGTTGGTGCGCGACCAGACGGTGCTCGCGTCGCCGCCTTCGGGGAAGCCGTGACCGGTGATCGGGCGCGCCTGGAGCAGCCACACCTTGCGGGGCTCGTCGGGTGCGGCGATCTCGACCGCGAACTCCACGTCCCACGGGCCGGGGCCGGTCTGATCGAGGCGATCGGCGAGGCGCCCGAGCACGTGCAGCGTCTCGGTCGAGAGGGCGGGGCGTCGCGCGCGGCCCTCGTCCACGGTCGACTCTTCCACGCCGTGAGCGCCGACGACGAGCGCGCACCGTTTGTCGGCAACCGAAGTCGAAATGATCGACCCACCCCGCTTCGCGAGGCGCACCGTATCGACGGACGCGGCCCCGTCTACGACCGGCGCGCCGAGCCCGAGCGTGACGTTGATCAGCCGCTCCTCGGCGTGCCATTGATCGCCCTCGAGCCCGGGCGGCGGCGCGGTGAACAGCACGCCCGCGGCCTCGGTCGCCACCATGAGCTGGAGCACCACCGCCATGCCGAGATCGCGCACGCCCGCGTGGCTCAGGTACGTGAGCGCGCGCGGCAGGAACGCGCTGGCCCACACCTGACGGATCGCCGCAGCGATGGCCTCGGGGCCGCGCGCGCCGAGCACGGACGACGCGAGGCCCGCGAGCGAGGTCTCCTCGCGGTCCTCGGCGGTGGCGCTGGATCGCACCGCGAGGCCCCACGGCGCGTCGGCCTCGACCACGCGCCAGAGCTGCTCCACCGCCACCGTGAGCCCGTGCGGCAGCGGCAGCGAGAGCACGCGGTCTCGCGCGCGAGCCGCGTGATCGGTGCCGGCGCGCGTCCCAGCGAGCTTGATCAGCGAGCCGAGATCGTGGCCGCGCGGCAGGCTCACCTCGATCAGCTGATCGAAATGCTTGGCCTCGATCACCCACCCGCGCGGCACGGGGAAGCCGTCGCGCAGGAGGCGACCGAGCATGGCCGCCTTGCCGCCGAGGCGCTTCGCGCTGGTCTTGCGACCCTGCCCGGCGTGCTCCAGCGGGCGCAACCACTCGAGGATCGTGGGCGCCTCGAGCGCATGGTAGCGAGCGTCCCCGGCCTCGACCGGGAGGCCCTCGATCGGCGAAGAAGAATGCGGATCGGCCACGCCGATCGCTTATCACGACCGGGCCTCGGGCGTCCCCGTGGGCGCGCTTTCCGCCGCTGGGCTATGCTCGCGGCCATGAAGCGGGCGCTCCTCCTCGGCCTTTCCACGCTCCTCATCACGGGCTGCGCGGCCAATCCGCCGGCTCACTGGGCCCAGGGCGGCTCGCCGCTCGACATCCCCCGCGCGCGCTGGGTCCGCGGCGATGCCTCGGTCGAAATCGTCGGCGACGGCCGCGTCCTCGTCAACGGCGAGCACAAGCTCACCATCGATCGCGCCGGCCGCATCGTCGACATGGACGCGAACCCGGTCGCGCTGATCGAGCGCGACGGCCGCCTGATCGGCCCCGACGACAAGCCCCTCGGCATGGCCGGCGTGTGGAGCGCGTCGCTGCCGGGCGAGTCGATCGCGTGGCTCGCTGTGCTCCCTTCGGGCGAGGTCGTCCGCTACGGCGACGAGGGCGTACGCTCCAGCATGGGCGCCTGGGTCGGCAACTGCATGGCGTCCGCCCCCGCTCACCAGACCTGCATGATCGTCTCGCATCTCCTTGGAATGAAGTTCAAGGACGAGCGACCGTACAACCCCGGCTACGTCCCCGGGATGACGCCGGGCATGGGCGGCATGGGCGGCGTCGGCCTCGGCGTGGGCTTATTTCACTGAGGATCGTCGCGCGTCGATCGCGTCGCGCGCGCGCTGGGCGAAGGCGCGCCCGAGATCGATCACCGCGCCCGCGACGTTCCGCGTCCCGGCGCGCTCGCCCGCGAAATAGCGGACGCCGGTGATCGCCAGATCGCGCGAGAGCGCCGTCCACCGCTCCAGCTCCGGCCGCATCCGATCGTAGACCCACGGCGTCGCCAGCTCGCGCGCCAGCAGATCGAGCCCCACCCGTGATCGCCGCAGCGCTCGTGGCCAGTCGCGGAACGAGAGATCGCCGCGATCGAGGCAGCGCGCGAGGTACGGCCCCGCCGCCGCGCCGTACAGGATGGCCTGCGCGATGCCCTCGCCCAGGGCCGGATCGATCCCCGCGGCCTCGCCCACGAGGAGCGCGCGCGGCCTCGAGACCGGCTCGTGCAGCGCGAGCCCACGCTCGGAAAACCGCTTGAAACGAAGGCCCGCAGGATCGATTCCCTGTCGCGCGAGCCGGGCGGTGAGCCGCGCCCCGAGATCGATACCGTCGCCTTCGGCCTCGCCGTCGCGCTTCAGCTCGTACAGCCCGCGGCACATCAGCGCGCGCCCTTCGACGATCGTGGGGAAGTCCCACGCGTAGCCGCGCAGGGCCTGATCGCTCAGATCGAAATGGAGCAAGTCGCGCGCGCGATCGCCTTCGATCACCGGGGTATCGACCTCGATCACCTGCGCCCGCCAGCGCCCGCGCGGCGCCCCGATCGCGCGGCGCACGAAGCTCCCCACGCCGTCGGCGCCGATGACCGCGCGCGCCCGGATCTCGCCCATCGTGCCGTGGAGCCACACCCCGTCATGGTCGATCTCCACCCGCTGCACGCGCGCCCCCTCGACGATCGTGACGCCGCGCGATCGCGCCTCGTCGGCGAAGGCGCGGTCGAACTCGAGGCGCCGGACGACGCGCCCGATCGGCTTCAAAATACGGGAATCGCGCGCTGCCAGCGATCCCGTCGACGTCGCGACCGAGAGCCCGTTCACCCACACCGAAGGCACGTCGACGCGCACCCCGATCCGCTCGAGCTCCTTCTCGGCCCGCGCGCCGATCGCCCCGGCGCAGATCTTCTCGCGCGGGTAGCGCTCCTTCTCGAAGACCGCGATGCGGCCGAGGCGGCCCGGCGCCGCCGCCGCGAGGAACAGCGCCGTTGCGATCCCAGCCGGCCCGCCGCCGACGATGGCAAGATCAAGATCCACGCAAATTCAGCTTCCAGATGGCTCGAAAACGAAAACCCCTCCGGCTCGACGAGGCGAACCGGAGGGGCTCCACGAGGGCTCTCACCCTCGCGCGTGGCTCAGGGCGTCTCTTCGAACTCGGCGTCGATCACGCCGTCCTTGCCCTTGCCCTTGGCACCACCGGCCGGCGGCTCGGCGCCGCCGCCTTCGCCGCCCTCGGGCGGGCCGCCCTGCCCGCCGGTCTTCTCGTACATCACGGCCGCGATGCGGTGCGCTTCCTTCTCGAGCTTCTCGAGCGAAGCCGACACGCCGCCGTCGTCCTGCTTCTCGATCGCGCCACGCGCCTCGGTGATCAGCGTCGTCAACGCGGACACGTCGCCCTCGGGCAGCTTGTCCTTGTTCTCGGTGATCGTCTTTTCCAGCGTGTAGCAGAGGTTATCGAGCTTGTTGCGGCGCTCGATCTCCTCGCGGCGCGTCTTGTCCTCGGCCTCGTGCTCGGCGGCCTCGTTGACCATCTTCGCGATCTCGTCCTCCTTGAGACCGCCGGAGGCCGTGATCGTGATCTTCTGATCCTTGCCCGTCGCCATGTCTTTGGCGTGCACCGAGAGGATGCCGTTGGCGTCGATGTCGAACGTGACCTCGACCTTCGGCACGCCGCGCGCTGCCGGCATGATTCCCTCGAGGTGGAACTTGCCGAGGGTGCGGTTGTAGCGAGCCTCGGTGCGCTCACCCTGGAGCACGTGGACCTCGACCGAGGGCTGGCTGTCCGTCGCCGTGGAGAAGATCTCCTTCTTCTGCGTCGGGATCGTGGTGTTGCGCCCGATCATCTTCGTCATCACGCCGCCGAGCGTCTCGACGCCCAGCGAGAGCGGCGTCACGTCGAGGAGGACGAGATCCTTCACGTCACCCGAGAGCACGCCGGCCTGCACCGCCGCGCCGATGGCCACGACCTCGTCGGGGTTGACGCCCTTGTGGGGCTCTTTCCCGAAGAACTTCTTCACCGTCTCGTACACGAGCGGGATGCGCGTCGAGCCGCCGACGAGCACGACCTCGTTGATCTCCTGCGGCGTCTTCTTGGCGTCGGCGAGGGCCTTGCGCGTGGGCTCGAGGGTGCGCTCGATCAGCACCTTTATCATCTGCTCGAGCTTGGAGCGGCTGAGCTGCTTCTGGAGGTGCTTCGGCCCCGACGCATCCGCCGTGAGGAACGGCAGGTTGACCGTCGTTTCCTGCACGTTGCTGAGCTCGATCTTCGCCTGCTCGGCCGCGTCCTTCAGGCGCTGGATCACCATCTTGTCGCTGGCGACGTCGATGCCGGTGTCCTTCTTGAACTCGGCCACGAGCCAATCCATGATCAAGTGATCGACGTCGTCGCCGCCGAGGTGCGTGTCGCCGTTGGTCGAGATGACCTGCACGACGTTGTCGCCGACCTCGAGGATCGAGATGTCGAAGGTGCCGCCGCCGAAATCGTAGACGGCGATGACCTCTTCCGTCTTCTTGTCGAGGCCGTACGCGAGCGCGGCCGCGGTCGGCTCGTTGACGATGCGCTTCACGTCGAGGCCGGCGATGCGGCCGGCGTCCTTCGTGGCCTGGCGCTGGGCGTCGTTGAAGTACGCGGGCACCGTGATCACGGCCTCCGTGACCTTCTCACCGAGGTAATCCTCGGCCGCCTTCTTCAGCTTCATCAAGACCTTCGCGGCGATCTCCGGCGGGGCCGTGTTCTTGCCGCGAATGTCGAAGAACACGTCATTGTTCTTCCCCTTCACGACCTTGTACGGGACGCGCTTGATCTCTTCCGTGACCTCGTCGATCCGGCGGCCCATGAAGCGCTTCGCCGAGTAGACGGTGTTGGTCGGGTTGGTGACCGCCTGGCGCTTGGCGATCTGGCCGACGAGGACCTCGCCCTTCTCGTCGAAGGCCACGATCGAGGGCGTGATCCGCGAGCCCTCTTCGTTCACGATGACCTTGGGCTCCTTGCCCTCCATCACCGCGACCACGCTGTTGGTCGTCCCCAGGTCGATTCCGATGATCTTGCCCATGGCCCTAGCCTCCGAATTTTTTCTCGCGACGCCGCGCGACACAGGGGGCTCGTCCGCCGCATGCTCGCGGTTGACCAGTGCCCCTCCAGCCCCGGCCCAAGATGGGCAAAGTAGCTGGAATCTCTATAGTTTTCACGGGTTCAGCCGGTTGAGCTTTCCCGCGCCCCGAAGCTAACCACCGAGCCTACCCCGTCAACGAGGCCTGGAATGCTTCGTGCCACAATCGACGGCGAAATGTACTTCGCGCAACAGATGTTCACCTCGCAAGCAAATTGCCGTCGGGAGGTAGTGGACTTGCATGACGCCGAGCCGTGAGTTAGATCGGCAGCCCCCTCGCAGGAGTATCCCCATGAAACCCGGCATCCACCCCGTCTACAAAGCCTCGACCATCACCTGCGCCTGCGGCGCTTCGGCGGTCACGTACTCCACGCGCGGCAGCTTCACGACCGACATCTGCTCAGCGTGCCACCCCTTCTACACGGGCAAGCACAAGGTGATGGACGTCGCCGGTCGCGTCGATCGCTTCCGTCGCCGTTACGCCGCCGTGGCACAGCCCGGCCTCGAAGCCCCGAAGCCGGCGGTCTGAGCCTCCGCTTCGATCCTCGCGAAGGCCGCCCCTGCATGCAGGGAGCGGCCTTCGTCGTTCGTCCGCCATCGCTTCCCCCTGCTGCGCAGCGCTCGTGGCCGCGCTAGAGTCGTCCCATGCCTGAGGTCCCTGCGCGTCCCTACATCGGCGGCCAAGCCGTTCTCGAGGGGGTGATGATGCGATCGCCCGGCTCGATGTCGATCGTCTGTCGCCGCCGATCGGGCGAGCTCGTCGTGCGCGAGCGTCCCGTCGTCGAGAAGACGGGCGGCGCTCGCAAGCTGCCGTTCCTGCGCGGCATCGTCACCGTGGTCGAGTCCCTCAAGATGGGCTCCCAGGCGATGCGCTGGTCCGCGAAGCTCTACGAAGAAGACCTGATCGCCGAGGAAGAGGGCGCGACGCACACGCCCGCGCCCAAGGGCCCGAGCATGCTCTCGATGCTGGCGCTCAGCATGGTCGCGCTAGGCACCCTGGAAGACGAGAAGCCCCCGCCGCCGTTCGTGGCCGAAGAGAAGCGAAACCCGCTCCTCACGGCGATCCCGATCGTCTTTGCGATCGGCCTTTTCGTCGCGCTGCCGCAGCTGGCGGCCGAGGGGATCAACAAGCTCTTCAAGCTCGGGCTCGAGGTGAACTCGCCGGGCCTCCAGGCGATAACGGGCGCCTCCAAGCTCGCGATCGTCTGCGTGATGTACTCGCTTTTCCGCCGGATCCCCGACGTTTTTCGCACATTTCAGTATCACGGCGCCGAGCACAAATCGATCACCACGTACGAGGCGCGCGAGGAGCTCGTCGTCGAGAACGCGCGCCGCAAGCCGACGCTGCACGCCCGCTGCGGCACCACGTTCCTCGTGATGGTGGCCCTCGTGTCCATCGTGGTCTTCACCGCCGTCGGTGCGCTCCTGCCCGTCGTGTCCACGCATCGCGTGGTGCAGAGCATCGCCTTCTTCTTCATGAAGCTCCCGTTCCTCCCGTTCATCGCGGCGCTCACCTTCGAGATCCAGCGCGTCTTCGCCCGCTACTGCACCACGGGGCCGCTCCGCGCGCTGCTCTGGCCGGGCTTCCTCGTGCAGAAGATCACCACGGCCGAGCCCGACGACACCCAGCTCGAGGTCGCGCTCGCGTCGCTCCACGCCGCGCTCTGGCGCGAGGCCGCGATCGAGGCGCCCGCGCCCGCCGATCGCACCTTCCCGAGCTATGGCGAGCTCCTCGCCGACCCCGGCTACGCGCGGGCCTAGCGATAGCGACGACACGCGCCCGCGTGTCCATGTCGCCGCTTCGATCACCGCTCGTCCGCCCCTGATCGCCGGGGCCTATCACCCCACTGAAACCACGCCGATATGATCCCCACCGCGAAACTCGAGGCGCTCTCGCGCCGCTTCACCGAGCTCGAGCACCTGCTCTGCTCGCCCGCCGTTCTCTCCGATTCGAACAAGCTCAACAAGCTCAACAAAGAGCGTGTCGACAGCGAGCCGAGCGTCGCGGCGTACGCGACCTTGAAGATGAAGCTCCAGGAGCTCGCCGACGCGACCCAGCTCGCGGAAGATCCCGACTTCCGGGAGATGGCCTTCGAGGACATCAACCGCCTCAAGCTCGAGATCCCGAAGCTCGAAGAGGCGATCCAGCTCCTTCTTTTGCCGAAGGATCCCAACGACGAGCGCAACACGATCCTCGAGATCCGCAGCGGCGAGGGCGGCGAGGAGGCCGCGCTCTTCGCCGCCGACATCTTCCGGATGATCTCCCGCTACGCCGAGGGCAAGCGCTGGAAGATCGAGATCCTCAGCACGAGCGACGCCTCCGCCGGCGGGATCAAAGAGGTCATCTGCCTCGTCACGGGCCAGCACGTCTTCTCGCACCTGCGCTACGAGGGCGGCGTTCACCGCGTGCAGCGCGTCCCCGCGACCGAGACGCAGGGCCGCATTCACACCTCCACCGCCACCGTCGCGGTGCTGCCCGAGGCCGACGACGTCGAGATCAACATCGACGACAAGGACCTCGACATCTCCATCGCCGCGTCGGGCGGCCCCGGCGGCCAGGGCGTCAACACGACTAACAGCGCCGTGCAGATCCGTCACATCCCCACGGGCCTCATCGTCAAATGCCAGGACGAGCGATCGCAGCTCAAGAACAAGGCAAAGGCGATGAAGGTGCTCAAGAGCCGCCTCCTCGAGCTCGAGCAGCGCAAGCAGGACGACGCCGTCAGCGCCGAGCGCCGCACCATGGTCGGCACGGCCGATCGCGCCCAGAAGATCCGCACCTACAACTACGCGCAGAACCGCGTCACCGATCACCGCATCGGCCTCACGCTCCACAAGCTCGACAAGATCATCGCCGGCGATCTCGACGAGCTGATCGGCGCGCTCCGCAACCACCGCCAGGCCGAGCTGCTGCGGCAAGGCGGCCTCTCGATCGGCAATCATCACGAGGCGCGCGAGTGAGCGACTTCGCGATCCCGTCCGCCCCACGCCCGGCGCTGGATCGCGAGGCGCTGCTCGCCGCGCTGGTGCTCGCGCCGGCGACGTACTCGCGCAACCGCTTCTTCGAGATGTACACCAACCAGGACGTGCGTCGCGTCCGCCGCCGCGCGACGCAGCTCCGCAGCGTGATCACCCACCTCGTGCGGCCCGGCATCACCTCGAGCCGCGATCTCCCGTCGGAGGACGGCCTCGTCCGCCTGACGTACGAGGTCCCGAACATCGGCCTGCGCCGCACGATCGCCCTCGCGCCGATCGAGCTCTCGCTCCTCGCGTTCGCGATCGCGCGCGCCCGCGAGGGCGGGGCCTCGCTCGCGACAGACGATCCCGATCGCCGCCGGATCGAGGGCGCGCTCGCTCGCCTGGCGCCGGTGAGCGCCGCCGTTCCTCCCCCGCCGCTGACGGTGTAAACCCCTCGCATGTGCCTCTTTTGCAAGATCGCGAGCAAGCAGATCCCCTCGAAGATGGTGTTCGAGGACGACGATCTCTTCGCCTTCCACGACATCAACCCGGGCGCGCCGACGCATGTTCTCGTCATCCCGAAAGCCCACATCAGTTCCATGAATGATGCGACGCCGGATCATCAGGCGTTGATGGGCAAGCTCCTGCTCGCCGGGCCGCGCGCCGCGAAGATCGCCGGCATCGACGCGAGCGGCTACCGCCTCGTCGTCAACACCGGCGCCGACGCGGGGCAGAGCGTCTTTCACGTTCACCTCCACGTGCTCGGCGGCCGCCCGATGGCCTGGCCTCCCGGCTGATCTCGGCGACATGGCCGCTCGCGTCCTCGCTCGTGATCGACTGCCGCTCGCGGGGCGCGACGCGGTCCTGGATCGCCTCGACGATCACCTCGGCCTCGCGCTCACGAACGCCCTCTCGATCGACACCTGCGCGTGCTGGTCGGCCGCGGTCCTCGCCGCGCGCGACGAGTGGACGATCGACTTCGACGGCGACCAGTTCGCGCTCGGCCGCGCCTTCTACACGCACCTCGAGACCGATCGCGCCGGGGCTTATTTCACCGGGGCCGCAGCATCCGACGCGCTCGTGGAGCGGCACCTCCCGGGCATGCAAGATCGGGCAATCGATCTCTTCCGCGAGCTCGTCGGCGGCGAGGTCCGGCGTCGCGCGCGCTGGTGCGGGCCGGGCGTCCACATCTTCCCCGCGGGCGGCTGGCTCGCGCAGCGCGGCGGCGTCGTTCACTTCGACACCGAGGGCCTCTCCGAGCACCAGCTCGAGCACGACGCGCGCGCGCTCACCCTCGTGATCATGCTCCAGCCCGCCGAAACCGGCGGCGGCCTCCGCCTCTGGGACGTCGTCCACGAAGGCCACGACGAGCCCACGCAGGGCGAGCTCGCGCGCCCGAGCGTGATCGCCGCCTACGCCGTCGGCGACGCCCTCCTCCTCGATAGCTACCGCCTCCACCAGATCCAGAGCTTCGGCGGCGCGCGCGATCGGATCTCGATCACCGCCCACGCCGTCGAGGTCGACGCCGGAGTCTGGGACGTGTGGTTCTGAAGCCTCCGCCGCGATGAATGCGCTCGCCGCGCCGGGCATCCGTACCAAGCGCGATGATCGCCGCTCTCCCGTTCTCCTCGCGCCTCGCGCCCCTCTTCGCCGGGCTGTTCCTCGTCACCTCGGCCTGCTCCGGCGGCCAGGCTCGGCCTCTCGCGCTGCCGCCGCCGGTCGATGTCGCCACCCTCGGTCCAGGCGACGTGTTCGAGCTGCACATCGTCGGCGAAGACAAGCTGCCAATCGCCTTCACCGTCGCTCCCGACGGCACTGCCGATCTCCCGTACGTTCACCGCATCTCCGTCGCCGGCCTCGAACCGCAGCAGATCGCCGAACAGGTGCGGATCCAGCTCATTCGCGCCGAGATCCTCGTCGATCCCGGCGTCTCGGTCAGCCTCAAAGAGGCCACCTCCAAGCGCGTCGAGATCCTCGGCGAGGTGCAGAAGCCAGGCTCGGTCCCGCTTCAAGCAGGGATGACGCTCCTCCGCGCAATCTCCCTCTCCGGCGGCTTCAGCGCCATGGCCAACCCCAGCCACGTCACGATTCGCCGGCGCGTCGGGGCCGGCACCAGGGCCGCCACCGTCTCGGTCGACGACATCATGCAGAATCGGATCCCCGATCCGTTCCTCCAGGCGGGCGACTCCGTCAACGTCGAGGCGCGCTTCCTGTGACGTCGCCGCCGGGTTGGCCTATCGTGGGCGAGTGATCACCACCCTCGCCGTCGAGCAGGCCCTCCAGGCCACGTTCATCGCGGCAGAAGGCACCTCTCTCCGCCGCGAAGATCGCAAGAAGGCGGTCGAGGTCACAGCCCTTCTCAACGAGCTCGCCCGCCCCGGCAAAGACCGCCTGCTCGTCGATGTCGCCGCGGGAAAATCGTACCTCGGCCTCCTCGCGGTCGAGCTGCTGGGCTTCTCGCGGCTCATCGTCATCGAGCGCGATCTCCGGCGAATCGAGGCCTGCCGCGTCGCCGCCGCGCGATTGGCTCGCACGGCGCAGATCGATCTCCGCCCCGGCGACGCCGGCGATCCCGCGCTCTGGCCCGCTTCACCCGACGTCGTCACCGCTCTCCACGCCTGCGGCGAGGCCTCGGATCGCGTCCTCGACGCCGCGATTCGCGCCGAGGCCCGCTGGATCTTCCTCGTGCCCTGTTGCTACGCCGCGGCCGTCCCCTTCGCCGCAGCGGCCGAGTCGCACGCCGATCGCCTCGGTTTACCGCGTCACGCCGCCGTGCGCCGTCGATTCGTGATCTCGATGATCGACGCCGAGCGCACGCTCCGCCTCGAGGCGGCCGGGTGGGAGACGACGATCGTGCCCTTCGTGGCCGAGACGGTGACTCCCCACAACCTGCTCTTCCGCGCCCGCCGCGTCCGCGAGCCCACCCGCATGCGCGAGGCCGGAGAGCGCCTCTCGCGGCTGCGCGAGGGCTCGCCTCTGATCGGGTGACGGCCCGTCTCGGCGATGCCCGATCCGGAGCAGCGTGATCTCGACGAGGTGCCGAGGGAGGGGCGAGGAGCGATTCGAGCAGCACCAGGGCGACGGGAGCGGGGACCGACCAGACGTCGTGGGCCTCGGCCCCGCCGCGACGCCTACTTCTTCTTGTTCCCGGGGGTATCGAACATGCCGACGATGGCAACGGCGTGGCTCGTCTCCCTGGAAGCATTCTTGTAGTCGTACTTGCCGATCACCACACCACAGAAGCGCGCCGCCTTCTTGGCGGCCAGATCGCCGCGGTCGCCGACCGCCTTGAAGTAGGCAACGTGCTTGCCACCCGCGAGCAGCGAGCCAGTCCCCACGTCGCCCGCGTCGGTGTGCGCCACCTCGATCTTGGCGATGGGGCCCTTGACGCAGAGGCGCTTGCCACGCTCGGCGCCGGCGTCTTTCTCGATGGCGTCGAACGAGGTCTCGTCCTTGGCCACCTCGACGTCGTTGAACTTCATCTTCTTCGAGGCCCAGCGCCCGAGCAGCGTCTCGCCGGGGCTCTCGGTGTCGACAGCGTCGCTCATGTCGGACTTGGCGAAGGCGATGGCGCGCTCCACGGAATCGAGCGCCTCGATCTGGTCGCCCTTCGAGGGCGGCTTGACCGGGGCAGCCGCGCTCGCGCTCGTCGTGGCGGTCGCGGTGGCCATCGCGGTCGGCTTCGCCGTCGCAGCAGAGGCGGTGGTGGACGGCTTGCCAGACGTCATCGTCGCGGGCGCCTCATCGGGCTTCTTGCCGCAGCCGGCGATCGTCAAAGCACCCAGTACTACCGGCAAAATCATGGCCTTCATCGTCGATCCTCTTCCTTCGGCCCGCGATGGGCTGGCAGAAGCTAGTACACTTCGGGATCGACAGCGAAAATCCTCGCGATCTCACCCGGTGTACGCGGCTTCACCCGATGGGCCTTAGATAGTTGAACTTCGGCTCGGCCAGATCCTGCGCTGTCAGCGCCCAGTGATCGTCCCCGGGGATGACATAGATGACATCCGACTTCACCGCGGCGAAGTTGATCAGCGGTATCCCCTGGAGCAGCCGCTCGAACACCCATCGTTGCCAGAGCTGCGGTTCCGGGATGTTGCACCGCGACTGGACCGCTCGATCGGCCGGGGTGCCTTGCACCAGCAAGAACGCCATCGTCAGCGTCAGATACCCGGAGCTCTCGGTCCGGTAGGGATCGCCGCCCTGCCGCGATGGCAGCGTCCGCGCGCCCTCTTCGGTGAGCATGCCGTCGACCCACATCTTGTAGTCGTGCTGGGCCCGGGCGTCGTCGTCGAAGTAATCCCAGCAGCCTTTGGCCACGCTGTCCAGATTGGCCAGGACCAGATCGGAAGCGCGCCGGTAGAGGCGGAACTTGTCGTCGTAGGTCGAGGCCCGGGGCGCCATCGTCACCAGCATCCGCAGCTCGGCCGGGAGCGTGCTTTGCGGCGGCAGCCGGATGCAGACCTCCATCGCGAAGATCGAGTACGGCATGAGCGCTTCAGCTCCCCGACGAGGCGCGGTTCCACGAGCCGCTGCGAGAGAGCTTGGCGCCGAGGATCGCCCCTGTTCCCACGGCGACGACGACGGGGACCAGGCCGAATCCCGCGGGCGCCGCGGAGCTGGAGAACGGCGTCGGGCGCGCGCGAGGCACGTAGATGTACCCGGTCGACACGTTCGCTGCGGTGGTGCTCTGCGCCTTCGCCGGGCCCCAGCGATAAAGAGGCCAGAAGCTCGCGTGCGACGCCGCGCTGCTGCCGTAATAATAGAGCGGCTCGTCCGCGGATTGCGTCGTGTGCCCGGGATCTAGCCCGAAGTCCGTCACCGCGACGAGCTTCACGTCGATCCCCGCGCCGGCGTAGGCCACGAGCTGCTCGTTCAAATCGTCGAGCTCGACCATGTCATTGCCGGTGGGGACGACGTAGAGCACCCGCTTCACCCCGAGCGCTTGCAGCGAGGCGGCCGTCGGCAGCCTGGCCGCATACCGATTGTCGAACTGCTTTTCATCGTCGGTGTACGAGGCGAGGCGCCCGCGATCGAGCACCAGCGCCGCCGGCCCGGGCTGCTTGCGCGACGCCGTCGTCCGCGCGAAGAGCGGTTGGTAATAGGCCGCCGCGGCGAGCGCCAGGTGCGCCGGGACCACGCCCCGCGGGTGCGGCCAGTTCTCGAACGTGAAGCAGGGATCGAACGTCGGCGCGAGCCCGGCGGCGAAGGCGATCGCCTGCGGGCCCGGCAAATCCACCACGATCGCCGCGTCGACGCGCATGCCGTCGAAGATCGACGCGAGGCCCTTTCCCGCGCGATAGGCGCTATCCATCTCGGCCGTGAAGATCGGCACGAGCGCGTCGCGGAGCGGTGTCACCTGCGTCGGATCGCCTTCGAGCACCGCGGTCGGCGCGGCCCAAGGCGACTGGAACAGCGTCGGTGAGGAGAAGCGCTTGAGCCGCGTCTGGGCCGGCGCGAGCTCGGTCACCATGCGGTCGAGGGCGGCCTTCTCGAAGGGCTGCAGCGATTGCCCGTCGAACGTGAGCGGCTCGCCCACGGCGCCGAAGCTCCACCCGTATTTCCGCTGCATGTCGAGCGCGCCGAACATCGTCGTCGTCGTGTCGGGGCCGCTGGTGGCGCTGCTGGCGGCGACAACGGTGCCGACGCCGATCAGGGCCACGCCGAGCACCCCGATGGCGAGGAGGGCTTGCCGCCGCGCGATCGGATCGTGCGTGGCGAGGCCCTCTTGCCACCATTTCGCGCCGACGATCCCCGGCTTGTCGAGGAGGTTGGTGCGCTGGAACGGAGGCTCGGCCGAGTCGCTCATCGAGGGCCCGCAGTCTCGCGCAGGGCCGCGAGAAAGTCTTGCTTGAACACGCCGTCCACCCGGATCGAGTACCGGAAAAATGGATCAGCGTCGACGCCGTGGTAATCGCCGTCGTGAAACCAGTACGCCTTCCCGGCGACGGGCACCTTCTCGCGCGCCTCCTCGTCCCACAGGAAGAGCCGCTTGTCGCCGCGCGGACAGAGGGTGATGAAATGGGCCGGCGGCTCCCCCTCGGCGGGATCGCAGTCGCGGTGGACCGTCCCGTGATCGTGGGCTTCCAGCCCGAGGATGTTGGCGCGCCCGATCGCCTCGAAAGGAAGCGTCTTCAGGAACGCCACCGTTCTTGGAAATATCGCCCGGGCCTCGCGCGTGAAGGCCTTCCCTGTCGCCAGATGCTTGTCCTCCCAGCGCAGGTTGGGCACCAGCTCGTAGTACACCTTCCAGGGAAAATAGACGCGATACCGGTACTTCAGATAGAGCATCTGCCGGCGCGAGAGCGGGTGAGCGCGCTCCTCGCCGAACTCGAGCTCACCGGGCGCGTCGAGATCGATCGACCCCGGATCGTCGGCGAGATCGCGGAAGCGGACCAGCTCGTCACGGCTCATCGCGCGGATCACCTCGCCGTAATCGACGACGGCCTCGGGCTCGCGCGAAGGAGGCATGATGCCCATCGTGCGGTGGCTCCCGCCGGTGTAATCGACCGGCACCCGGGTGAGCCCGAGGCAAATCTCCTCGTGAACGGCGTCGAGCGCCCCGAGATCGAGGTGCCGTTCCAGGCTCAGATAGGGCCGCCCCAGGATTCCGGTGATCGTCGACATGCGCGCCTCTCCGAGGTGTAGCGCGCTCGCCCGCGCCCGGGAACAGCTCGTTTGCGTCGCCCCGTTCTTGTGGGCCGGTCCGAGCTTCTGTACCGTTTGCCGCGATGGAGCTGTCGACCACCTACGTGATGCTCTTCGGCGCGGCCGAGGCGCTCGGGCTCCTGCTCCTCTTGCTCGTGGGCCAGCGCCTCCTCGCGCCCGAGCACACCATCGCGAAAGATCTCGCGGCCGGCAACACCGCGCACGGCCTCCTCGAAGTGGGCGAGGTGCTCGGCGTCTTCCTGATCGCGGGCAGCGTCGTCAGCAACTCGGTCACCGGAGCGAGCCTCTCGCACGACATCCTCTGGAGCGCCGTCTTCGGCGTCGCCGCGCTCGCCCTCTTCATCGCCACGGGCCGCCTCGGCATCAGCGTCCTCCTGCGATCGCGGCTGCCGAAGGAGATCGAGCGCGGCAACACCGCGGCTGGCCTCGCCGCGGGCGCGAGCTACGTGGCGACTGGCATCATCACCTCGCGCGCCGTCGCTGGCAGCGATCTCCGCGGGCTCGGCCTCTCCCTGGCCTTCTTCGTCATCGCCCAGCTCACTCTCCACCTCGTGGTGATCGCCTTTCGCGCCCTCACAGCCTACGACGACGCCGAGCAAATTCAATCGGAGAACCTCGCCGCGGCGCTCAGCTATGCCGGCCTGACCATCGCTGTCTCGCTGATCATCGCCCGCGCCCTCGAAGGCGATTTCGTGAGCTGGGGCGCCTCGCTCGCCGGCTACGGCAAGGCGCTGCTCTTCGTGCTCGCGCTCTACCCGGTGCGGCAGATCCTGGTGCAAATGGCCTTCCTCGGCGGCGGCTTCTCGTTCCACAAAGGCCTGCTCGA
Organism: Byssovorax sp.; assembly: GCA_025362495.1. Lineage (GTDB taxonomy): Bacteria > Myxococcota_A > Polyangia > Polyangiales > Polyangiaceae > JANYGI01. The sequence goes on along the minus strand of JANYGI010000215.1, from coordinate 21,199 downwards.
CAAGGCGATCGAAGAGCGACGCAACGCGGGGGCCGCAGCGCTCGAGGCCGCCTCCTACATCGCCACGGCGCTGCTCGTCGTTCGCCTGGGTTGACGACGTTGACGATCGGAAACGGTGAATTGATGATCACCCCCGAGCGCCTCGACTACGACGCGCTCGCCGGGAAGGTCATCGAGAGTGGCATCCTCTCGGACCCGTGGATCGACGGCGAGCCCCGCCTCCGCGCCGAGCCGGTGCTGATCCCGTTCGCCTTGCAATCGAGCCTCTACCGCGCCGCCGAGGCGGTCGCCGCCGTCTACAACGAGCTCTGCCTCCTCGTCGCCGAACGCCCCGCCTGGCTCGACGACTTCTTCGGCCTCACGCCCTATCAGAAGGCCATGTGGCTCGCCGCGCAGCCCTTCTGGCACGGCATCGCCCGCGCCGACATCTTCCTCACCGACGAGGGGCTCGCGTTCACCGAGATCAACAGTGACACCCCGACCGGAGAGGCGGAAGCGGTGGTGCTCAATCAGATCGTGCAGGCCGAGCACCCGGGCCTCGAAGATCCGAACACCCACCTCGCCGACCGCTTCGTCTCCATGGTCGAGTCGCTCTTCGAGCGCACCTTGCCCGCGCGCGCGCCCCGCACCGCGGCGATCCTCTATCCCACGGAGTTCACCGAGGATCTGGCGCTCGTTCGTCTCTACCGCCGCTGGTTCGAGGAGCGCGGCTGGGAGGTCGTCCTGGGATCACCGTTCAACCTCACGGCCGGGCCAGACTCGACGGCTCTCCTCTTCGACAAGCCCGTCTCGGTGATGCTCCGCCACTACAAGACCGACTGGTGGGGAGAGCGCGTCTCACCCTGGCTCGACGTGGAGATACCCGACGTCCGCCCGCTCTCCGCCCCGCTCGGCGTGGCCCTCGGCGCCTCGCTCGAAGGTCGCCTGGTGATCGTGAACCCCTTTGGCGCCGTCGTCCCGCAGAACAAGCGGAGCATGGCCTTCATGTGGGAGCACATCCACCGCTTCTCGCCCACCGCCCAGAGCGTCATTCGCCGGCACATCCCCGTCACCTCGCGCCTCGAGACGATGCACGTGGAACAGCTCCTCGCCGAGAAAGACGAGTGGGTCTTGAAATCCGACTACGGCGCCGAGGGCGACGAGGTCATCCTCGGTCGGCTGGTGACCCCGGAGATCTGGAAGGCCTCTCTCGCCCAGGCGCGCCCCGGCCGCTGGATCGTGCAACGCTACTTCGAGGCGCAAAAAGAAGCCTCGGGCGGCGTCGTCAATTACGGCGTCTTCCTCGTCGCGGGCGAGGCCTGCGGGGTGTACACGCGCGTCCAGACTGGCCCGACCGACGATCGCGCCCTCTCGACGCCGGTCTTCATCGCGGGGCCGACCTCACCCGCCCAGGCGCCGCCGCAGCGCTGACAACCATTTCGAGTCGAACACCCCGTCGACCCGGATTGAATAGCGGAAGAACGGATCGGCCTCGACTCCGTGGTAATCCATGTCGTTGAACCAGTAGGCCCGTGACTCCACCTCGACCAGACGCTCTCGCTGCGGATCGGTGAGCACGAACCGTTTATTCCCTCGGGGATCGAGCGAGATCGAGTGGGGCACCGTCAGCGTCTTCCCGGGCTCGCTGTCGCGGTGCATCGGCGCGTGATCGTTGGCCTCGATCCCGAAGAGCACGACGCGCCCGATCTCGGTGAATGGCAGACCCCTCACGAACGCCACCGTCTTTGGCAAGAGGCGCTCGGCGCTCTCCGCGAAGCGCTTCCCCGCGCCGGAGTGCTTGTCTTCCCAGCGATCGTTCTCCAGTAGGTGATAGCACACCTTCCACGGGAAATAGACGCCGTGCCGGTACTTCAGATAGAGCATCTGCCGCCGCGAGAGCGGATGATCGGTCTCGTCGCCGAACGTGTACTCGCGGAACCGCTCGTGATCGAACACCCCCGGATCGTCGGCGAACGACACGAATCGAGCGAACTCGTCCCGATCGAAGCCGCCTACCACCTGCCCGAGATCGGCGTACCCGTCGTCCTGCACCCAGGGCGCGACGACGTTCATCCATTTCAGGCTACCGCCGGTGTACGAGACCTCGAGATCGGGCAACGCGAGGCTGATTTCCCGGTCGATCTCGGTGAATCCCGACGTGTCGAGCACGCCGTCGAGGTCGATGTACGGGCGCCCCCAGATCCCGCAGAGCTGGCTCATTCGTCGTCTTTCAAGGCGGCGGCATAGCGCCGGGCGACGAGGCGATCGAAGGCGTGGACGCCGTCCTCCACGCTGGTGTAGCGGCCGGGGCGGTGGCCGCGCGAGCGAATGCCGATCTGCTGGCGCTCGCAGGCCGCGCGGTCCTGGGCGTTGATCCGGTCCCAGAACGAATACACGTTCCCCGGATCGAAATTGGTTGTGAAGGCCGCCGGATGAAAATGGATGTCGGCGATCACCCGCGTCTGCGCCGGCCCGATCGGGACGAGGCGATAGGTGAGCAGATAATCCGGCTGGAGGCTCATCAGCAGGCCGGGAAAGAGCAGCGCGTCGAAGACGCGGCGGCGATCTTCGGGCAGCGTCCCCGCCAGGAAAGGCCGATCGCGGCGGTCTCCATCCATGGCCACCGTCCCGGCCTCGCCCACGATATCCATCGTGCCGCCGAGCCAGGGCCCGTCGCCGAGCACGCTGCCGGCGCGACTGGAGGGCGTGAGTCGCTCCAGATCAGGGTGAACTTGCGCGAAATGGAGCGACTCCTGGAAATTTTCGGCCAGCAGCTTCCAGTTCGCGGCGACCACGTGCTCGACGCGGCGACCGAGGCGGAGCTGCTTCAATCCCGCGCGGGCCACGCGCTCCGGCGGCGTCCCCAGCGCCTCGGCGAGCGACGGCGCGCCGGGCGCGAGAGTGGCAAACAGGAAGCCTTGCCAGCTCGCGACGCGGACCGGCGAGAGGCCATGATCGTCGGCGTGAAACCCCTCGATTCCCGCGGTGTGCGGGGCCTCGCGCAGCGTCCCCGAGAGCTCGTAAATCCAGCCATGGTACGGACAGCGAAAGACGGCCTGACGCCCGCTCGCGCCCTCGCAGAGCGGCGCGCCGCGGTGAGAGCACGCGTTGTGAAAGGCCCGCACTGCCAGATCGGCGCCGCAGATCACCACCACGTCCTCGCCGGCGACGTCGGCGCGGAGCCACGCGCCGGGCAGCGCGACCTCGTCTTCGCGGCCCACGCACAGCCATTCTCGCGCGAAGATCGCCTCCTGTTCGAAGGCGAAGATGCCAGCGTCGAAATGCGCCCGCGCGGGGAGCTGCGAGGCGCGCTCGATCGGCGCGAGGACCCCGGCGAGCTCGGACCTCTGGAGCGAAAGCGGGGGCACAGGCAACGCGCTCGCGAGTCTCGGGGCCACAGGCGGCCTCGTCAAGCGGCGAAGAGCGGCAGAAAGTCGCTTTCCCCTGAGGCCCAGGCTAGATGACCGGCGAACGTGCCATGCGATCAATCCCTGCTGCTCTCGCCTCGCTCGCGCTGCTGATCGCCTCGACCTCGCCGGCCACGGCCGACGCGAAGGGTAAAGGCACGATCAAGCCGCGCGCGTCGGCGGCGCCGGTGCTCGACGTGAAGCTCTCGCAGCTCGTCGTCGCCAAGCTGGCCTCGAACGAGGCGACCGACGTGCTCGAAGGGCTCACCGCGGCGGCAGCCGGCGGCCAGATCGCCGCCCCGCTCGCCCCGGCGATTGAAGGGCTGTTGACGCGCGGGACGACGCTCCCGCTCGCGAAGGCGGCCATCGAAGCGCTCGGCGCGATCGGCGCGCCGTCGTCGAGCGCGGTGCTTCGATCGTACGTGCGGCACCGCGTCCCCGAGCTTCGACGCGCGGCCGCGCGGGCCCTCGGATCGACGCGTGGACCGGAGGCGCTCGCCGCGTTTCGCGACGGCCTGCGCAGCCCCGACGGGCAGGTGCGCGGCTTCTCGGCGACCGGCCTCGGCAACCTCTGGGCGGCCGACGCGCTGCCCGATCTCTTCCTCGCGCTCGATCACAACGTCACCGAGGCCGCGTCGTCGATCGGCCTGCTTTGCACGGTCGAAACCTGCGAAAAGTTCCTCGCGCGGCTCGGCACCCTCCCGCTCGACGTGATGACGAGCGGCATCGATCCCATCTTCTTCAGGCCGAGGCCGTTCCCCGACGACAAGCTCGTCGACGTGATCGGGCGCCTGCGCGAGCTCGGATCGCTCGAGGCCGGGAAGTACCTCGCCGATGTCCTCGGGCGCTGGCCCGCGGGCGGATCGAAGCGCGTGAAGCAGGCCCTCGAGAGCGCGGTGGCCTCGTTGCCCGTGGGGGCCAAGTGAGGCGCGCGCGCTCGCTCGTCGCCCTGATGACCGTCGCTCTCGTCGCCTGCGGCGGCGGACAGACGCACGGGAGCGCCTTCGATCCGGGCTGGTTCAACGACGACGGCGCCGCGGTGACCGCGTTCCAGCGATCGTTCAAGGGCCCGGTGCTCCTCGGCGCCGACGTCGCGGTCGGCGTCAGCGGCAACAGCACGCTGGTGGGGATCGCGCTCTCGGGCCGTAAACCATGGTCTTTCGAGCACGCGCTCGACGGCCGCCCCTCGGTCACGGGCGCGGTGGTCGTGGGCCTCGGCGCGGGCGAGCTCTTCGCGCTCGACGCGCGCACGGGCACGCTCCTCTGGAAGCGCAACGCCGGCGGTCGCCTCCGCGGCGCAGGCGACGACGGCACCACGACCGTGGTCTCCATCCTGCCGACGACCGGCCTCGGCAGCGTGGTCCTGGCGATCGATCACGAAGGCCAGGTCGTGCGGCAGATCGAGGACGCGGCGAACATCGGTATCCCCGCGGTGGCCGACGGCTATGCCTTCCTCCCCTGGCAAGGACAGTACGTCACGATCTACGATCTCCACGCCGGCGAGGAGAAGGCGCGCGCCCTGTTTCGCTCGGCGACGAGCCGCGCCTTCGCCAACGGCGGCACGCTGTTCTTCGGAGAGAACGGCGTCACTCGCTTCGACGCGTCGATCGGCCTCGCGTCGACCAACAAGGCCTCGAGCGTGAAGCTGCCCGATCGCGATTTACCCGGTGCGCCGCGCTGGATGCGCCCCGGCACCGACACGCCGCCGCTCGCCGCCGCGGCCTTCGATCAGGTGCGCCTCTACGCGCGCCCCACGCCTTCGGGCGCGCCGGGCGTGAGCGGCGGGCGCTACGCGGCCACGTACTTTCGCGTCACGATTGGCCTCGACGCGGCCTCGGGATCGCTCGCGTGGGCGCACGCGCACGACGCGGAGATCCTCGGCGGCGCGGCCTACGACGGGGGCTTCGCGCTCTGCGACGGCAAGGGCGCGGTCACCTTCCTCGACGCCCGCTCCGGCCGCGTGACGGGCCACGTCGACCTCGGCAAACCGCTCACCGCGTGCGTCGTGCAGGCCGACGCATTCACGCACTCGGCCACGGGCCCGACGCCCTCGTTGACGGAGCAAATCGCCGACGTCGCGCGCCTCCCTGACGCCGATCTCGTCCCGATGCAGCAGGTGCTCTTGCAAGAGCTCGCGAAGATCGACAGCCCGCTCGCCACGACGACGCTGATCGATCTCGCGTCGAGCGATCGCACCGCGCCCGCGCTGATCGAGGCCGCGCGCACCGCGCTCTCGGCCCGCCGCACCGGCGCTGACGAGATGCTCGCGGCCCTCTCGCGCCGCTACGATTACCTCGCCGGCGTGCTCCGTCCGCCCCCGGTTGGCCCGCTCGCCGACGCGCTCGCCGCGATGAAAGACAGGCGCGCGGCGCCGGTGCTGGCCGCGCACCTCGGCGATCCGGCGACGCCCTCCGACGACGTGCGCCGCGCCGCCGCCGCGCTGATCGAGCTCGGCGGGAAGAGCGAGATCGAGCCGATTCGAAGCTTCTTCGCGCGGTATCGTGGCCTCGGCGAGCCCGAGGTCGACGGGGCGGTCCAGGCCGCTGTCGTGTCCTGCGCGGCGGCGCTGATCAAGATCGGCGCGCGCGAGCTGGTCGCAGGCGCCGCCACCGATCCCTTCACCAACGTCGCGCTGCGCCCCCGGCTCGCGGCGATCCTCGCGGGCAAGCCCGACCCTTCTCCCTGGAAGAAGAGCCCCGGCGACAAGACCGCTTCGTCCATGCCTTGAGTCGATCGAGCGCCTCGGCCATCAACCACCGAAGAGGCCGACTCAACTCTTGATCGCGCGCGTGGCGCCGAACGTGGGCATCCAGTCGTTCGGCTTCGCGCCTTCCAGGTGGATGTCCTCGTAGAAGCCAGTCAGCACGAGGCCGGCGTCGAGCTGCCCACCAATCTGGTCTTCGAGGGTGTGACCGAAGGTGAACGGCTCGTTCTTCTCCACCAGGCGCCGCCGCTCTTCCTCGGTCGTGCTGGTGAGGCCCGAGTAGGGCACGGCATACTTCATCTGCATGATGCCCCTGTCCTCGAGCTCGGGATCGAGGCAAAGCAAGATGGGCTGACAGAACCCCGCCAGCAGCGCTCCACCGCGGCGGAGCACGCGTGACGCCTCTCGCCACACCGGCCGCACCGACTCGACAAAGCAGTTGGAGCACGGGTGAACGACGAGATCGAACGAGCCGTCCTCGAAGCAGGCGAGGTTCGCCATGTCGCCCTCGACCGTGGTGATCGTGAGGCCATCCCGGTCGGCGACCAGCCGATCTTGCGCGAGCTGACCAGGCGAGTTGTCGAACACCGTCACCTGCGCGCCGGCCGCCGCGAGGATGGGGCCCTGCTGGCCTCCCGCGCCCGCCAGACAGAGCACGTCGAGGCCTTCGAGCGCGGGGAACCACGTTCGCGGCACGGGCTTTCGCGGCGTGAGGATTATCGACCAGGAGCCCTCGCGCGCCGCCGCGATCACCTCGCGGGGGACAGGCACCGTCCAGTGATTGCCGGTCGCGGCGGCGTGATCCCAGGCGGCGCGGTTGTGAGAGCGGGTATCCATGGCGCGGAGCGTAGCCGCTCGCGCCGCGGCTCAGCCGGAGTTTTTCTCGTCGTCGTCGTCGACGGCGATGCGGAAGCCCGGATCTTCCGGCGTGGGGCCCCTGGGCTTCGGCTTCACGCCGTCGAACTCGTCGCCCTCGTCGTGGTCTTTCGGCGCCGCGTGCTCGGGTTCGTGCGCCTCGTGATGCGGCGCGGGCGCGTGGCTATCGTGCTTCTTCTTGCCGCTGATCTCGGCCGAGACCTGCTCCACGACGTTGGTCGCGGCGCGGGCGAACTCGCGCCCGGCGTCCTCGAAGACCTTGGTGACGGTGGTCTTGTCGAGCTCTTTCTTCAGGCCCTTGGCGGCGCCCTTCGCGGCCTTGAGCAGCATCCCGATGCCCTCGGCGAGCTGCTTGACGGGCTCGTCTTCTTCCTTCTTTTTCTCGGCGTCGTGTTCGTCACTCATGATCTCTTTTGTATGCGCCCGGCCCGCGCGCGCCGCAACCCGCCGTCGCTCGGGCCCTCGCCGCCGCGCCGATTCGCCCCTAGGACTCGCGTCCATGCCCGTCTTCGAGAAGCGCACCCTCATCGCCGCGCCCGCCGCGCGGGTCTTCGCCTTCCACGAGCGGCCGGACGCCTTCGAGCTCCTGCAGCCGCCGGAAGATCACACCACCGTGGTCGAGAAATCCGGCGGCATCGACGTCGGCGCCCGCGTCGTCGTGGACACCAAGGTCGGCCCGTTCACGCAGCGGATCGTCGCGGTGCACACGAAGTACGAGGCCGGGCGGATGTTCCAGGACACGATGGAAAGCGGCCCGTTCGCGAAGTGGCTCCACACCCACCTGGTCGAGCCCGACGTGAGCGGCGGCGCGTGGCTCGTCGATCACATCGAGTACGAGCTGCCGCTCGGCGCGCTGGGGCAGCTCGGCGGAGGCTGGTTCGTGCGGCGGAAGCTCGACAAGATGTTCGAGCACCGCCACGCGATCACCAAGCAGATCTGCGAGACGAAGGCCTGATTCAGGTCGCCTTCATCAGCGCGCGCAGACGCGGGAACACCGCGACGATGTCCTCGACCGACACGGCGCCGACCGAGAGCCGGAACCAGCCGCTCTCTTCCTTCAGCCCGAAGGCCTGGAACGGCACGATGGCGAGGCCGGCCTCTTCGAGCACCAGCTTGCGGATGTGCTCGTTGGTCGTGAGCGCGCGCCCGGCGATCGTCTTGCCGATGAGATCGAAGCGCGCCGACAGGTAAATAGCGCCCTGCGGAGCGATCGCGTCGACGGGCAGACCGTCGCTCTTCATGGCCATGAAGCCGGCGTGGGCCGCGTCGAGCCGCGCCTTGATCTTCGACTTCATCGACGACTGGAAGGCATGCGCCGCGTCCGTCGCGTCGATCAGCGCGGCCGACGCGACCTGCTCGGCCTTGGGCGCCCACGCGCCGACGTGCCCGAGGATGTCGGCCATGCGCTTGCGGATCGCGGGCGGCATGAAGCCCCAGCCGACGCGCAGGCCCGTCGCGCAGAACGACTTCGACAGCGCGTCGAGCAGCAGCGTGTACGGCGCGACCTCGGGGACGAGCTCGATCGGCGTGTGGTGCTTGGCGCCGCCAAACGTGAGCTTCCAGTAGACCTGATCGTAGATGAAGTAGACCGGCCGCGAGCCCGAGCGATGCCGGCGCGCGTTCTCCTCGACGATGAGCTTGGCGATCTTGGTGAGCTCGTCGCGATCGATCACCGTGCCCGTCGGGTTCAGCGGTGAGTTGATGAACACGGTGCGCGCGACGCCGAGGTGCGGCGCGATCTGCTCGGCCGTGGGGAAGAAGTTCGACGCCGCGGACACCGCGATCTCCACCGGCTTCGCGCCCGACAGGTACGCGTAGTGGTTGTTGTTCCACGACGGCACCGGGTACACGGCGACGTCGCCCGGATCGATCAGCGTGCGGTACGCGCCGTAGAGCAGAGGCCGCGCGCCACCGGCGACGAGCACCGATTCGACCGGGTACTTCAGCCCCAGCTCGCGCTCGTAGAAGCGCACCAGCGCCTCGCGCAGCACCAGCACGCCGTCGGACGGCGGGTAGTTGGTGTGCCCCTCGGCGAGCGCGATCCGCGTGCCCTCGAGCAGCTCCTTCGGGATGGGAAAATACGCGGGATCGAAGTCGCCCACGGTGAGGTTGCAGATCTGCTCGCCCTTCGCTTTGAGGGCGCGGATCTCCGACGCGATCTTGAGGATCTCGGAGCCGACGACGCCGCGGGCCAGCGAAGAGAGGCCAGCGTCGGTCGCTTCCGGCGATGCAAACTCGGGGATGAGGACCATGCCGGCGACCCTAGTCCATCAGCGGCCGGATGCCTCGCTCGGCGTCGCGCGAAATGTGTAGAATATCCGGCCCATCGTGACGCCTCTTCAACGCCTTGCGCAACGACTCGACCGGACCTGGCCCCACCTCGACGCGGCGCGCGCCGAGTCGGACAGAACGCGCGCGCAGCTCACCACGCGCCTCGTCGATCGCGTCCCCGAGGACACCAGCCTCGTCGTGTTCGGATCGCTCGCGCGCGGCGAGCTCACGAAGGGCAGCGATCTCGACTGGACGCTCCTCGTCGACGGCCGCGCGCACGAGGCGCACCACACGGGCGCGCAGGCCATCGCCCGCATTTTCGACGAGGAAGAAGTGAAGAAGCCAGGGCCCACCGGGGTCTTCGGCAACTTCGCGTTCAGCCACCCGATCGTGCATCAGATCGGCGGCCAGGAAGACACCAACAAGAACACGACGCAGCGCATTCTCCTGCTGCTCGAGTCGGTCGCGCTCGGCCGCGAAGATGTCCACGAGCGCGTGCTCCGGCTCGTCCTCTCGCGTTACGTAGAGGACGATCGCGGTCTACGCTTCAGCCGCAAAGCGAAGCGGATCCCGCGCTTCCTGCTCAACGACATCGTCCGCTACTGGCGCACCGTCACGGTCGACTTCGTCTACAAGCAGCGCGAGCGCGCCGACGGGTGGGCGCTCCGCAACGCCAAGCTCCGCATGTCGCGCAAGCTCATCTTCGTGAGCGGCCTGCTCACCTGCTTCGCGCCGGAGATGTTCGCCGAGCCGGGCGAGACGTGGACGGGCGCGGACGGCTACGCCGACACGCTCCGCATCGTGCAGTACCTCCTCGAACGCACGCGGATCCCCCCGCTCCAGCAGCTCGCCGAGGCGGCGCTTCGCCCGGCGATTTCCCTCGAAACGGCGCGCAAGGTCTTCGACGCGTACGACGACTTCATCGGCGTCCTCGCCGACGACGACAAGCGCCGGCACCTGAAGGAGCTGATGTTCGACGACTTCGATGGCGACCAGCTCTTCAAGGACGTGCAGCGCATCACCGGGAAATTCCAGGACGGCCTCGACAAGATGTTCTTCGAGGAAGACGAGGTCCTGAAGAAGCTCATCCGCGACTACGGAGTCTTCTGACGATGCGCCCGATCGGCTTCTCCACCGGCGCCCTCGCGCTCGGCGACGCGGCGCGCGCGCTCTCCATGCTCGACGGCGCGCGCACCACCGCGGTCGAGCTCTCGGCCCTCCGCCTGCACGAGCTCGCGCCGCTGCTCGCGCTCCTGCCGACGCTCGATCTCTCGGCCTTCGAGTACATCTCGGTCCACGCGCCGAGCAGCTACGACGCGGCCGAAGAGAAGCAGATCGTCGACGCCCTCGCGGCCATCGTGCCCTTCGGCTGGCCCATCGTCGTGCACCCCGACACCATCCACGACTTCGACGCGTGGCGCTCGCTCGGCGCCCTCGTCGCGATCGAGAACATGGATCGCCGGAAGCCGATCGGGCGCACGGCGCGCGAGCTCGAGGGCATCTTCAAGCAGCTCCCCGAGGCCCGCTTCTGCTTCGACATCGGCCACGCGCGGCAGATCGACGCCACGATGAGCGAGGCGCGCTTCCTCGTGCAAGAGCTCGGCCCGCGCCTCGCGCAGCTCCACGTCAGCGTCGTCGACGCGATGAGCCGGCACGATCCGCTGAGCGACGAGGCCGTCGCCGCGTTCCGCCAGGTGGCGCCGTGGGTGCCGGAGCACGTGCCGCTGATCCTCGAGACGCCGTCGCGCCCCGGCGATTTTGCGTCGCAGGCGCAGCTCGCGGCCGACGCGCTCTCGCGCCCTTCACCCTGACCCGCAGGATCGGGCGTTTCCTCGCTCGCGTCGGCTGGCGTTGAAAACTAGGATCAGAGCCTTGAAGCCGAACCTCTTCGCCTCCACCTCGCTCCGTCTGGCCGGCTGGCAGTTCGAAACCGGCCTCCCGCCCGAGAAGAAGTACGTCTGCCTCGCCGTGCCGCACACGAGCAACTGGGATGGCCTGCTCCTGGTCACGCTCCTCCGCGGCATCGGCCTCGACATGCAGTGGATGATCAAGGACTCGTGGGTCAAATCGCCGATCGGCCCCGTGCTGCGCGGCCTCGGCGCGGTGGCGATCAACCGCGACAAGTCCACGAACATGGTCGACCAGATGATCGCCCAGTTCCAGAAGCGAGATAGCTTCGTGCTCGGCATCCCGCCCGAGGGCACCCGCTCGCGCGCCCCGTACTGGCGATCCGGCTTCTATCGGATCGCCCTCGGCGCGAGCGTGCCAGTCGTGCCCGGCTACCTGGATTTCAAGCGCAAGCGCGCCGGCCTCGGCCCGGCGATCACCATGACGGGCGACGTCCGCGCCGACATGGACAGGCTCCGTGCCTTCTACGAAGACAAGAAGCCCACTGCCTACGAGCCGGCCAATTTCGGGCCGATCTGCCTGCGCGAAGAGGCCAATCAGGACAAGCTCGCGGGCTGACGGGCCCCCGGATCTCGTTCCGGCAGACTGGCACTCTTCGCGGCGATCAGAACAGCCCGCCGAGCGTCCCCATCCCGCCCTGTCCGGCGCTGGGCGTGAAGCCGATCCACACGCGGCGCTGCTTCGCGGTGTCCTCGCGGTGCAGGTGAGCCGTGAGGACGCCGATGCCGGCGCCGGCCAGGGCTCCCGCGATCACGTCGGTGGGAAAGTGGTCCGCGGCGCGCACGCGCTCGACGGCGACGAACGTGGTGAGCGCCACGCCGCCCACGAGCGTGATCCAGGGGCGAACGGAGTTGGGTGAGCGCGTGAACGCGAGGTACGTGGCCACGCCCGTGACGGCGCCGACGGTAGCGGCGTGGCCCGAGAAGAACGAGAGCGAGCTGTCGCTCGTGCTGTCGGCGTAGTTGGGATCGTTCTTGTGGGCGGCCGCTTCGATGTACGCATACGGGCGCGGCCTCCGGACGGCCATCTTCGCCAGGTTGGTCACGCCGGTGGTGAGCGCGAGCGCCTCGCCGTAGATGATGCCGTCGACGAGCGCGGACTGCTTGCTCCCCTCGCGAAAGCCGGTCGCGACCGTATCGATCAGGGTGTAGCTGAGCGCCGCGTACAGGCCGATGTTCGAGAGCGTCCGCGCGTTCGGATCCGCGGTCTGCGTGACGGCGCTGCGATCGATGGCGAGGAGCTGCGAGACGTTGAACGTCGGGCTGATCTGCTGCGGCCGCAGCTCGCCCGTGGAGATGATCATCGTCGACAGGCCCGCGAACCCGGCCGCGATGCCCAGGATCGCGCCGTCGGCGATGGGATCGGCTTGCAGCCGCGCGCCGTTGAGCGTGGGCGGCGTGTAGACGGGCGTCGGCACCAGCGTCTCGGTGCGCTTCGTCGACGTGGGCGCCTGGAGCTCGACTGGCGCCGCTGCCGGTGCGTCCGGTGTCGCGGTGGCGGGCGTCGTCGGCGCCGCGACGACGGGCGCGGCCGGTGGATCCGCTGCGCTCGCCGCGCTGCTGATCGTGATCGCGCCAGCGATCACGGTGGAAACGAGGAGGCGCTGCGAACGGACGATCATCGTGGGAGCACTCACCCGTCCCACGCTACTTATGTCGATAGGACGACGCCACGGACACAGCGGCACGAAGCATGATACCGACCTCGACGCTACCGCTCGCGATGAAGAGGTCTTGCAGCGCGCAAATCGGCGCTGCTCGAACGCGGAACTGGCGCGCGCCGTCGTGGACCGCGTCGCTCCGCAAAATCAAGCTCCCCGTCGCTCGTCGGTCGGGGTATCCCCGGCTAGTGTCCGCTGGCCTCAATCCCTCGCAGTCGTCCGCCGTCGAGCACAATCACGGCCCGATGCTGGTGCTCGCCGGAGCCGGCTCGGGCAAGACGCGCGTCGTCACCGAGCGCATCGCCCGGCTGATCGAGCGCGGCGTCGCCTCGCGGGCGATCCTCGCGATGACGTTCACCAACAAGGCCGCGGCCGAGATGCGCGAGCGCGTCGTCCGCCTCGTCGGCGCCAAGGTCGCAAAAGACCTTCAAGTATCGACGTTCCATCGCTTCGGCCTCACCGTGCTCGGCCTCGAGACCCGCGCCCTCGGCCTCCGCGGCACCACGTTCGCCGTCTTCGATCAGGCCGACTGCAGCGGGATGGTGAAAGAGATCTTGCGCGAGCTGCGCACCGGGAAAAACTACGACATCGGCCAGCTCTTGACCCGGATCTCCGACGCCAAGAACGCCTTCCTCACCGTCGAAGACTGGGAAGAGCGGCAGCGCAAGAGCAAGGGCATCGACGAGTACGACGAGGTCGCGATGTGGGTTTACCCGCGCTACCAGGCCGCGCTGCGCTCGTTCCAGGCCTTCGATTTCGACGATCTGATCTGCGAGGTCGTCAACCTGTGGAAGGCCCGCCCCGACGTGCTCGACCGCTGGCGCGAGCGCTTTCGCTACGTGATCGTCGACGAGTACCAGGATACCAACCACTCGCAGCTCGAGCTGGTGCGGCTCCTCGGTGGCGAGCACAAGAACGTGTGCGTCGTCGGCGACGACGACCAGTCCATCTACGCCTGGCGCGGCGCGGACGTGCGAAACATCCTCGATTTCGAGTCTCATTTCGGCGGCGCCAAGGTCGTGAAGCTCGAGGAGAACTACCGCTCGCGCAAGCCCATCCTCGACGTCGCCAACGCCGTCCTCGCGAAGTCGACGGCGCGCCGCCACGGCAAGGTGCTGCGGGCGACGCGGATGGAGGGCGACCTCGTGCAGGTCGTCGTCGCCATCGATCCCGACGTCGAGGCGGCCTTCGTGGGCAACGAGATTCAAAGGCTGATGGAGCGCGAGAACGCGCGGCCCAAGGACATCGCGGTGCTCTATCGCTCCAACGGCCAGGCGCCCTTGATCGAGAGCGTGCTGAAGGAGCGGCAGATCCCGATCCGGATGATCGGCGGCCAGCAGTTCTACGAGCGCAAGGAGGTGAAGGATCTCATCGGGTATCTGAAGCTGATCTTCAACCCCGAGGACGAGATGGCCTTGCGGCGGATCATCAATTACCCGGCTCGCGGCATCGGCGACGCCGCGGTCGCCAAGCTGACGGCGCACGCGACCGGTCGCGATCTCTCGCTCTGGGCGGCCGTGAGCAAGCCCCACGCGGTCCACGATCTCGCCCCCGCGGCCATGGAGGGGTGCCGCCAGCTCGTGCGCATCGTGGAGGCGATGCGCGGCCGCCTCGACATCCTCTCTTCAGCGTCGATGGCGCGCGCGCTCACCGGCGAGATCGGCCTCAAGGAGGACATCGTCGCGGGCTCGACGAGCAACAAGATCGCCGAGCGCCGCTGGGGAAACGTGGAGAGCCTGCTCAACGTCTTCGTCCGCCGCGAGGAGCAGGGCAAGGGCGACCGCAAGCAGTTCGCGGAGTTCGTCCGCCTGATCGCGCTGCGCCAGGATGACGACGAGGAAGAGGCGATCGATCGCGTCACGCTGACGACGATGCACGGCGCGAAGGGCCTCGAATTCCCGTACGTGTTCATCATCGGCACCGAAGAAGGCCTGATGCCCCACCAGCGCACGATCGACGAGCGCGCCAACGACACGACGCCCGACGGCGACGGCGCGACCAGCCTGGAAGAGGAGCGTCGGCTGTTCTACGTGGCCGTCACGCGCGCCCGCGACAGGCTCTATATTTGCCGCGCAAAGACCCGCGGGATGCGCGGCAAGCCCGTCCCGCGCACGCCGAGCCGCTTTCTCCTGGAGATCCCGCCCGAGCTCTACGTCGAGCGCGAAGAGAGCACGCCCGTCGCGCCCCAGATGGAGAAGGTCAAGGCCGGCGCCGCCGGCGTGCTCGCGGCCATCCTCGGCGAGGGCAATGGCACCGGCGAGATCGCCCTGATCCAGCGCCCTTTCGTGCCGCGCCCACGCGGTCGATGACGCGGAGTCGAGAGGGGGATATCCTCTCTCGATCATGGGTATCTTCCAGCTCTCGGGTGGTCTCCTCCTCGCGGCCGCCGAGCGGGGCGAGCTCGACGTCATTCAGTGGACCGAGATCGACGCGGGCGGTGGCCTCCGCGTCACCGTCTCCAACGACGCTCTCAAGGCACAGATCCCCGAGGTCGAGCGCCCGATCCGCCTCCCCGCGAGCTACGCCGAGACGATCGTGATCTGCAGGGCGCTCGGCTGCCTCCCGCCGACAGCCGCCGTGAGCGACGCTGTCTGGGCCGCCGCGGCGGTGATCGTCCCGCCGCACGCCCTCGTGCTCAACGCCACCGACGTTCGATTGATGAACACCATCGAGTGGTCGATCAAGCACAACGACGCTGTCGACGCTGCCAGCCTCGATCCGTCGGCGCTCGCCGCCGACGTGGGCAAAGACTGGATCCTCGACGACGGCATCGGCGTTCGCGGCGCCGTCAACTACGGTTGGCGCGTCGACAAGGCCCATCTGCTCCAGCCGCTCGGCCACGCCCACGACGCCTCGCACTGGGACTATTCGCAGGTGCTCCGCGCCGTGAAGCGCGAGGCCACGCTGAACGACGAGGCGATCGATCTGATCGATTACCTGGCTGGCAGCGTGGAGGAGCGCTTCCTCGATCCGTATCGCTGATCGCCTTCCCGAGCTCTGCTTGACGGCGCGCGAAGGTGTGATAGCAAGGTAGCCGTCACCCGCCCCTCGAAGGAGATCCACGCCGATGCGTCACTGCTCTTGAATCAATCACCTGTCCAGAACAGAGGATTCCGGGCCGTTCGCCCGCTTGATTCAGGAGCTTCTCATGACGCCTTCGCTGCGCGTGCATCACCTCTCGTTCGCTCACAACGACGCTGTTCCCCTCCTCGACGCGGCTGACTTCGACCTCTTGGCCGGCTGGACTGGCCTGGTCGGCGAGAACGGCGCCGGGAAGACCACCTTGCTTCGCCTGCTCGCGCGCGAGCTCCGGCCGGACTCGGGGCATGTCCGCTGCGAGCCGCCGGCCGCGGCGATCGTGGTCTGTCCGCAGACGGTCGAGCACCTCACCCCTGAAATCGAGGGCTTTGCCAATCGAAGCGACGCTGTCGCGCGGCGCCTCACCCGCGAGCTCGAGCTCGACGTGGGCAGCCTCGCGCGCTGGTCGACGCTGTCGCCGGGCGAGCGCAAGCGCTGGCAGATCGGCGCGGCGCTCGCCGAAGGCGCCGACGTGCTGCTCCTCGACGAGCCCACCAATCACCTCGACGCCAGGGGGCGCGCGCTGCTCGTCGCGGCGCTGAAACGCTTCCGCGGCGTCGGCGTCGTCGTCTCGCACGATCGCCCGCTCCTCGCGGAATTGACGGGAAATACTCTGCGGATCCATCGTGGCTCCGCGAGGATCCTCCCCGGCCCGTACGAGGTGGCGCGGCGCGCGTGGGAGGCCGAAGAGCGCGGCGTGATCGACGAACACCAGCGCAAGCGCGACGTGGAGCGCGTGATCGCCCGGCGCCTCGACGACGCGCGGCGCACCCTGGCCTCGGCCGACGCGGGCCGCGGCTCGAAGAACCGCATGAAGGATCGCCACGACCACGACGCGCGCGGCGGCCTCGCCAAGGGGCAAGCCGCGGCCGCCGAGAAGCGCGCCGGGAAGACGGTGGGCATCGTCCGCCGCTCTCTCGAGCGCGCCGCCGAGGAGACCTCGGCGGTCACGATCGAGAAGAGCGTCGGTCGATCGGTCTTCGTGGGCTGCGCGCGGGCGCCGTCGCCGTGGCTCTTTCAGCTCGATTCACAGGGGATCTACGCCGGTGACGCGCCCGTCCTCGGCGCGGTGAAGCTCGGGTTCGGGCGCGACGATCGCGTGCTCCTCGAAGGACCGAACGGCGCGGGCAAGACCACGCTGCTGCGCGCCCTGCTCGCGAGCGCGCGGGTGCCGGCCGAGAAGATCCTGTACCTGCCGCAAGATCTCCGCCTCGACGAGGAGCGCGCGCTGCTCGCCGAGGTGCGCGCGCTCGCGCCGATCGAACGAGGCCGCGTGCTCTCGCTCGTGGCCGCGCTCGGCGTCGATCCCGAGCGCCTGCTCGGCAGCGAGCAGCCGTCGCCCGGCGAGGCGCGCAAGCTCGGCATCGCCCTCGGGCTCGGCCGTCACGCCTGGGTGTGCGTGCTCGACGAGCCGACGAATCACCTGGATTTGCCGTCGATCGAGCGCCTCGAAAGGGCGCTCGTCGAGTACCCGGGCGCGCTCCTGCTCGTCACCCACGATCGCGCCCTCGCCCGCGCGTGCACGCGGACCACCTGGAAGATCGATCACGGCCGCGTGGAGATCGCGCTCTGATCGATCCCGATCAGATCACGCTGTCGACGACGGCGAAGCCGGCCTTGCCGACTTCCACGGCACCCACGCGCGACACGAAATCGCGGAACGTCTCGCCCGTGGCGCGCGTGGCCACGTAGTGCCTGGCGATCGCCGCGATCACCTTCGGGGTGTCTTCCTCGGGGATGCGGCCGTCGAGGCGGTCGCCGATGCGCGCGCCTTCGCCCACGCAGCCGCCGACGCGGAGCGAGTAATACGGCCACTCTTTGCCCTCTTTGTCCTTCACCATCAGCCCCGTCATCCCGATGTCGGCGACGTGGTGCTGGCCGCACGAGTTGGGGCAGCCCGAGATCTTGATCTCGAACGGACCGACGGCGTGGATGATGTCGTCGGCCTCGGTGCGCGCGCCTTCGGGGGCGAGGTGCTCGCGGATCTGGGCGGCGACGCCCATGCTCTTGGTGATCGCCAGCGAGCAGTAATCGAGGCCCGGGCAGGCCACGACGTCGGTGATGTGGCCGGCGTCGGGCTCGGCCAGGCCGATGAGACCGAGCTCGCGATGAAGGCGGACGAGGCGCCCCTCGGGGATCCACCGCAGGATGAAGTTCTGGGTGTTGGTGGTGCGGACCTCGCCGTTTCCAAAGGTCCGCGCGATCCTGCCGAGGCCTCGCATCTGCTCCGACGTCGCGTCGCCGAGCGGAAGCTTCACCGTGACCACGCGGTAGCCCGCCTGCTTCTGCGGGATCGCGTTGGTGCGCGCCCAGCGCGTGAACGCGGCGTCGCCGAGCGCCACACCGCCCGGCTCTCGCGGGGGCGGCTCGGTCTCCTTGTAGGCCGCGATCGCCGCGTAGAGCTCGGCCTCGAGCGCGGGGCCGCGGTCGGCCTTGATCACCGCGAGCTCTGCTTCGAGGCGCTTCAGCAGCTCGGCCTCGCCGAGCTTGCGGAGCAGGAACTTCAGCCGCGCCTTCTTGCGATTCTTCCGCTCGCCGTCGCGGAAGAACACGCTCACGAGCGCCTCGCTCGCCGCGAGCAGATCGGCCTCCGGCAAGAACTCGCGCCACAGGTGCGCGATCTCCGGCGTCGATCCGAGGCCGCCCGCGATGTACACGCGGAAGCCGCGCCCCGCGTCAGTTTGCACGGCGAAAAGGCCGAGATCGTTGATCATCGCCTGCGCGAGGTCGTGCTTGCTGCCGGAGACGCCGACCTTGAATTTCCGGGGCAGCTTGCGGTTGTGCGCGTGATAGAGAAAGTGATCGTTCACCGCCTGCGCGTGCGGCGTGACGTCGAAGGCCTCGTCCTCGAGCACGCCGGCGTACTGCGACGCCGTGACGTTGCGGACCGTGTCCGCGCAGGCACCGACGGTGGTGACGCCGGAGAGCGCGAGGAGCCGCTGCAGCTCCACCGTCTCCTCGATCTCGAGGTAGTGAAGCTGGATGTCCTGGCGCGTGGTGACGTGCGCGAGGCCGCGGCCCCAGCGCTCGGTCACGTCGGCGAGCGCGTCGAGCTGATCGGCCGTCACCCGCCCGCCGGGGATCTTGATCCGCTGCATGTGCTTCACATGCGCGAGCTGGGCGTAGACACCCATCGCCAGGCGCAGCGGCCGGAACTGGTCCGGCGAGAGCTCTCCCCGCCTGAATTTGCCAATGTTCTCGGCGTACTGGTCGATGGCCCCAGCCTGGGGATCTGCGCTCTCGCTCATGGCTGCCAGTATATTCCCGACAATTCCGACCGATCCAGTGCAACAATATCAATGTGACATTTTGTACGGCGCGAAAAAGCTCGATCCTGAAGCCGGATTCGGCCCGAGAATCCTGCCCGTGAAACTGCCGGACAGCACGGATGCCGTTCACGCGGGCGCGTTGCGCGAGCGCGCCGATCATGCCCTCGCCCCCGCGATCGCCCAGACGGCGACGTACACCTTCGCCGACTCGGCCGATCTCGAGCGATTCCAGTCGGGAAACGACGCCGATCTCGATCGCCAGGAGTACGGCCGTTACGGGAACCCGACGGTGCGCGAGGTCGAGCGGCGCGTGGCTGCCCTCGACGGCGCGGACGACGCGCTGCTCTTCGCGAGCGGCATGGCCGCCGTGACGACGACGCTGCTCGCCCTGGTAAAAGCGGGGGATCACGTCGTCCTGTTCCGCGACGCGTACCGGCGCACGCGGCAGTTCGTGGTCGGAACGCTCGGGCGGCTGGGCGTCGAGCACACGCTGGTGGAGCCCGGATCGCTCGAAGGGCTCACCGCGGCGATCCGGCCGCGCACGCGCCTCGCCATCACCGAGTCGCCGACCAACCCGTACCTGCGCTGCATCGATCTCGCACGGTTCGCCTCGATCTGCCGGGCGCAGCGGGTGAAGTCGATCGTCGACGCCACGTTCGCCACGCCCGTCAACGTGCGCCCGCTGTCCCACGGTGTTGACGTCGTGATCCACAGCGCGACGAAGTACCTCGGCGGTCACAACGACGTCCTCGGGGGCACGGTGGCCGGCGCGGCGCCGTTGATCTCGCTGGTGCGCGATCTCCGCGGCGTGCTCGGCGGCGTCGTCGATCCGCACGCTGCGGCGCTGATCGGCCGGGGAATGAAGACCCTTTCGCTCCGGGTCGAGCGGCAGAACGCGACGGCGCTGGCGGTGGCGAGCGCCCTCGAAGGGCACGCGGCCGTGGAGCGGGTGTACTACCCGCTGCTCGCGTCCCACCCCGATCACGCAGTGGCGAAGGCCCAGCTCCGCGGCGGTGGCGGCGTCGTCAGCTTCGTCGTGAAGGGCGGGCGCGCGGCGGCGCGGCGGGTGATCGACGGCTTCCGAATCGCGCGGATCGCGCCGAGCCTCGGCGGCGTGGAGACGCTGGTGGAGCAGCCGGCGCTGATGAGCTTCCACGAGCTCGACGACGCCGAGCTCGCGGCGATCGGGATCGACGCGGGGCTGATCCGGCTCGCCGTCGGCGTGGAGGAGACGGCGGACGTCGTCGGCGACGCGCTCGGGGCGCTCGACGCGGCGACGATGTAGACGTCGGGCCAGTGTGGATTGCGTCGCGAACGAGGCGACGTGGCTAGCTCGGGTGGCTGAAGTCGCAGAACGAGGCGAGCGCGGCCCGAGGGGAACTCCTCAGCCGGTGGTCTTCTCCGCGAGGTTCCGCGTCTCGGCGCCGCGCCGGGCGATCCGGCTGTAGAACGTGCGCGCCGTGCTCAGCTAGAGCACCGATCACGTTGATGTTCCAATGATTTCGATCGTTTGCACGACACGATCGACAAAACGCGCGCGGCATGATCTGGTGTCCGCCACGAGCTGCGCGCATGGAACGTTGGAATCCGCCGGTGGAGCTGTCGAAGAAAGAGCAGTTGATCATGAAGCGCCTGAATCGCGTGCGCGCGCTCTTCGGGTTTCTCCGGACGAAGCGGCACGTCCTCTTCGACGACGCCATCCAGGAGCAGCTCGAGGGGATGTACCGGCAAACTGGAGCGGGTGAGCCGCCACACCCGCCGGCGTGGCTCTACGTGGTGCTGTTGCTGCAAGGCTACGTCGGCGCATCCGATGCCGAGGCGGTGGAGATGGCGGTGATGGACCGACGGTGGCAACTGGTCTTGGATTGCCTCGATGTGGAGGAGGCGCCGTTTGCACAAGGGGCCCTGCAGGCATTTCGCGAGCGGATGATCGACCACGGTATGGACCGGGTGCTGCTGGAGCGCACGGTCGCGCTGGTGGGTGAAGGGGCCGTGACGACGGCGGAAGGACAACAGCTCTCGAAAGCGGTACGGGTGGCCATTGACA
>JANYGI010000210.1 GCA_025362495.1 Byssovorax sp. | reverse complement strand
TGCGGCAGGAAGTGATCGACGGTCTCCGGCGACTCCAGCCCGAGCGGCCCATCGCAGTACGCGCATCCACGTGCCTCGTCGCCTGCGCGAACCAGATCGTGGAACCACGCCGCGAGCGTCCGCTTCTCGCGCTCCCACGCGAGCGGCTTGACCGTCACTCCCGTGGTCTCCTAGAGCCAGCGCCGCTCGTACGTGCCCCAGAAGCCAGGCTCCGCCTGCCGCGCAAAGCGCCTCACGCGTGGGCCGCGGCCTTCGCTTCAACGACGCTCTGCACGGGCACCTCCTGCATCGCGACGACGGTCTGCACCTGCTCGTTCAGGCGCAGCAGCTTCGCCCGTCGTTCGAGGAACACGCGCCAGCCCTCACCGCCGAGATCCTCTTTGCGACGCAGCCGCGTGATGTCAGCGCGGTGCGCGCGGAGAGCGTCGCGCGTCCAGGGATCGATGAAGCCGGTCTCGGCGCCGAAGATTTCCTCGACGACCCATTCGAGCGACTGCCCGGGCTCCAGGCGGCGCGGCTCGATCGTCCCGCTGACGCGGTGGCGAGCGTCGGGCGTGATCGAAAAGACGTACCCCTCTGCCGCGGAAGCGACGACGAACGGCGAGTGCGTCGTCACGTACATGCGCGCGTTGGGGAAGAGGCGGCGCAGCGCGGGGAGGATCCGCATCTGCATCGTGGGGTGGAGGCTCTCGTCGATCTCGTCGAGGATCAGCCAGAAGTCCTGCTCCAGCGGGGAGATCTCGGGATTGGCCCAAGAGATTCGGTGGAGTCGCACGAGAAGATCGGAGAGCCATGCGAACGTGCTGCGCATTCCTTCGCCGAGGAGATCGAAGGGGATCGTCTCGCCGTCGAGCGAGATGACGGGCTCCTGCTGACCGAGCTGGAACTCGATCGTCACCTCTCGCAACAGCGCGACCGACAAGGCGCGGGCGATGGTCTCGATTATTCGCTGCTTCGACGCCGCGAGGCGCGTCAGGACGTCTTTCTGGTCGCGCGCGAGGCCGTCGCGATGGGCCTCCAGAAAAGCCATCGCTTGATCGTGTTTGATGTTAGTGAGGAGCTGCCCGAAGTGAGCGCTCGCGCGGTCGATCCGGCCGAAGGAGAGCGCGCCGACGAGGGGATGCGCGCTGATCTCGGCGGGACCACTGGTGGAGAGGTTCGGCGTCTGCAGATGTCCGCGGTAGGCGAACGCTACTTCCTGAAATTTGAAGGCGTTACCGATCACGCCGAACGAGCCGGGCCAGGCGGCTCCTTGCGGTTCGGGCGCGGAGACAAAGGCCGGGCTGGTCCTGTCACCGTCTGCGACGAGCACGCTGAACGCGCTGTCGTCCGAGCGACGCCGCTGGTGCAACGAACTGACGGGCGGCGCGATCCCGCTCGATGTCATGCGCCAATCCAGCTTCAAAGCGGCGCACGCGATCATCTCAGCGATCGTCGTTTTCCCGCTGCCGTTCGGCCCCTCGAAGATCACCAGCTCGCCGCGCTGCCCCTCCGCAGGCGCCGGGATCTCGATCACAGCATCCTCGAACGGGCCGATCTCTTTCAGCTCGATCCGGGCAACTCGCATCCCCGTCACTCTACCGCGGGCGGCTCCGCTGCGGGCGATCCTCCCGGCTCTCCCGCCAGCGCCGCCAGCCGCGCGAACGCCTCCACCCCGAGCGTCTCCCCGCGCAGATCCAGCGAAATCCCGCACGCTGCCGCGTTCGCCTCGAGCTCTTCCTTCGACCAGCCGAAGAGCCCCTTCCACGTGTTCCGCAGCGTCTTCCGCCGCATCCCGAACGCGGCCTTCACCACCGCCTGAAACGCCTTCGTCTCCACCGCGCGGCGCGGCCGATGCGGCACCAGCAGCACCACCGCGGAGTCCACGTTGGGCTTCGGGAAGAACGCCCCGCCGCGCACGGTGATCACCTTCTTCACGTCGAACGCGGCCTGCACGAAGACCGAGAGCGCTCCGTACGCGTCGGTCCCCGGCGCGGCGATGAGCCGCTCGGCGACCTCGAGCTGGACCATGAACACCGCGCGATCGATCTCGTCGGCGAGCTGGGTCGAGCGCTCGAGCAGCCTCCCCGTGATCAGGTACGGCAGGTTGCCCGCGATGCAGTGAGGCCGCGGCCCGTCCTTGATCGGCGCGAGCCAGTCGAGATCGAGCGCGTCGCCTTCGATGATCGACAACCGCCCATCCGCAAGCGGTTCGGGAAGCTCTTCGGTAAGCAGCGGGATCACCTCGCGGTCGTACTCGACGGCGACGACCTTCGCGGCGCGCTCGACGAGGTGCTTCGTCAACGCTCCGAGGCCCGGTCCGATCTCCAGGACGGTGCCGCCCGTGGGTGTCGTGGCGGCCTCGGCGATCTTGAACGACGCATGAACGTCGGTGAGGAAATTCTGGCCGAACTTCTTCTTCGGCGAGAACCCGTGCGCGCGCAGACGATCACCGAGCGACAAGATCAGCCGGGAGCTTTCTCGGGCGCCGCGACGGGCGTGACCGGATTGGTAGCGTGACGGAGGCGGACTAACTTGATCCCGAGCTTGCGCAGCACGGCCTCGCGGCGCGAGAGCGAGACGCGGGCGCGCACGCGGACGGCGGCGGCAGCGATCGGCGCGAGCTCGTCCCAGCGGCTCGGCGCGGCGGGAGGCGGCGCCACGTGCGCGGGGGCGAAGGGATCCTCGTCGTCGGGCGGGAGCTTCATCGGATCGTCCCACGGCGGCGCGAGCGCGAGCTCGACCGACGGCGACGACCACGTGAGCGCGGCGCCGGTCGACTTCACGCGGCGCACGGCCTCGCCGAGCGACTGCGCCTGGCGCTCGTCGGGCGGCGCGGAGACGACGTGGACGAGGCTGCTGCGCGGCTTGATCCGCGCGATGTGGAGGAGCGCCTCGACCAGGGCGACGCCGACGTCGCGGCGATCGCTCTCGATCTTCGGCGGCGAGTCGATGCCGAAGCTGGCGAGGTAGCGGCGCAGCGTGCGATCGCGGAGCGACCGGCCCTGCGGCGCCTGGGCGCTGAACGGGGCGCGCGCCCGCATGGCGTCAGCGCGGGCGGCGAGGCGATCGAGATCGCCGCGGCGCACGTCGGAGAGGCCGCGCGGATCGAGCGGGCGGAGGTGCTCGAGCACGCGCACGGCGACGTCCGACTCGTCGAGATCGCTGCGCTCGGCGTCGTAGGTCGCGCAGCCGACGGTGAGCGCGTGCGCGATCTTCGAGGCCTGCGCCGGCCCTTGATCCGGCGGGATCGCAATCCGCAGCCCCGCGGCGACGATGATCAGCCCGACGCGATCGCCGCGCGAGAGGTGCCGCGTGGCCAGCGACGCGATCTCGTCGATGGCGAGATCGAGCGGGGCGCGTCCGAGCGGGCCCGCCCACTGATCGACCGACGCTTCGAGGACGAGCCACACCACGTCGCGCTCTTCGCGCTCGAAGTCGCGCACGAGGAGCGTCCCGCGCCGCGCGCTCGCCTTCCACGCGATGCGACGGAACGGATCGCCCGGCTGGTGCTCGCGGAGCTCGCGCAGATCGCTGCCCTCGCCGCGCTGCCGCCCCGGTTTTCCCGAGGCCGCGACGAGGTGGCTGCGCCCGCCCCGCGGCTGCATGAGGTAGGTCGCGAAGGGGCGGGGGAGCACCTCGACGCCGTACGGATTGGCGAACGTGAGCGGCACCTCGAAGAGGCCCGACGCGCCGTGGACCTCGAGCGCGAGGCCGTGGACGCCGTGGTGCCCGACGCGCGGCGCCTTGACCTTGACGATCACCTTGAGCCGCCCCGCGGCGGGGACCTCGCCGGCGGCGGGCTCGATCTTCACGTCGAGCTGCGACGAGGCGATGGCGCGCAGCTTCACGTAGCGCGCGGCGAGCGTGTCGCGGTTGCGCACCTCGGCCTCGATCTCGATCGTGGTGCCGCGCGCGGTGCGGACGATCCGCTTCGGCCCGCTCCACAGCATCTCGAAGCCGGCCGCGCGGATGCGCGAGACCGAGACCAGCGTGACGGCGCGCGCGATGGCGACGGCGAGGAGGATCGCGCCGCCCCACGCGACGATCGCCGGCTCGCGCGCGGCGACGCCGACGCCGACCATGACGACGCCCGCGATGGCGAGGTGGGCGGCCGTGCGCGTGGGGTAGAGCTGCATCGAGGCTAGACCGGTCGGACGGCGCGGCGGTACGCGACGCGCTGGATCGCTTCGTCGATCACGCTGTCGCGCGCCTTGGCGTCGCCCTCGGCCTCGGGCACGAGGACCAGCCGGTGCGACAGGACGGCGGAGGCCACGCCGCGCACGTCGTCGGGGGTGACGAACGGGCGCCCGCCGATCACGGCGGCGGCCTTCGCGGCCTGCACGAGCCCGAGCGTGCCGCGCGGCGACGCCCCGAGCAGCACGCGCGGATGGGTGCGCGTGAACGTCGTCAGGCCGACGGCGTACTCGTAGACGTCGTCCTCGACATGAATGCGCTTCGCCACGTCTTGAAGCGAAAGCAGCGCGGCCGTGTCGAGCACCGATCGCGCCTTGGGAGCGTCGAGGTTGTGGGCGCGCAGCATGGCGACCTCGTCCTTGTGGCTCGGGTAGCCGACGGGGATCCGCACGAGGAACCGATCGATCTGCGCCTCGGGCAGCGGGTATGTGCCCTCGAGATCGATGGGGTTCTGCGTGGCGAGGACCATGAACGGCGCGGGCAGCTCGAATCTGTCGCCCTCGATCGTGACCTGGTGCTCCTGCATCGCCTCGAGCAGCGCCGACTGCGTCTTCGCGGGCGCGCGGTTGATCTCGTCGGCCAGCACGATGTTCGCGAAAATAGGCCCGGCGCGCAGAGAGAACGTGCCCTCTTTCGGCGAGAGCACGTAGGTGCCGGTGATGTCGGCGGGCAGGAGATCCGGCGTGAACTGGATGCGTCGCACCGAGGCGCCGAGCGCCGACGCGTAGGCCTTCACGAGCGTCGTCTTGGCCACGCCGGGCACGCCTTCGAGGAGCACGTGCCCCCGCGCGAGCAGGGCGGTGATCATCAAGTCCAGGGTGCGCGGCGCGCCGATGTACACCCGCATCACCTCGCGCCGCAGGACGTCGATGCGCTCCTTGGCGGCGGCGATTTCTTCCACGGCAACGGCCTGCGTCATCCGGCGTTCGCTCCTGCGTTCGGGTTCTGTGCTGCGGGATCGGGGGCGGGGGGAGAGAGCGGCGCCTCGACGTCGGAGCCGCGCCGTCGCTGCTCGCCGCCGCTGTCGGCGCCGCACGCGGCCAGCACCGCATGGACGACCGAGGACGCTTGCGCCAGCGCCGCGCGGGATACGCGGCCCGGTCGACCGGCGACGACGGCCGCCTCGGTGGCTTGCATCAAGCCGAGGACATCCATCAAGGACGAGTGCGCGCCGTCGTCAAGCGCTCCCGCCTTGCGCGCCATGTTCCCGAGCGCGTCCGGCGTGGGATCGGCGTCGAGCCCGAGCTTGTGCGCGAGGGCTTCGTAGAGCGCGCTCTTGAGCTCGAGCAGCGCGAGGCTCCGCGGTGATGACGGCGCTGCGAGCACGGCGAAGCGCCCGGCGACGCCGCCCTGCGCGACGAGCGGGACGGCGCGCGCGTAGCGAGGCAGCGGGCCCTTGTACGGCCGCGCCGTGGTGCGTCCGACCCAGAGCGCGAGCACCAGCGCGGCGATCGCCGCGAGGCCGATGTGCGCCCAGCCGGGGAAGCCGTCGCGCCGCGCCTCGGCGAGCGCGTTGGCGATGGCGCGGAGCTGCGATTCGAGGTCTTTTCGCAGCGAGGTCTTGCCGCCGAACGATCCCTCTTCGCCGAACTTGTTGACGACGATGAAGAGCCGCCCCTGACGATGCGTCGCCCCGTCGTCGTCGACGAGGTAGCGCGCGAGCCCGGCGACGAACGCGCGATTACCCGGGTAACGAAGCATCTGGTTGATCGCCGCCGAGGGATCGCTCATCGCGAAGAGGCGACCTTTTCCGACCTGACCAGCGACGGCGATGATGGTGTCGGGCTCGCCGATCGATCGGATCTTCAGCACCGGCGAGAGGTTCGGATGCCGGAGCCCGGTCGGGTGGTTGGTGACGAGCTGCTGCACGTGCGCCGCGACGGGGTGCGGCCCCTGGCTGTGCCCCGCGACGACGTCGATCACCGGCTCGGCGATCGCCAGCGCCGCCTTGTTGCGGAGCGCAGCGACCGGGCGCGTCGGCCCCGGGGTGCGCTCGATGTGAAAGCGCTTCAGCGTCTCGTCGCCGAGGCCGTAGTCGTCGAGGATCGCCAGGCGCCCGCCGGCCTTCATGAACGCGGTGGTCTCGTCGGCGTCCATGGGCTGGAGCGGATGGATGGCGAGGACGCCGTCCTCGGGCTGGACCTCATCCCAGTTCAGCACCGCGACCGCCTGCACGCGGGGCGCCCCGAGCTCGGTGCGGGCGATCTCGAGCAGCTCGGACGCGCCCTCCCACCCCGTGTCGTTCACGTCGAACGCGCCGGCGCAGGCGTCGGTCGCCGCGAGGATCGTCGCCGCGCACACCAGCAGCGCGAGCCCGAAATGAGCGCGAATTGCCGCCCATTTCCAGGCGAAACGCGACCTCGCCCCCGCCGAGGGACGGCCTGCTTTTTCGCCCTTGCGCTCCACGAATGGGCTCGTTGCTCCGCCGTCCCGCGTCATCCGGCTGGGGAACATATCATTGTCGAGGGCGGGGATAACCTTGACCCCACTACTCGCATTGCTAGATTCGTTCGAGTGAACGGGGTCTTGGCGGTCCTCGTTCGTCTGGCGAGTCCGGCTGAGAACCGAAACACCGTGAAGCTGGAGGGCTTCCGATGCTACCTCCGTTCATCATCGAGCAGATTCGGCAACGCGAGGAGAAAGAGCGCGCCCGGCGAGAAGACAACCAGCCCCGGCTGGAGCTTCCCCTGGACGACCGCTATCCTTCCCCCGCGCGAAGGCCTGAGATTGAAGAAGACGATCCGAACCGTGGCGTCGTGATCCTCGACCTCGCGTAAAGCGCGCGACGCGCGCTTTACTTTTTGTCGCGATGGGGCCGCGGGCGGCCCCAAACCCCAGGCGTGCTTTGCACGCCTTTTGTTTTGCTTCAACGATGGGGCGGCGGGCGGATCGGGGGGCGGGCGGATCGGGGGGCGGGGGGATCGGGAGCGGCGGGGGGATCGGGGGCGGCGGGGGGATGGGCGCGCGCGGACGGATCGGGAGCGGCGGGCGGATGGGTAGCGGCGGGCGGCTCGATTCGAGCTCGGGGATGGGTGGACGCCCGAGCAGCGAATTTGTAGCGAACCTGGTTGACCAGCGTCGCGGCATCGCCTAGGTTTCGCGCCCCGTTCCTGCGCCCGTGAAATTGGGGCGCTGCACCTCGAGGACAAACGCTGATGGCCGTTCACATTCGTCTCGCCCGCGCGGGTACCACCAAGACGCCGTTCTACCGCATCGTTGTCGCCGATCAGCGCAGCCCGCGCGGCGGCCGCTTCATCGAGCGCGTCGGCACGTACGATCCGCGTCGTCCGGAAATCCGCGTCGACGCCGCCCGCATCAAGCACTGGCTATCGAAGGGCGCCCAGCCTTCGGACACGGTCGCGCTGCTCCTGAAGCAGCCGAACGTCCTCGCGCCCATCGAGCCGACCGCGCCCGCCGCGAAGTAAGCGTCATGGTCGCGTCGTCATCGCCTCTCGTCGACCTGATCTCGCTCATCGCCCGGTCGCTGGTCGACCAGCCCGACAAGGTCGAGGTGCGTGAGGTTCAGGGCGACCGATTCCCGCGGATCGAGCTCACCGTCGCGCGGGAAGACATCGGCAAGGTCATCGGAAAAGACGGGCGCACGGCGCAGTCGATCCGGACCTTGCTCAATGCCGCCGCCAGCAAGGCGGGCCGGCGGGCTCATCTCGACATCCTCGACTGATCTCGCTTCTCCCATGTCATCTGACTCGAAGACAGCGCCGAACGCGGCCCTGCCTCCCGAGGCGGGCAAGACCGCCGGCGCGCCCGAGGCGCGTCGGTTCGTCCCCGTCGCGGAGGTCGCGCGCCCCCATGGACTCAAGGGCGAGCTCCGGCTCAAGCTCTACAACGAGGGGTCGGAGCTGCTGACCGAGCTCGCGCAGGGCTCGCGTCGGCGCGGGCCCGCGGTGCCGCTCAAGCTGCGTCTTCCGACGGGCGTCGAGCAGCCGCTGGTGATCACCGGCGCGCGCGCCTCGAACAAGGCGCTGCTCGTGAAGTTCGCCGACGTGGGCGATTGCGACGCCGCGGAGATGCTCCGGGGCGCGGTGATCCTCGTGCCGCGCGACGCGTTTCCTCCCCTCGAGGAGGGCGAGTTCTACGCGTGCGACATCGAGGGCGCGCGAGCGATGGTCGGCAGCGAACAGGTTGGCATCGTCACGGAGCTGCACAGCTACCCGACGTGCGACGTTCTCGTGGTGAACCGCGAAGGCACCTCGTTCGAGGTCCCGCTGACGGACACGTACGTGGCCTCGGTCGACGTCGCCGCCGGCGTGATCACGCTCGTGACGATCGAAGGCCTGACGTAGCTCCTGGCTGCGCGTTGACCATGCGATTCGAGGTCGTCACGCTCTTTCCCGAGCTCTTCGACGGTTTTCTCGCGACCAGCATCGTCGGTCGGGCCGTGGCGTCGAAGGCGCTGCACGTCCGCTGCAAGAGCCCGCGCGAGTTCGGCATCGGTCGCCATCGCAACGTCGACGACACGCCGTACGGCGGCGGATCGGGGATGGTCATGCGCGTCGACTGCATCGTCGCCTGCCTCGAGGCGCTCGACGCCGAGGCGGCCTCCGAAGGCGCGACGGACGCGGCGATCGTCGCGACGGAAGCGCCTCCTCGCGCTCACCGGATCTTGATGACGCCGCAGGGCGCTCCGCTCGATCAAGCGCGCGTGCAGGAGATCGCCGCGCGGCCGCGCGTGGCCCTGATCTGCGGCCGCTACGAGGGCTTCGACGAACGCGTGCGCGCCAGCGTCGACGAGGAGGTGAGCCTCGGAGACTTCGTGCTCACGGGCGGGGAAATCGCGGCGATGGCGGTGATCGATGCCTGCTCGCGGCTGCTGCCCGGCGTGCTCGGGAACGCCGACTCGTCGGTGAGCGAGTCGCACAGTCCCGCGATGGATGGGCTCCTCGAGTACCCGCAGTACACCCGCCCCGCCGAGTATCGCGGCCTGCGCGTGCCCGAGGTGCTCCAGAACGGAAACCACGCGGCGATCGCCGCCTATCGGCGCGCCGAGGCCGAGCGCCGCACCCAGGAGCGACGCCCCGATCTCTGGGCGCGCAGGACGGCCGCGCGCGGCCAGCAGAAATGAACCGACTCTCGCTCGCCCTCGTTCATCACCCCGTCCTCGATCGCGCCGGCGCGACCGTGACGACGGCGATCACCAACCTCGATCTCCACGACATGGCGCGGAGCGCGCGCACCTACGGCGTGGAAGATCTCTACGTCGTGCACCCGATCGAGGCGCAGCGCGCGCTCGCCGACCGGATCAAGAGCCACTGGGTCGACGGCTCGGGCAAGAAGCGGATCCCCGATCGGGCGATCGCCATGGATGTGCTCCGTGTGGTCCCGTCGCTCGAGGACGTGTACGCGACGCTGGGCGGACGCGCCTCGATCGCCGTGTGGACGACGGCGGCTTCGGCGCGCGGCGGCTCGCTCGCGACGTACGCCGAGGCGCGCGCGCAGCTCGAGGCCGAGACGCGGCCGGTGCTGATCCTGTTCGGTACGGGGTGGGGGTTGACGCGGCCGCTCGTCGACTCAGCCGACCTGCGAATCGAGCCGATCCACGCGCGGGCGCCGTCGTCGTTCAATCACCTCAGCGTCCGCGCGGCCTGCGCGATCACGCTCGATCGCCTGCTCGGCTGAGCGCGCCCGGACGATCGCCGCCGCGAGGCGCCGACGATCACCCGCGCGGGATGCGACTGCTCAGGGGACCTGGAACGGCTCGACGCCGCGGAAGGTCACGATCGATACGGAGTTCGGGAAGACGCGCGCGCGGTAGTGGCCGAGCGCCGTGACCTTGCCGCCGACGGTGCCCAGCGCCGCGACCGACACCGGCCCCGGCGCGACATCGAGCGCCGCGTAGATGCCGAGCGTGCTCGTGCCCGTCGCCCCGAGATCGGGGAGCGGGTGGGCCTCGTTGCTCGTGAAGTAGCTGAGGATCTTCTTCGGCTGATCGATGTCGACGATGGCGTTGATCAAGCGCACGTCGCCGCAGTCGTGGACCTCGCCGGCGAGGGCGCCGTTGCCCGCGGTGATCGGCCCGCCGATCGCGGCCTGGGCGATGGCGTTGTAGTCCTCGGCCGCGAGGGCGCGGAGGTTGTGCTTCCACTCGCCGTTCATGACCTCGGCCGTGGGGATGAAGATGTTGTAGTCGTAGAAGTCGGCCCAGTTCGCGCCCGAGGTGCGGATCACGAGCTCCTTCTCGGTGGGGACGCCGCTGTAGATGTAGTTGCACTCGTAGCGCGTGCCGCAGTCCATGATGTCGGTGGCGACGCCGTTGGTCTTGCACTCCGAGGCCGTCGTCAGGGCGGTGCCGGCCGCGGCCCCGAGCGCGCCGTCGGCGCCGACCTCGAAGACCTCGATCTTCACGAGCTTCGACTCGCAGCCGTTCGAGAAGATCTTCACGGTGCCGCTCATCTGCACGGGCTTCGAGCTCGCCGGATCGGCCTTCGCCGGGTAGCCCGCGGGCGCCAGGCAATCGAGCTTGGGGGCGCCGGCGCCGGCGAACTCTTTCACCGTGGCGGAGCGCTTGAGATCGTCGCTCGGCTGGCGCAGCGGGACGCCGCAGACCTGGTTCTTGTCGGCGGGCGTGACGAGCGTGCAGTTGATCGCTTCGGCGGACGCCGCGCAGAACTCGGAGTTCGGCGCCTTGATCAGGTTGTCGGGGCACTGGACTTCGCCGCCGGTCGTGCCGGTCCCGCCGGTGGCGGTGTCGCTCCCGCAGCCGGACGCGAGGAGCGCGGCGAGGCCGCCGATCGGGAGAAGAAGACTACGAAGGATTGCGTGCCGCATCATGCCACCTGAGTTTCGAGGGAAGAGATCTGGCACTACGCTAGAGGAACCCGGTCCCCGCCGCCAAGATCAAGATCGACGCGCGGAGACCGCGAGGAGCCACGTGCCCCGACCTTCCACGCCACTCGTCCCCGATCCCGATCTCGATCGCGTCGTCCGCGACAAGGCGCTCGAGCTCGGCTTCGACGTCGTCGGCGTCGCGCGCGCTGACGAGCCGCTCGGCGTCGAGCACGATCGCTACCGCGATTTCCTGGCGCAAGGACGCCACGGATCGATGCAGTACCTCGCGGAGAACGTCGAGGTGCGGCGGAGGCTCGACACCGACGACATCCTCCCCGGGGCGAAGAGCGTGATCTGCGTCGGCCGAAGGTACGGTCGCTCTGCCGCGGCCGAGGCCGGCGATCCGGCGCTCGCGCGCGGAATCGCTCGCTACGCGCGCGGGCAGGACTACCACGTGTTCCTGCGAAAGCGGCTCCGGCAGCTCGCGGCGTTCGTGCGGCGGCTCGGACCGGGGATCGAGGCGCGGCCGCTCGTGGACACCGCGCCGGTCCTCGAGCGCGCGTGGGCGTCGCGCGCGGGCCTTGGTTTCGTGGGCAAGCACGGCCTGCTGATCACGCCGGGGCAGGGGAGCTACCAGCTCCTCGGCGAGGTGGTGACGACGCTGTCGCTCCGCGCCGACGCGCCGATCACCGAGCGCTGCGGCTCGTGCACGCGCTGCCTCGACGCGTGCCCGACCTCGGCGTTCGTCGCGCCGTTCGTGCTCGACCCGCGCCGCTGCATTTCGTACCTCACGATCGAGCAGCGCGCGGCGCCGCCGGACGAGCTGCGCGAGGCGATCGGCGAGCACCTCTTCGGGTGCGACGACTGCCAGGACGTGTGCCCCTTCAACCGCGCGGCGCCGACGCCCGCCGAGGCGACCGCGCCGTTCGCGCCGCTCCCGCGCTGGAGCGAGATCGGGCTCGACGATCTCGCCGGGCTCGACGAGGCGAGCTGGAACGAGGCGGCTCTGGGCACGCCGCTCCATCGCGCCGGCCGCGTCGGCGTGGCGCGCAACGCGGTCGTGGTCGCGGCGAACCGGCTGCGGCGAGACCCGGACGACGCCGAGGCCCAGCGCGCCATCGAGCGGGGCCGGGCGCACGACGACGCGATGGTGCGCGAGCTGGCCGCCGGGCCGTCGCCGGGCGATAGTAGCGAGCGATGACCCGGCTCGTCCGCGCCGCCCACCCATGGGTCGAGGTCGCCGGACGATAGGTCGAGGTCGCAAGGCGACAGGTCGGAAGCGCCGGGTGTCAGGTCGAGGTCGCAAACCGATGGGTCGGGGTCGCAAAACGACAGGTCGGGAGCGCCGGACGTCAGGTCGGGGTCGCAAACCGACAAGTCGGGGTCGCAAAACGACAGGTCGGGGTCGCGAACCGACAGGTCGGGGTCGCAAAACGACAGGTCGAGGTCGCGAACCGACAGGTCGGGGTCGCAAAACGACAGGTCGGGAGCGCCGGACTCTGAAATGCGGCTGTTCTGCTCGCGCCCCCTGAAAACCAGCGCTCTCCGCGTGCCGCCTTGACGCCCGAGCCGAAGCCTCGCAATGCCCGGAGCCCGCGTATGCTCAAGGATTTCCTCGACGAGCTGCGCCGCCACGACTCCCACCTCTGGCGGCGGGCCATGAACGCCGGCGTCGCCCACGGCCCGCGCGCCTTCGTCCGCTACAGCCCGCCCGTCTTCGGGGTGGCCTTCGCGGCGCTGCTCTCGCGGCACCGCGGCGCCGTCCTGCGCAACCTCCGCCTCGCGCTCGGGAAGCGCAGCGCCGCGGTCGAGGCCCTCGACGTCGCGCGCGTCTTCGCGACGTACGCGAGCTGCCTGACCGAGGCCTTCATCGCCGGCGGCGACGGCGGCGCGAGCGTGAAGGGCGTGAGCGTGCACGACGAGCGCTTCACCGCGTCGCTCGCGGGAGGGAAGGGCGTGATCCTGGCGACGGCCCACACCGGCGGCTGGCAGCTCGCGGGCCCCGTGCTCCACGCCGGCCACGACGCGGAGCTCCTCGTGGTGATGCGCCGCGAGCGCGACGCGAAGGCGCAGGCGCTGCAAGACGACGCGCGCGAGCGCTCCGGCACCCGCGTGATCCACATCGGCGACGATCCGCTCGACGCGCTCCCGCTCCTCTCGCACCTGCGCAAGGGTGGCGTCGTCGCGATGCAGATGGATCGGCTTCCACGGGGAATGCGCGGCCGCAAGGTCGAGCTCTTCGGCTCCCCGTTCGAAGTGCCCGAGGGCCCGCTCCGGCTCGCGGCCGTCAGCGGCGCCCCGATCGTCCCCGTTTTCACGCGCCGCCTCGGCTACATGGAGTACGAGGTCGATATCGGCGAACCGATCAGCCTCCCCCGCCGCCCGGCGGAGGCCGATCTCGACGGCGCTGCCCGGAAGGTGATGAACGAGATGGAAATCTTCGTGCGCAACAACCCCACGCAGTGGTTCCACTTCGAGTAAAGAGCACCGCGATGGCCCGCCTCCTCGTCGGACTCCCCGCCCTCCAGGGCGATCTCGAAAAGTACAAGACCCGCTTCGATCTGCTCGAGCTGCGGCCGGTCGACACCACGGTGCCGCGCCCCGGCACGCTGCGAAAGTGGCGCAAGCTCGTCGGTCCTGGCTTCGTGTTCAGCGTCGTGCTGCCGAAGGCCGTCGGCGATCTCACGCCGGGCCCGGCGCTCGACGCCGCGCTCGCCGAGTCGCTGGAGATCGCGGCGGCCGTCGAGGCGCGCTGCATCGTGCTGCAGACGCCGGCCACGGTGCGGCCGACCGCGGCCAACCGGAAGCGGCTCGCCGCGGTGTTCGAGAAGATCGCCGCCGAGGGCGTGGTGCGCTGCTGGGAAGCGCAGGGCATGTGGGAGCACGACGACGTGCTCGAGACGGCTCGCGCGATCGGCGCGCTGCCGGTTCTCGACGCGGCCCGCGACGCCCTGCCCGCGGGGCCGATCGCCTACACGCGGCTGCGCGCGCTCGGCAAGTCGGCCGCGCTCGGCTCGGCGACGCTCGACAAGGTGGCCGATCGGCTGCGCAAGCGGCGCGAGGCGTTCGTGGTCGTCGACGGCGCGAGCGGCGAGGCCCAGCGCGTGAAGACGGCGCTGACGGCGGCGCTGGCGCAGAAGGGCGCGCGCTCGGCCGGGCCGCTCGTGGTGCGCCCGTCGGCGCCCACGCTCGTCGCCGAGGACGAAGAGCAGTGAGCCTCCGCGCCGCCGCGTCCACCGCAAGCTCGCCGGCCGCGCGCGCGGCCGCGGCGGAGATCCTCGCCGCGGGCGGCACCGCGGTCGACGCCGTGATCGCCGGCTTCTTCGCCGCGGCCGGCGAGCGGCCGAACGTGCTGCTCGCGCCGGCCGTCGCGCTGGTCGGTGGCACCGGCGCCGGCGGGCGCGCGTACGATGGCCGCTCGGCGCAGCCTGGCCTCGGCGCGGCGCGCCCGCGTGGCTTCGTCGAAGGCGCGACGATCCCCGACGCCGCGTACGTGTCCGCGCCGCGGACGATCGCCATGCTGATGCTCCTGCACGGCCACCGCGGGCGCACCTCGCTCTCGGTGCTCGCGCGCCCGGGCGTCAGCGCGGCCGACGCGCAGGACGAGAAATCACGCGCCGGCTTGATCCGTCGCGTCGGCGCGTCGGGCGTGCTCGCGCTCCGATCGTCGGAGGTCGCGCGCGCGCTGATCACCGCGGGCGGCTCGGTCGCGGGCGGCATGCTCACCGAGCGCGATCTCGACGAGGCGCGCCCCGCCGAGGCCGACGCGGTGACGACCACGCTCCCTTCGGGCGCCAGCGTGCTCACCTCGCCATGGCCGGCGCCGGACGCCGCCGCTTCGGGCACCGAGGCCGTCGTGGCCTGCGACGGCCGTGGGATCGTCGCGGCCATCGCCTACGCGCCCACGAGCGCCGGGGTGCTCGTGCCCGAGCTCGGCATCACGCTCGCCCGCGATGCGATCCCGGTGCTCCGCGGCGTCACGCGCCTCGCCCCCGGGACGCCGCTCGCCGCGCCCGCGCCGATCGCGTTGCTCGGCCGCAAAGGCTTCTGGGCGGCCCTCGGCGTCACCGGCGTCGCCACGTTGCGGCCCGAGGCTCTGGAGGCGCTGGCGAGCGGCCAGGCCCTCGAGAGCGCCCTCGCCGCGCTCCGTGCTCACGAGGCCGCGCGCGTGGCGCTCGCGGCGACGAGCGACGGCAACCTCGGCCGCAGCGCGATCAACGAAGGCTGAGCGGCGCCCGGCTCGCCGCGGCTCAGTCGCGCGGCGGCCTCGGCGTTTCGCGCCGATCGTCCACGAACAAAAGGCACGAGGCGCAAAGGAGAGATCCTCTGCGCCTCGTCTTCGTGCGGGCCGCCGACTGCGGCCCGCCTCGGATCCCTCGCCGGCGCGAGGGCTGCCTTTCCTACAACGACACGCCGTAGCGCTTCGCGTAGGCCGTGACGCCGACCTTGTCGATCGTGCGGATGTCGCGCGTCGTCAGGCGGAGCGTGACGAAGCGGCCGAGCTCAGGCACCCAGACGCGGCGCGTCTGGATGTTGATGTTCTGCCAGCGCTTCGTCTTGATGTTCGAGTGGGATACGTTCTGGGCAAGCAGCTTGCGCTTACCGGTGATGTCGCTCTTCGCCATGACGTCCTCGCGTTGCGCTCGACCCCTGGGACCCGACTCGATGGCCGGAGCCCGATGGGCGAGGGGGGTGGGGTCGGGGGGGCGGGAAACTGAAGGAAACCGCCCCCTCTGTCAAGAGGTTCGAGAGGGGCCCCATGCCATTTCTCTCGATCTCGCTGTCGTACTTGTTTTGCCTGGCCGGCCTCGACGCGCTGGGTGGCCCGATCGCCAGGCCCGCGCGACGCACTCACGGGAGCAGGATGCGCCCGGGGGCGTTCTTCGTGCCCGCCTGGGTGTGGCAGCTGTTGCAGTCGCCCGTCATCTGCGCGGCGACCATCGCGCGCTCGACGCCGTTGTACTTGATCTTCGCGGTGTACGGCATCGCCACCGGGCCGACGCTGCTCTTGCGGTAGAAGTTGCCGACGCCGTTCACGCTGAGCGAGATCACCGCGCCGTTCTTGTCGGTGATCTCGACCACCGCCGTGTTGATGGCGGGCCCCGTCTCGACCTTCGCGTTGCAGTCGTCGGGCTCGTGCGGCGTGGCGTACGCCGTCCCGCCGAAGGTGAGGTTCGGCGCCTTGAGGCCTTCGCCGGTGCTGCCGTTGTGGCAGGCGATGCAGGCCTCCCCGGGCTTCATCGTCGCGCCCTCGTCGACCTGCGACGTCACCATGCTGGTGCACTGCGCGGGCGCGTCGAAGGGGTTCGTCCCGGCGTCGGCGTTGTCGCACGTGCCCATCGGCGTGCCGGCGTCGACCCAGGCCGCGAAGGCCGCGATCTCGGCCGCGGTGGCCGGTGTCGCGGGGGCGGGCGGCATCGGGCTCGTCGCCGACTTCATCCGCGAGAGGGCCATCTTGGCGGCCGAGATCGACGGATCGCCCTTCGACGGCGCCGTGAGATCCGCGTAGGAGACGAGCGCCTCGGGCACGTTGGCGAGCGGCGGGTTCGAGTGACACGAGACGCACTTCGACGCGAGCAGCGCCGCGACGTCGCACGGGAGCCCTTCCATCCCGGCGCTCCCGGTCGAGCTGCTGCCGCTGCCGCCGGTGGTGCTGCCGCTGCCGCCGGAGCCGGTGGTGTACCCGCTGACCGACTGCGTCTCCGTCACGGCCGAGCCACAGGCCGCGACGACCGCGAGCGTGCTCCAGAGCGCCCATCGCATTCCACGCGAAGAGCCGCCCTTGGATCCAGGGTTACTGTCGATCCGTCCGCTCATGTGTCACCTCCAGAGTGAAGTAATGAAAGCTCGGTCGTTGATGTCGTCTCGACGAGTCGAGATCAAGGCAGCGTGACCCGCCCCGGAGCGGCGTTGGCGCCCGCCTCGGTATGGCAGCTGTTGCAGTCGCCCGTGGTCTGCGCGCTGCCCATGATCTTGCTCTTGCCGCCGGAGACGACCTTGACTTGATAGGGTGTCTTGACCGCGAGCTCGGAGTAGAAATTGCCAGCCTCGTTGGCCGTGATCGTCAGCAGCTTGCCGTCGGCGCCCGTGATCTCGATCGAAGCATCGGTGGCGCCGAGGCAGTCGTCGGGCGTCTTCGAGGGGAAGATGGTGCCAGCGATGGTGAAGTGCGGACCGCCGTTGGCAGTATGGCAATCGATGCAGGCGAAGCCGGGGTGCATGTTGGGAGAGGCCTTGTCGCCGCCCGTCCACGCGAGGCCGCTAGAGCAGACGTCGGAGGTCACGTAGGACACGTCGTAACAGCCGACGGCGATGACCGCCGACGCGGCCGCGGCGGCGACGAAGAGTGATCGCCGCGAGGCCCCGACGAAGCCCCGACGTCGGCGCGCGACGGCGATCACCGCGACGAGGGCGAGGCCGAACGCCGCGCCGGAGGACGGCAGGGGCTGGCCCGGCGCCACGGTGGCGACGCATCCATACGTGAGATCGGGCTTCCCGACGATCTTGCCGCCGCCGGCCGTGTTGGGATCGGTCCCGGCGATGAGCTCGGCGATGTCGCCCGTGCCGTCTCCGTCGCTGTCGACTTTGTCGGTCTTCATCTTATCGAGCACCGACGTCAGCAACGTCGGGTTGCCCGACGTGAGCATGTACTTCGTGCGAGCCGTCGTGCCGAAGAGCGTGTTGACGGTGCCGAGGCCCGTCATCCCGCCGGCGTGACAGAGGGCGCACTCGGGGGCGCTCGTGAGGCTGAGGTGTGTCTTGACGGTGTCCGGATAGTCGGCTGATGCCGACGCTGCCCCGGCGAAAAGGAGGATCCCGGCGAGCGCAGCCGTGCTTGCGATCTGGCGCATGTTCACAGCCTCAGAGGAAGAAGTGGAGCTGACCAAGGAACGATGTGACGAGCGTGCTCGTCCCACCCGCGGAAGCCACGCTCTGGACGATGCCATCGAAGCGGGCGTCGACGTGGGGAAGGAAGAACCAGGCCGCGCCGAGCCAGCCGCCGGCGGAGGTGCCCGACGTGTCGACCCGGACCTCGCCAGTCGCGAGCACGTGAATGCCTTGCTTGGGCTCGTAGTCGGCCTGCAGCATGCCGACCATCCCGAGAGAGATGCTGGTCGCTGCGGGAGCATTGATGAGCATGTCGGCCTCGGCCATCAGCACGAGAGGCAACGTGGGGCTGCCACGGCCGAAGATGCCCGCCGAGCCGCGCTTCAGCGTGGTGCCGCTGGTCCGATCGAGGAGCGCGCTCGTGAAGAGCCCGTTCAAGCCAGCCGTGTAGCGCGGCGAGATCGTGTACTCGAGGTAACCGACGGCGCCGCGCTCGCGGTAGGCGTCGGGGTGCACCTGGAAGTTACCGAGGATGCCCATCACCTCGCCGCGAACGGTGTCGCCGTTGTAGGCGAACGAGACGCCGTGCTCCTGCGAATCGTTGATGTCGGTGCGCGTCGATTTGCGGACCCAGAGGGTGTGATCGATGTTGCGGATGCCGAAGGGGAGGTTCATCCGGCCGGCGCGGAGCAGGAACTGATCGTCCTTGAAGGCGACGCCGGCCCAGTGCTCGCGCGACACGACGTTGTTCGCGGTGTTCGACGTGACCGCGGCGGGGAGGGCGCCCTCGTGAGCGAACCCGATCGCGCCGCCGGCCCGGAAGAACGAGGGGCGGATCATGGCGCGGAGGTCGGCCTGCATGAGGATGTAGCGCACGTCGGCGGGGGTGCCGGCGGCCTTGGTGACGAGCGTCGCGCCGCGGAAGCTGCCGCCGAGGAGGAGCCAGTCCGGCGGCTCGAACGCGCCCCAGAGGAAGCCCGCGGTCTTCGAGGGATCGCCGGCCTCTTCACCCGGTTTGGGCGAGCTGTAGCGCGTGCGCAGGAGCAGATCGCCCTGGGCGCGGCCATACGGCGTGAGCACGCCGCCACCGGTCGGATCGCCGTGGCAAATCGCGCAGCCGGTGTACTCGTGGCGAATCATCCACGGGTACGCGTCGGCGCGGGATGTCGCCAGCGAGAGGACCGCGAAGGCGATCAGCCCGAGCAGCGCGGAGAGAAGGCGAACGTGTTGGGTTGTTCGAGGAGCGAGCATTCGACGAAGAGGAGCAGGGCGCCGCGAAGACCCCGCCGGAGCGCTTGCCGGCGGGGAACGCGGCCGTCTTCACGAAGCGGAGGGCGCCGCGGCGTCCTCCACGTCGAGCGGAGGAATCAGTTGTCTTTGGCCTGGAAATTCACGGTGATGTCGATCTCGGGCTTGACGCCGACGCCGAGGTACGAGGGCGTCTTGATGCCGAAGTCGGTCATGTTCACCTGCTTCGCGCTGCCCTTCACGGTCAGCGTGTCGCCGGCGAGCGCGGCCGAGTAGTGGAACGTGACGTCCTTCGTCTGGCCGTGGATCTTGAGCTTGCCCTTGGCGTCGCCCGACGACTCCGCGCCGGCGGCCGGGAACTTCAGATCGCCGCGGGCGACCTTGATCTCCGCGGTGGGGAACTGGTCGGTCTCGAGGGCTTCCTTCGTGTGCTTGTCGCGGAGGCCCATGCCGGTGTCGATGGCGCCGAGGCCGACGGTGATCGTCACGGTCGTGCCGTCGTCGGCGACCCGGACGTCCGACGTCTTGCCGTCGATGTTGATGCCGCCGGGGCCCTTGGCCGCGAAGCCGGCCGACGCCGAGCCCGTCGACGAGAGCTTCGCTGCGGCGACCAGCGAGAAGCTGAGGGCAGCGAAAAGAACACCAGAAGCGAGCCAGCGGGATTGAAGAGTCTTCATTGTGTCGTTTCCTTCGTCGCGCCGAGGATTGGGATTTGGCGATCGGCCAGATCCGCACCCAACGAGCGCCGGGGTTGCGCTGCTCGTCTCACGTCGAATCGTGAGACCCCAGAGTTTGACGAAGGCATAGTAACCGATCGCCGTCCCCTGGTGGGCATCGTCAGGCTTCGACGTACACTTCGCCGCGAGCCATGCAGACCTTCAGCTCGATCGAGAAAAATAGTCGGCGCGTACCGCACCGTTACGTCGAGAAGGCGCGCCCGTTTCGGGCTCGCAACCTCGCGTCGTGAAATTGCATTGCTGATTGAAGGTTCCAGCCGCGTCGTGCGAAAGACAGCATGGGGGCTGACCGCACCGCCGAACATGGGCCAACGAATCCGTCGACGAGCTGCGTTCACGACCTCACTCCTGGCGTTCGGGGCGGCTTCGATCGCTGGTCGTTGCTGGGCGGCGGAGGGCGCAGCGTGCATGCCCGTGCGAGCCGCGTCGGATCCATGGATGCTGCCATTTCCCTGGCGGACGGCCTTCGAGGCGTTGATCGATTCGACTGCGCGCGAAGGTTTGCCGTGGAGCTGTCCGGGAGGGTTGATTGCGCTGTCGGTTCCTCGGGGCGACGGCGCGGCGGTGCTCACGGTGACCGACGCGAAGGGGCGCACGACGACGCGTCCCGTGGCGCGCCCCGCGGACGTCGGCCCCACGGGCAAGGCGCTGCTCGCGGCTCCGCGGATCGCCGTGCTCGGCCCGCCCGAGACGAGCGCGCCGCCGGTGGTCGCGCCGCCGCTGGTCGCGCCGCCGCGCGTGGAGTCGCCGCGGGCGCAGCCGCCGCCGGAGCCGCGGCTTCGCCTTGCGGTGATGACGGGCCCGCGCGTGAGTGGGCCCGACGAGGCGGTGTGGATGAGCGGCTCGCTGCGCGGCACGATCCCGTTCGGGCCGTGGGCGCTCGGCCTCTGGACACGCTTCGACCTGCCCGTCGCGCTGGCGCGACCGCTCTCGCCGTATTTTTCGATGTCGTCGGTCAGCGTCGGCCTCGGCGGGAGCCGCTCCTTTCTCGCGGGGCCGATCGCGCTCGAAGCGCAGCTCGGGCCGTCGGTCGTCGTCGTGTCGATGGAGGAGGCGAAGGACGAGGCGATGAAGCACCCCGAGGGCGCCCGCGTCGTGCTGCGGATCGGCGCAGAGCTCGGCGCGACGGCGCGCATC
This sequence comes from Byssovorax sp., assembly GCA_025362495.1. Classification (GTDB taxonomy): domain Bacteria; phylum Myxococcota_A; class Polyangia; order Polyangiales; family Polyangiaceae; genus JANYGI01. The sequence continues at coordinate 11,063 of JANYGI010000210.1, read as the reverse complement.
AACGACTGGCTCCGGGGCAGGATCGCGTTCGATGGCGAGGTCGCGCCCGCGGAGGCGAAGCTCATCGCGGAGGGCTTTCCGCGACCTCCCAGGTATATGCTGGGCCTGACTCTCGGCCTCGAGGCGGTCATCCACTGATGAAAAAGCAGGGCGGCGGTGGCGCGATCCACAGCGTCAAATCAGGCGCGGACGCGCGCGACGGTCAGGCCACGGACAGCGATCTGATCCGGCGGATCGGCGAGGGTGATCTCGGCCCGCTCGGCGTGCTCTACGATCGCTACCACGACGACGTGCGGCAGTTCATCGCGCGCGCCACCTCCGGCGGCGCCGACACCGACGACCTCACCCACGACACGTTCCTCACGCTGTCCTCGATCGCGGCGCGCTACGACGGGCGAGCGAACGCGCGGCCGTTCCTGATCGGGATCGCCGCGCAGCTCGTGCGTCGACGTCGGCGCGGGGTGATGCGGTGGGCGCGCGCGCTCGCGTCGTTCTCGTGGTCAGCGAGCGACGCGGCGCCGCTGACGCCCGAGGTCTCGGCCGCCGGCACCGAGGAAATGCGTCGCTTCGAGGAGGCGCTCGCTCGCCTCTCGGAGGACAAGCGCCTCGTGTTCTTGCTGGTGGAGCGCGAGGGGATGAGCGGTGACGAGGTCGCTGCGGGCCTCGAGATCCCGGTCAACACCGTGTGGACCCGGCTTCACTACGCGCGCAACGAGCTCCGGGCTGCGTGCGCCGATCGGGCGACGTCGGGCGGTGGGTCGTGAGCACGTCGGCTCCCCGGGACTCGCGATCCGGTTGCGACATGGCTCCGCTGGTCGAGGCGCGCCGCGACGGTCGCGTCGGCGAGCGCGAGGCGGCGTCGCTCGATCGTCACCTCGTCGCATGCGCGTCGTGCCGCGCGCTCACGGCCGATCTGGAGCGGATGGCAGGCTTCGCGGGGCGTCCCTCGGCGCCCTCGCTGTCGCCGCTCGATCAGCGCCGTGAGCGGCTGCGGCTGCTGCGCGACGCGGCCTTCGCGCCGACGTCGCTCGCGGGGACGCGATCGCGCGTGCAGCTGGTGCGATTCGCGGCGGCCGCTGCGATGATCCTCGGCGTGCTCGCGGGCGGGACGGCGCTGGCGGTGCTCGGGCTGCCCTCGGCCAAGGCCGGCGCGCCGGGCGCCGAGTCGAGGTCCGCCGAGGCGCCTGCGCCCACCGCGCGGCTACTCGTCGCGGTGCCTTACGCGGCGACGATCCCGGCGCCCGTCGTCGAGGCGCCGCCGGCGTCGGCCGCGGTCGTCGCCGAGGAGCCCGCGCCGGTGATCGCCGCGCCTCGTCCGGCTCCTCCGCGCGCCAAGAAGATCGGACCCACACCCACCGCGGTCGCTCCCGCGGCCGAAGCCCCGAACGACGGCGCGTCGGCGCTCGCCGACGGCGTCGAGCTGATCGAGCGCGGCGACTACGGCGCTGCCGCCGATCGGCTGCGCGCCTTCCGACAGAGCCACCCGACCGATGTGCGCTCGGAGGACGCCGCGTTTCTGTCGGTGCTCGCCCTCGAGCGCGCCGGGCGCCACGCGGCGGCCGTCGGCGCCGCGCGGGACTACGTGGCGAGCTACCCGCGTGGCTACCGGCGCGCGGAAGCCCAGGCGATCATCGCCGCGCCCTGACGTCGCCGCCGCGCTGCGCCCGCGGGATCAGGCCCGCGTGGACCAGTCGACGTCGGAGTCGCGGCGGCTCTCCGGGCGGCTCGCGGGCGGGTGGAGATCGATCCGTCGCGCGTCGGCTGCGAAGCGCCACGCGGCGATCTGGAACAGCCCGAGCGCGGCGAGCACCGCGGCGCCGGCGAAGGCCGTGGCGGCGATCGCCACGTGGACGAAGCTCGCCGGTGTTCGCAGCGCGCCCGGCGACCACAGCGCCCGCAGCGCAAGCTCGGTGGCGAACGCGATCACGATGCTCCACGCGAGGAACGGGCCCGCGCCCGTCGTCTCGGAGCCCATGAAGCCGGTGAGGCTCGCGGCGATCGCGACGAGGACGGCGACGCCGCCGATCTGCGTGGGGCCGAAGCCGCTCGAGAAGCTGAGCACGGTGTGGATCGCGAAGGGCACCGCCGTCAGCAGCGCTCCGCCGAGGAAGATGCGGGCGCCGGCGTAGGCGCGATACCGCGAGCGGAAGATCAGCGCCGCCGCGATCGCGATGGCCGGGACGAGGCGCGACAGGCTCCAGCCCACGCCGCCGACGCCCGTCGCGAGGGCCGCGCGGGTGCCGCCGAGATCGACCACGCCCGAGAGCAGCCCGAGGACGACCATGGCCACCGCGCGCTGGCGGTACGTCACGCGAGCCAGGGCGGCAACGAGCGCGATGGCGCCGATCACCAGCGAGGGAACCGCCGCCGAGACGCCGCCGGGCCGCAGCCCGAGCAGCGGCAGCGCGCCGACGACGAAGAACCCCGCGCCGAGCAGCGCGCACCAGATCCGCGCCGAGGCCGCGGCGGGCTCGACCGGGGCGAGGTCTTCCATCAGCGCCTCGGACGCGAGGAGAGGCCGCGAGAGCCGCTCGCTCGGCGAGTCGCCGCTCAGGCCCGAGCGTCGCTCCGGCATCACGCTCGACGTCGGCGGGGTCTCGTCGAGGCTCCGCGGCGGCAGCAGCGAAGGGCGCTTGGACTCGACGGCCACCACGATCGCGGGCGCGGCGACCCGGGCGCTCGCCTCGGTGCGCGGCTCGGTCCGCCGGACCGCGCTCGCGGGATCACCCCGCCCGGGATCGTCGGCCGAGGACGTCGTTGCGCGGGACTTCGCGCCTGGATTTGGGGGCGCTTCGGGGGGGGCCGGCAAGGGAGGGTGACCCCCTCCCGGGGGCGATTCTTGAACGGCAGCAGAGCCGGTGCGAGCCATCGAACGGACCTCAGACTCCGGAGCGCTGGGCTTCGCGGCACAGGAGCCGGCGGGGCGCATCGGGTTCAGCAAAGGCAAGGCGCGCGACGAGCGTGCGGGCGAATTCTCGCACGGTCGCGAAGCCTTGGGGATCGATTCGAAGGGTGGATTCATCCATGTAACGGCGGCGGGCGATCTCGATCTGCACCGCGTGGACGGCCGCGGCGGGCTTTCCGTAGTGGGTCGTGGAGAATCCGCCGCGGTAGGGATCGTCGTGACGGATGGTCCACTTGAGGGCGCGACCGTGGGCGTCGACACGATCGATCACCACGCCGGCCGCGCTGGTGCGCCCGCGGGTACCCGGGACGAGATCGGCGCGGTAGGCGTCGGAGTCGGCGTGGCCACCGCGACCGCGGCTCGGCATCGAGTGGGCGCACAGCAGCACCGCGAAGCCGAAGCGCGCCACCTTGCGGGCGAGCAAGCCCTGGAGAGCGCGGTGGTACGGGCGGTAGACCTGGTCGAGGCGCCGCTCGAGCTCGCTCTTCGGCAAGCGGGCGAGCAGGATCGGATCGCCGTCGGTGGTGAGGCGCCAGATGAGACCGCGCGACCACGGCGTGCGCCCCGCGCCCTCGACCGCGTGCTCGTCGACGTCGGTCTCGCTGCGGTTGAGATCGACGACGTAGCGGCTGGTGTGCGAGTAAATCAGCGTCGCGCCCTCGGACGGCGCGTCCTGGAAGAGCTGGTCGACGTGGAGATCCGCGTCGCGGCCGATGCTCCGCGCCGGCGCGATCATGGTCGCGAGCGACTCGGGATCGATCCATAGCCCCGCGTGGGGTACCTCGACGACGAGGGGCGACTCCCCCGCCAGGGGTTCGACGACCGCAAAGGGCTCCACCGAGCTCGTCTCTTACTCATTCTCGGTCCGGCGGCGAGTGCGAAGAGAGCCCACTGCGTCGACGTTGGAATATTCCGACGTCACCATCGCCCTCGATTTTGCGGACGCGGGCGCGCGCGGGGTAACCTCGGGCCGTGGATCTCCACGCCTGGGTCGACGCTTACCTCGATCATCTCCGCGTCGAACGCGCGCTCTCGCCGCGCAGCGTCGAGGCCTACGCGCGCGATCTCGCCAAGCTCTGCGCCCACGCGGAAGAGCACGGGATCGTCGGCCCTGACGGCGTCGATGGAACCCTCGTCGACACCTACCTCGTCTCGCTGGGGCGCGCGGGGCTCGGCGCGCGATCGGCGGTGCGCCACCTCTCGGCGGTGCGCGGCTTCGGGCGCTTCCTCGTGCGCGAGCGGGCGTTACCGAGCGATCCGTGCGTGCTCGTGGAGCGCCCGCGCATCGGCCGCAGGTTGCCCAAGGTGCTCTCGTTCGAGGAGATCGAGCGCATCCTCGACGCGCCCGAGCGCGAAGGGTTCCGCGGCCTGCGCGACCGCGCGATGATCCAGATCATGTACGCCGCGGGCCTGCGCGTGAGCGAGGTCGTGGGCCTCAAGATCGCCGACGTCGATCGCAAGAAGGGCGTGGTGTTCGCGCATGGAAAGGGCGACAAACGCCGCCTCGTTCCGCTGGGCGAGCCCGCGCTCTTCGCCCTCGACGACTACCTCGCGCTGCGCGACGAGCACCCGCGCGCCGCGGGATCGCACGTGCTCTTCCTGTCGCCGCGCGGCGGCCCGCTCACGCGGCAGGGCGTGTGGAAGCTGCTCACCGCGTACGCGCGCGGGGTCGGCGTGAGCAAGCCGAGCTCGCCCCACAAGCTCCGCCACAGCTTCGCGACGCACCTGCTCGAAGGCGGCGCCGATCTGCGCAGCGTGCAGGCCTTGCTCGGGCACGCCGACATCTCGACGACCGAGATCTACACGCACCTCGCCGACGATCACGTCCGCGCGGCGTACAAGCGCGCCCACCCCAGGAGCTAGGCCTCCACGAGCGGGCGCGCGTCGATCAGCGCTGGCAGTTGACCTTGATGAAGCGGCTGCACTTCGGCTTCACGACCGTGGCGGGCCCGCTCGGGGCCGCCTTCGCCGGGGCGAGCTTGAACTGCTTCTCGAGCTTCTGCCCGGCGACGACGGTGATCGTCTCGGTCGCCGTCTTGAACTCGGCCTTCGACGCGACGACGGTGTGCTTGCCGTCGGGGAGCGTGAGCGGCTTGTCGAGCTCGATCGCTTTGTCGTCGACCTTGATCTCGTCACACGCGGGATCGCACGTGAGCGTGACCAGCTCGCCGGCGGGCGCCGCGGGCTCGGTCGTGGGCGCCGCGCTCGGGATCTCCGCCGCGCTCGCCGGAGGCGCGGCGCTGTCGGACGGCGCGACGCTGGCCGAGGCGACGGGGACGATCACCGTCTCGGGGGTACCCTTGCGGCCCATCACGATCCACGCGCCCACGCCGCCGACCACGAGCACCAGCGCGACGAGGCCCACGAGGATCGGCGCGAGCTTGCTCGACGCCGGGCGCCGCGCCTGACCGATTTCCATCGTCGGCCGGCGCGCCGGATCCATGCCCGGTGACGACGGCTGTCCCTGCGCTTGCACCGGCATATAGCCGCCGGGGCCCTGCTGCTGCGAGCCGGACGGGTGAGGCGAGTGCAGCGTCGGCTGCTGCGCGAGCGGCGTCGGCGCCGTCGCGGCCGGGATCACCTGCTGCGGCTGGTGTTGCTGCTGTTGAGGTTGCTGCGGCTGGCCATGGCCCGCGAGCGGCGCGGGGGGCGGCGGGTAGTCGCCGCCGAGCCCGAGCGCCATGCCCGGGAAGGCCATCGTCGCTGCCGTCTCGGGGCCCTTGGTCGCGATCAGCGATTCGAACGCGCCCGCGAGCTCGCCGACGGAGCGAAAGCGCTGGGCCTGATCGACCGCGAGCGACGCGCCGAGCACGCCGTCGAAGCCCACGCTGAGCTGCGCGCCGAGCTCGCGCGCGCGCGCCGACGGCGGGGTGCGCGGAGCCTGGAGCTCGCGCTGCCACGCGTTCAGATCCGGCGCGCCCTGGCACGAGCGCCAGTAGCAGCGCCCCGTCAGCGCATAGAACGCGACCAGCGCCACCGAGAACACGTCGGACCCCACGCCCGCGGCGCCGCCGGTGACCTGCTCGGGCGCGAGCCACGGCGCCGCGATCGCGTAGCCCTCCTGTGTCGGCACCGCCGCGCGCGGCAGCCCCGCGCCGAAGTCGGTGATGCGCACGCCCTGGCCCTGGCCGAAGCCCACGAAGATGTTCGTCGGCTTGATCGCGTGGTGAAAGAGCTGCCGCCCGTGGGCCGCGTCGAGCACGCGGGCGAGGTACGCAAGCAGCGTCCCGACCTCGTCCGGCGAGAGCGGCCGCTGCGCCGCGAGCTGCGCCAGCGACGGGAACGCGATGCGCTCGGTGACGCTGAACGGCGCGCCCGTCGCGGCGTCGTAGCCGGCGTCGAGGAGCGGCACGGCCACGTCGGCGGGCAGCGCGTTGGTCCCGGCGTAGGTCTGCTCGATCGCGGCCATGATGTCGGCGCGCTGGCGGATGCCCGGATCGAAGACCTTGAGCGCGACCTCGCGGCCATCGGCGCCGACGGCGGCGTACGTGGCCGACGAGCCGCCGTAACCGAGCAGCGCGACCACCGAGTACTTGTTGGCGATGACGGTGCCGGCGGGGAGCTGGGGAGCGCTCACTTGGCCTTCCCGAGCGATTCGAACGACTTCATGATCGCGTCGTCGGCGCTCTTGTCGTCGTTGGGCGCGAAGCTCACGCCGAGGGCGCCCTTGCCGTCGCTGATCGAGCCGGCCACGACGACCACGGTGCCTTTCTTCGATCCGCGCGCGTACCCCGCGGGGATCTCCCACAGATCGAGCTTGAGATCGCCCGTCCCCTTGGCCGAGTTCGGGACCTTCCACGGGACCTTCTTCGGCGGCTTGTTCTCGACGCCGATGGCCTTCAAGAGCTCGACCAGCGCGGCGTCGCGCACGGCGGCGTCCTTCTTCGGATCCTTGTCCTCGTCGTAGCCGACGAAGGCCATCACCGGGCCGCTGTCCGAGGACTGCGCCACCATCGCGCCGTCGCCCTGCGCGTAGACCCACCCGACGACGGGCGTCACGTAGAGCTCGGCGTGGGCGACCCTGGCGCGGGTGTCGGCCTTGGCGTCGCAGTGCTCGTCGAGCTTCTCGCACTTCGGCGGCGGCGGCTTGACCTCGGGCTCGACGGTCGGAGCCGGGGGTTCGACGGGCTTCGGAGGCGGCTTCGAACCGCAGCCGAGGGCGAGGGCAAAAGCGGCGACGAACGCGGCGGGAGTGAAGGGTCGGAGGAGCATGAGGATGTGAGCCTTGCAGAACCGGCCCCGCGCCTGCAAGTAGAGAGCGCTCTGCGCCGGAAAGTGGTCGATTTTGGTGGGAGCCCGGGGGGCGCGCCCCGCCTACTTCACGGCCGATCCGAGGTCCTGCTCGAGCTGCTCCCCGAGCGCGGCGGAGACCTTGGCGAAGAGCCGGGTCCGCTCCGTCTGCAGGAAGTAGTCGGATTTGCCGGCCTCGGCGGCCTTCGTCTTGACGACCTCGACGAAGCCGAGCGGTTTGTTGCCCGCCTTGTACTCGAGGCGGACCACCGTCTCCTTGCCCTCGGGCGGCGTCGCGGCGAACTCCATCGGGCGGAGACGATCGAGCTTGCTCATCCAGTTGCCGAGCGTCTCGTCGTTCTCGTCGGGCTTCGCGGCGTCGGCCCAGAACTTCTTGGCGTCGACGCCGCCGCGCACGAGGGCGCGCGATTTCCCGCCGGCGACGATCTGCAGCGCGGTCACGTCGCCGTCTTTCCACTCGTGGAGCTCGCGCTCGATCAGGCTCGACTCGGCCGACTCGAGCGTGCGCACCGCGTCGCCCTTGAGCACGTAGACCTCGCCCGAGGCGGGATCCTTCACGTAGCGATCGCCGCCGCCGGGCGTCGTCCCGCCGACGAGGAGCTTGTGCTCCGCGCCCGCGACCTTGAACGTCATCGTCCCGTCGGGCTCGGCGAGGCCGAACTCCGCGGCGCGATCGTCGCCGATGCGCCCGAGCGATCGCAGCGCCTTCAGCGGAGCGAGCGACGTCGCGAGCTTGTCGGCGCCGCCCACCGAGATGAGCTGGGTCGTGGTGCGCGGCCCCGCCGGAGGAGGCGCGCCGCCGTCGGCCGGGGCCATCGGCGTCGGAGCGTCCCGCTCGGCGGTACCCACGAAATAGCGGCCGGTAGCGTCGCTCTTCGCGTCGAGCGCGACCCGGTGCGACTTGCTGTCGTAGGTCACACGCTCGACGCCGTCGGGGCGCCCCGACCACACCGTCACGTCGCCCTGCGCGAGCGCCTTCGGCTCCTTGTCGCGCGTCCACACGCCCACCGCTGCCGCCACGGAGACGGCCAGCACGGCGAGGTGCACGAGCGGCCCGCGGGCCGCGTTCGCTCTTGCCTTGCTCACGCCTTCTTCTCCTTCGCCACGAGCTTCTGCGGGGCCTTCTTCTGCTTGCGCCGCGTCACCATCAGCCCCACGCCGAGCAGGAGCGAGGGCGCCCCGAAGATCGTCGCGTAGAACCAGGCCTGATCCTTCTGCTTCGTCTGCTCGATCCGCACGTCTTCGGTGGTGGTGATCGATCCGGCGAAGCTCTCTTCGCCGCCGAGCCAGCGGATCAGGTCGAGGGCGAACAAGACATTCGGCTCGTTCTGGAACCACATGTCGCTGAGGCTGTCGGCGTCTGCGAGCACGAAGGCGCGCAGCTCCGGCGGATCCTTGCCCTTCCAGTCGGGTCGCGGTGCGATCGCGCGGCTCACGGCGGCGCCGATGTTGTAGGTCGCGCGCTTCTCTGCAGGCTCCGTCAGCTCGAAGTCGCCGTTGAGATCCTCGAAGGTCTCGGGGAATGTTTTTGTCGCGAAATCGATCTTGAAGTCGTCGCCGTCCTTCTTGTCGAGAGATGACACGCCAGGGAAAATCACCGCGGCGCGCGACGAGTTGCGGCTCACCCAGGAGACCGACGCGTGCGACGAGAAGCGGTTCGTGACGAGGATCCCGCGGTCGGAGTTGTTGTAGCGGCGGCGTACGGAGGTCTTGTCCGTCGCGAGGGGCGCGGGATGCCAGGTTATCCCGACGATCTCGGCGAGCGGCGCGAGGTCCGCTTTGGGCTCCGGATCGAGCGCGAGCAAGAGGTGCCCGCCCTTGTCGGCGTAGCGCTTCAGCGTCGCGATCTCTTCGGGCAGCAGCGCCTTCGTCGGGCCGAGCACGGCGACCACCGTCGCGTCGTCCGGCACCTCGGTCCCGAGGCCCTGCGCGAGCCCGAGATCCTTCACCGTGTAGTTCTGCGACTCGAACAGGCGACGCAGCGATTTGCCCGTCCGCCCCTCGGCCGCGTCGGTCCCGGCGGCCTCGTTGATCTCGCCGTGACCCACCGAAAAATAGACGATGTGCGCGTCGCGCAGCACCTTGAGCAGGGCCTTCTGAAAATCCGCGTCGAGGGTCTTGAGCTTGGTCTCCGCGGGCTTCTTCTCGGCGCCGATGGTCAGCATCTCTCTCAGTTTGCCGCGCGACAGCACGAGGACGCCGTCCTGGTTCACCTTCTCCGCCCTGGCGATCGCCGGGACGAGGAGTCGATCGTACGTCTCGATTTGCAGGCTCGGCGCGGCGGCGTGGAGCTCGCGCAGGTAGCCGTCGACCTCCATCCCGACCTCGTTGATCTGGGGGAAGAAGGCCATCACCTTGACCGGCTCGGTCGAGCTCTCGGCCATCTTCTTGGTCGACTCGCTGGGGCGTGCGGTGCGGTAGTAGGAAAAATCAATCTTGGAGTCGAGCGTGCCGGCCGCGTAGATGAAGAGGCCGACGTAGAGGATCGCGAAGGCCACCGACAGCGCCGCGGCGATGGCCGCGCGCACGCGCCGCGCTTCGACGTGCGCGGACTGGCGCATCGGCGCGAGGGCCAGCTCGCCCAGCAAGAGCGGCAGGAGCGCGATCACCAGGAGCGCGACCCACGTGATCAGCGTCGCCCCTTCGATGCGCGCGCGCGTCGCCGGCTCCGCCTTGGCGATGCCGAGCCACAGCTTGCCGGTGTCGGTGGAGGTGAAGTAGAGCCCGAGCGCCGCGAGCCCGAGCGCCGAGAGCAGCGCCAGGGATCGCTCGATCGAGCGACGCTCGCCTGACGCGCGGCTCGACAGGACGAAGCGGAGCGCGGTCGCGACGACCGCCCCGGCGACGCCCACGCCCGAGAGCGCGTAGCGCCAGCCGTCGGACGGCGCCACGCGCTCGCCGATGAATAGCAGCACGAGGGACGCGACGTAGATCGGCGCCAGCGTCCACGCGAGAGCGGGCACGCGCGCAGCAGTAGATTCGGTCTTCAACGCCATCGCCGGGCCTCCAGCGTCTTGGTCGTCGCGAAGAGGAAGAGGTAGGCGAGGCCCACGTAATAGAGGACGTTCTCGAGCATGAGCGTGCCCGTCATGAAGCTCCTCGCGCGCACGTGGAAGATCGAGAGGCCGAACAGGAACGTGTTGATCGGCGGCTCCGTCTTCTTGGCGATTTCGAAGACGAAGAACAGCACGCTGAGCAGCGCGCCGGCGACCAGCACCGCGACCACCTGGTTCGGCGCGAGCGCCGACGCGAACAGCCCGACCGCGAGCGACGCCGCGGCGAGCAGGACGATTCCGAGGTAACCCGCGAGGATGTGGCCCACCGAGACCTTGCCGTTCACGAAGATGAGCAGCGGCATGTAGACGGTGAGCGCGGCGATCATCGTGAGGAAGGACAGCCCCGCGAGGAACTTGCCGATCACGATCTCCGACTCGCGCACCGGCGCCGTGTTGAGCAGCACCTGAGTCCCGCTCTCGCGCTCGCCCGCGAGGAGGCGCATCGAGAGCAGCGCGGCGAGGATGATGGTCGTGCCGCTGGCGCCCTCGAAGAAGACGCTGAGCACCTGGGCCGAGCGCAGCGCGGGGTTGGTGAGCCCGAAGAAGTTGAACCACAGCCCTTCGATCAGCAGCGCCGCGGCAGCGACGACGTAGCCGATGGGCGAGCCCAGGTAGGAGCCGATCTCCCGCCGGGCGATTAGCCACGCGTTCTTCATGCGTTCACCGCCTCTTCTTCGCTTTCGTCTTCGTTGGTCGCGCGCGAGGGCTCCGCGTCGCCGGCGAGGCTGAGGAACACCGACTCGAGCTCGCGCTCGCCGCGCCCGACCTGGAGAATGCCGATCCCGGCCTCGACCAGCGCCTTGCACAGCGCCTCGCGCACGTCGTGATCGGCGTCGACCCGCAGCGTGACG
>JANYGI010000201.1 GCA_025362495.1 Byssovorax sp. | reverse complement strand
GTCCTGGAACGTGGCTGTCGGCGAAGCGTCGGTGAGCGTGTCGTTGAGCCCCGCCGCGAGCCGAGGTGGGCTGTCGCCGTAGGGGTAGAACTCCGAGAGCTTCGCCCACGACGAGCCGCCCGCGGTGGGCTCGGCGCTCTGCTCTCCGCCCTCTTGGTCCTTGTCCGCCATCTCGCCTCCGGGCCCGTCAGCTACCGTGAACGTGCTCGAGCTCGCCCGACGTGGGCGCGTCGAGCTCGCCGGTCTCCTCGAGATCATGGTCCTTCTGGAACCACCGGAGCGCCGCCTTCTCTCCATCGCCGATCACGTCGACCGGCGCGCCGGTGTAGTAACCGAGGTTGTGCAAGCGCATGAGCGCTCCCCGCGGCGTCGTCGCCGGCGGCAGCTCGGCCACGCGCACCGACCAGACCTTCTTGCGGCCAGTCGGGTAGTCGTCGACCCACACCGTGACGTCGACCCGCGTCGCCGTGTCGGGGATCTCGACGTCGATGTCGCCGTCACCGCCCGTCGATCCCGCGAGGCGCACGCCGTCGGCGAAGAGCTCGAAGTGCTTGTCCGCATACGGCTCCATCGTCGCGTCGCTGACCTTGAGCTTGAACGGCTTCTTCTTCGTCTCGTCGTCCTTGCTCTTCTTCTCGGGCGCGGTCTTCGGCCTGGAGAATTTGACGCTCTTGCCCCAGAGCTCGGCGTCGTCCTCGAGCTCGAGCGCGGCGCTCTTCGAGAAGATACCGATCTTCTGCGACACCAGCTCGGCCTCGTCGCCGAGCGTCAATCGCGGGCCCTTGCCCTCGGCCACGATCGACTCGCCCTTGAGCGAGAGGGCTTTGCCGTTGAGCTTCATCCCCTCGGGCGTGAGCTCCAGCGTCGTCGATCCGACCTGGAGCAGGAGCGACTGCTCCGCGCGGATGGCCACTGTCTGCGAGGCGCCGAGCACGTAGCGACCGTCGATGCTGGTCTGCGCGAGCGAGCCGCCGGTGCCGACCACGAGCGAGTGATCCCCGCGCACCTGCGTCGAGAGCGAGCCATTGCTGGTGATGACGCCGCCGCTGCCGAGGGTGAGGTTCACCGGGCCCTGGGCGTGCCCCGTGGTCTTGCCCATCACCAGCGTCACCCGATCACCGTAGAAGCTGTCGTCGGCCGGGCCGTGCACCTCGCGGGCGTCGGCCCCGCCCACGTGGACATGACGGGCACCATCGACCTTGAGAAAATCGTCTTGCCCCACGGTGTCACTGCGGTTCATCGTCACGTGCAGGCGCGAGTCGTTCTTGGCGGTGAGCTCGAGATCACGCTCGGAGCTGACGCGGATCAGCTCTTTTCCTCGGGTATCGTGGAACGAGAGCTCGTGTTGACCTCCGCCGCCGGGCACGCTGCGGGTCACGATCCCGCTCGTGAGCGCGCCCGCGGGGAGGCCGAACGGCGGCGGGTGCGCAGCGTGGTAGAGCGCGCCGGTGACGACGGGCCGATCGACGTCACCGCCGAGGAACGTGACCAGGACTTCCATCCCCACGCGAGGCATGAACAGCGCGCCAAAGGCCTCTCCCGCCCAGGCCTGGGCGACGCGGATCCAGCACGAGCTGTGCTCGTCGCGGTGGCCGTCGAGGTCCCAGTGGAACTGGATCTTCACGCGACCGTGCTTGTCGGTGTGCACCTCGCGGCCGCGCGGGCCGACGACGACGGCAGTCTCGGCGACCTGGGTCGGCGCTCGCCGCGCGGGGCGCGGGCGCGGGATGACGTCCGCGGGGATCGCTCGAAAGCGGTTCGAGTAGGTGGGGCCGCCGCCGGCGAGCTCGTGGCCCTTGCCCTCGTGATCGATCGTCACGAAGCAGAGCTCGCGCGGGGCGCTCGAGAGCTCTTGATCGGCGAGCACGAACGAGCGCCCCACCGCGAGCCGCGCGCAGTACGAGGCGCCCGAGATCCGCAGTGTCTTGCGCCTCTCCTGCGCGAGGCGGACCTCGGCGCTGCCGCGCTCGACGTCGATGGTCTCGTAGTCGCTGTCGTGCTCGTAGACGAGATCGGGATCGTCGGGCAGAGGGAGCTTGTCGGTCGCGCGGGTCTCGCCGGCTCCGTAAGCCGGCACGGTGTCGGTCGCCGCGCCGGAGGCAACGCGCGCGCGCGGGCGCATCGGATCGTAGGTCTGCACGAGGAGCGATCGAGGCCCGCCGCGCCGCTCGACGCGGACCTCGTGCACGTCGTGCTCGCGCCGCGCCATCGCCTGATCGGGGCTGACCTCGCGCACCGCGAGCTCGGCGTCGCCGCGAATGGGCCCGTGCGGAGCGCTGCTGTCCGACAGCACGATCACCTCCTCGTTCGCGCCCGGCTCGGGATCGTCGAAGGTGAGGACGAGGCCCTCTTCGCGGGTGAGCCGGAGGATGAAATCGAGATCGGTCTCGCGGTACTGAACGCAGTACTCGCGGCTCACGTACTCGCGAGTCAGCGCCTGGCGCAGCGGCAAATGAGCGAGGCCGACGATACGCGCGATGATCTCGGGTACGGTCAGCTCCTGGAATACGCGGCTCGTGCGACGCCGCCTCAGCAACCCGAGGCCCGGGACCAGCCGCACCTTGAGCGCGTAGCGTTCGCGCGCGAGCGCGCCCTGAAAGGTGAGTCGCTCGGCGAAGCCCGCGATCCGGCGCGCGTCCGGGTGATCGGCGAGCGCGAGCACGAGGCGCCGATCGACGAGCGCCGCCGCCGCGGCCTCGGGCGAGAGGGCCCAGGGCACGGCGATCACCACGTCGAACGCATAGGGACGCCCGACGCGCTCGCGTCCGCGGAACGAGAGCACCTGCAACTCCGGAGGGAGGGAGTCCGCTTCGAGGTGAAACGTCGGCACGGGCGGGCCTGCATGGAAGGGAATCCTCTCCCGGACGCGGCCGGTGTTCCAGCGGTACTTTTGGCCGCCAGGCGATGATCCCTCGCCGCGCTCGTCGAGAAGCCGTCGATTCCATGGGTCGATGCGCTAAGGTGCGTGCTTTTGGAGAGGGGACACCATGAAATACGCTCTCAGCCTCCTGGCGCTGCTCGCGAGCGGCTGCGACAGTGGCGCCGTGCTTCCCGGCGTGGCCACGCCGCCCGACCTCGATATCGGCGCCCTGGATCGATCCGCCGATCCCTGCGTCGATTTTTACCAGTTCGCCTGCGGCGGGTGGATCGCGAGCAACCCCGTCGGCACGGACGGCGGCTTCACGGCGAAGTTCTTCGAGTTCTACGTCAGCGTCGATCCCGGCGACGCGACCCGCCACGTCGCCTCCATCTACCAGGGCGGCATCGAGCTCGCGGATCCCTCGTATTACCTGGCCCCGGAGAACAAGGCCATCCTCGCGGACGACAAGGTTCATATCGACAAGATGAGCGCGCTCGTCGGCGGGTCGCCCATCGACTCCGACGCGGTGATCCGGGTCGAGACGGCGCTCGTCACTGCGTACACCCCGGAAGACCAGCTCCGCGATCCCGAGAAGCTCTATCACCCGATGAAGCCCGCGGAGGTGAAAGCCCTCGCCCCGACGTTCCCGTGGCAGGCATTCTGGGCCGAGGCTGGCTTCTCCGATCTCAAGAGCGTCGATGTGAACATGCCCGCCTACCTCACCGTGCTGGAGACACTCTTCAAGACCGCTCCGCTCGCGGACCTGAAGAGCTACCTGCGCTGGCAGTTGCTCCAGGATCGACCCGGGGCCTCGATCAGGCCATCCTCGACGAGAACTTTCGCTTCTTCGGCTCGTTCACCGGCCAGACCACGCTGTCGCCGCGCTGGTTCACCTGCTTCAACACCACGCTCAGCGCGTTCGGCGAGGCCATCGCCCTCCTGTACCTCGCGCGCAATTTCGACGAGGCGACCAGCACGATCACCCGGAGCATGTTCGACCGGTCGCGCGGCGCCTTCGAGAAGCGGCTCGAGGACGCCGCGTGGCTCGACGCCAGCACGCGCGGAGAGGCCCTGACGAAGCTCGATGCGATGGTGGCCAAGATCGGACATCCCACCATCGCTCCGGACTTCACCGGGCTCACCATCCTGCCGACGTCGTTCCTCGCAAACGAGATCGGGCTCCACCACCTCCGATCAACGCAGGTGCGCGCGCTGCTCGGGCAGGCCGTGGATCGCACCGAGTGGCAGCTGTCGCCGCTGACCGTCAACGCGATCTACGACCCCACCGCGAACGACGTCACGTTGCCGGCGGCGCTCCTCGCCTCGCCGTTCCTGGGGACCAGCCGCAGCACGCCGCCAATTTCGGGGCGCTCGGCAGCGTCCTCGGCCACGAGATGACCCATGGATTCGACGACCAGGGCCGGCATTTCGACGGCAATGGCACGCTCCGCGACTGGTGGACTCCCACGGTCGCAGCGAGCTTCGCCCAGCGCTCGCAGCGCGTCGTCGATCAATTCGATGCCTTCGAGCCGCTGCCGGGCGAGCACGTGAACGGCACCCTCACCCTCGGCGAGAACCTCGCCGATCTCGGCGGGGTAAACCTCGCCTTCGACGCCCTGTTCGACGGCAACGGCGCCGAGACCGGGAGCGACGCGTTCACCGCAGAGCAGGTGTTCTTCGTGGCGTACGCGCAGACCCACTGCGAAAACTCTCGCCCCGATCAGCAGAGCCAGTCCCTGCTCACCGATCCTCACTCGCCCGGGAAGCTCCGCGTCAACGGGCCGCTCTCGAACCTCGCCACCTTCCGCCAGGCGTTCTCGTGCCCGGCCAGCGCGCCGATGGTGCGAGCGCAGGCGTGCGAGGTGTGGTGAGGCGGCCACCCGGAAAATCGTCGTGCCCGTGAAGCATCGTCAGAAAGGGCCTTGACCCTCACGCCGCGTGAGGCCGTAGAGCAAGAGGGCGATGGCAACCACGGTCGGCGAGCTCGCGAGCCTCGCGCGCGTCAGCGTGAGGACCCTGCACCACTACGACGAGATTGGCCTGCTCCGGCCGTCCGGTCGGAGCGGCGCGGGGTATCGGCTCTACACCGAGGGCGATCTCCAGCGCTTGCAGCAGGTGCTCTTCTTCCGGGAGCTCGGCTTCAAGCTCGACGAGATCGCGCGGATCCTCGCGGATCCGGGGTTCGACCGCCGGCAAACGCTCCTCGCTCAGCGCGCGCTCCTCGTCGAGAGGGCAGATCGGGCGCGCGCGCTGGTGGACCTCGTCGACAGGACGCTGAAGGCCCTCGAAGAAGGCGACACCATGAACCCCGAAGATACGTTTGAAGGCTTCGATCCCGCAAAGTACGAGGACGAGGCGAAGGCCTGGTGGGGGACCACCGAAGCCTACGCGGAGAGCAGGCGCCGCACGAGCCGCTACACGAAGGACGACTGGAAGCGGATGGCCGACGAGTCGAAGGCCACGGTCGACGAGCTCGCGCAGGCGATGGACGACGGCGTGACGCCGACCGACGCCCGCGCGATGGATCTGGCGGAGCAGCACCGCCTGCACCTCGAGCACTGGTTCTACCCGTGCTCGTCGGCGATGCACGTCGGCCTCGGGGAGATGTACGTCGCCGATCCGCGCTTCGCGGCCGTCTACGACCAGCGCCGCGCCGGCCTGTCAGAGTTCCTGCGGGCGGCGATCCAGGCCAACGCTGCGCGCGCAAACGCCCTGTAGAGGAGGCGTTGCCGTCGGATCACGGCGTCAACGGCGCACGCGCTCGCGGCGCACGCGGAGGAGCGACGTCGTCGCGGCGCCGTCGCTCTCCTCGCGGCGCATCGAGAGCACCACGTCTTCCGCGAGCGGGCCGGTCAGCCGTCGGCGCGCGCCCTCGATCGATTTGACCGGGTGACCGTTGACCTCGAGGATCGCGTCGCCGGGCTCGATCCCCGCGAGCTCGGCCTCGCTGCCCGGCGGGACCATCACCACCAGCACCGTCGTCACGCCGCCGTCCGCGTGCTCGCCCAGCGTGACCGCGACGCTGCCCGCGCCCTTCGGCTCGCGCGAGGCCGGCTTGCCTGCGCCGAGGGTGATCTTCACCCGCGTCGTCGTGCGCCCGGCGCGCACCGGCACGTCGTCGATCGACGCGCGGCCGAGATCGGCGAAGTACGCTTCGAGCATGACGTTGCCTGCGGGCAGGCCGCCGAGGGTGAAGCGGCCGTCGCGATCGGTGCTGACGATCCCCTTCGGCAGCGGGCCGAGCGGCAAGTACGTCGGCACGCCGCCGCGGCCGACGCGCGCGCCCGCGACGGGCTGGTCGTCGGCGTCGACCACCTCGCCCTCGACCTCGCCGGCCTCGGCGAGATCGATCGCGCCCAGATCGGCCGGGTGATCGCGATCGCCCTGCGCCTGCACCACGACCTCGACGGGGGCGTGCTCGGCCGCCGTGACGGCGATCCGCACGCGCCCCGGGGCGAGATCGTCGACCTCGAACGCGCCCTCGGCGTCGGAGCGCGCATGCCGCGCTCCCGCGGCCGTGAACAGCGTGATCTCGGCGCCCTCGATCCGATCGCGGCCCTCGCGCCCGGTGATCGTCCCGTGGGCCTTCAGGCCTTCGTTCAGCGTCACGTCGAGCTTCGCGGGCGCGCTCTCGATCGCGACGACCCGCGGCGCTTTCCCCGGCCGCACCAGCGTCAGGCGCAGCGGGAGGCCGAGCGCGTCGGGCAGCTCCGTGTCGCCCGCGGCGTCGGTGAAGAGCGTGCGCCGCAGCGGCTCGTCGAGCTGGAGCGAGACGACGCGTACCTCGACGCGATCGACGGGGTAGCCGCGATCGTCGACGACATGGATCGCCACGGTGTCGCGCACCTTCGGGAGCACGATCTCCACCTCGCGGCGGTCGCGATCGGGCACGTCGACGACGACGCGGGCCACGATGTCCGACGGGGCAGCGGCGCGCGCGACCGAGAGCATGACCTCGTCGGGCGCCGCGGCGAAGGTGAACGTCCCGTCGTCGGCGGTGTACGCGACGAGCTCGAGCGAGCCGTGCGTCGCGGCGAGCTCGATCCGCGCGCCGGCGACCGGGGTGCGATCCTCTTCGAGGATGCGGCCTTCGAGCCAGCCGCCATGGCGAAGGACGATGTGCAGCGTCGCCTCGCCGCCCGCGCGGAGCGTGACCATGTCGGAGATGGTCTCGACGTAGTCGGGGTGGCGGACGATCGCGTGGACGCGGCCCGGCGGCACCGGATCGGCGCGGAACGTCCCGTCGGCGCGCGTGACCCAGGGATCGCCGCCTCGATGCGGCGCCTCGCCGCCGAGCGCGAGCCCGCTGCCTCCGTGCGGCAGATCGGGGATCGGGCCCGGCATGAAGCCGAGCTCGCCCATCGGGATCAGCGGCGCGGGGCCCGCGAGCGTGGCCTCGAAATGCTCCTCGCGAAAATCCAAGAGCGCCGTCGTCTCGTCGATCGGCATCCCGTCCGCGTCGACGCCGACGATCTCGATCGTCGCGCCCGCCACGGGGAAACCGCGATCGTCGACCACGTCGCCGACGATCACCCCGCCGCGCTCGAGCGGGATCGTGACCTCGGTCGTCGCGGCGTCGACGAGCACCGCGCTCTTCGCGACGAAGCCCGGCGCGCGCGCGGCGGCGGTGGCCCGTTGCCGCGCGATCGGGCCGAGGCTCACGAGGCCGTGATCGTCGGTCTTGCCTTGCAACGGGAACGACGAGAGGCCCTCTTCGGCGAGGACCACGCTCGCGCCCTTCACGTCGGGCCGGTCCTCGCCGACGCCGTCGGTGACGTGGATCGTCACGCGCTTGCCGGGGCCGAGCATCAGCTCGACGCTCTTCACCTCGCCGCGCTTCACGGGCACCGCGAAATCGGTCGGGCTCACCTCGTCGCCGCGGCGGGCCTGGAGATCGTAAACACCGCCGTGCAGGCCGGCGATCGTCGCCGATCCGCCGTCGCCGACGACGACGCTGCGGGCCGGCCAGAGCGCGGTGCCGGCCGCGAGCACCGTCGCGCCCTGGGCCGGCGTCCCGTCGGCGTTGCGCACGAGGACCTCGATCGCCGCGAGCCGTTCCATGCGGATCCGCAGCGGCGCCGACGTCGGCACGACGCCCGAGCGGAAGGTGTCGTCGTAGCCTCGCGCCGACGCGCGCAGGCGGTACGGCGGCGCTCCGAGGCGATCGACGCGCGCCCGTCCATCCTTGCCGGTGGTCGCCGCGTACGGGAGCGGATCGGCCGTCGTCACCTCGATCGTCGCGCCCTCGATCGGCTGCTCGCTCTCGTCGATCACGATCGCGTCGAGCGCCCGCGCCGCCTGGAGCACGAGGCGCACCTCGCGCGCGCCCTCGGTCAGCACGGCCTTGAGCGACGCCCGCGATCGCCCGGGGCCGTACGCGAGGACCCAGACCTCGCCCCGCGGCAGCCCGGTGAACGCGGCGCGCCCGGCCTCGCCCGTGTCGTGATCACCGGCGAAATAGGCCTTGTTTTCTCGCATGGCGAAGACGCGGACGCTGGCGCCCGGCATCGCGTGCCCGGTGTCGTCGACGACCTCGACGTCGAGCGCCGCGTCGCGCTCCATCACCGACGCGGGCACCGGCGGCGCGGGGATCGATAGGGGCAACGGCAAGCCCAGCGCCACGTCGCGCAGCGTGGTCACGAAGAAGAAGCACACGAGCGCCGCGAGCAGCACGATGAGCCGGCTCGCGAGCGAGCCCTCGTCGCCTGCGTTCGTCGCCTTCGGGTCGTCTCGTCCGGCCACGCCTCTCCGTCGATCGCAGCCGTGTCTCGGCGGGGATCAGCCTCTTCTTAGCCCGGTTTCTTCCCGGCGCGAGCGGGCCTTTCTTCCGGGTCGCCAGAGTGGGTCCGTCCTCCGTGCAGGCCGGCCGGGTTCCGTGGGTACCCTCCTCGCGCCGCGCCGGGGATCTCCCGTACACTCGCGACATGACCTCGTCTTCACTTCTGCGGGTGGTGCGCTGGGGTGTGGTCGTCGGCGCGCTCGCGACCATCCCCGCGGCGGCGTGCTCGTCGAACAACCCGGGGGAGCCCAGCGGCGCGGGCACCAGCACCGGCGACACCTCGGGACCTGCCGGCACGGGCGCGGGCTCGGGCGGGCCTCTGCCGCCCGCTCCATCGTGCCTCGCGGCGATGGGTGGCGGCAGCAAGACGGTGCAGAAGCCGACGCTGCTCGTGACGCTCAAAGATCGCTGGCACGAGGCCTGGCAGAGCTCGCCGGCCGTCGCCGATCTCGACGGTGACGGGAAGAACGAGATCGTGATCGCGCGCGACGATCGCCTCGTCGTGTGGAACGCGGACGGCTCGGTGAAGTGGTCGTTCGACACGCCCGGCCGCATCTGGGCGAGCCCCGTCGTGGCCGACTTTCGCGACGACGCGAAGCTCGAGGTCGCGGTCGCGTCACGCGATCAGATCTTCCTCTTCGACGCCGCGGGCGCGGTGCTCTCGGGGTTCCCGGTCAAGTGGGAGGACGAGATGCGCAGCCTCGCGGCGGCCGACGTCGACGGCGATGGGCAGCTCGATCTGCTCGCGGCGCCGGCCCACAGCGGGCCCACCGACGTCGTCAACGCGTGGCACGCGAACGGCGCGCAGATGGCCGGATTCCCGCCCAACAAGGCCGGTACCAGCGGGTGCGCGGCCGACATGAAATGCTACCTCGCCGGCTGCTACGACCAGAACCTCGCGGTGGGCGATCTCGACGGCGACGGCAAGGCCGACATCGTCGTCGACCACGACGACGCCTACGCCAGCTTCCACATGGCGAGCGGCGAGGCCTACGACGCCAGCTCGATTTACCCCGCGAAGAAGACGCCCGGCGTGCGCTACCTGCACGACCTCGCCGGCGCCGAGCAGGGCTACGCGAACGACGAAGAGACGGCGCTGCAAGCCCACTTCACCAACAGCGCGCCGGCGATCGCCGACATCGACGGCGACGGCGTCCCCGAGATCTTGCTCCTCGCCAGCGTGCAGAACGCGGCGCAGACCAACCGCCAGCTCGGCGTCGCGCTCTGGGTCATGAACAGGGACGCGAGCCGCCACAAGGGCTGGGAGAGCCCGTTCTACGTGCCCGCGTACCTCGCGGGCCTGAACGACTTCGACGGCACCAACGTCGTCGCCGCGACCAGCCAGATCACCGTGGCCGACATCGATCCCACGCACGCGGGGCCGGAGCTTCTCTTCGCGGGGTTCGACGGCAAGATCCACGCGGTCGCCGCCGACCGGACCGAGCTCTGGTCGCTCACGTTCACCACCGATCCCAACGTGCTCACCGGCGGCGTCGTCGTCGGTGATCTCTCGGGCGACGGCATCCCCGAGATCGTGTTCAACACCTACTCGATCGATCAGGGCAAGGGCACGCTGTTCATCCTCGACGCGGGCGGCAACGCGCTCCACCAGATCCCGCTCCCGCGCCGCGGCGCGATGCCCGTCCCGACGCTCGCCGACGTCGACGGCGACGGCACCGTGGAGATCGTCGTGTCGCTGAAAGACGCCGAAGACAAGGTCGAGAGCGCCTCGGTGTACACGGTCCCCGGCTCGTCGACCAACTGCCTCCTGTGGGCGACGGGCCGCGGAAATCTTCTGCGAAACGCCTGGGTCCGCGACGCGGCGAAGTAGCCCCGTCTACAGGCCGACGCGCTCGCGCAGGAATCGCTCGACGCGCTCGGCGACCAGATCCTTGCGCTCGAGCGGCACCACGTGGGTGCCGCCGGCGACCATCAAGAGCTCCGACTGCGGGATCGCCGCGGCCATCTCTTCGGCGAAGCGCGGGGGCGTGAACGAGTCGCGGTCGCCGCTGATCACCAGCGTCGGCGCGGTGATCTGCGGCAGCAAATCAGCCGCGGAGTGCTCGCCGGCCGAGTGGAGCATGCGGAGGAACATCGGCAGATCGATGTCGACCATGTGGGTCATGTACGGGAGCAGATCTTCGGGGACGATCGCCGCGTCGACCTCGCCCGCGAGGAGCGCCACGCGCAGCGCGACCTCGGGCGGCACGCGGCTCCAGATCGCGCGCGCGATCTCCGGGTGGGCGTCGACGCGCGCGATGAAGCGCGGGAGCATCTGCGCGAGCACGTTCGTCCCCTTGAACGAGTGGGTGATCCGCCCGGAAGCGCCGCAGATCAGGACGAGGCCGCGCACGCGCTCGGGCCGCAAACGGTAGGCTTCGAGCAGCACCTGGCAGCCCATCGAGTGGCCGAAGAGCACCACGTCGCCGTCGCCGACAGCGCGCCTCACCGCGTCGAGATCGTGGGCGTGATCGAGGAGCTCGATCGCCGCGGGATCTTCGGGGCGGCCGCTGCGCCCGTGGCCGCGGTAGTTCCAGTGGGCCACGCGCATCCATCGCGCGAGATCGTCGAACAGGTACTTCCAGATGAAGCCGTCGCAGGCGATGCCGTCGGTGAGGAGGGCCGTCACCGTGCTCCCGGGCGGCCCCTCGTTCAGCCGCACGTGGATGCGCGTACCGTCGCGCCCCGACGCGAACAGCGCCGTCGTCTCCGCCATCAGCGTCGGGCCCGATCGAAGCGAACGCGACGCTCAGCCGGGGTGGACCGGCGGCGTCGCGTCGGGAGCGTGGGAGTCGAGAGAGCCTGCAACACCGCGTCCAGGAGGAGAACGTCGCTCGCGCTCACTCGCCCGGATCGTCCTCGTCGCCGCTGACGTCGTTGACGCTCGGGAGCTTCTTGATGTCGAGCCGAGCGAGCTTCCAGGCGCGCTGAACGACCCACGAGAGCGACCGATCGAGCCGCGCCGCTTCTTCCTTGATCTCCTGGAGCATCGACTCGGGGAAGTAGAGACTCTGCTTTCGCTTGTCGGTCTTCGAAGCTTCGTTGTTCTTCAGCGCGTCTTTGTCGTTCATCCTTGGCTCCCGCATCCCTCCCAGTCGCGGACTAGCCTACGCAAGAAAGGGTCGGAACAAAGCGGTTTTTTCGGGACCTGCGCGCGATCTCCGGGGGGCTCGGTGTATCCTCGACACCGTGCAGAAGAGCATGCTCGTCGTGGTCGACACGGACGCCTCCCTCCAGCGCGCGGTGGTCCGCGTCGCGGAGGCCGCAGGCCTCGACGTCGTGGTGTGCGCCACGGCGCGGGCGGCCTGGAACGCCTGCGGTGCGCTGGCCCCCGACTGCTTCGTGGTCGCCGTCAGCCCCACGGATCACGAGGGTTTCTGGCTGCTGGCGGCGCTGCGCGCCCGCCGCGACGAGGTCGCGACGACGGCCCTCATCGCCCTCGCGGCGCGCGAGCCGGGGGCGCATGCAGCCTCCATGACGCGCGTCCAGGCGCTCGAAGCCGGCGCCGATGTCGTGCTGCAGAAGCCGATCGAGACTTCAGAATTGATAGCCCAGGTCAAAGCATTGACGAAAATGGCCGCGCGCGTTCGGTCTCGCCGCGACGTGTTATTCGATCCGGACGGACTGGGCGTCGTCGCCGGGGATCTCGATCTCGAGCCCGTGAGCGAGGTGCTCCGCGCGCTGGAAGCGAAGCGCTGGAGCGGTGCGCTCCATCTCACCGATCGCGGCTTCGTGGCGCGCCTGCTCGTGCTCGAGCTGCGCTCCGGGGCGCTGATCGAAGGGCATGTCGACGATCGCGCGCTCACCGCGACGGAGGCGCTGCGCGAGGCGCTCGCGTGGTCGGGACGACGCTTCGAGCTCTTCACGAGCGCGTCGAGCGCCGACGTCGAAGGCCACGCGTCGCTCGCCGAGCTGCTGCAGAGCGTGCTGTCGCAGCCGGGCGCGGGGCCGCTCGGCGTCCGCGTCGATCACGATCTCCCCGAGATCAGCGCGCGACCTGCCAAGGTGCGATCGCGGCTCGACGTGGCGCTCGCCCCGTCGCCGACGACGCCCACGGCGCCCGAGTCGCAGCGGCGCGCGCCGGGGCGCGGGCTCGTCGAATCGGTGACTCAGAGCGCTCGGCCCGATCCCCGGGCCGAGTCCGACACCTGATGCGGCTGACCGGCTAGTTGAGCTTCGGCGGCTTGAAGCCGGTCTTCGGCGGGGCGACGGTCGGCGTCGTCTTCGGCGGCGTCGTCGCGACGGGCGGCGTCTTCGGCGGCGTCGTCGCGACGGGCGGCGGCGTGGTCGCGACGGGCGGCGGCGTGGTCGCGACGGGCGGCGGCGTGGTTGCGACCGGCGGCTGGTTGATCGTGGTCGCGCCGAACACCGTCGGCGGCTGGATGCCGACCCCCGCGTCGATGATGATCGTCGAGAACGCGACGTTGGTGCTGACCCAACCGGTCTGCGCGCCCGACGCGCCCGTCCACGAAATCAGGCTGTAGCCGCCGTAGCGCGCGACGTGACTCACGACGGTGCCGGGGTACAGCGTCGCCACCGTCGGCGAGCTGTAGTCGGCGGCGCGGCGCGCCTGCACGGCCTGGCGAATGCCGGCCTGCCCCGACTCCGCGGCCTCCATGCCCGAGTACCGGACGACGTCGGCGCCCTGCGCGACGGCCGGCCCCGGATCGGCGGGCGTCCCGTTCTCCTGTCCGCTGTTGCCCGTCTTGCAGCCCGTGGCCGCCGTGCCGAGCAGCGCCATCGCGAGCACGAAATGCGCGCCCCTGCCCGTCAACGCCCTTGCCCCAGCCCCGATCATTCGCTTCGTTTTCATCGCTCCCTCGTCTCCGGCGAACCGGCGGCCTCCACGGTAGCCAAAAAGCTCGGCCGCGTCGCGTGGCTCATCTCCCCCGCGGCGAGGCCGCGGTAATGTAGGCCGCTCGGAACCGCGCGATCCTCGTGTTCTTCTTCATCCTTCCCCTCGCCTTGCTGGCGATCCTGGCGGTGCTCGCCGTGGCGACCGCCGCGGCGGTGTTCCGCGCGTTACGCGGCGCGCTCGCCCTGCAAAAGGCCGAGTTCCAGATCACACCCGACGTGATCCGCCCCGGCGAAGGCATGCGCGTCTGGGCCCGCGTCCTCGCCAGCGGGACCGAGCCGCTCGCGGTCCGCGCGGCGCTCACCTGCACCATGCTCGACCACCGACCGCGTCGCCTCTACGAGAACGCGCACGCGCTGATCCCCGTGTACGGCCGCCCCGGCGAGCACGCTGTCTTCATGCAAATGCCGGCCTACGCGCTCCGCAGCGGCGCGGTCGGCGACGAGCTGTCCAAGCTCTTCTCGGAGGACGCGCACCGCCTGCTCATCTCGTGGTCGGTCGACTTCGAGGTCGTCCGCGCGCGGCGCCCCGGCGTCGTCCTCGCGCGCACCTCGATCCCCGTCGAGGTCCCCGAGGGCCAGCCTCTCCAGGCCGACCGCGCGTACATGGATCAGCTCATCGTGGCCACCTGCCGATCGATGCACTCCGACCTCGTCTTCAACTGGATGGTGCGCCTCGCGTCGGCCGACGGCGCCATCGATCCGCGCGAGCGTCAGCTCCTCCACGAGGTGCTCGCGGCCTCGTTCGGCGTGGCCGACGCCGAGACGGCCGACGCGCGGATCGCCGTGGAAATGCAGCGCGATCTCCAGATCGATCCCGTCGTGCTCCGCAAGCACCTGCCCCAGGAGGCGATGGTGTCGCTCTACCGGTTCCTCTACGCGATGGCCTGGCGCGACGGCCAGCTCGACGGGCGCGAGCACAACTTCCTCGTCGACGTCCTGGAGAAGTTCGGCCTCGACGCGGCGACCGTGAAGCAAGTGGAGCGCGAGGTCGTGGAAGGAGTCGCCCGTCATGCGCAGCGCTGACGACCGACGGACGAACAGGCGGGTCGCCATGCCGAGAGTCTCTTGGCCCAGCAAAGCAATCGCGGTGCGGGGTATGGGGGGCCCCGACGAGCTTTGCTCGGCGGGGGGAAAGGGCGCGTGCCCTTTCCGGGGACCAAAGGAGCGCGAGGTCGTGGAAGGAGTCGCCCGTCATGCGCAGCGCTGAGCCCACCACGTCTCGCGCGAGGCTCTCGCCGCTCGCGCGCGCGGCCGCCGCGATGCCTCGCCAACCACGCCTGCGCTTCCGCCCGTGGATGCTCATCGTGATCGCCTTGCTGGCCCCGGCGCTGGCCTTCGCTCACGAGCGCTGGGTCGCGAATACGCCTCGTTTCCCGGTCAATCGCGCCTACTTCCAGTCGATGACGGGCGAGGTCCTGGTCTTCTCGCTCCTCGGCAGCTTCGCCGTCTTCGGCGTGGTGATGCTCTGGTATCTCTCCGCGCCGGGGATCGTCGACGCCCTCACGCCGATCACGCCCTCGGCCAGGACGCGCGAGGCGGCGCGGCCGTGGATCGTTCGCTCAGCGCGCAGCGTCGTGCGCTTCCTGCTCGACGGACCGAACGAGAGCGCCTTCATGCGCCGCGGCCTCGTCGTCGCCGAGCTCGTCTTCGGCCGCATCCCGGCCCTGGTGTTGCTGCTCGGCGCCTACCAGGGCTGGCTCGTGATGCCGAGCTACCCCGTGCCGGTCAACGATCTCGGCAACGCCCTCCGCGCCGTCTCGGTCATGCTGGCGGTGTGGATCCTGAGCGGGCTCTACTGGCCTGTCCTCGGCGGGGTGCTCCTCCTCGTCTTTGCCTACCTGTGCTTCGCCTACGGCATCGCCGGCGTCGACGCGATCCCGGTGCTCGCCAGCGCGTTCTACTACCTCTTCGCGAAGAAGGGCGCGCGCGGCGTCAACGCGCGTCAGCTCCTCGGGATGCGCACGAGCCTTGGATTTGGCTTCTTTCTGCTCGGCCTCGTCAACAAGATCTTCCTCGCGCCGGAGCTCTTCATCGGCGTCGGCGATCAGCACCCCGAGCTGCTCATCGGGCCGCAAAGCATGTTCCCGGGGCTCACCCGCGAGGCCTGGTCGTTCACCACGGCGCTCGGCGAGATGGTCTTTGGCCTGCTCCTGCTCTTCGGGGTCTTCAGCCGGATCAGCACCCTGATTCTCACGCTGGTGTTCGCCAACTTCATCCTCGTCTTCGGCACGGACGAGATCGTCCACGTCTATCCCATCGCCGGGTTCCTCCTGCTCTTCTTCCGCGGCAACCTCGGCAGCTCGCTCGACGGGATCGTCTTCCGGCAGAACCTCCGCTTCTGGCGCTGGCTGCGGCACACCTCGTCGCGGGTGATCTACGGCGGCGCCGTCACCAGCGTCGCGGCCTTCGCGGCGTCGGCGCTGATGTTCTTGCCGCTGGTGCTCATCGTCGAGGTGGTCCCGGTCCTCGCCGACACCGAGGTGCCCGCGGGGTACAGGCCGCCTCCGCCGCTGCCGCCCGCGTCGGCGTGGCCGCCGATCGGCGCGGCGCTCCCGAGCGACAAGCCGCACGCCGATCACGCGCCCCGCCACAACGGCGTGGTGATGATGTCGGGCGACGTCCACGTCGAGATGGTGGTGAGCCCGAGCGGCGGGGTCTTCCTCTACGCGAGCGACGCCGTGCGAAACCCCATCCCGCCGAGCGAGGCGCAAGGGACGATTCGCATCGATCGCGCCGGCACGCGCGCGGTGCTGCCCCTCCGGCCCGACGCGCTCTCGGGCGCGCTCACCGTCGCCGGCCCGCCCCCGAAGACGCCGGCCGACTACACGTATTCGCTCCAGATCCGGAGAGCCCCGGTGACCATGACGCTCACCGTGCCTGCCGGCGGCACCGATGCCCTGGTGCCCCGCCGACCCGGCATCCCGACCTCGACCGGCGCCCGGCGCTGACGGGACCGGATCTCCGGGCGCAGGCACGGCCGTCCGCCCGCCTCTCTTTCACGATCCCCATCCTGCTCGCCCCCCATCCCCCCGACGGAGCGCGCCCGATCGGCTCGACGGCAGGAAATCGTCCGCGGGGTTTGAAGTTTTCTGGCCCACCTACGTACAACCTTCTCCGCGGGTGGATTGCGGTGCCCCGATTGCCCGGATACTGTCGGGAGCTGGGGTCGCAGAATTCAGGAGAGCTTTGTCATGACGAGAACGTTCACGTGGGCGGCGGGGTTTGCGGCGATGGGGATGCTGGCGGCGCAGGGGTGCGTGATCGTCAGCGGGACCGGCAACACCGGGGGCAGCTCGGGGGTGACGACGGGGAGCCACAACACCACGTCGGGGGACAACACGACGTCGGGCGCGTACACGACGACGACCAGCGGCATGTCGACCGCGAGCGGCGTGATCCCGTCGAGCTGCGACGCGGCGGCGGCCGACGACTCCTGCACGGCTTGCGAGAAGAAGTCGTGCTGCGCCGAGCTTCAGGCCTGCTCCGGCGACAAGGACTGCGCGGCGACCTACGGTGTGTATGGCGAGTGCCTGTACCCGAGCGGCGTGGAGTCGGGCTACACGTCGACGTACTGCCAGGCAGTCGCCGGCGAGAACAGCCCCGCCGGGAAGAAGCCGGCAGACGCGCTGATCGCCTGCCTCACCACCACCTGCGGTACCGACGCCGCGTGCGGCACGCCCGCCAAGGTGACCTGGGACAACTTCGCCCTCGATTTCACCGAGAACTTCTGCACCGGCTGCCACTTCGCCGGCCACTTCGACGACGTCGTGGGCAAGGGCGTCGGGCCGGATCCGAACACCGATATCCCGATCTTCAGCGACGACGCGAGCTGGCAATACTGGCCCTGGCCCCAGAGCTTCGCGATTGGCCCGAAGGCCAACCCGGACTGGCAGACGCAGAACAAGAAGGCCGAGGTCGCCGCCGTCGCCAAGAAGATCTGGTGTGGCGTCTCGACCACGCTGCCCGACACGTGCGCCGCGGACTTCCCCGGCCACTTCCCCAAGGCCGAGCGCTTCCCCCCGGCCGGCGGCGACTCGAGCGTGACGATGAAGACGAGCTGCGTCTGGAACGAGGGTGGCACTTGCCCCCAGCCGACCGACGTCGACCGCAACAAGATGGCGAGCTGGGTATTCGACGGCACGCCGTGAAGAGCGCGTGAGCTGAAGACCTGAAGAGACGGTGACGGCCCGGCCCTCGCGAGAGGCGCCGGGCCGCTGCTTTTTTGTGGCCTGGCGGAGAGCGCCGAAGCGAGGAAGCGCGCGATCCCTGGAGCGCTGGAGGTGCTACGGTGCGCCATGGCCACCCCGGTACGCGAGACGACGGCGCCGCCCTCGACCCTTCCCACGGTTCCCACGGCGGAAGCCTGGCGTGCCATGACGCCCGCCGCGCAGATGGACTTCCAGCTGAAGGTCCTCGACGCGCTGTCGGACCCCGCGCTCACCATGTCGGAAGGGAGGCCTCACAGGAGGACCAAGACGCGCGCTGTCGACGCGCTCGGGCTGCACTTCAAGGCCATCGGGCGCGTCGTCTATCTCGCGGACGAGATGGCGGTGCTCTATCCGGGGGAGAAGCCATTCTCTCCCGACATTCTCGCTGTCGTCGGCGTTGAGCAGCCCGAGGACGACGAGCGGATGTCGTGGGTCGTCGTCGACGAGGGCCGGGGCCTCGACGTCGTGATCGAGGTGCTCCACCGGGGCGATCGCGACAAGGATCTCGTGGAGAACGTCGAGCGCTATGCGCGGCTCGGCATCCCCGAGTACTTCATTTATGACCGCGCTCGCCAGCAGATCCACGGCTACCGCTTGCCCGCTCCGCCTGGACAGGGCGCCGCGCGTTATCAACGCATCGTGCCCCAGCTCGGGCACTACCACTCGAGCTTGCTCGGCCTCGAGCTGACGATCCTCGGGAACGAGCTGTGCTTCCTCGCGGGCGAGGCCGAGCTGCCTGGCTCCTCCGATCTGATCGGCCGCCTGCAAGGCATGCTCGTGAGCGTCGAGGAGAGGGCCGAGCAGGCTCAGATCCAGGCCGAGCAGGCTCAGGCGCAGACCGCGGCGAATGCGTTGCTCACCGTGCTCCGCGTGCGGAGCATCGCTGTCACGGACGCCGAGCGTGAGCGGGTGCTGGCCGAGAGAGACGTGGCGCGACTCCAGCGCTGGCTGGAGAAGGCCATCACTGCGAGCTCGCTCGCCGAGGTGCTCGACGAGCCGAGCTGATCGACGCCGGGCCTACTTGACCTTGCTCGCGTCCACCGCCGGATCGGCCGCCTTCGGGTCCACGGCGACCGGCGCCGCCGCCACAGGATCGGGCTGCGCGCCCGAGACGCGTTTGCGATCGGCCTTCTGCTCCGCCCGCGTCAGCGGCCCGAGGATCTTCTCCCGGTCGTCGTCACTCAGCCCCTCTTCCAGCGCCAGGATCGCCACGAAGGCATTGACGGTGCGGATCCACAGGTTGCGCGCCCGCACCGCGTCGGCGGGCGTCGTCGTCGCGGGCCCCTGCTTTTCCAGCGTGGCGCGCTGCTTCTCCAGGGCGCCGATCTCGCGAGCCGTGGAGAGGCGGGCCTTGTGGGCGTCGAGCAGCGTGCCTGACGGCGCGCGCAGCTTGCCGAGGAGCGCCCGGTCCTCTTTCGTCAAACGACCCTCGGTGAGCTCCGCCTCGCCCGCTTGATCGGTGTAGCTGAGGCGCACCGTATCGAGACCTCGGGGCGTGAGCGTATCGCGGAGCGAGAGGAACACCGCCGCTTCTTCCGGCGTCTCGGCGAGATCGGCGAAGCCGGTGAGCACGTTGTACGGCCCGCGGATGCAGGCATCATGGCGCACGTCGAGCACGGCTTGCGCCTTTTGCACGTCGGCGAGCGCGGCGTTGGCCTGGCTCATCGATGCTTGACCATCGAGCAAGCCTTTGTGCGCCTTCTCGAGCGAAGGGAGCAAGGCCCCCGCTTGTGGGAGCGCCTGGAGGAGCGGACGCTCCCCCTTCGAATCGAGCCACGCGAGGGTCACGGTGACCATCGCGGGGCTGCTGAGATTGTTTTTTGCCATACGCGATGCTGCGCGAACGTCCGTGGGCCTGGCAACAGTTCATTTCTGAAATCGACAGCTCGGACATCCGCGGCAGG
>JANYGI010000176.1 GCA_025362495.1 Byssovorax sp. | reverse complement strand
GCTCCTCGCGGGCTGTGGCTCGAATGGCAGCGTCGCCTGCGACCTCGTCGACCCGTCGGGCTCGCCGACGCTGCACCAGTGCAACGAGCTGACTGGCTTCGACGGGACCCAGCGCTCCGACGCGGAGGACGCCTGTCCGCGCCTCGGCGGGACCCTCGTGGACTCGTGTCCTCTCGAGGGAGAGATCGGCGTCTGCAAGCTCACCCTCGACGGCGCCGTCGAGGACCTCCACTTCTATTCCAAGCTCGACGCCACCGGCGCCACCCACGAGTCGACGTGCATGATGCTCAAGGGGCTCTGGACGGGCAGCTGAGCCGCGTCACCCGTACACGGGCGCCACGATCGGCCGCGGGGCGCCGCTCGGGGGATGAAGATCCCTTTGCCAGAACCCGAGATCGTGGAACCGCCCGAATTTCCACCCCGCGCGCACCACGTGGGCGACCTTCATGAAGCCGAGGGCCTCGTGGAGCCGCACGCTCGCGTCGTTGGGCAGGGCGATCCCGCCGATCGCCGATTGAAACCCCTGGGCGCAGAGGATGGCGAAGAGGCGTTGATAGAGCGCTTTGCCGACGCCCTTTCGCTCCAGCCCTCGCTCCACGTAGACGGTGGTCTCCGTCGTCCACGCGTAGGCCGCGCGCTCGCGGAACACGCCCGCCTTGCTGTACCCGGCAAAGCGCCCGTCGACCTCGGCCACCAGGCAGGGATAGACCTCCTCGTGGCCCCTCCACCCCTCGTGGAGCTCCGCGGCCGTCACGGTATCGGTGCCGAAGTGAATGGCGGTCTCGCGGATGTAGTGATTGACGAGGTCGGCGATGGCGTCGAAGTCCGACTCCCGGGCGGCGCGGATCAGCATCCGCGGAGTATCGCAGGCCCGCCAGGATCGGGGAAGGCGCCGAGCACAGGCGGTTTCGTGCCCGATCGCGCGATCGCTCGGTCGCGAGGCGCGCAGTCCGCTACAGTCTGGAAATCCGGGCGTGCCGGCGCGGCCAGGGAGACTGCGCGTGGTCGTGCGCCCCGCCCCGCGCGGTGGGAGCCACCATGGAACCGTGTTCGCCACCGGAGCGTAGGCGGCCGGTCGTGGCGCGGCGGACGCGTCCCCGGCCCGGTGAAACCCACGTGATCGATCCCAAGGCTCCCAGCGCTCCTGCGGCGCGCCTGCTCGCCCTCGCCAGCGCCTGGCTGGTGCTGATTGGCTTCCTCACGGGCATCTACGTCGCTCAGGCGATGACAGGCAAGGTCCCCGCCGATCCGAAGGTGGCGCTCGCGGCGCACCTCAACGCGCTGCTCGGAGCCTTCCTGATGCTCGGCGTGGCCTCGACGCTGCGGCTCCTGCGCTACGGGCCAGTCGGGCAAAAGCGCCTCGCGTGGGCCTTCATCGTCTCGAACTTCGCCAACTGGCTGGTCACGGCCGTGAAGGCCTGGTGGCACGTGTCCGGCGTCGACATGACGGCCGAGCCCCGCAACAATCTTGTCTTCGCGATCCTCGGCGCCACCGTCGTCGCTCCGTCGCTGATCGGCGCGGCA
Source organism: Byssovorax sp. (assembly GCA_025362495.1). Classification (GTDB taxonomy): domain Bacteria; phylum Myxococcota_A; class Polyangia; order Polyangiales; family Polyangiaceae; genus JANYGI01. Next base: position 110,008 of record JANYGI010000176.1, on the reverse strand, counting down.
GGGTGGATTTACGGCTTCTATGGCCCGCGCACCGGCGCCGAGTAGGCGCCTTCAGCGATCCGTCGCGCGCTTGACGTCCGGGCAGCAGAAGAGATGATCCGAGACGAGCAGGGCACACCCGTCCTGCTTCGGATCGTCAGGCCCGTAGTCGACGCGGTTCTCGGCCGGGTAGAAGAACGCCCTGGGCTGCGCGGGCTCGCGGCAATTGACGTCCTGCACCTGGGCCCGCTCCCGGTGCCTGGGCCCCGCAGCCCCCTTGTGGCAGCCGGTCACGAGCGTCACGACGAGCAAGGCGACGGAGACTGATTTGAGGATCATTTTCGGAGCGAGAGAAGAGGATTTACAGGGAGGCGGGGAGACGGGGAGACCGGAGGAAGATCAGAGGGAGAATTTTTGGGGCGAGATCCGGAGGACAAATCCCCTTCTTCTTCTGACCTCCCCGCCTCCCCGCCTCCCTGTGATAATTCCGGATTCTGCGTCCTCGACGCAGCTCCGGCCTCAGGCCCGTGCGCGAGCCTTTTCGGCGACCCGGGGCGACTCGCCCTCGCCGCGGGCGGCGCGGATCATCTCTGTAGCTGCCTTGAGGGCCGAGTCGGTGACCCTGGCGCCGGAGAGCATGCGGGCGACCTCGGCGATGCGCTCTTTGCGCTCGACGCGGACCACGCCGCTCCGGGTGATCCCGCCGTCGCTCTGCTTGGAGACCACGAAATGGGCGTCGCCGAAGGCGGCAATCGGGGCGAGGTGGGTGATGCAGAGAACCTGATGGTGCTTTGCCACGTCGGCGATGGCGCGACCGATCTTGTCGGCCACGGCGCCGCCGACGCCGGCGTCGACCTCGTCGAAGACATAGAGTCCGGCCGGGCCGCACTCGGCCAAGCAGCGCTTCAAGGCAAGGAGAGCGCGGGAGAGCTCGCCGCCGGAGGCGATCTTGCGGAGCGGGCGAGGATCGATGCCTTTGTTGGGCGAGATCAGGAACTCGACCCGATCGATGCCGTCGGGGCCGAGGCGGGCGCCGTCGACCGCGAGCTCGGCCCTGTCACCGCCGAGCGCGGCGACGTCGACCACCACGCGGGCGCCGCCCATGCCCATGTCGGCGAGCTCGCCCGAGATGGCCGCCCCGAGCTTCTCGGCGGCCTTGCGTCGACGCGCCGAGAGCTTGCGCGCGCGCTCGGCGGCGACGGCGAGCTGGGCCTCTTTTTCGCGTTCGAGCTCGGCGATGCGGCTCTCGGCGCCGGCGAAGGCGGCGAGCTCCGAGGAGAGGCGATCGCGCGTGGCGATCACGTCGTCGAGCGTGGGGCCGTGCTGGCGGAGCAGGCCTTCGAGGCGATAGAGGCGCTCTTCCACGTCGCTGAGGCGGCCGGGATCGGCCTCGGTGCGCTCGGCGTAACGGCCGACGTCGCGCGCGACCTCGAGCATCTCGCTGTGGGCGCCTTCGAGGGCGCGCGCGGCCGGCGCGAGCGCGGGATCGATCTCGGCCGCGGTCGCGAGATCGCGGCACATGCGCGCGATCACGTCGGAGATCGCGCCGTCGCCCTGATCGAGGCGCTCGGACACGCCCTGCGTGAGATCGAGCAAGCGGCCCGCGTGGCGGAGGCGGTGGCGCTCGGCCGCGAGCTCGTCCATCTCGCCGGGCTGCGGGTTCAACGCCTCGATGGCCTGGAGCTGGAACGAGACGAAGGCCTCGCGCTCGCCGCGGCCGCGCTCGGCCTCGCGCACGGCGTGGATCTTCGCGACGATCGCTTCGAGGCGGGCCACCTCGGCGGAGAGCTCGATGCGCTGATCGACGAGCCGGGCGAAGCGATCGAGGTAGCCGAGGTGCGTCGAGGGATCGGTGAGCGCGACGCTCTCGTGCTGCGAGGCGACGTCGGCGAGCTCGGGCGCGAGGGCCGCGAGCTCGCCCGCGGTGCAGAGCCGACCGTTGAGGTAGGCGCGCGATCGCCCCGTCGACTGCACGACGCGGCGGATCACGAGATCGCCGTCGCCGGCGACGCCCGCGGCCTCGAGCGACGCGAGCACGCGCTCCGATCCGCGTACGTCGAAGAGGGCTTCGATCTCCGCCTCGTCGGCGCCGGGGCGGATCTGCTCGGCGCTGGCGCGGCCGCCGAGGACCAGCGAGAGCGCGCCGACGACGATGGATTTGCCCGCGCCGGTCTCGCCGGTGAGGACGTTGAGGCCGCGATCGAGCGAGAGCTCGAGGGCGTCCATCAGGATGAAATTCTTGACCCGGAGGGTGACGAGCACGGGGCGCGCAGCATAGAGGCCTTTGCGTCGATCGTCGACGACCTCTGCGAGAGAAGACGCGAGATCAGCGGATCGAGACGTTCTTCGTCACGGTGACGGGCGCGCCTTCGAAGGGCGGCACCGACGCCGAGCGGAACGCGCTTGCAATGCAGCCACCCATCACCGTGCCCTGGAACGGCGCGCCGGTGACCTTCGATGACGTGACGCGGCCCGAGGGCGCGAAGGTGACGCTGACCGTGGCGCCACCGGAGGGATCGTCCGGCTGCTTGCAGCCGACGGCGCGGCCGGCCGCCGCAGCGAGCGCGGCCACCGCGGCGGACTTGTCGAACTCGCCGCCCGACGACGGCGGCGGCGGCGCGGCGATCGGAGGCGCGGTGACTGCGGGCGCGGCAACGACCGGCGCGACGGCGACCGCGGTGGACCCGGTCGATCGCGGCGCGGCGGTGCCCGGGATCGCAGCGACGGCCTCCTTCGGGTGAGCGCCGCGGGCGCCGGGATCGATCGCCGCGACCGCGGGCTCGGCGCTCGCGATGGGCGCCGTGGTCGCGATCGCGATCGGGCTCGCGATCACGGGCTTCGCTGTCTCGACGAGGGCAATCGACGGCGTGGCGGTCTCCACGGCCATCACGGTCGTCGTCGTCGACGACTTGCCGAGCTGGAGCGAGACGAGGACCAGCCCGCCGCCGAGGACCGCGGCGACGACCCATCCCGCGCGCGAGCTCCGCTGGGAAGCCGCCGTGGCCGCGGGCGAAGCGCGACGCTCGGACACGACGGGCGCGCTCGCGCCGGCCGACGCCGCGTCGATCGAGGCCGCCGCCTTCGCCGACGCGCGCTCGGGCGGCGCAGCCTTCTTCGCCGCGATCAGGGGGCCGGGGCGCGTCGACTCGGGGAGCACGGGCGCGATCAGCGCCGAGAGGTCCGGCGCCGCCAGCGGGCCCCCGCTGCCCGCCGCGAAGAGGCCACCGCTGAGGTTGAAGATGTCGTCGTCGACGCGGTTCTCGTCGCGGCGCGTCGGCGGGTGGTGAACGCCGTCGCGGGCCACGAGGCTGCGAATGTCGAGCAGGCCCGAGTCCGAGTTGTGGTCGCGATAGTCGTCGGGCAGGTCCGGCGCTTCGAGGCGCACGGGCAGCGCGGGGACCGTGGGATCGAAGGGCGCGGGTGCGGCGTCGAAGAGCCGCGCCAGCGGCGCAGGCGCCCCGTCGGTGTCGAAAAACGAAGGCTTTCGCGCGATCGTCGGCGCCGGCGGCGCCGCGCGGGGCCGGTCGCTCTCGACCACGAGATCGCGATCGCTGACCGGCTGGAAGCTCGACGGCGACGACTCGATCGCGGCGGAGATCGGCGCGCGATCCGACGACGCGGGGCCCGCCGGATCGCTCCACGAAGGCGGCGCGTGGCCCGGCTGGAACAGCGCCTCGAGATCGCCGATCGAGACCGGCTCGGTGTCGTCCGACGTGTCGCGCGAGAACGAGTGATCGACGGGCGGCGCTGCCGGGACGGCGACCCGCGCTGCCGGCGGCGCGGGGGACGCGGCCGCGTCGTCGACGCCCGAGATGGCGACCTTCACCTCACCGCCGCTGAACTCCACATCGGGAGCCCTGGGTCGGGGGACACCGCGCTTCGGGGGGACCAGATCCATTCGACGCGCACATTTTCACTCAACAAGGACGCGGGTGCAACTTCCACCCACGCGCCCCCCCGGCCGTTGATCGTCCGAGAGCGCGCTGGAGCGAGGGAATGATTCGACTATTTTTTCGCCTCGTCCGGGCCGAGCCAGGCCTGCTCGAGCCAGTCGAGGGCCACGGGCGCCGCGCGGAGGGCGCGATCGATCGCTTGCACCGCGAGGTCGGGCGCGTCGGTGCGGGGCGCGTGCGCGCGGGCATACAGCACCCAGTTGGAGAGCTCGTAGTGGTGCAGCAGCGGGGCGAAGCGGTGCCCTCCGAGCTTCGCCAGGGCGGCCACGGCGTCGTCGACGCCCTCGCAGCGCAGCAGCGCCGAGCTGGCGTCGAAGAGCAGCTCGCGCAGGTCTTCGAAGGCGCGATCGGGATCGGCCGCGATGCCCTCGAGGAGCGCCTCGAACGCGTCGTCGTCGAGGCCCGCGCCCGCGGCGATCTCACCCATCGCGGGGACCTGCGTCTCCAGCATCTGCGCGTCGGGGGCGTTCCCGAGGAGGCGACCGACCAGGTACAAATCGAAGGCGCTTGCGATGGATTCACCGAGGAATAAAGCCTCGGCGCTCGTGGCCCCCGCCCCGAGAGCGCGGCGCGTGAGGTGATGCCACGCCACGTGCGCGACCACGTCGGCGTCGAGGCGCGGCTCGACGAGGACGTCGCCCTGGTCGGTCGGCGACCAGAACGTGAGGTTGAGAAACAGGACCCGATCCCACGACGCTGCGTCGGCGATGCGGAACCGGTAGCCGTCGCGACGGAGCGCCTGCTTCAACGCGTCGTAGAGGCCGATGTGGCGGAACGAGGCCTCGTCGTCGATCGCCAGCTCGTCGAGGGTGCGGTTCGTGAGGATCACGCGCGGAGGCTTAAGCCAGCGTTGCAAGTGATTGCAAGTGCCCGGGCGTAGGGCATGATGCGCCCCCCACCCCCGGCGCCCTCTTTCTGGTGCGCGGGAAGGGCGACCGGACGCCGGTCGTGAGGAGGCACGGAATGAGCTCGCGGACTTTCGTAACGGTGGCGCTCACGGCGCTTTTTCTCGGCAGCGTCTCCGGGTGCACGAAGAACGAGCCCCCGAAGCCGGATCCTTCGGCGGCGGCTCCGTCGAACAGCGCGGCGTCGACGCGACCGAAGCTCAACGTGCGCTCGCCGATGGGCCCGATGGCGCGGATCGATCCGCAGGCCATGAAGGACTACCGGATCGACGTCTGTTACTACGGCACCCTCTCGCTGCGGCAGGCGCGCGACAGCTACCTCGCGAGCCTCGGCAAGAGCCAGCCGAGCGAGAAGAAGATCCCGAACTTCGGCGCGCCCGCGCCCGACGCCGCCAAGCCCGCCGCGAGCGCCGCCGTGAAGCCCGCCGCGGCGCCTGCGCCGAAGGCGTCCGCGTCCGGCGCGCCGCCTTCGACGCCCCCCTCGCCCGCGGTGCCGCCGCGCCCGTTCGACTTCGCCCTGCGCGCGCCGCACGAGCGCAACGCCCGCGCCTGCACGGCGTCGATGGCGCTGAAGGATCCCGCGATGCCCGGCGTCGACGAGGCCCTCGCGGTGTACGGCCCGTACTCGGTCGAGCTCGCCAAGGACATCGCCACCGCGACCAGCTACTACCAGCGCGAAGAGTACAAGAAAGACAGCTTCGCCAAGGGGACCGAGCTCCACAAGAAGCTGCTCGAAGAGTTCGGCGCGCTCGACGATCAGCAGGACAAGCTCGGCGCGGCGATCGACACCTACCGCAAGGCGCACCCCGTCGATCCCACCAAGGTCGACGAGGGCGAGAAGATCACCGCCGACACGTTCGAGGACGCGCGCCAGGTCGTGATGGTCCTCGCCGCGAAGAAGGTCGACAGCGCGGCCTACAAGGCCAACGTCGACAAGCTCGACAAGGCCGTCGAGGCCCTGAAGACCTTCAGCGCGGCGCACGCGAGCGACACGTGGAGCAAGATCATGGCGGCCCCGTTCGAGGCGTTCACCCACGCCGCGAAGGACGCGAAGGTCACCGACAAGGGCGTCCCCGCCGAGGATTTCTTGAACCTCGTCACCAACTTCACGGGCCTGATCGAGGCGCGGCAGCGCGGCCTCCAGCGCTCGATGATCACCAAGGGTCAAGTCACGGTGATCAACCCGCCGCCGGCGATGGCGCCCGCGGCGGCGTCGGGCGCGCCCGCGGCGGCTCCCCCGCAGCCTTGAGCTGAACGTCGCGCGGTGGCCGGCTCGAACGACACCGGCCACCGAGCCTCGCCCTCATCAGCGGCGGCGGTGGCGCGCGATGGCCATGCGATACAGCGCCTCGTACTGGCGTGACGCGTGGCCCCAGCCCATCGGCTTCGTCATCGATCGGACCATCATATCGCGGTGCGCTGCGGGGTGATTGCGCATCACGAAGACGGCCCACGCCACGGTCTGCGCGAGCGCGTCGGCCGAGAGCTCGTCGAACTTGTAGCCGGTGACCTCGTTCTCGACGGTGTCGTCGAGGCCACCCACCGCGCGCACGATCGGCAGCGTGCCGTAGCGCTGGCTGTAGAGCTGGTTGAGGCCGCACGGCTCGTAGCGCGAGGGCATCAGGAAGAGATCCGATCCGGCCTCGATCTTGTGGGCCAGGGCCTCGTTCATGCCGATGAAGGCGCGCACCTGGGTAGACGTCGCGTTGAGGCGCGAGAAGAGCTGCTCGATCCACGCCTCGCCCGAGCCGAGCGCCACGATCTGCACGCCGAGCGCGAGGATCTCGCCGAGCGCGCCCGCGATCAGATCGATCCCCTTCTGCGTGACGAGGCGGCTGACGAGGCCGAGCAGGGGCACGTCGGGGCGCACCGCGAGGCCCATCTCGGCCTGGAGCGCGGCCTTGCAGAGCGCCTTGCCCGAGAGATCGGTCGAGGTGAAATTGGCCGCGATGTGCTGGTCTTTTGCGGGATTCCAGATCGTGTCGTCGATGCCGTTGAGCACGCCGATCACACCGCCGCGTGAGCGGAGCACGCCGTCGAGCCCCTCGCCCCAGTCGGGCGTCTGGATCTCCTGGGCGTAGCGCGGGGACACCGTGGTGATCTGGGTCGCGTGGTTGAGGCCGCCCTTGAGCAAGTTGATGCTGTCGTGGGCCTCGAGGCCGCGCGGATGGAACACGTCCCAGCCGAGGCCCGTCTGGTAGAGCTCGTCCTTCTTGAACCAGCCCTGGTAGGCCATGTTGTGGATGGTGAGCACGCTGGCCGCGCTCGCGAGCGGGGTGCGCGCCTCGAGGGTGTCGAGGAAGACCGGCGCGAGGCTCGCCTGCCAGTCGTGGGCGTGGACGACGTCCGGCACCCAGTCGAGCGTCTCGCAGAGGCGGAGCGCGCCGCGCGAGAGGAACGTGTAGCGCGCGAGGTTGTCGCCGAAATCGCCGGCCTTGTCGCCGTAGATGCCGTCGCGATCGAAGAGGGCGTCGTGCTCGAGCAGGTAGACGGTGGCGTCGCTCTTCGGGAGCTTCGTCTCCCAGATCGCGGCGTAGGCGAGGCCGTGGCCGACGGGGACCGCGAGCGTCTCGGGCCGGCGCTCGGCGGCGTGGCGCTTGGTGATCCGGTAGCGCGGGAGGACGACGCGGACGTCGTGGCCGCGCGCGGCGAGAGCTGCCGGCAGGGCGCCGGCGACGTCGGCGAGGCCGCCCGTCTTGGCGAACGGGACGCACTCCGAGACGACGAAGAGGACCTTCAGGCGCGGCATGTCGAGGTCTCCGGCACCCTCGACCATGTACACCAAGCGCCGCGGCCTTTCTTCGTTGCAGTTTGCGCTGACGCGAAATTCCTCCGCGAGGCGGGCCGCCGCGGGCCGCCGCGGGCGCGCTCACGTCAGCGCGAGCTTCATCCCCTCGTGGGTGGATTTGAAGCCGAGCCGCTCGTAGAAGCGATGGGCGCGGACACGGGCCTTGTTGCTGGTGAGCTGGACTCGAAAGCACCCTCGCCGACGGGCCTCGTCGATGGCCCAGGCCATCATCGCCGCTCCGACGCCGAGGCCCCGCGCCTCGGGCTCGACGATCACGTTCTCGATCTGGGCGATCCGGCCGCCGCGATAGGCCACGTACTGGAGGATGGTCAGATGAAAGGCGCCGATCACCGCGCCTTCGCGCTGGGCCACCATGAGCATGTTGCGGGGATCGGCGGCGATGGCCCGGAGCGCGTCGGCGTAGCAGGCCGGGAGCGGCGAGCTCGGATCCTCGTCCTTGAGGTTGCCCTCGTCGGGGATGGCGAAGAGGCGGACGACGGTCGGGAGATCGGCCTCTTCGGCGCGGCGGAGAACGAGAGCGGGTGTCATCGGTTGCCATGTACCTCGGGCGCGCGCCGGCCGGGGATACTCGTGGATCGTCGCCGAGGTGCTCGCGTCACCGCAAAGAATCCGCGGTGACTACTTCTTCAGGAACGAAGCCAGGCTCGCGGCGTGGAGGTCGCGCTGGGCGCCGCAGAGCGAGATTTGCTCGAGCACCTGGGCGAGGTTCCGCGGAGCGCCGGTGAGCTTCTCGACGCGGCCCTTGAAGAAGGCGTCGACTTCGCCGCGATCGCGGGCCGAGCAGAAGCCGTCGGCGAGGTGCGGAGCGTCGGCGGCGAGCTCGCCGGGCAGACGAGCGATGATGGCGTCGTAGTGCTCTTTGACGAAGGCGAACGTCACGTCGGCCATGCGCTCGTCCTGGTAGAGAAGGGGTATCGCGTCGCGCGGATCGAGCTCTTTCGAGAGGAAGAGCGAGAGGCCCTCTCGGACCAGGGCGGGATCGCGGAAGCTCGCCATCGCCGCGAGCAAATGGCGGCGTCGGCGCGCGGCGGTGGCCTTGCCGACCTCGGCGTGGAGGCGATCGTAGAAGGCGCGATTGCCGCGGTGGGCGGCGATCGTCAGCGCCACGCCGACCATGTCGTCCTCGAGCGCCGCGGGGTTGTCGAGCCAGGCCCGAGCGAGCTTGTCGCCCTCGGCCCCGAGCGCCGCGTCCTCGCCGCGCAGGGCCGCGACGCCGAGCACTGCGGGGCGCAGCAGCCGGACATCGTCGCTCTCACCGGCGCGGGGGCGAAACCCGATCTCGAGGGCGCGCTTGCTCAGTGCCTTGTCGACGAAGCGGCTGAAGGCCGGCCGGAGATCGGCCGCGATGATCCGGTCCGGCAGCTCGCCCAGGACCTCGACCGCGGCGCGCTGGACGTACGGATCGGGATCTTTCACGAGCGCGGCCGCGTGGCCGAGCGCCTCGCCCGCGGCCAGCTTGCCGCTCTGCACCAGCGACCACATGTCGCGGATCACCGAGAGGCGCTCGGCGAGAGAGAGCTTGTCGCCGGCGCGGAACAGCGCGTCGAGATCCTTTGGCCCGTAAGCCACGTGGTAATAGCCGACGCCGCCCTGATTGGGCAGCACCCAGTCGGGACAGGCCGTCCCGGAGAGAGGCAATTCGACCGAGGGCGCGTCGACGAGGGTGCAGGCGCGAGCCTCCTTGCCGGCCGCCGAGTAGCGCACGCAGACCGGGATCTGCCACGCCGCGGCCGCCACGCCGGTGGAGCCGGCCGGCAGATAGCGTGACTGCGAGAGCACCACCTTCGGGGCGGTCTTCGGCTCGCAAACGAGCTTCGCCGCGACCAGCGGGACGCCGGGCTGATCGACGAACGTGGAGAACGCCGGGGCGACGTCGCGCCCCGCCTCGGCGCTGATGGCCGCGAAGAAATCGCTGGAGCCGGCGTTCGCGTGGGCGTGCTGGCCCAGATACCGCTGGATCCCCTTCTGGAATTTCTCGGGGCCAATCCAGGTCTCGAACATGCCAATCACGGCGGCGCCCTTGTCGTAGGTGATGCCGTCGAACGCGTTCTGGATGTCGTCGCTCGTGAGGATCTCTTGCCGGATCTTGCGGGCGCTGACCAGGCTGTCGGAGCGCATGGCGTAAGAGGTGCTGCCGGCGGTGTTCGCCTCCCAGCGCCACTCGGGCTTCCAGGGGGCGAGCGTCTTCTCTTCCATCCACGACGCGAAGGCCTCGTTGAGCCAGACGTCGTTCCAGAACGACATCGTGACGAGATCGCCGAACCACTGGTGGGCCATCTCGTGAGCGATGATGTCGGCGTAGCGGCGCTGGAACGAGAGGGTCTCGTCGGCGGGGCGGGCGAGGAGGCCAGTCTCGAAGAAGGTGATGAGCCCGGCGTTCTCCATCGCTCCGAAGGAGACGAGCTGGGGGACGGCGACGACGTCGAGCTTCTCGTACGGGTAGCCCGTGCCGAAGTAGCGCTCGAGGCGGTCGAGGAGGATCGGAGTCGTCTTGACGGCGTAGGCGGCCTCGGCCGATTTCCCGCGGGGGACGGCGATGCGGACCGGCGTCTGGCCCCTGCCCGCCTTGCCCGCGTCGACGAGATCGAACGGACCGACGGCGAAGGCGACGAGGTACGAAGGGAGCGGTTTGGTCTCCGCGAAGCGGACGATCTTCATCCCGGCCTCGGCGGGGAGCTCGGACACCGAAGGGGTGTTGGAGAGCGCGACGTCGGCTTGCTTGACCTTCAGGGTGAGCTGCCAGGGCACCTTGAAGCTGGGCTCGTCGAAGCAGGGGAAGGCGCGGCGAGCGTCGGTGTTCTCGAACTGGCTGAAGATGTAGGCTGTGCCGTCTTCCTTCTCGGCGAAGACGCCGCGATCGTCGCGCTCGCTCACCTGGGCGCTGTAGGTCACGTGGAGCCGCGCCTTGCCGGCGGGCGCGACGTCGAAGCCGAAGCCCAGGTGATCCTTGTCGCCCTGGACGACGCGGGCGGGCCGCGAGACGCCCGCGACCTCGAGGTGGGCCTCGGACACGGTGAGCCCGACCGCGTTGAGCCAGACGAACGAGGTGGGCTCGGAGAGGGCGAGATCGATATCGATGCTCCCTTCGAGGCCGAGCGTGTCGGAGACGATGGTGAGCGTGGGCGCGTAGCGAAGCGGCCTGACGGTGGTGGGGAGGCGCATCCCGGGGACGGGCGGCGTCGTCGGCGCGGCGGCCAGCGCGCTCGCGGAGGGCGGCGCGGGCGGCTGCGGCGGGGCAGCCGGCGCTCCGCTGCACGCGGCGAGGGAGAGCAGAGCGACGAGAGAGCAGCGCTTGAACATGGGGTCCGACACCTCCGCCGCCGCGTCAGGGCAGGCCACCCGCTCTATACTGGGGCGATCATGCCGTCGAGCGAAGGGGTGAACATTCTCCGGCGGCGAGCGCGCCCGCGCGCGGCGAGGCGCGCGATCAACGCGGCGCGGCTCGGCGCGCTGATCGCGCTGCTGGCCGTCGTCGGGCTCGGGGACGCGGCGTTCGGCGCCGACCCCGGCGCCACGGCGGTGATCACCCGGGTGCCGGCCGCGGCGCGGCTGCTCGCTGCCGCGAAGCTCGCGCCGGTGATCCGGCGCGGCAAAGGGTTCGCGATCGAGGCCAGCATCGCCGGATTTGCCGACGAATCAAGGCGATTTCGATCGACGGCGCGCGCGATGACGGCGCGCCTGCCGGCCGGGGCGGCGGGACGGATCGAGCTCGGCGTCGGGGGCGAGGGTCGTAGCGTCGGCGTGCGGCGGGCCTTCGCGACCACGACGGCGGGGCGGCTCGAGGGCGGCGCGCTGGTGTACGCCGACGCCGCGCCGGGCATCGACGCCGCGTGGCTCGCGCGCGGCGACGACGCCGAGGAGCTGCTCGTCGTCCACGAGGGCGCCGCGGCGATCGCCTACGATCTCGACCTGCCCGCGGGCTCGACGCTGATCGCGCCGACGGGGTTCCCCGGCCTCGTCGAGGTGCGCGACGCGCGCGGCTCGGCGTGGCTGCGGATGACGGCCGACGCGGCGTGGGACGCGCACGGGCAGCGGGTGCCGATCACGGCGCGGGTCACCGGAGCGCGCGTGTGGCTCGACGTGCCCGCGGAGGCCGCGCGCCCGCTGGTGATCGATCCGACGTGGTTCGGCGCGGGGCGCATGGCCATCGGGCGCGCCGGGCACACGGCGACGCTGCTCGGGACCGGGCAGGTATTGATCGCCGGCGGCCGCGCCGACGACGCCGCGAAGGGCATGACGGCCGAGCTCTACGATCCCGCGACCGGCCGCTTCACCGCGACGGTGACGCCGATGAAGACCGCGCGATCGCAGCACACCGCCACGCTGCTTCGAAGCGGGCAGGTGCTGCTCGTCGGCGGCCTCGACGACCCGGACGAGGAGCGAACCGCGGAGACCTTCGATCCGGAGAGCGCGTCGTTCGTGGCCGCCCGCGCGCAGCCACACCCGCGCCGGCAACACACCGCGACCTTGCTCGAGGACGGGCGGGTGCTCGTCTCCGGCGGGGACGCGGAGGGCGCGGCGACGAGCGCCGAGACCTACGATGAGGTCGGCTCGTTCGCGCTGACGATCTCCACGCCGACGCGCGCCCGGACGCGTCAGACGGCGACGACGCTGGCCGACGGGCGCGTCCTGTTCGTCGGCGGCGTGGGCGGCGGCGCGGCGAGCTCGATCGAGCTGTTCGATCCTGTGCACGCTCGGTTCAACGCCAGCGATGCGAGCCTCGCGGCGCCGCGGACCGGGCACACCGCGACGCGGCTGCGCGACGGGCAAGTGCTCCTCGCGGGCGGCTCGGGCCCCACGGCCGAGCTCTTCGATCCGGCCTCTCAGAAGGCGCCGAAGCCGATCCCGATGACCACGACGCGCGAGTCGCACACCGCGACGCTGCTGCCCTCGGGGCGCGTGCTCCTGGTCGGCGGACCGGGGACCGCAGCGCTCACGGCCGAGGTCTTCGATCCCGCACAGCGCGCGTTCGCCGCGGCGGATCCGCTCGTTCATTCGCGCAGCGGCGGCCACACGGCGACGCTGCTCCCGTCGGGCCAGGTGCTGATCGTCGGCGGCTTCCTTGGCGACGACGAGCTCGACGTCGTCCCCGACGCGGAGGTCTTCGACGCGCACCTCGACGCTTACCCGGCGACGAAATCGATGGCCGCGGTGCGCGTGCATCACACGGCGACGCGGCTCCACAGCGGCAAGGTGCTCATCGTCGGCGGGCTCGTGGACGTGAACGACACCGTCACCGCGGAGCTGTACGATCGCGCGACCGATCACTTCACGTCGTCCGGCGGCGGCAGCATCGGCAACCGCATCGACCACACCGCGACGCTGCTCCCCTCGGGCCTGGTGCTCATCGCCGGCGGCGTCACCGCGGAGAGCGCGGCGCTCGGGACGGCGGCCTCGCTCTACGATCCGCGGATCGATCGCTTCCGCCCGACCCGCGGCGAGATGCAGATCCGACGCGCGCATCACGCGGCGACGTTGCTGCCCTCGGGCTTGGTGCTGCTCACCGGCGGCACCGACGAGAGCGGCAACGTGACCGATCGATGCGAACTCTTCGATCCGTCGAGCGAAGAGTTCCACGCGAGCGCGGGGCGGATGACCTCGGCGCGCGCGCTCCACACGGCCACGCTGCTCCCGTCGGGCGAGGTGCTCCTCGTCGGCGGCAGCGCCACGCTCGGGGCCGGCGGCAAGGTCTCGGACGACCTCGGCACGGCGGAGATCTACGATCCGATCACCGACGAGCTGCGCCCCACCGGCTCGCTCGTGGGGCCGGCCCCGCCGGTCGGCGCCTCGACGGCGACGCTGCTCCCGTCGGGCGAAGTGCTGATCCTCGGCCCGGGGACACCCGAGCTGTACGATCCCGCCGCCGGCACGTTCCGCGTCGTCGTCAGCGCCTCGGGCGTCGGCGCTGCGCTCTTCGGTCCGACGGCGACGCTGCTGCCCTCGGGCCGGGTGCTCATCGCCGGCGGCACCGACGACAAGGGCGTCTACTTCCCTTTCCCGCGGATGTACCTGCCCGCCACCGGCGAGATCTTCACGCCGCCGATCACGGACACGTCGACGCGCGCCTACTCCACCGCGACCCTGCTCGCGAGCGGCGAGGTGCTCCTCGCGGGCGGCGACAAGTCGATCGTCACGCAGCTCGCGAACGCGCGCCGCTGGAGCGAGTCGCCCGACGCCGCGTTCCGCCCGCAGATAACCCGCGTGAACGCCAGCGTGGCCGGCGGCGAGACGATCACCGTCGAGGGTGAGTGGGGCGCGCTCGGCCCCGACACCGGCAGCGGCTCGACCGGCGCGTCGAGCGCGAACCACCCCGTCGCCGTGTGGATGCCGTGGACCGGAGGCGCCTCCTTCGGCGGCATCGGCGCGTGGACACCGCACACCGCGAAATGGACAGCGCCCCACGTCGGCCTCGCCGGAGACGGGTTGCTGTTCATCACCAGCGACGGCGTGACGAGCCCGGGCATCGCCATCCGCGTTTCATCGGGGCTCCCGTGCACGTCCAACCTCGACTGCCACACCGGCCAGGCGTGCTCGGCCGAGGGCCGCTGCGTCGATCCCGTCAACGCCGGCCTCCCCTCGACGAGCTGCGCGATGGGGGCCGGCGCGCCTCGCCGGGGATCGCTGGCGATCGCGTTCGGCCTTATTTTCGTGGCGATCTGTCGCCGTCGACGATCGATCGCGATCAGCCGAGACGCGCCCGCGGCGCCCACATCTCGATGTCGCGCGGGACGATGGTCGCGCCCCCGCCGCGCGCGTCGAGCACCCGCGCGCCGTCGGGCGTGAACCCGATCGCCACCAGCGAAGGCGCCGAGGGATCGCGGCGATAGTAGGTGCGCCACACCGGCCCGCCCTGCGGCACATGGCCCCCCGGCGCGAGCGACGACGCCGTCGTCACCGCGTGCCGACGCAGCACCGCGCGCTCGCACACCAGCCACGGAACGCCGACGAGATCGAGCGCCATCGCCACGGGCTCGCCCTGGTGATCGACGGCCTCGCTCGTCGCGCCGCCGCGATCGAAGCCGAGCACGAAGCCCGAGCCCGCGCCCCACGCCTCGCGCGTCGCGCCGGCGAGCCCGACCGAGAGCGGCGGCCGCTCGTTCACGCCCGCGGTGTAGACGCTCGCTTGCCCGTCGAAGCCGAGGAACAGCGCGCGCCCGCGCAGGCCGCGGCGCGCGCCGACGACGAGGAAACCATACGCCCCGCAGGACACCGCGCGCGCCTCGCCGCCGAGCGGGAGGATCGTCGGCTGCGACCACGCCTTTCCGTCGTTCGACGTCCACAGCTCGGGCCCGCCGCTCTCGTCGACCTCGGCGGTGATCACCCCGAACACCGGCCCGCTCTCCACGACCGACTCGATCCGCCCGACGCCGCCGCCGCCCGCGCGCTCGGGGAGCCGCATCGCCGAGAACGCCCCGCCGCGCACGAGCAGGATGTGCCCGGGGCCCACGAGCGCGAAGCCGCCGCCGGGCCCGCGCGCGAGCCAGCGCGACGTGGCCACGAGGGGCCGCCACTCGCTCGGTACCGCGACCTTGTGCGCGCGATCGCCGATCATGTAGAGCAGCCGCTCGCCGAAGCGCGCGAGCACCTTGCCGTCGGGCTGGAACACCGCGCCGCCCGGGTTCACCGGCTCGAGCGGCGTGCGCACGGCGTCGCTCGGCGTCACGGCGGCGCGGACGATCTCGACCACCGAGGCGATCGGCTCGGCCACCGCCGTCACCGCGAAGGGCACGAGCTGCGTCGTCCGCACCACGGTGGCCGCGCGGTTCTCGATCGCCGCGCGCGCCGTCCACGCCGCGGCGCACTCGTCCAGGAGCGGGAACAGCGCCGCCCCGAGCTCGTCCACGCCGGCGTAGCGCGGCTCGCCGCGGAACATCGACGGATAGAGCGCGCGCGCGAGGCCGGTGTAGACCTCGGGCGCGCTCGACGCCTCGTCCGGGAGCCGGTGCGACGCGCCTCGCTCGAGCACGGCGTCGATCGCCGACGCCAGCTCGGGCGCGTTCATCAGCGCGGGGTGCAAGCGCGGCGACGTGCGCAAGCTGCGGCGCTGCCCGTGGTGCCAGGCCGAGTCGTCGACGCCGCGGCACCACTCCTCGCCGGCGAGCACGAACCACGCGAGCGCCGCCAGCGCGTGCACGTCGGTCCACGGGCCGATCAGCGGGTTGCTCTCGCCCTGCAGGGAGATCTGCTGCTCGGGCCCGCCGTACGTCGGCGTCGTGCCGGCCACGGTGCCGAGCACGCCGTCGACGCGGGCGATGCCGCAGTCGGCGAGCTTCGGCGTCTCGTCGTCGACGGGGCCGGCCACGAGCACGTTGTCGGGCTTGAGATCGCGGTGGAGGATCCCCTCGGCGTGCAGCGCCGAGACGCCCTCGAACATGCCGCGCAGGAGCCGCAGCGCCCGCACGGGATCGATGCCGTCGCCCGCGGCGCGGTGCACGCGCTGCGTGAGCGTCCCGCCGTCGATCCCGCCGTCGACGAGCTCGATCGCCAGCCACGGCAGCCGCCGCACCTCGCCGCCGGCGAGCTCGACGTCGGCGTCGCCGCACCCGTAGTAGCCGACGACGAACTCGGTCGGCGGACGCCGCTCCATCATGCGACCGAGGGCCACCGTCTCGCGGACGAACACATCGGAGGCATCGAGGTTCTGCCGCCGGAACTCCTGCTGCGTGGTGGGCTGGAGGAACTTCACCGCGATGCGCGCGGGCGCGAGCGGCGAGATCCGATCCGATCGCGCGGCCACGTCGAGCTCGGCGAGGAACACCGTCGACATGCCGCCCGCGCCGATGCAGCGGATCAGCCGCGCGCCGGTGCTCTCCCCCGAGGCCGCATCGATGAGCGGCGGCGAGCCCTGCGCGAGATCGCGCAGCTCGTCGTCCGTGCTGCGGAGAACCAGGCTCATGAGCAGGTGCGCGAGGCTACCGGGTGTGGAGTGCGAGGTCGAGGGGGCTCTCGGCCTCCAGCGATCCCCGCGCGATCACCCGCTCGAGCGCGGCGCTACTCGACCGGAGCGAACGTGACGCAATCCGGGTGATCCCCGTGTCGCCCGACGACGATCGCGCGCGCGGTGCACATCTGCTCCGAGTTGTACTTGCAGTCGGTGACGTGACAGGCCCCCACGCGGCCGACGGGCTGCCGGGCGATGTGCGTCGCGCTCCGGGAAAAGGTATCGCATTTCGGATGAGACCCTCCGACGTTGATCGCCGGCGCGTGGCATCCATCGTTGTTGTTGTAGAAGCAGTCCTTCTCGTCGCATCCGGAAATGACGGGCATTTCATCCATGACTATCTCCCCTCACCCGCGCTGTCGGGTGGTGCTCGCGGGGATTCAAGCGTCGTGCCGCCTCGCGCGTGACCCCTCCGCGCGCGGCCCGTGCCGACGCGCTCGGCGCACCAGGGTCGGTGGGTCGCTTCGACGCCGCGGCGGCCATTTTTGCGCTGGATCGCCGACGCGGGGAACCTCGTGCCTCGCGCGTGGTCACGCTGCCCCGTGCACCTCGTCAGCCCGTACCGGAGCGCGCCCGCGTCGCCGGAGCCGCCCGCGCGCCGCGGCCCGTCCGCCGCGCGTCCTCGACTGACCACCTCCCGGGGTGCCTTTGCGATCTCGCTCCTGGTCCACGTCGCCGCCTTCATCGTGGCTCTGCGCGCGCCGACGACATTGCACCGCGACCTGCCTCTCGACGACGAGCCGCAAAGCACCCAGCCCGGGCTCTACGTGCACATGGAAAGCCGCCCCGCCTTCCCGCTGCCGCCCTGGGTCCAGGCCTGCTTCGGTCGGACCGAGCTGCCCGCGCCGTCCGACTGCATGCGACCCGAGTACGATCTTCCTGAGTCGGAGCCCTTTGGCTACCTCGAGAACACGGAGAGTGGCTGGGCGCGAGTCGAGATCTCCGACCTCACCTTCTCCGATCTGGACTCGGCCTCTCTGTCCGTCGGCGCGGCGATGCGCGATTGCTTCGAGCACGCGTCGTACCTCGGCTGGAGCGGCACAGGCCGCGTCTTCGTGCGCGCCGAGCGCCTCACCGACGGCGCCGCGATCGCCACGACGGCCGCCCTCGACGGCGCCACCCACAGCGACGCGATCCTCTGCTGTCTGCGCCAGGCCCAGGCGCCGGTGGTCTCGATGCTGCAACCGGGGGGCGCCGTCCGCTTCGTGATCGCCTTCGGCGTCGAGCCCGGGCGGCCGCACCTGAGCATCACGCGCGCCGCCGCGTCACGCCGGGGAGGCGGCCCCGAGGCGCTGGCAGCGGCGCAGAGAGCGTTCAGCGACTGACCTCGTCGCTCACGCGTCCTCGGCGCGCAGGGTGAGCACGGGTATCGGCGACATCCGCACCACCTTCTCGGCCACGCTCCCGAGGAAAGCATGCGCCAGCCCCGATCGACCGTGCGTGCCCATCACGATGAGATCCGCGCCGACGTCCTTCGCGACCTCCAGCGTCTGCTGCCAGGGCGGGCCGCTGCGGAGCAGCCCTGCCGTGCCGGGCACCCGCTCGCGGACCGACTCGACCGCCTTCAGCAGCAGCGACTGGCCGGCTTCGCGGAGCGGCGTGAGATAGTCAATCGGCGGCGCCATCATCCCGACATAGGCGTAGCCCGGGACTTCGCAGCTGTGGGTGAGCGTCAGCTTGGCTCCGAACGCGACCGCGAGGCTCACCGCCGTCTCGAGCGCCCGCTGCGAAGAAGCGCTGAAGTCGGTCGGCACGAGGATGTGGTGGTAGAGTTCCATGGTCACGGGGCTGAATCACCTACCGTGCCATCACCCCGCCATCGCGACCGGAGCGCGCGGCGCCGCTCCGTTCGTGAGCGCGACAGTCGTGAACGGGCCTCGCGCGGCGCAATCGCTGCATCCACGAGCGAAATTTGCGCCGTCGCGAGGCGCGTCAAGGACAGATCGTGGCGGAGTAGAGCCCGTCGAAAAACACCGGGGCGCTGTCGCTGGCGGGCGTGGACGCCTGGTAGACGCGGAACGTGAGGCCGCCGGCGTCGATGCTGACGATCTCGATCTTGCCCTGCGTGAACGGCCCGCTGGGCGGCTCGCACACCGATGAGCCCGAGGAGGCGTGGAGCGTCACCGCCGCGGCGATCGCCGGGTCCGAGAGATCGATCACCCCCGGCTTCTGCAGCGCTGCAGGGAGCGTGAAGGTCAACCTCGAAGCGAGGGTGCAGTCGGCGGCAGCCCACGGATCAGCGCAGGTGTCTGGCAACGTGCCCAGCGCGACGAGCAGCGAATCGGCTGCGGGAGTCGGCGTGCCGGATCCCGGGGGCGCGTCGACACCGCGGATCGCGAGAGCGGGTATGGGCGGATAGGTCGGCAGCGTGCCGCAGAGCTGGCCTGTATAGACACCATCGAGGGAGATCACCCCCTGGTCCACGCCGTCGACGATGGCATTCGACATGATGCTTCGCACGTTCGTCAGCTTGGCGGTGAGCATGGGTGAGCCATCGCCGATGAGCTCGAGCGTGCCGCGCCGCCCCGGCCCCGAGTAACCGCCGCCGCTGCACGTCACGCTCTCTGCGGGGAGCGTTGCCGTCGAATATTCGCTGATCCGTGAGTCGGTGAGATCGATCAGGCCCGGATGCGCGAGCACGGGCGGGATGACGAGCACCTCTTGCCAGAACGGCCCGCTGCCGAGGCAACGCTGCCCGAGCAACGGCTGGCCACACTGCTGGGCGTCGGTGCTGAAGAAGAGCACGAGCGAGTCCGGCTCCCACGCGGGCAGGTACGGCAACGCGCTACCGCCAGACTGCCAGTTCACGTCGGCGGCGCGTAACGCGAGGACGATGTTTCCGCCGTCGCCACCGACCATCGGCGCGCCAGGCACGACCGGAGTCTCCGCGGCCTGGGTGCCGCTGAGGGGCTCGAGCACGATGGGGCTGCAGCCGCTGACCACCGAGAGAGCGCCGAGAGCCAGGATCCAGTTCTTCATGAGTGTGACCTCCACGTCGGGTTCCAGAGATGAAGTCTCCGGCCCTGCTCGCCACGGCTCATCACAGCCACCCGAAATCGACACCCACCGTCGAGAGCACCAGCGGCGCGCCCCAGGTCGCGACCGCGTGCTGCGCGAACTCGACGGCAATCCCCGGCGCGGCGAGGCCGGCGAGGACGTCGGCGCGCAGCCGGAGCCGCGCTGTCGGCGCGAAAGCGAGGCCGAGGCGCGCAAACGGCGCTGCCGTCACGGCCGAAGGCGAGCTGGCGCCGAAGCCCGGGTTGGCCGTCCCGGCGCTGCGGAGCGAGACGGCCGCGAGGCCGAGATCGATGGACGGGATCCACGCGCTCTTCGGTGACACGGGCAGGAAGCGCATACCGCCGCCGGCGAGCAGGATCGTGAGATCGGCGCTGCCCTGCGCCCTCTCGATGTGCGCGCCGGTCAGCGGGATCGCGGCGAGCGCGAAGACGCCGACGTGATCGCCCGGCGTCCAGTCCAGGCCGAGGGCGAGGCTCGCCGAGGCGCCGAAGCCACCCGGGCTCAGCAGCAGGCCGGGCGCGAGCGAGAGCCTCCACGTCGGCGGCGGCGGCGGGCGCTCGGCCACGATGGGCAACGAAACGCTCATTTTCTCGACGATCTCCGGCGTCGCCGGCACCTCGCCGCGCGAGGGAGTCGGCAGCGCGATCTCGAGCAAGCTCGCGCGCAGCAGCTCGACGACACGCAGCGCGAGCGCGTCGTCGAGGTCGGGCGTGCCGCGATCGTTCGCCAGGTCGCGCAGCACCGTCTTGCCGGTGACGCGATCGGCGATCCACACCTCGACGCCGCGCTCGGAGGGCACCGCGCGGATCGCGGCGATCGCGCCCGCCTGTCGCGCCGACGCTTCGAGCGACGCGCGCGACGCCGGCTCGGCCGAGGGATCGAGCACGACGGCGCGAAACCCGAGCGACTCGAGCTCGGCGACGAGCCGGAGACCGAAGCGATCACCGGCCGCGCAGATCACCGCGATCGTCGAGGCCGCCGCGACGGGCGCGTCATCGGCGCGCGCGATTGACGCCGACGACGCGCTCGCGAGCAGCGCGGCGCACGCGATCACCATCGAGCCGGCGCGACGCTTCATCGCTCTCACGGATCGCGGATCGTGCCCGGCGCGTTCGGGTGCGATCCGCGCGCGATCACGCTCTCCGCGAAGGCCGCGTGCGATCCCTTCGGGTACGCGGCGAGGTAGCGCTTCGCCGCGCGCTGCGCCGCGACCGCGTCGCCCATCCGATCCTCCACCTCGACGAGGCGCCCCGCGGCGTCGGCGGCGAACGCGCCTCCCGGCTGCTCGCTCAGGTAGCGCGTGTACCAGGCGGCGGCGCCCGCGTAGTCGTGGCCCTGATCCTGCGCGATTCGCCCCAGAATGAAGGCTGCGGCGGCCGCGTCGGGCGAGCCTGGAAAGCGCGCGCGGAGCGTGTTGAAGGCCTGCGCCGAGCGCGCCGCGCTCCCGCCGAGTCGGGCCGCGTCGCCGAGCGCGTGCAGATCGCGCGCGCTCGCGCGGCTGCAGATCGCGTCGAACCCCTCGCGCTCCGCCGCGGCGAGGGCGTCCTTGTATTTCGCGTCGAGCGCGAGCGCCGCCCAGCCCGGCGGATCCGGCGCCGGGGGTGCGATCGCGGCCGCTACGTCGCTGCTCGTCGATCCTCGCGGCAGCGCCGGCTCGAGCTCCACGACGCGCGCCGGCGGCGACGGCGCGACGGGCACAGCCCCGCTCGGCGCCGGGACGGGCGCCTGCACCACGGGCGCGGTGAGGATCGGCGGAGGCTCCGCGCGCGCGTCGATCGCGCCTGTTTCGATGGTGTTCTTCGCGGTCGAGATCGTGAGCCGCTCGCCGGCGTGGACCGCGCGCGCCTCGCCCACGAAAGGGCCCGAGACGGTGATCGCGCCCTCGCGCAGCGCGACGCCGAACTGCTCCGTCACCGGATCCCAGCTCGTCTCGAAGCGCGTCCCGATCACGTGGATCTGGAACGGTCCCACACGCACCAGCCAGCTCGTGTGATCGCGGTGGACGACCTCGAGATCGAGCGCGCCACGCTCCAGCGCGATCTCGGCGCCGGTCGCGCTCACCGAGGCGACGCGCGCGCGACCGCCGGGCGCGAGGCGGAGCCGCGATCCGTCGGAGAAGCGGATCGGCAGCTCGGCGGCGGGCGGCGCGGCGATCCATTCGCCCACCACGCCGGCGTCGATCGTCCCGAGCTCGAAGCCCAGCGACGCGCGCGGGCGCAGGCCGATCACCAGCGCGATCGAGGCGATCACCACCGCCGCCGCGAGCGCCGTGACGAGCCGCACCGAGAGCGTCGGCGCGCGACCGCGAGCCGCGTCACGCCCCGCCGCCCCGTCGAGATCCGCCGCGAGCAGCCGCGCGAGGCCTCGCTCGCGATCGAGCCGCGCGCCCCTCGCTTCGTCCTGCATCGCGCCCACGCGCTGCGCGAGGTCCGTCACCGATCGCCTGGATTTCCCCATCGGGAGCCTCCTTCGAGCCACGCCTCGAGCACGGGTTGCTTGCGCGCTTCGGCCTCGAAGCTCGCGCTGGCGCGGTCCAGCCGCCGCTTGATCGTCGCCAGCGACGTCTCGCATGCCGCCGCGACGTCGGTGAGCTCCATCCCGTCGATGAAGCGCAAAGCGAAGGCGATCCGCTCGTCGACGGGGAGCCTGTCGAGCACCGCGTACGTCGCCAGGAGCGCGTGCAGCACCTCTCCCGAGGCTGCGCTCGCGGGGGCCTCGGGCAGCTCCTCGGTCGGCACGAACCACAGCCACTTGAGCCGCTTTTTCCGGGTGATCCACGTGCGCGCCGCGTGCACCGCGATCATCGTCAGCCACCCCTTGAAGGCGCTCGGATCCGCCAGCGTCGGCAGCGACGAGAGCGCGCGCACGAAGACGTCGTGGTGCAGATCGGCGAGGTCGCCGTGAAAGCCGATCATCCGGTAGAGCACGCGGTGGACGTGGTCGGAGTGGCGCTCGTAGAGCGCGGCGCGGGCCCGCGGATCGCCGCGCCGGAACGCCTGCACGAGGCTCGCGTCGTCGCCGACGAAGGCCACCTTCGAGGCGATCGGCAGCGGCGGGACGAGCTTCAGGGGGCGGGACAATCTGGGCTCCGGCCGTGAAGTCTCTCACGGCGCCGCCCGCGGCTCACCGTCTCGAAAATAGGCCGGCTCACTCCCCCGCCCGGCGCCGGAACATCGCCCGCTCGGCCTCGTTTCGCGACGCCCATCGCCGTCCTGCCGATCGTCTCCTTGTAGGCCACGTGCGGCCGCCCGATCGCGACCTCGACGCGGTGCTCGCGGCGAAGGCGATCGACGAGGATGGACAGGTGAAGCTCGCCCATCCCGGCGATGCGGGTCTGTCCGGTCTCGCCGTCGGCGATGACGCGGAACGACGGATCCTCGAGCGAGAGGCGCGCGAGGGCCCGCGAGAGCCGCTCTTGATCGGCCGCCGTGCGCGGCTCGATCGCGAGCTCGACCACCGCCGCGGGGACGGTGAGGCCCGCGAGCGCGAGCGGCCGCCGTGGATCCGAGAGCGTGTCGCCGGTGCGCGCGAGCTTGAGCCCAATCACCGCGGCGATCTCTCCGGCGCCGGCGCTGTCCGCGTCGACGGCCTTCGCGCCGTGCATGAAGACGAGCCGGCCCACGCGCTCGGACTTGCCCGCGCGCGCGTTGTGGACGAGCGCGCCCGCGCGGACGCGCCCCGAGTAGATCCGCAGGAGCGTCACCGAGCCGATGCGATCGAGGCTCATCACCTTGAACGCCAGCGCGGCGAGCGGTCCCTCGTCGTCCGCCGTGAGGGCGACGTGGTTCGCCGTCCCGACCTCGGTCGCGCCCTGGCTCGCCGCGTCGAGCGGCGAGGGCAGGTACGCGCACGCTGCGTCGAGGAGCTGCTGGATCCCCTTGTTTTTGTGGGCGGATCCGCACAGCACCACGACGATGCGACGCGAGCACACGCCCGCGCGGAGGGCGCGCTCGATCTCCACGGCCGTGATCTCGGAGGTCCGCCCCTCGACGAACTTCTCGAGCACGACGCCGTCGAGATCGGCGCAGGCCTCGACGAGCTCGGCGCGCGCGCGCTCCGCCTCGCAAACGAGGCCGTCGGGGATCGCGGCGTCGACGAACGTCGCCCCGGTGGGATCGTCGAAGAGGACGGCGCGCATGCGGACGAGATCGATCACGCCGCGGTGCGCGGCCTCCTCGCCGACGGGGATCTGCACCGGGACCGCCACGGCGCCGAGCCCCGTACGGATCGAGGCGACCGCGCCCGCGAACGAGGCGCCCACCTTGTCCATCTTGTTGATGAAGACGAGGCGCGGCACGCCGTGGCGATCGGCCTGCCGCCACACCGTCTCCGACTGCGGCTCGACGCCGTTCTTGGCGTCGAAGAGCGCGATGGCGCCGTCGAGCACGCGCAGCGATCGCTCGACCTCGATGGTGAAGTCGACGTGCCCGGGCGTGTCGATGAGGCTGATGGAGACCCGCTTGCCAGCGAGGCTCCCGGCCGTGGGCGTCCACGAAACGCAGGTCGCCGCCGACGAGATGGTGATGCCCATCTCGCGCTCCTGAGGCATGAAGTCCATCTCGGTGTCGCCGTGATGAACCTCGCCCGTGCGGTGGATCGCGCCCGTGAAGAGGAGAATGCGCTCGGTGCAGGTTGTCTTGCCAGCGTCGATGTGCGCGATGATCCCGACGTTCCGATGAAGCCCGAGAGAGCTGGTGTCGTGAAGCATGAGAGTATCCATTCAGACCGCGTCGCGTGCGGTCCGTTCGAGCAAAGAAGCCATTTCGGGCGCGAGCACACGTGAGCTCGCGCCCGGCGCGGACATGTCGCGTCGAATCCAGAGGAGATGAAGCGCCCGACGAGCTCGACGTGGTAGGTCAGCCCGGTCAGGCGTGTTCAGCCGCTTCGCCGGCAAAGGCGGGAGGCCCGCGCGCGCGAGGCACAGGCGGTTGCCCGTGCCCGCGTGGGGCTCTTACCGCTGCTGCGCGCGATCCGTGGGGCCGACAGCGGCCCCGCGGGGGTTCATCGCGAGCGCACCTGCGAAGCGGCGAGCATCAATCCGAGGATCACGTCGTCCGCGTGGAGGCCCGCAGCCAGGGCACCGGCGAGGCGCAGCTCGGCCGGCAGCGCAATCACGCGCTCCTCGGCAGCTCGGCTCGTCGTCCCTCGGGTCCTCATCGCAACGCTCCTGATGGAAGGCCGGCGCAGACTACGCTCCAGCCTTCGATCCGTCAAGGGCTCTGTGCTCCGCGGCCCGCAGGAACATCGATCCCACGGCGCGCGATCCGCCCGGTATGCTGTGACGATGAACCTCGCGCTGCACGGACTGCCCGCCCCCGCATCACGGATCGAAATGGCCCGGATCCGCCGCGCCGCCGCGCTCGTGGCCGCCTTCGCCGCGGCGTCGCTCGCCGGCGCTACGGCCCGCGCCGATCAGTTCGTGGTGGTCGACTCGACCTGGGATCACACACCCGATCTCGCCGACTCTCACTATCGCGTCGCGCCGCTCGCGGGCACGCCGACTGACTGGAAGAACCCCGTCGACTACGCCTCGGGCAGCGCCCATGTGCGCCTCGAGGTGTTCACCAAGCCGACCGACACGCCGACGAAGTTCCAGGCCTGCTTCGAGGCCACCCCCACCTACGCATGCGTCGATCAATCGCCGATCTACACGACGGTCGGCGTCGTCGAGTGGGATACGCCCTTCTCCAATTTCTGGTCGCCGCCGGGCGAGAGCGTGGACTGGAGCAAGGGGACGAACAAGATCGCGCTGGTCCTCAAGGACACCAAGAACGGCAAGCCCTCGGCGGACAACGTCGGCGCCACGACGGCCGCGCTCTACACGCCCACGCACGTGCGAATGACGATCACAATCGTATCGGCGGGCAGCACGTACATGCCTCCTCCGCCGCCGGACGCGGGGATGCCGATTGACACCGACGCGGGCGCCGACGCCGCGCCACCGGACACGACCGCGGCGACCGCGACGGCCAGCGGCGCCGGCGGATCGCAGAGTGGCAGTGACGCCGGCGCGGACGGCGGCGCCGGCGGGACCGCGGCGGGCCCCGCGAAGAACGACAGTGGATGCAGCGTCGCTGCCGCGCCCGCGAGCGGCCCCGGGGCCGCCTGGCTCGGGCTCGCGCTGGCGGCGATCGGCGCGGCGTGGCTACGGAAGCGGCGCTGAGCGGCGCCCTGCGCTTCAGCGCGGTGCCCCGGGCAAACACGGTATCTCCGCCGCGAGCGCCCCGGGGACGGGCAGGATCCGATCGAGCACGGCCTGCCCCTCGGGCGAGAGTCGATCAAGAGCAGGCGCGCCGGAGCCCGGGACATGATGTCGCACCATGACGTGGCGTCTCCCGCAAGAGAACTGTTCCTGACCATACCGCGCCCCCGATCGACGGTGTCCGCCCGCACATCTCGCGAGAACGCAATAATCGACGGGCGTCGCCACATGGGTGTTATGTTCGCCGCAGATGAGCGTGGGCATCGAGGATCCGGCGGGCGGTGGCCCCCTGGACGACGAGGTGAGTCGCATACGCAGCCTGGAGATCAAGATCCAGATGCTCTCGGAGACGATGCGCGCGTTCGCGGAGTCGACTGCGGACCACGATCACCTGCTCGACACCGTCGCACACCGGCTCGCGCAGGTGATCGGCGACACGTGCGTGCTGTTCATGCTCTCGGACGACGCCGAGCGCGTGATCCCGGTCTCGATCCACGCGTGCGATGCGCGGCTGGTCGCGCACCTCGAGGCGATGTATGCCGCGGTCCCTCTCCGGCTCGAGGAGCACTCGGCGCTGCGACGGATCATCGAGACGGGGGAAGCGCTCCTGGTGCCGCGCCTGGATCTCGAGGTGTACGGGCCGATGATGTCGCCCGAGTACGTGGCTCACTACAAGGCGCTCGGAGCCCATAGCGTCCTGATCATCGCGGTGCGGGCTCAGGGGCGCTCGATTGGCCTGCTCGCGTTTCGCCGCAGCCGACCCGACGCGCCCCCGTTCGACGAGCGCGATCGTGAGTTCGCGCAGACGCTGGCCGATCACGCGGGGCTGGCGATCACCAACGCTCGTCTCCTCCAGGACGCCCGGCGGAACGTCGCCGCGCGGGCGCGGGCCGAGACCCGTTTTGCTCGCCTCTCGGACGCTGGGATCATCGGCATCGTGATCGCGAGCCTGCGGTCGCACGTCCTCGAGATCAATGACGTGTTGCTGGCGATGATTGGCTACTCGCGCGAAGAGATCCTCTCCGGGACGGTGGACTGGAAGACGCTGACGCCGCCCGAGTGGCTCCCTGTCGACGCGCGCGCCGTCGCCGAGCTCAGCAGCGCCGGTGTCGCCAGCCTGCGCGAAAAAGAATATATCTGCAAAAGCGGTAGCCGCATCACGGTCATGATCGGGACGGCGATAATCGAGGGAACCGACGGCGAGACCATCTCGTTCGTGCTCGACTTGACGGATCGCAAGCGGGCCGACCAGGCCCGCGCCCAGCTCGCGACGATCGTGGACTCGTCGAGCGACGCCATCATCTCCAAGTCGCTGAGCGGAGTGATCGAGAGCTGGAACCCTGGCGCCTCACGGCTCTTCGGCTATTCCAGCGCCGAGACGCTCGGGCAGCCGAGCACGATGCTGCTCCCGCCGGAGCGGCGCCACGAGGAGCAAGCCCTCTTCGATTTCGTCGCGCGGGGCATCGCCATGGAGCCCTTCGAGACGGTGCGTCTGCGCCGCGACGGTACGACGCTCGACGTCTCGCTCGCCGTGTCCCCGATCCGTGACGCCGCCGGCGCGGTCGTCGGTATCTCGACCATCGCGCGCGCCATCTCGGCGAGCACGCGCGCCGATCGCCGGATCCGGGATCAGCTCGCCGAGAAGGTGGTGATGCTGAAGGAGATCCACCACCGCGTGAAGAACAACCTCCAGGTGGTCTCCAGCATCCTCCGCCTCCACGAGAAGCGCATCACCGATCCCGTCGCCCGCGCGGCCTTCGAGGCCAGCCAGGGCCGCGTGCGATCGATAGCGCTCCTCCACGAGAAGCTTTATCAGTCACGCGATCTCGGCAGCGTGGACCTCGGCGCCTACGCTGGCAGCCTCGCGACCGCGCTGGTACGTACCCACGGCGACAGCGTGAGTCGCGTGGCGGTGGAGGTGGAGAGCGCCGATATCCATGTGCCCATCGATCTCGCGGCGCCGTGCGGCCTCATCCTGAACGAGCTGCTCACCAACGCATTCAAGCACGCGTTCATCGGGCGGCCCGGGCCGGGCCGGCTGATCATTCACGTCTCCAGGGCGGGAAACGACGTGACCGTGACGGTCGCCGACGACGGCGTCGGGCTGCCGGCCGGATTCGATGCCACGCAGACCACCAGCCTCGGGATGTTCCTCGCGCGGACCCTGGCCGAGCAGCTCCACGGGACGATCGATTTTGCCACGGATGGCGGCACGCGGTGTACATTGCGCTTCCCGGAGCGCTTCGAGGACGACTGACATGATTGCCAAGATTCTCGTCGTCGAGGACGAGCGGATCATCGCCAACGACATCCAGCAAACGCTGATCGCGCTCGGCTACGCGGTGCCGGTCACGGTCGCGACGGGCAAGCAGGCCATCGCGTCCGTCACCGAGGCTCGCCCCGATCTCGTGCTGATGGATATCAGCCTCAGCGGCGCCATGGACGGGATAGCGGCGGCGCAGGAGATCCGGACGCAGTTCGGCGTCCCCATCGTCTACCTCACGTCGTACTCCGACGAAGCGACCCTGTCTCGGGCCATGAAGACAGTGCCCCACGGCTACCTGCTCAAGCCGTTCAGCGACCGCGAGCTCCGGATCACCATCGAGGTCGCGCTCTCGAAGCACCAGATGGAAGCGCGCCTGGCCGAGCGCGAGCGCTGGTTCGCGACGACGCTCGAATCGCTGGGCGAGGCCGTCGTCGCGACGGATCGCACCGAGCACATCACCTTCCTCAACGGAGTCGCCGAGCGGCTCACCGGGTGGACGCGCGCCGACGCCGTCGGCAAGAGGATTGAAGAGGTGATGCGCATGGTCGGCCCCGACGGCGCGCCGATCAAGACGCCCGTGCGCCTGGCGCTGGAGACGTCGTTCATCGCCCGCCTGCCGGCCGGCACGAGCCTGGTCCCGCGCAAGGGCGCGAACATCGCGATCGACGACAGCGCCGCGCCCATCGTCGACGACCGGGGGCACATGCTCGGCGCCGTGGTGGTCTTCCGCGACATCACCGAGCGACGAGAGCTCGAGCGACGCGTGGCCCAGTCCGAGCGGCTCGCGACGATTGGCACCATGGCCGCGAGCACCGCCCACGAGATCAACAATCCTCTCGCCTACGTCGTGGCCAACGTCGCCGTCACGCTCGAGGGCATCCGCGCCGCGATAGAGGTGCTGCGCGCCGAGCCGGACAGCGTCTCTTCCCGGGCGATGATGAAGCTCCTCACCGAGGGCGAGGACGCGCTGCGCGAGGCGAGCGACGGCGCCGATCGCGTCAAGACGATCATCCGCGATCTGAAGAAGTTCTCGCGCGTCGACGAGAGCGAGCGCACCCTCCTCGACCTCCCCGAGGTCCTCGAGACCGCGGCGAAGATGACGGACGGCCTCGTTCGCAACCACGCGCGCTTCCGCAGGGACTACGGCACGACTCCCTACGTCGAGGCCAACGCCGGCCAGCTCACGCAGGTGTTCACCAACCTCTTCGTCAACGCGGCCGAGGCCATCGGCGCGGGCGACGCCGAGCACCACGAGATCCGCGTCGTGTCGTACGTCGACGGCGCTGGCCGCGCGGCAGTCGACATCCACGACACCGGACCGGGCATACCGCGCGACGTGCTGGCGAGGGTGTTCGATCCATTCTTCACCACCAAGGGGAGAGGCGGAGGCACCGGGCTGGGACTCTCGATCTGTCAGCGGATCATCACCGCGTTCGGCGGCGAGATCACCGTGGAGAGCCGGCCCGGCAAAGGCACCACCTTCCGCGTCGCCCTGCCCCCCGCGGCGAAGCGGGCGCCAACTCCGGCGTTGCGCGCCGCCGAGGACGCCATCGCGCGCGGCCGACGCGGCAAGATCCTGGTCATCGACGACGACGCCGCCGTGGGCCGAGCGCTGGCGCGTCTCCTGCGGAACGAGCACGACGTGGAGGTCTTCCTCGACGCCCACGCCGCCCTGGCGCGGATCGCCGCAGACGGCGCCCTCGACGCGATCTTCTGTGATCTGATGATGCCCAACATGACCGGGATGGACTTCTACGACGCGCTCGCCATCGCCTCCCCCGAGCTCGCCCGACGCGTGGTGTTCATGAGCGGAGGCACCTTCTCGACCCGCGCGCAGGAGTTCATCGAGAGGACGCCGAACCCGACGATCGCCAAGCCATTCGCGTCCGATTCGGTGCGGCAAGTGGCGCGCGACTACGTGAAGTGAGGAGCGGGGGAAGAGCGGCGGGATCGGGCGCAGGCACAGCGCGATCGTCGCTCTGCTTTCATGATCTCCATCCAGATGAAGGATGTAGAAGAGACCGGAGTCGGACGCCATGGCGGGGTGCGGCCGCGCCGCAGGCCCCGTCAGCACCAGCGCGCTGTCGTCGATGCGCTCAACCTTCGGTCATGAGTCGATG
This sequence comes from Byssovorax sp., assembly GCA_025362495.1. GTDB lineage: Bacteria > Myxococcota_A > Polyangia > Polyangiales > Polyangiaceae > JANYGI01. The sequence continues at coordinate 79,815 of JANYGI010000176.1, read as the reverse complement.
TTCATGGATGCAGCGGCGGCCCTGGAGTGATGATCTCCTCAGCGGTTGCGGCCGTGGTCGCCCTCGGGATCCATTGCTCGAGCGTCGCGGGATCATCGCACGCTTCGATGTGAGCGCGGACCTCGGGGCTCACGTGAAGGTTGCGCGCTGCAAGGATTGCGAGAATGGCTGACACCTTGCCCCTGGTGAAGCCTGCAGCCTCGCCTTCCGCCTTGCCTTCCGCCTTGCCTTCCGCCTTGCCTTCCGCCCACCGGGCCTCGGCGATCGCCAGCACCTGCTGAATCTCGTCCCTCACCTTCTCGTAGGCGTCGAGCTCCTCTTGCGTGAACGTGGCCTTGTTCGCGAGCGCGAGCGCCTCCCGGAACACCACGGGCAAATCCGCGGGCACCTCGGTCAGCTCCGGCGCATGCACGAAGAGCCATGCCCATTGAGAAGCCCCGGTATCAGGCCTCCGCTCGGACAGCTTCGGCAGCTCCAGAAACGCATATTGTACCTGCAAGAGGCCGGAGTTGCCCGAGCCACGCTCGGTCATGTTCCACCGGCTCAACATGGGCACCACGTCGAGCCCCCGCGCCTTTTGCTCCGCGTCGGGCCATATCTCGAAGTCGCAGATGGAGATCGCCACGACATCCGTCAACGAATCGTACCACTTGCCCGCCTTGAGCTGACCGACGTAGGCCTTGCACGCGTTGTAGACCACGCGGTTGACGAAGCCCGGATGGTGGATGAGCTGCATCTCGACCACGAAGGTCGTCCCCGCCCGGTCCTTGCACCCAACGTCCAGGATCGACAGCTTGGCCCCTACCGCCAGCGGGAGTTGCTCGCTCGGCAAGTACTCGATGGCTTCGATCGCCTGGTCGCCTTGCCGATCGAGCAGATCGTTCAGCAACCCGCGGAGAATCTCGGGATGCGTGGCGAAGATACGCCGGAAAACGAAGTCGTTGGTCAGATCCGCGAAGGCCACGCTTCCGTGGTACCGATGCGCGAGGCGGGACGCAACTCGATCACAGCGCAAAGGGGCAAAAGCCACGGGCGCGCCTCGCGTCTCGGAGGACTCGCCGGATGCGAGCCGGCGGGCTGCCGCGGGCCCGCTGGTCCGCCCGCCGAACGCGTTGGCGATGTGCCGCGGGCGCGCAGCGGCCGTCGGTCATCAGCGCCCGGCTGGGCTGCGGCGTGGCTGTCGCAGGATCGCTGCATTGATGCCGTGGTCGGGCCGCTCGCCATCGAGAGCCGGATTTGAACGCAGAGCGGCGCGGAGACGCCGAGGCGCAAAAAGGCGAAGAGGGAGATTGATGTTCACTCCTGGAGCCCGTTTACCACGCGATGCATACCCTGTCTCACCTGCCATTCTGGAGCTTCAATACGATGGCTATCGGCAGGCTTCGACGAGCGCAGCTGCTCGTGGGAAAGACCCCTCCCTGAGCGCCGGAGGCGCGATTTGGGAGGGGCGCACCGCGCGGAGGCGCGAAGCGCCGAGCACGGGGCGGGGGTGGGCATCGACTCTCACTCTCACTCTGAGTCTGACTCCAGGGCTCGGTGGTGCAGCTCCCCTCGCCTGCTCCGCTCAGAACACGTAGCCCATCGCGATCTGCGGAGTCCAGAGCACGAAGGCCCCGAAGGCGCTCTCTCCGCGCAGCACGTGGCTGAGGGGCGCGCAGCCCACGGCGGCGGGGGCAGAGGCCTCGCAGCGCGGGTTGACGCCAGCGTTCTCGTGCAGGAACTGCGGGCCACCGGCGGGGAAGAAGGCCGCTCCGAGGGTGAAGCCGACGCGGAGCGAGCCGAGCCGCGCCTCGGCGCCGACCTCGGGCAGGACGAAGCCAATCGGCTTCCTCACCGTCTCGTCGCGATCCGAGACGATGAGCGGAAGCGGCGTATCGCCCGTCGACGCGCTCCCGGTGACCGGATCCGACGCGTGGGCGAAGAGCACCCCGACCGAGGCCCGCGCCAGGAAGCCGACGTCGGGGCGGAGCGGGATCCAGAAGCTCCCGCCGGTGGCGAGGAAGGGCCCGACCACGCGGAGCCGATCGTCGACCGAGTACGTGACTGGCACCGTGGAGGCAGCCTGTCGGCTGAAGAACGTGCCCTGTTCGCCCCGGGTGAGATCGACGCCGAACGAGGCCACACCGACCGCGACCTCGGGGGCGATACCGCTCTTGAAGCGAAACCCGAAGCGCACCCCGCCGAGGCCGCCTTGCACCGTGGGATCGGTGAAGCACCGTGATGGACAGGCATGCTCTGCCGTGGAGTTGAGCGTGAAGCCGCCGAGGTTGCCGCCGAAGACGCTGACGAAGGGGCGGCCCCGGGCCGAGCGCGGCCAGCGCGAGCTCTCGGGATCGCGGGCGAGATCGACGTTGACGCGCTCGCCGGCGAGGCTCTTGTTCTGCACCACGAGCTCTATCGATCGGGTGTGATACCCGTCCTCCGAGACGACGACGCGGTGGCCGCCGACCGGGAGGCGACCGGCCCACGAGCCGAGCCCGAGGGCCACGCCGTCGACCGCGACGCCGGCCGTGGGCGGCGTCACCGCGATGCGGAGCGGGGGCCCGAGATCGGCGACGGTGAGCTGCGCGAGGGCCGTTTGCCCCTCGAGGATCGTCACGGAGCTCGGCGCCGAGCCGCGATCCTTCTTCTGGATCCACACGAGATGGCGGCCGAGCCCGAGCGTGCCTTCCCACGGGACGCGGCCGACGGTCGACCCGTCGACGAGCACCTCGAAGCCCTCGTTCGCGGCCTCGTCGACGCGGAGCAGCCCCGCGCCCGCGAGCGGGGCGAGGCGGGCGTCGACGGCGATCGTGGCGCCGATCGGCACGTCGACGCGCGCCTCGTAGGCGACGTAGCCCTCCTTGAAAATGCGGATGGTGTGCTTGCCGCCGAGCACGCGAACCGGCGCGCTGAAGGGCAGCGAGCCGCGCGCGCGGCCGTCGATGACCACGAGGCCGTCGACGCTCGCCGAGACGCTCACGGCGCCGACCTTGTCGCGGAGCGCGGCCATCGCCGGGCCGAGCGTGGCGCGGTCCTCGGCGTCGAGATCACCCGAGAAACGAAGGAGAAGCTCCTCGTACATCTCGAGGGCCTCGTCGTAGCGACCGAGCCGGCTCAGGCAGATCGCCGCGTTGCCGGTGTTCTTCGCCGAGGCCTGCTCGGCGCGCGAGCGGAGAAAGTACGAGAGCGCGCGCTCGACGTCGTCGGCCTGGAGCAGCGTCACACCCTTGCGAAACAGGTCTTTCGCGAGCGCGAGGTGCGCGGCCGGCGACGTCGTGTCGTCGCCGAGGTCGGGAGGTTCGTCGGCGCGCGCGCGCCCCGGGGCCGCCGCGAGCGCGAGCAGCAGCGCGAGGCCGAGCCTCGAGCGCGACGGACGGGACCCCACCATGATCAGCTCATTCCCAGGCGTTTTGCTGCTTGATCACCGGGATCACGGGCGGCGCGCTCACCACGGGCGGCGCCGCGGGCGTGGCCGACGCGATGGCCGTCGACGTCGCCAGCGTGGCCATCGGGTGGCTCGTCGAGGCGAGGATCGGCGCCGGCGTCGCGAGCATCCGCTCCTTCGGCTCGGCCATGCTCTGCGTCTCCGAGTCGCGGATCTGGCGCTGGAGCGCGATGACTGTTTCCTTCTTCGGCGAGTCGGCGAGATCGCGCAGCAGCTCGTCGATCTTGAGCTGCTTGGCCTGGACCTCGTGCATCTGGCGCTCGGCGAGCTCGCGGTTGGTCTGCTCTTCGATCAGCTTCTGCCGCGAGGTCTCTTCCTGGGCTTGGACCGCCTTGACGTAGGCGACGGCGCCGCCGCCGAGCGAGATCGCCGCCGCCGCGGCGAGGCCGATCATCACCCAGCGATTGCGCCGCTCGGCGCGCCCGCTGGCGCGGAGAAATTCGAGCGCGTGAGGCGAGAGGCGGACGCCGCCGCGACGCGAGAGGAACGACGCGAACACCAGGCGGCGCCGCTGCCAGAGCGGCACGGACTCGGCGTCGGTGCGCCATTTTTCGGCGTCGCGCTCGAGCTCCTCGGCCAGCAGTCGATCCTCGCGCGCCTCGGCGACCCAGCCGCGGAGCTTGCCCCACTGCGTGAGCAGCGCCTCGTGCGCCAGCGTGACGCCGCCCGGGCCGGGCACGATCAAGCGCGCGCGCTCGAAGGCCTCGATCACGTCGGTGCGGCCGGGGCCCGCGGCGACCTCGAGCTCGGTCATCTTGCGCGCGGCCCGCGTGCCTTGCGGCGTCGTCAGCGCGAGTAGCACGCCGCGCGCCGCGAGCTCGACCGCGGGGTGCTCGCGCGCGATCGCGGCGAGCGTCGCGTCGGCGTGCCGCTCGAGCGCGCCGGCGATCCCGCCGATGGCGCGCAGCCCCTCGCGGGTGATCTTCTTCTCGTCGCGCGATCGCTTGTGCCAGAGCTCCGTCAGCGCGAACTGCACGAGAGGCATCGCGCTCGCGGTGAGCTTGAGATCGGCCAGCAGCTCGCCCTTCAAGGCCTCGTCCTCGAGCGCGTAGCCGTAGGCCGCGAGGGCCTGATCGAGCACGTCGCCCCAGGTCACGTCGGTGATCGGCTCGATCAGCACGAGGCCCCGCGTGAGCGCGCGCCCGAGGCCGCCGAGCGCGAGCAGCGGATCGAGCAGATCGCGCCGCGCCGCGACGACGACGCGCACGCCGGGCAGCACCTGCTCGCCGAGGCGCGCCAGCAGCGCCACCGTCCACGCCTGGCTCGCGCCCGAGGCGATCGTCGCGACCTCTTCGAGCTGATCGACCAGCAGGGCCACGCCGACGCCGTCGCGCTGCGCTCGATCGGCGAGCGCGACCACCAGCGCCTCGGGCGAGAGATCCTTCGCGCCGGGGGCGAAGCGCGCGAGCGCCGCGCCGATCGTCGCGCGGGGATCGGCCCCCGGCTCGACCACCGCGGTGTCCCATTTCTTCGGCCAGCCGCCGAGCCCGCCCTCGGCGATCGCCGGCATCACGCCCGCGCGCGCGAGGCTGCTTTTGCCGCTGCCCGAGGGCCCGATCAGCGCGGCCACGCCGCGGCTCCGCAGCGTCTCGAGCGCCGCGGCGACCTCGCTCGCGCGGCCGAAGTACACGTCGCGATCGCCGGCCTCGAAGCGACCGAGCCCGCGGAACGGCCCGACGTCTTCGGGCGGCAACGCCCGCGCGACGCCGGTGAGCTCGTGGCGCACCTGCTCGAGCCGGATCGCCACCCACTCGGCCGACGTGGGACGCGCGCTGCGCTCCGGCGCGAGCAGCGCGTCGAGGATGCGCCCGAGCCCCGGCGGCGCCCCGGGCACCACCTCGCAGAGCGGCGGCGGCGCCATCCTCCCGTCGAGCACTTCGCCCTTCAATCCAAGGCCATCCGGCATCCGCGCCGCCGCGGGGACCTTGCCGGTGAGGCACTCGAACAGCATCGCCCCGAGGGCGTAGAGATCGCTCGCGGGCGTCGCCGGGACGCCGGTCGAGACGACGACCGGATCGATGTATCCCACCGTCCCGCAGCGCACGCCGAGCGAGGAGGGATCCGACGACGACGAGCCGGGCCCATCGAGCTGCGTCACCGCGCCCTCGATCGACGACATCTTCGTGCCCACGACCTCGAGCGGCAGATCGTCGAGCGTGACCACGCGCGGCTTGCGGTTCTCGCGCGGCTTCTTCGCGCCCAGCGCGTCGGCGGCGGCGATGCCGAAGTCGATCAGCTTGTAGATCCCGGCGGCGTCGATCACGTTGCCGGGCTTCACGTCGCGGTGCACGAGGCCGGCGCGGTGCACCGCGGAGAGGGCCGACGCGATCGCGATGCCGATCGCCAGCGTCTCGGCCACGGAGAGGCGCCCGGAGACCTCGATGCGCTTGTCGAGCGGCGCGCCGGCGACGTACTCCATCGCCAGGCCCATCACCCCGCGGGCCTCGTCGATCGGCAGCGCATAGAAGCGCACGACGCTGGGGTGCTCGACCTGGCAGAGAGCGCGCGCCTCCTCGACGATCCGATCGCGTGCGGCCGAGGCGGGCCCGGAGATCCGCGCGTCGTCGTCGCCCGACAGCTCGAGCGAAAAGAGCTTCACGGCGGCGGTGCGCAGCTCGGTGGTGCCGTAGATCTCCTTCGCCAGCCACACCGGCGCGAACCCGCCGCGACCGAGCGCGGACACGAGCAGAAACGGGCCGAGGCGGCGCTCCGCGTCCGGGCGATCGAGGAGGCTTTTGATCGATACCGCGAGGCGAGCCATCGAGAGCCGGCCCACCGTATCGCGGCGGCGCGAGCGCAGGAACCGCTATTCGCGGCGAAAACGCGCTCTATTTCGCGCCTGACGGGAACCCGGGGATCTTCGGGAGCGAGTTGAGCGACGCGGCCATGAGCTGCGCGCGAGTGAGGATCCCCGTCACGTGAAACGGCACCGTGATGTTGAGGCTGTCTCCACCGATCTCCACCGTGCCATCGACCTTGTACGGGATGTCTTTCCCCATCGTCACGAGCTCGAGACCTTCCGAGAGATCCTTCCAGCGGCTCGACACCGGCACGGCGATCCTCGTCTTCTGGTGGGCGGGCAGGCTGATCCTGTTCGTCATGGCCGCCGTCCCCAGCACGATGCGACCGTCGAGGGTGATCGTCGCCTTCACCTCGCGGCCCGTGAGATCGATAGCGTTGGGATTGTCGGCATCGAGCTCGAGGTCCACGTCGACGCCTTGCGGGGAGATCGCGGTGATCTTCGCCGACACGGGCGTGAGCCGCGGCGGCTCGGGCTTGGCGCAGGCGACGAGGACGAGGGCGGCGGCGGCGAAGGCAGTGCTGCGGTTCATGCGCGGCGGAGCCTAGCAGCGCGCCGCGCCGACGCGTGGGCTCCCCGCATGAACCGGACGTGTGCCCGGTTCACCATTGCAATCTTTCTGCACGATTGAATTACAGGAAGAGTGTCAGTACCAATTCTGACGCGACGAGCCATCAATTCGCTGTCGAAGTGGCGCGCGACGCCGCTATCGCTCCGACAAAGAAACGGGTATGAGGCCCGACACTCGCGGTGCGCTCTATACGCCGGAAACTGGCCTCTACAGTGACACGCGATTCTTTCCACCCCATCGAAGGACTACGGTCCTGGAGTGAGCGATGAAGCGCACGTCTCGATATCTTGCGGCCCTGGTTCCCCTCCTTCTGGCCTCGCTCGCGCAAGCGAAGGATCTCCCCAACGTCAACGCGTACTACGGTGCGAAGCCGGTCGCGGCGCTTGGCCCGGCGAGGGCGGCGAGCGCGGCGGCCCCGGCGGTAGTGGCCTCGATCGACGCGTCCAGCGGCCGGCCGACGATGCTGTGGGGCATCCAGGGCGCGAACGCCGCCTCGAAGGCGCTGGCCTCGACCCCCGAGGCGGCGGCGCGCTTTCATCTTCTCACGCACGCGTCGCGCTACGGCCTCAGCCCGGCGGCGCTGGCGACGGCCGAGCTGAAGGAGATCCACGACACCGGCCGCGGCGGGATCCTGGTGAGCTTCCAGCAGCGGGTGAACGGCGTCGCGCTCTTTCACAACGACGTGAAGGTGATGATGAGCCGCGACCTCGGCCTCGTCGCCATCGGGGGGAATCTCCACCCCTCGGCTGTCGCGACGGCGACGGCGAAGTCCAAGGCCTTCTCGGTGTCGGACGTCAAGGCGGTCTCTCTCGCCCTCTCGGATCTCTACGGCGCTGCATTCCAGCCGTCGGACCTCGTCGACACCAAGCAGATCAAGGCCGAGTACCGGTATTACGGCCTCGCGGCGACTCCGATCGTCAAGGCGCAGAGCCTGCACTTCACCCGCCCTTCGCGCGTGAAGAAGGTGTACTTCCCGCTGCCCGACCGCATCGTCCCCGCCTATTACCTCGAGCTCCTCTCGGGCGACGTCGCCAAGACGGACTCCGACGCTTACGGCTACGTGATCGCCGCCGACGACGGCCGCGTGCTCTACCGCGAGAACCAGACTCACAGCGACAGCAACAATTACCGGGTCTGGGCCGATCCCGCCAATGACAAGCGCCCTGCTGACGGCCCGATGGCGGACTTCACGCCTCACCCCACCGGCATGCCGGACGGCAGCTATCCTCCCTTCGTCGCGCCCTCGCTCGTGTCGATGGATGGGTTCAACAAGAACCCGAACAACACCTTCGATCCCTGGCTCCCCAAGGGCGCCGGGGTGACGACGGGCAACAACGTCGACGCCTACACCGACGACGACGCGCCCGACGGCTTCTCGGGCGGCGCCGACATCCGCGCCACCACCACCTCGGCGAACGCCTTCGATCGCATCTTCGACACCAGCGCTGGCCCGCAGTCGAGCGCGAACCAGAAGATGGCTGCCATCACGCAGATCTTCTACGTCACCAACTGGCTCCACGACTGGTGGTACGACAGCGGCTTCAACGAGGCCGCCGGCAACGGGCAGCAAGACAACCTCGGCCGCGGCGGCATCGCGGGCGATCCGCTCCACGCCGAGGCCCAGGACGGCGCGCCGCAGCAGCGCGACAACGCCAACATGAGCGCCGGCGCAGATGGGGAGTCGCCCAGGATGCAGATGTACGTCTGGGATGGCCTCTCGGCTGCCTCGATCAACCTCCAGCCTGCCAATCAGACGCTCACCGTCGGGGTCGCCGACTTCGGCCCGCAGAGCTTCAACGTCAACGGCGCTGTCGTCCTCGGCCAGGACGGTACCGCCCCCACCACCGACGCTTGCCAGGCCCTCACGGGCAGCGCGATGGGCAAGATCGTCCTCGTCGATCGCGGGATGTGCACCTTCAAGCAGAAGGCGCTCAACGCGCAGAACGCCGGCGCGATCGGCGTGATCCTCGCCAACAACCAGCCCGGCGGCGCGCCGGCGATGCCAGCCAACCCCGGTGGCCCGGCGGTGACGATCCCGATCCTCTCGATCAGCCAGACCGACGGCGACGCCCTGAAGACGGCGCTGATGAACGGCGCCATCACCACCACCCTGGCCCGCACGGCCTCGGTCGATCGCGACGGCACCATCGACAACACCGTCGTCGCCCACGAGTGGGGCCACTACATCCACCTTCGCCTCGTCGCCTGTGGCTCGCCCACCTGCAGCGCCGAGAGCGAGGGCTGGGGCGACTTCAACGCTTCGATGATGGTGCTGCGCGCCGGCGACAACCTCGCTGGCACCTACGCCGCCGCCCAGTACGCGACTGGCTCCTTCTTCGAGCCCGGGTATTTCGGCATCCGCCGTTACCCGTACTCGACCGACATGACGAAGGATCCGCTCACCTTCCAGCACATCATGGACAGCGCGACGCTGCCGGCGGGCGTGCCCGTGGCCGACACCGGCGCCAACAACGCCGAGGCCCACAACGCCGGCGAAGTCTGGTCGATCATGATGTTCGAAGCGTACGTGGCGCTCCTCCAGAAGACGGTGGGGCCGAACCCGACGTACAGCTACGCCGAGGCTCACCGCCGCATGTCCGATTACGTGGTCGCCGGGATGAAGCTCGCCCCGACCGATCCCACGTTCACCGAGCAGCGCGACGCGATCCTCGCGGCCGCCGCGGCCGCCGATCCGAGCGACTTCGACGCCATGGCCAAGGCCTTTGCCAAGCGCGGCGCCGGCTCCTGCGCCGTCTCGCCCCCCCGCGACTCCACCGATTTCGCGGGCGTGGTCGAGAGCTTCACCGTCAATCCCAACGTCCAGGCGACGTCGGTCAAGGTCGATGACAGCGTCTTCTCCTGCGACAAGGACGGCTTCCTCGACGCAGGCGAGGCCGGCAAGATCACGGTCGACATCGTCAATGGCGGCCCCGCTTCGACGAGCGATACGGTCGTGACGGTCGCGACGATGACGGCCGGCGTGACCTTCCCCAACGGCCCTTCGGTCAAGGTGCCTCCGATGGCGGCCTACGCCAAGACGACGGCGCAGATCGACATCAAGCTCGACACCTCGATCAGCGTGAAGGAAAACCTCGACATCGCGGTCACGGTCGAGAACCCCGACGCCTGCACGGCCAAGGCGACGATCACCACCGCTCCGTTCATCAACGTCGACAAGCTGCCCGCGAGCGCGACGTTCGACGACGTCGAGCCCGAGAGCACCACCTGGACGCTCGGGGGCACGGACTCGGACAAGATCTGGGGCCGAATCGAGCCCACGGCCGGGAACCACGTCTGGCGCGGCATCGACTATGGCAGCCCGACCGACACCGCGCTCGAGTCGCCCGTCCTTTTCGTGAGCCAGACGGACGACTTCGTGATGACGTTCGATCATCGTCATCAGTTCGAGTCGAGCATGGCCATGGGCGGGACGGTCAACTGGGACGGCGGCGTCCTCGAGATCTCGACCAACGGCGGCGGCACCTGGCAAGACATCACCAAGTTCGGCGATCCCGGCTACGGCGGCACGATCGGCGATCCCCAGGGCCAGGCGAAGAACGTCCTCAAGGACCGCACCGGCTTCGTCGCCCAGAACACGTCGTGGCCGGCCACCGACACGGTGACCGTCTCGATGGGCAAGTCCCTCGCTGGCCAGAAGGTCCAGGTCCGCTTCCGGATTGGCACCGACGACGCCCAGGGCAACTACGGCTGGGAGGTCGACAACATCGCCTTCAAGGGCATCACCAACACGCCTTTCGACAGCCTCGTGGCCGACACGGCGCCGTGCGGTGAGATGACGACCGCCACCGCCGGCGTGGGCTCCGGCGAGGTGGCGTCCTCGACCGGCGCCGCGATGACGAGCGGCCCGGTGACGAGCGCTGGAGTCGGCGGTGGCATGAGCACCGGTGGCACGGGCGGCGTCGGCGGCACGGGCACCAACAAGGACGACGTCTCCTTCGGCGGCTGCGGCTGCTTCGTCGGCGGCTCCTCGTCGAGCCCGCTCTTCGCGGCGCCGCTGTTCCTGCTGTCGGCGCTCCTCCTGCGCCGCCGCTCGCAGCGCCGTCGCTGAGAGGATCGTTCACGGAAACCCCCACTCCAAACTCACAGTCGAGCCCCCTCTCCCGAGCGGAGAGGGGGATCGAGCGGGTGAGGGCACGCTGTCGTGCTCAGTGCGGGATCATCGGCGGATCGCCGTCGGACATCACGCACGACGAGAGATCGAAGAGCATGAACAAGAGGGCCTTTTCCTGCGGGGAGAGGCCCGTCGTCGTGCAGCCCTGAGGGAAGCTCGCCCCCACGGTGTCGCCCGACGAGACGTGGATGTCGCTGAACACCACGCGTCCGCACTGCTTGTCGGCCGGCTGTCCGATGGGGGTGTTGAAGGTGAAATACTGCACCGACTGCGGCGATTTGCCGTGGATCCAGGCCTGCGCCATCGCCGGGTTCACGGCGTCGACGGTGTGCTGCGCGGCGTGAATGTCAATCTGGCCCGCCGTCGTCGAGGCACCGACGTTGACCAGCCAGTCGGACATGGCCTGGCCCTTGGGGAACGAGGTGTCGATCAGGGCCGTGAAGGGATCGTCCAGATCGGGATCATCGACGAACGACGCCGTCGTCGGGAAGGGCGCAGGGCCGCTCTCGAGCCAGTAGTTGTGCCAGTGCGAGGCGAAGATCCGGCCGCCGGCGCCGGCGTAATCGAACATCGCCTGGAGGGCCTCGGGGGGCTTGTTGTCCGGATCCTGCGACCCCTCGCAGGCCAGGAGGACCACGTCGTATTTCTGGAGATCGGCGGCCGAGATCCAGAGATCGGCGGCCGGATCGAGCTTGGCGCCGGCGTTGAAGCTCGTCGCGTACTGGCCGGTTCCCCCGTGGCCCGCGAAGAGGTTGACTCGCCCCGCCCCCGCGGCCGGGGTGAACTCGTCGTCGGCGATACCGATCTTGCGAAGCAGGCACTCCAGCGGATCGGCCCCGCCGGTCGTCAGGGCGATGCGGGGGAGTGAACCCTCGCTCCGGCGGCGCGGGAGGCGCGTCATCTCCGGATCGAGGATCGGCGTATCGACGCAGGAATCCACGGCCGGCAGCACGATCTGGCGCCGCCATTTGCCGACCTGGATCACCAGCGGGATGTTCTTGCCCGAGGGCACGTTCTCCAGGACGAAGTGCCCCGAGGTGTCGGTCAGGGCGGTGACCAGGGGCGCTCCGCTCAGCGTCGATCCGCAGGTGTCGCAGCTCGCGCCCTCCGGGAGCGGGAGCACCGGCGCGTTGGGAACATAGACCACCACATCGTAGAGGGGTATCGTTCCCTCCGGGGCGAACACGGTGCCACTCACCGTGGTCTTCGCGCCGCCGGGACAGACTACTTGCTGGCACTCGAGGTTCTCGCACGGCGGGGTCGCGCCCGTCGAGAACAGGCTACCTCCCGTCCCGGCCTGGGACGTGGAGTCGCGTCCCCCTGCCCCCGAGCTGGCGGCCGCCGCGGGGGCGCCACCCGATCCCCTCGGGGTGGGCGAGTCATTTCCCGAGCACGCGCAGCCCGGGGAGCCGCCGAGCGCGGCGAGGACCAGGGCGCAAACGACTCTGCTTCGCGGCGAAACAAGCATGTTGCCTCCAGGGCGCGAGATGGCTTCAGGGATCGACTCCCCTGAATACTCGCGCTTTCCTGGCGCCCGTCAACCAGGTGCCATGAGGACGAACGAGGATGTTCAGGCGCCGATCCGGAGCGGCGCTCCGGGCGCCTCTGTCACGCGCACATCTCCAGGATCATCGCCTCGAGGATGGCTTGCGGAGGGCGCTTGGAGCTCTTGAGGGCCAGATCGGCGTGCGCGAGCAGGCGCAGCCAGCGCGCCAGCGTGCCCGGCGGGATCCCCTTCACCGTCTGGGTCATCTCCTGGACCTTGAAGGGGGCCACGCCGGCGCGCGCCGCGGCCTCGCGCGGATCGGAGCCGCCGCGAAGGGCCGAGTCGAACTTCACCATCTGGCGGACGGACCACGTCACTAGGCCGAGGAGCTTCAAGCCACCTTCGCGAGGATCGTAGACGTCGGCGAGCGTGGCCATGGCGACGGCGATCTTGCGGCGGCCAAGCGCATCGATGAGCTCCCACACCGATCCAGGGCGAACCTTGGTGACGATCTCGGCGACGGCCTCCTCGGTGAAGGGCTGCTTGGGGCCGACGAAGAGCGAGAGTCGCTCGATGACGTCGCTGACGTAGCCGAGCTCGGGGCCGGCGATCTCGGCGAGATGATCGGCGACCTCCGGCGAGACGCCGTGGCCCTTCTCTTTCGCGGCGTTCTGGATCCAGCCGGGGAGCGCGTTGCGCGCGAGGGCGTCGCAGGTCACGAGGAAGCCGGCCTTCTTCGCGGTGGTCATCAGGCGGCGCTGGCCGTGGAGCTTGGTGGCGACGAGGACGAGGACGGCGGAGTCGGCGGGCTCTTTCGCGTACTCGGCGAGCTCGTCGAGGGGGCTCTCGGCGGGCTTGCCCTTCTTGCCGGGCTTCGGCGCCTCGTCGTCGCCGCCGCCGTCGTCGCCTTTCTTTTCCCAGCGATCGAGGCCGCGCACGAGGACGAAGCGGCGCTTGGCCATCATCGGGACCATGCGGCAGGCCGAGGTGATCGCCCCGGCCGTGGACGCGGACTCGCCCGCGGTGAACTTGTCCTCGTTGAAGCCGGCGATGCCACCCTTCATCGCGGCCTCGCGCAGCGCGGCGACGACGCGATCGACGAAGAGGCGCTCGTCGCCGACGACGAGGTACACCGGCCGCACCTTGTCGCCGCGGGCCTCGACGATCGCTTGCTCGGGGGTCACGCGCGACGTGATCGAGCCTCGACGCGCTCGCGTCAAGTCGGCGAGCACGGCGAGCGCGAGGCGCGGTACGCTGGGCTGAAATTCATGGACCGACTCACCCCGATCCAGCGCCCCGACGGCCGCCCCGCAGGCTTTCAGCGCTGGAGAAACCTGCTCTTCTTGCACTGGGAAATGCCGGTTGCGGCGATCCAGGCGCTCCTGCCTCCGGGGCTCACCGTCGATACGTTCGAGGGGCGCGCCTACGTCGGCGTCGTCCCCTTCACGATGCGCGACGTGAGCCCGTGGTGGGCGCCGAGCGTGCCGGGCGTCTCGAATTTCCACGAGCTCAACGTCCGGACGTACGTGCACCGAGAGGGAGAGCACCCCGCGGTGTGGTTCTTCAGTCTGGACGCGGCGGCGACGATTGCTGTCCTGCTCGCCCGGATCGGGTGGAGTCTGCCGTATTTCCGCGCTTCGATGGAGATGGATATCGATGGATATGACGTCCACTACACGAGCAAGCGGTGGTTCGCGGGGCAGCAGGCGGCGAATTTCGAGGCGAGATATCGAATCGGGAGGCCGATCGGCAACGCGGTCGCTGGCACGTTCGAGCATTTCCTGGCGGAGCGGTATCTGCTCATCAGCGCTCGTGAAGGCGGGTTGATGCTCGGGCAGGTGCACCACCGGCCTTATCCGCTCCACGAGGCCGAGGTGTCGGAGCTGTCGGAGTCGATGGCGGTGGCGGCCGGACTGCCCGCGCCCGTCGGGGCGCCGCATGTGCTTTGTAGCCCCGGGGTCGATGTGGATGTGTACGCGCTGCGGCCGATCTGAGCGTCGAGACCACGGTCGATCGTCACCTTTGGAACCATTTCGGGCGTGCTATCGTGGGCGTCATGTCGTCCCTCGCGACCAACCACGCCCGCTCCGCAGCCGCTGGCCGCCGTCAGGCGAAGCGTCGCGCCGAGTTGCCCGAGGTCGACGAGCGCCTCGTGATGCCCGAGACGCGCTTCGAGATCCTCGACGGAAAGGTAGAGCTCGTGCCCCCCTCGGACGAGTCGCACGGGAGCCGGCATTCCAAGATTTCTGCGCTCCTCGAAGCTTATGCGGCCTCCGGGTACGACGTCGCCTCGGACATGCTCACGCGCACCTCGGCCAAGAACGATCTGGCGCCGGACGCGAGCGTGTTCCCCGCGGCGCGGGATCCGCGCACTGGCGGCCGGCAACTCGAGGAGCTGGCCTTCGAGGTGCTGAGCACCGAGCGCGTCGGGCACGCGGCGAAGAAGGCCCGCGCGCTCACCGATCGCGGCGTTCGCCGGGTCTTCGCCATCGACGTGGAGCGCAAGCGAGCGCTGGTCTGGTCCGCGACGACGAACACCTGGGAGATCCTGCCACTCGACAGCGCCATCGAGGACCACGCGCTGGCGCTGCCGCTGCCGCTCCGCGCGCTCGTCGAGGCCGTGAGCTCCGACGACGCGGTCGCCCAGGCGCTGCTCGTGAAGAAGAACCCGGTGATCACCACGGCCCTCGCCAGCGCCGAGCGCAAGGGCAAGGCTGAAGGGCGGCGCGAAGGCAAGGCCGAAGGGCGGCGCGAGGGCGAGCGGAAGGGCGCGATCAAAGGCGCGATCAAAGGCGCGATCAAGACGCTGCTCGCCGTGCTCGCGGCGCGGGGACTCGAGGTCCGGAAGAAGCACGAGAAGCAGATCCGAACGACGAACGACGAGGCGGTGCTCGCTGCCTGGATCGTGCGGGCGGTGACCTGCGCGAGCGTCGACGAGCTGCTCGCGAAGTAGCCGATCGCAAGCTCACGCCAGCGTGAGATCGGCGTCGCGGAACAGCACCCCTTCGAACGTCGCGATCCGCCCTTTCTCCTGCACCTTGGCGTGATTCTTCGCGGAGTTCGCGCGGGCTTGCACCTCGCGATCGGTGAGGAAGCAGTCGACGTCGAGGACGACGAGGCCAATCGAGATCGTCGGGCCGCGCTCGATGCCTCGATACGAGGTGGCGGCGATCCGGGCCTGGAGGGCGCGGAGGAACGTTATCGCCCAGTCACGCTCCATGTTTGGCAAGGTGAGCACGTACTCGTCGCCGCCGAAGCGGTAGGCGTGGCCGTGCGAGAAGACGTGAGCCTCGATGGCCTCCATGAAGGGGGCAAGGAGCTCGAGGTCGACGATGGTCTCGGTGTAGCGGGTGTTGAAGGCCTTGAAGTCGTCGATGTCGAGGTAGGCGACGGCGATGGGGGCGCCGCGAAAGCTCGCGCGTTTACGGTAATGCGCGAGATCGGGGAGGAAGAGCGACGGTGCCTCGAGGATGTGGAATTTCTCGTCGTACTCGCGGGGCAGGAGGGTGAGCGGCGAGGGCTGCGCGGCCTCGGCGTGGCGAATCGAGAGGTAGTCCGTGAGCGAGGGGACGCGGAGGGCCTGCGTTTCCTGGAACCAGGGGGCGGCCATGAGGTACTCGAGGGAGACGAGGTCGCGGCGGAGGAGCTTGATGAGCTGAGCGTCGACGGCCTTCTGGAGCGGGACGTCGATGGCCTCGGCCTGCTCGCGGCGCTGGTCGACGAGGACGCGCTTGAGGAGGCCGCGATGGCCGTCGTGGACGGCGACGGGCTTGTGCGGGCTGTCGAGCTGGCGGTTGAGGAGGCTGAGCTGGCCGATGAGCTCGGCGATGTCGGCCGGCTGGATGCCACGGAACTGGCCGGCGATGACCTCGGCGACGTCGCGCTGGAACGACGCGGTGAAGCGGTCCACGCAGGTGGAGAGGGATTTGGCTTCGGAGCGCGTGAACTCGGGCATGCGGCGGGGATGGTACACCGGGGCGGGGGCGGGAGGGTTCGGCGGTCGGTCGGGGAGGAAACCGTCCCACGTTGGGGTTGGTCGAGGAAACCGTCCCACGTTGGGGTTGGCCGAGGAAACCGTCCCACGTTGGGGATCGGCACCCTGGGGATCGTAAAAGGGCGGCGAGGCCGGGCGCTTCGTGCCTGCGCCGACCGCGGGGGGAGGACGGGTGGAGACGGCACGGACACCCCGTCGAGCCACGTGGGACGAGACCGCGAGCAATGCGGGACGGGGCCGCGAGCCAGGTGGGCTACGCGAAATTGGAGCCAGGGACCGCGCCGGTGGAGGTCCGGGATGGCTCATGTTGCCACCTGGGACCCCGGCGCGCGTGGCGGCGGATACCCACGGCCGTGAATCAGGGTACGGCCTGCTGTCCCTGAGGATACCAGGCGATCGCGACGCCGCCCGTCCCACGTTGGGGTTGAAACCGTCCCACGTTGGGGTTGCAGCCGCGGCGCCCACCCGCGCGTCCCCTGCCCGAAGTGGCCAAGATCGGCCCACCACGCCCACCTCATCCCCCGCGCCAATCCGCGCCGCCGGCTACGTCAACCCACCCCGCCGCCGCATGATCCAGTGCAACCCCAGCAGCAGCGCCGCCATCGTCGTCCAGGCCCACACCGGCAGCACCGCCGCGACCTGCCGCTCCGTCGCCACCTGCGTCGCCGCCGGCAAAGGCAGCTGCCCCGCATCGCCGGCGCGCACGAACACCCCGCCCGTCGCGGCGGCGATGGCCCGCAAACGATCCTCGTCAGGCCGCGAGTCGGCCCACTCGTCCCCGCCGCTCTCGCAGGCGAAGTCACGCCGCGTCGTCGGCCCTTTGGTGGTGCCTTTGCCGATCTCCACGACGGCCGAATACCCGCCTGCCGCGAGCTTCCCCGCTCCGAGATCGATCGCCGCGCCGCTCCCGTCGACAGGCGTCTTCAACGTCGCCGCGACCTCGCCGCTGCCGAGGTGCAGAATCGTCACCGTCGCTTCGCCGCTCGGCCCCGGCAAAGGACGCAGCGTCAACGTCGTGTCCTCGCCGGCGACACACCCGCCGCGCACGTCGATCACCGCCGGCTCGAAGCGCGGATCGCGCATCAGCCACCCGAGCATCGCGTCCCAGAACGCCCCGTGCGCCCGCCCCGCCGCGCTGGCCGCGAAGGCGCTGAAGAGCAGCCGGTGCGACCCGTCGACGGTGAGGGCCATCGTCCGCCCGCTCCCGTGCTCGCCCAGCGCCAGGATCGGCATCGGCGCGCCGCTCGCCGTCTTGCGGGTCGGGTGCTCGAGCAGCACCGTCGCGTCGCGCCGGGCGTCGCCCACGATGTCGACGCCGGGCATCTCCGGCAGATCCTCGCCGATGAGCGCGCGCAGGGGCGCGAGCACCGGCGCCACGCGCCCCGCCTCGGTGAAGCGCGGCGTGAACCCCGCGAGGTCCACCCCCTGCTCACCGCGATCCGGGCTGAGCTCGACGGGCAGCACGTCGGCGAGCTTGGTCCCGCCGTAATGACCGGGCCCGAACGCGTCGGGCCCGCCGACCATGATCAAGCCGCCGCCCTTGTCGACGTAGCGCGCGAGCGACGGCAGGTGCTTGGTGAGCCCGTACGGCTCGGCGTTGAAGTCCTGCAGCACGACGGCGTCGAAGCTCGGCAGGTGCTCGTTGAAGAGCTCGTCGACGGGGAACGGGATCAGCGCCAGCTCGTCCGACGAGGCCTGCACGTGATCGGCCGGCGTCCGCAGGATGAAGAACGCCACGACGTCGACCGACGCGTCGCTCTTGAGCCACATCCGCAGCGCGCGCACGTCGTACGTCGGCCGCCCCGCCACGTGGAGGACGCGGACGCGATCGCGCGTGACGTCGAGGGTGATGTAGCGGCGATCGTTCTCCGGGATGACGTCGCCCTCGGGCGCCTGGATCGAGATCTCCAGGATCCGCGCGCCCGCCCGCTCGATCGTCATCGGCAGCTCGACCGTGGCGCGCCCCGCGACGACGTGCGCCGTGCCCGACGCGAGCTCGGTGGGCTCGCCCTTTTCACGCAGCTCGCGCGCCACCACCGGCACGTCGCCGCAGGCGAGGCCGCCGTCGCACCCGATCTCGATCCGCAGGGAAAACGGCTGATGCGCGACCGCGGCGCCCGCGGCGAGGACCCGGCGAATGCTGGCGTCGCGCGGCGCCGTGTCCGCGAGCGACACCGTGTGCACCGGCACCTGGAGCGCGCCGAGCGCCGCCTTCACGGCCTCGCCGGCGCCCGTCTCGCCCGGCCGATCGAGGCGCCCGTCCGAGAGCACGACGACCGCCGCGGGCTGCTCGTCCGCGGCGCGGGCGATCGACTCGAGCGCCGCGCCGAGATCGGACTTCAGCCTCGCCCGCGGGTGAAATGGAGCGCGTGCGCCCTTGCCCGGCGCCGCGCCCTTCGCGGGATCGCCGCCGCCGTCGACGGGCGTCGGAGCCCCGTCACCGAACGCGAGCACCGAGTAGCGCACCTCGCCCGATCGCTTCTCGAGCTCGGCGAGGGCGCGATCGATCATCTGCCGTCGCGACCCTTCGAGCCCCGGCAAATCGATCGATCGCGACGCATCCGCGAGGATGATCACCTTGGGCCCGACGAGGCTGCCCTTCGACACGATCCCCACGGGACGCAGCACCGCCGCGAGCAACCCGAGCACCGCGAGGAGCCCGGTCGCGCCGATCCGCCACGCCGATCCGCGCGCGCGCCGCGTCCGCCACAGCTCGAGCAACAGCAGCCCCGCGCTCAGCGCCGCGAGCGCGCACGCCAGGATCACGAACGGTTGCGCGAGATCGCCCGAGAGCGCGAAGCTCTTGTTCACGGCGTGGACTTTCGGCGACGCATCAGGAAAGGAGCGTGGACCTGATCGTCCTTGTAGCTGGAGCAGAGCACGTACATCGCGACGTTGACCGCGAGCCGCACGGCCTTCTCGCGCTGGCGATCGCCGCCCGGCGTCACCGCGATCGGCTGGATCCCCGAGGGCGATCGCGCCAGCGCGCCCAGCAGATCGTGCGACGAGTAGATCACCTGCGGCAGCCCGCCGCGGATGATCGCCTCGAGCTTGGCCGGCCCTTCGACGCGCCCGACCGCGCGCCGCAACAGGTAGAACGACTTGAAGATCACGTTCTCGTCGCCGATGGGGATCGGCGATCCCTCGGGCAGCACGCGCGCGAGCTCGCGCTTGACCGATCGAAGGAAGACCCCGTTTTCCGGGGCGAAGTCGTCGACGAACAGCACCCCGCCGAGGGCGATGAAGCGCTTGAGCCCGCTGACCTCGCGATCGGTGAGCGTGGGCACGGCGGCGTCACCGCCCCAGAGCGCGAAGGGCTCCGCCAGCAGCGCGGGCTCGTCGGCGCGCACGGTCCCGGGCCCGAGCTTCGCAGGCGCGCTGGTGCGATCGGCGAGCTCCTTCGACCAGCGGCCGGGCGCCGTGGTGCGCACGCCCTCCCAGCGGGCGTTGCCGGTGAGCAGGACCCGCGGGTTGAACGCGCCCTCTTCACCGAAGGCCAGCGCCGCGCGCGGCAGCCCCGTGACGAGCGCCGCCGCGGCCGCGGAGATCGCCGTGATCGCAGCGCGCCGGCTCACGCGCGGCGAGGACGCGCACGCCGCGTTCGCGATCGCGATCCGCTTCAATCGAAGTCCTCCACGTGCCAGCTCGTCCCTTCGCGCTTGAGCTTCACCTCGTGCCCGCCGGGGATCTGCACCGTGGCCGAGTCGCCCGCAACCAGGACTTCGAGGCCTTCGGGGTGCTCGAGCCCGACCACCAGCGATCGCAGATCGGTCTCGATCGCGCTCCGCGTCGCGGGCGAGAGCACGCGCATCAGCCCCGCGTAGCTGCGGCGAGCGAGCACGCGGCGGAGCTGCTCCAGGGCCTGCTCGGGCGTGCGCGCGCCCGCGGGGAGCGCGTCGACGCCGGAGACGCGAAACACCCCTTGATCGTCGAGCACCAGCGACGCGTCCTCGCCGTCGGGGTAACGCACGCGGGCCCTCGATTTCACCACCACGCCCGGCGCCGTCACCGCGCGGCTCTGATCCGCGAGCTCGGCCCGCTCGTCCGCCACGATCTTGCGCACCTCGGCCGGCGAGAGCGCGCGGCGCCCGTCCTCGCTCATGAGCGCGTAGATGGCGTCGGCGTCGCCCCGCGCCGCCGCGTCCGCGTAGGCCGCGACGGCCTCCCTGGGGCTGGGGATCGACGAGGCGCCGCAGCCGAGAGCCAGGATCGCAGAGGCGAGGACAGCGAAAGCGACCTGGGCGCGCGGCACGGGCCGGAGGGTAATACAGATCGGCGCGGATGGCGCCGTCTGCGCCGCGCGGCGCGCCCCGGAGCCGCATTCCCCGGCCACGAGCGCATTCCAACCCGATCCCGCCGTCGCGACGATGACCCGAGGATGCGCGCCCGGAGCGCCGCCGCGCCGCGTCGGACGCGACGACCCTTGAGGGACCTCCCGATCCAGGCCCGGGCCCCGCCGCAGCGCGCCGCAGGTGGGACGAGAAATGTCGCCCGCCGGCGCTTCCATTCCTTGCCAGGAAGACGACTTGTCACGAAGCTGTAACGTTCCCGTGACCGTGCTGCCAGATTCCATCCCGCCCTCGCAACCGCCGCCATCGGTGGAACCGCGCCAGGCAGCGCGGACGAGCAAGCGACGACCGCAGGCGCGCCTGCGCGCGATCACCGGCGATCAGATCGTCGCCGACTGGGCCTCTCTCTTCGGTGATCTCGGGCGCCGGTCCTCGCTCAGCCCCACCGACGATCCGCCGGTCGAGTGGCGCGTCCACGATCGGACCCACCTCGAGTTCGCCATCGATTACCCGGTGTCGGCGGCGCGGCGCGAGCACACGTGGGAGGCGTTCTTCTTCCTGCCCGAGAGCTTCCGCCTCCACGAGGACAGCTACGACAAGAAGGCCATCTACGACGATCTCTGGTCGTACGTGCGCTACGCAGTGCCGCAGCTCCCGTTCTATCAGCTCGCGGAGCGCCGCGCCGACGGGCCGCTCGCGCGCACCCGCGCCGCCCTGCGCGCGTCGGCGGACGCGAGCGACGGGTCGGCCGAGTCCGCCGCGGCGATGCAGCGGCTCCGCCTCTACGCGTGCCTCGTGCGCGCGGCCGGCGTCTCATCCATGCGAGAAATCGAGCGCGAGATCGCATCGACCGAGCCCTCGCCCGAGCGCCTGCGCGCCCTCGTCGGGCCCTTCGTCGCGACGTGCAGCGCCGTCGCCGGCGCGCTGCGAGCGCTGATCGACGAGACCGCCGCGCTGCCGCTCCCGGAAGAGGCGCGCATCGCCGCGCGGTGGACCGACGAAGACGTCTCGATGGTCCTCGAGACCCTCTGCGCGACGATGGGGATCGCCGTCGAGAACCGCGCGCGGACCTTCCCCGCCCTCCGCGGGTACGCCGAGCCGCTGGCGGCGCACGCCGTCGAGCAGGCCCGTCACCGCCGCGCCCGCGGCTACGGATCGGTAGGCTCGGCCGACGCCTCCGAGCGCGACATCGAGCACCTCGAGTTCCGCCGCCACGTGCTCAAGCGCTTCACCTCGTCGGTGCTCTGGCTCTCGCTCGAAGTGCACGAGGCCGCCGCCTGGGTGGTGCACACGCTCTATGCGTTCGCCGCCGCCGTGGCGATGGCCTTCGCCCTCGCGGCCGGCTTCCGCGCCACGCCGATGACCGAGAGCTTCTTCCGTTACGCCGTCGTCGTCGTCATCGCCTACGCCGTGAAAGACCGCCTCAAGGCCTTCCTGCAGAACGTGTTCGCCGGCTGGATCGCGCGGCGCTTCCCCGATCGCAAGTGGGCGATCCTCGACCGCGAGCGCGAGCGGCGCGTCGGTCGCGTGCACGAGCGAGCGGCGTTCCTCCCGTTCACCACGCTCCCGCCCGAGGTCCTCGCCAGGCGCCGCGTCACTCGTGAGCACCCGCTCGAAGAGCACGCGCGCCCCGAGCGCGTCCTCTGGCACCACAAGACGGTCTCGGTCGCCGCGCAGCCGAAGGGCGCCGAGAACGGGGACTTCCCCATGATGACCGAGATCTTCCGCCTCAACCTGCGCCGGTGGCTCTCGCACACCGACGATCCCAACCGCAAGATCGTCTTCGCCGATCCCGGCGACGCCCGCGTCTACTCGGCCACCGCGCGCCGCGTCTACAACATCAACGTCGTGTACCGCCTGTCAACGAGCGGATCCGATTCGCCCTGGCATCGCCTGCGGATGGTGGTGTCGCGCAAGGGGATCGAGCGCATCGACTCGATCTGCTGAGCGCCCTTCAGCGACGCGCGTTGATGCTCTTGCGGATCGCCGCGAGGGGCGCCGTGTCGTCGTAGACGATCTTCCCCTTGACGAGGTGGACGCCGAGCTCGTTCCAGATTGCCTCGAGATCGGTGGTGACCGGCGAGTCGCCGAGCTGGTGCCGGAGAGCGCGCAGCACCGTGCCGTCGGCGTCGCGATCGCCTTCTTCCAGCGTGCGATCGACGGTCCACGTCACGCCAACGTTGCCGCCCTGCGCGACGATACGACGGAGCGCGTCGTCGAGCGAGTGAGCGTTGCTGGTGCTCTTGCGGATCGCGATGTCGGCGAGGAACCAGTAGAGCGCGCCGCCCCAGTAGCGACGGCCCCAGGTGTCGGTGTGATCGAGGCCGCGATCGCCGGGCTGCGGCTGGCCCTGCGGGAGGCCCTCGATCAGATCGCGGTAGACCTCGTCGGGATCGATCAGGCCCGCGCGCACGCGGATCAGCGGCTCGACGTAGGACGCGAGGCCCTCTTCCACCCACGGGCTGCCCACGTTGGGGAACGAGACGTGGACGAGCTCGTGCACCAGGATCCAGTCGTCGGCGAGCGCCGCGGCCGTGGAGCGCTCGCCGAGCGAGACCATCACCGACGCGCCGCCGGAGCCCATCGTCGAGCCGCCGCCGAGATCGCGGCCCTCGGTGAACAGCACGAGCAGCGCGGCGTGAGGCGCGGGGAAGCGGCCGTAATACGACGCGACGGCCCGCGCGCGGACCTCGATCCACTGCTCGACCGCCTCGCGACCGAGCTTCGGCTCGCCGGTGCTCATGGCGATCGTGAGATCGCCCTCGGGGAGATCCACGCGCTTCGACGTCGCGAGGCCGAACGCCGCGTAGGGCGAGCCCTCGAGATCGCCGAGGTGCCCCTCCTGGGTGTCGGGCGCGCCCTTCGCATTGAACAGGCCGTTGACGTAGTTGACGCCCGGCGACGTCGTGACATGGAGGCGAAAGCGATCGTCGGCGAGCGGCCGGCCGGGCTTGAGGAGCCACGTGGACGAGGGCGCCAGGACGGCGCCGCGGCGGACCTCGGCGGTGTCGCGATCGTCGAGGGTTCGCGCGCAATCGCCGAGCAAGACGCGGTAGCGCGCGCGGCACGGGGCGCGGTCGCAGCCGACGAGATCGAAGCCGCCGTTGCTCGCCGTGAGCGGGAGCCAGACGCCGTCGTTGAGGCTGAGGCTCACGTCGCGCACGAACGGGAGCATCGAGCGGGCAGCGCGCAGATGGCTGGTACCCGCCGGCAGATCGACGGTGATCGTCAGCTCTTCGGCGGCCGGGCCGGCGGCGACCTCGTACCGGTAGGGCGGCGCGCCGGCGATCGTCGCGCCGGTGCTCGCGGGGAACGCGGCGGCCGGTGGAGCGCTCGCGGGCGCGCAGCCCGCGCCGATCATCGCGAGGAACGCAGCCGAGACGATCAAAGCGCGAGTTGTTCGCATGCTCCCGGACACGATATCACCCGACGCCTTTTTTCGCGCCCCGTCGCGCGCGGGCGAGAAGCCTGGAAAAGAAGCGCCGTCCGAGGTTCCCCGCCCCGTCGAGTCCATGGAAGGATGACCAGGACATGGGTATCCAGCTCAGCTTGCTGCTCGCTCCGCCCCCGAGCGCGCCCGATCCGCGTGAAGATCGTTCGGAGCCGACTGTCTGGGTGCGGCGCCTGTGGATCTTGCGCGAGCTCCGGGCCGGCGACGAGCACGTGGTGCGGCGGCTCGATCTCCGGCGCGGGCTCAACATCCTCTGGGCGGCGCCGACGGACGCCGGCGTCGACAACCGGCTCTTCCAGGGGCGTCTCAGCGGCCACACGGCGGGAAAGACCACGTTTTGTCGGCTGATCCGGTACGTGCTCGGCGAGCCCACGTTCGCCACGCAGGCCGGCCGTCACCGGATCCGCGCCAAGCTTCCCTCGGCGTGGGTGGTGGGCGAGGTGCTCGTCGCAGGCGAGCTCTGGACCGTGGCGCGCCCGCTCGGGATCGGGCCGCACCCTTTCGCGGTGCGCGGCGCGCCCATCGACGGCGTCTTTGCGAGCGGCGAGCGCCTCGAGTACCGCGTGTTCGTCGAGGCCCTCGAGGCGGCGACGGTGGCGACGTTGCCGGTGACGCGCTTCGCCGGCGAGGACGCGCCGATCCGCTGGGAGAACGTGCTCCCGTGGCTCTCACGCGATCAGGAGGCCCGGTTCGCGAGCTTCATCGAATGGCGCGACAGCACGAGCGAGTCGGAGAGCCCGATGCTCACGGCCGACGATCGGCACCTGCTGGTGCGGACGATGCTCGATCTGATCTCCGACGACGAGCGCGCCGAGCAGGCGAAGAACGCGCGGCTCGTGGCGAAGAAGCAGGCCGCGGCCGAGCGCGCGCCGCTGCTCGCGCACCAGGCCGAGGTCGACGACAAGCGGCTCGCCGAGCTGCTCGGGATCGGGCGGAGCAAGGCCAACGGGCCTTTATTTACAGGCGATCCGCAGGCGCTGCTCACCACGCGGCGCGCTGCGCTGGAGGCTGCCGTAGCGGCGTCGCGCGCGGGCAGCGACGAGGGCGCCGCGCCGCTGCGTGAGGCGTGGGAGGCCGCCGTCGCGCTGCGCGCCGACGCCGCGCGCGATCTCCGCGAGGCCGAGGCCCGCCTCGACGCCGAGCGCATCGCCGCGACCGAGGAGAGCGGTGGGGCGCCGCCGCGCACGCAGCTCTCGCTGCTCGGAGCGACGCTGCCGCCGGGCCGCGCGTTCTGCAGCGTGCCGCTCGCTGCGGCGCGCGAGGCAGGCTGTCCGCTCGCGAGCGCCCCGCCCGCCGAGGTCCGCGCGCGCCGCGGCCGCAAGATCGACGACGCCGGGGCGACGACGGACGAGGTGCTGGCCGCGCTCGAGATGCAGCGAAAACACCTGCAAGAGGCGCTCGATCTCGCGAAGTCGGCCGAGCACGCGGCGCAGCGCGCCTTCGCCGACGCGCACGACGCGCAGCGCACCGAGACGGCGACGCTCGATCGGGAGCGCGGCGCGCTCGCCCAGATCGAGCGGATGCTGGGCCACGCCGACGCGACGCGACGCGAGGTCGAGGCCACCGAGGAGGAGCTCGCGCGCCTCGAGAAAGAGCTGCGCCGCTCCTACGATCGGCAGGAGGGCTTCCGCAAGCACCACGCCGCCGCGCTCGGCAAGGTCTCGGATCGCTTCGCGTACGTGGTGCGCGCGCTGCTCGGCGACGCGATGGGCGGGCGGATCGAGGACGACGGGCGGCACCTCGCGCTCCGCGTCGACGAGCACGGCGATCGCGAGAGCGCCGCCGTCGCGACGATCAAGCTCCTGGCCTTCGATCTGGCCGCGCTCACGGCGAGCATCGAGGGCCACGGCACGCTGCCGCGCTTCCTGATCCACGACGGCCCGCGCGAGGCCGACATGGATCAAACGATCTACGAGCGGCTGTTTCTCTACGCCAAGAGCCTCGAAGAGCGCTTCCGCGGTGACGCTGGCTTTCAGTACATCCTCACGACCACCGCGCCGCCGCCGAAGTCGCTGCAGCGCGCGCCGTGGCTGATCGATCCGGTGCTCGACGCTTCACGCGCGGATGGACGGCTGCTCGGTGTAGATCTCTAGCATCTGCTTTCACGCGCCCGGCGCCCGTCGTCGATCTGGTGGCGCGCTCGGCGTGCATGTAAAAAGGGAGCTTCGCGAGCGCTGCGAGGAGATCTCCGACCATGGCCCCGAGACCGTTCGAGCATCAGGACGCCGATCGCAAGACCGACGAGGCGCTGCGGTCGGAGGCGCGCGCCCACCTCGGCGCGACGCCGCACCTCCAGCTCGTGGCCGAGCTCCTCGGTCGCTTACGCGCGCTCGATCTGCCCTGGTGGACGCCCGAGATGCTGCGCGAGCGCTGGAGCGCGACGGAGCGCATGCGCTGGCTGCTCGCGCGGCCGGATCTCCGCCAGAAGATCACGACGTCGCTCACCGGGCTCGCGCCGAAGGCCGCGCGCAAGAAGACGCCCGACTTCCAGGGCGCGCTGCTCGACTCGGTGATCGACGAGGGCGACGTCGCGGCGCGGGCGTTCGAAAATGCTCACGATCCCGGCGATCTCGTGACGTACGGGCCGGTCGAGAGCTTCTGGCATACGTTCATCGAGCGGATGCCGTGGGGGCACGACACGCCGGTCCATCAAGAGCTTTGCGCCTGGCTGTTCGACGCGCTGCTCGCGGATCACGGCGCCGTCGACGGGGTGAATCGCCAGCCGATCTTGACGGCGTGGGACGCGCGCACGGCGATCGACGGGCGGGTGTGGCACACGAAGATGCCGCTCGAGATCCGCGTGGCGATCGACGAGGCCCGCTTCAAGAAGCAGCGCGAGCGATCGGGCGAGCCGTTCCACGCGGAGAGCGATCTCTCGATCGCGGTCTCGGCGACGATCGCGTCGAGCATTCCGCTCCGCGATCTGCTGCCCGTCTTCGCCGCGGCCGAGCGGGCCATGGGGTTCGCGCCCGCGCCGCGGCCGGGCCCGCAGCTCGATCCGAAGCCTCGCGAAGGCGCCCCGACGGACGCCGCGGCGCCGGGCCGGTCGATCCCGCCGACCTCGACAGGGAACGTCGTCGCGGGGCCGCCCGGCGCGGCTCAGGGCGGCGCGCCGACGTCGACGGCGGCTCCGGCTTCGCTGCTGTCCGCTGCGCAGCCGCGGGCGAGCGCGCCTCCCCCGGGGGCGCTCGCGGCGGCGCCCGTCTCGGGCCCACGCGCCGTGTCCGCGCCGCCGCCCGCGCTCGCGTCGATGTCGGCTCCGCAGCAGGCGCGACCGCGCGAGATCTCGCCGGGCGCGGACGCGGTAGGGGCTGGCTCGGTGCGGCCGCCCGCGCTGGTGTCGCAGCCCGCGTCGGCGATGCTGTCGACGCCGACTGCGCGCCCCGTCCCCGCCGCGATCCCGGCGCAAGCAGTGGCGGTTCTTGCCGACAGGCCGAGCTCGTCGGGCGCGCGGATCGATCTCCCGATGGAGCGCCCGACGTCGCCGAGCGCGCGCTACGACCTGCCGCCGGTGAGCGTCGCGACGGCGCGCAACGAGGGGGCGACGCGGGCCGCAGCGGCGGCGGCCGTCCTCGCGGGGATGCCGTCGGCGCGGGGCTCGGCGGCCACGCTGCTCGACGCGCTGGCCGACATTCCGGCCGAAGACGAGCGCACCAATCCCTGGGACATTCCTTCGGAGGAGGCCTCGATCGACGGTGAGGAGCCGGGCGCGACGGCGACGGCGCGGCGCGACGGGACGACCTCGTCCGGCAAGCGCAAGCGCCACGGGAAGGGGTGATTGGAGCAGTCATGACGCGCCCCCTCCGGTCCCTGGTGCTGGTCCTCGCCTGCGCGGTCGCGCTCGGCTGCGCGGGGGGACGAACAGGCGATCTCGCCTCGAAGAAATACGAGGCTCCTGACGAGCGGTTCGTCTTTTTCGCGCCCAATCGCACCGATCTCCAGGGCGACGCGTTTTTCTCGATTGGCTACGTCACCGCGCTGCTCGACCAGAATCCCGGCTATCACGTGCTCATCGTCGGGCACGCCGATCAGCACGTGAAGAGCGACGCCAACCGCGAGATGGGGTTCAAGCGCGCTCGCTCGGTCCGCAAGGTGCTGCTCGATCAGGGGATAACGGCGGCGCGGATCCTGATCGCCTGTCCACGCGAGCCGAGCGAGTCCACGATGTCCTCGCTCAGCCGTCGAGCCGACATGTTCATCCACGATCCGCTGCAAGACGAGGCGTCGAATCGGGTCGGCTATCCGCTGGAGATAAAGGACGAATGAAGCGCCGCGGAGGACGGAACGATCATCCCTGATTGACTGACGTTCTCCGCGGAGTATCCGGTTGCGTGTGATGCCGCGTCGCCGCCTCCTCGCCGGCCTCGCCGCCCTCGCGCTCGAGGCGGGCGGGTGCCGGCGGCGACCCGTGGTGGAGCGGCGGCCGCCGGGGCCGATTCGCCTCGTCTTCCAGCACCAGCCGTTCCTCGGAGATCCCTCGCCGCTGCGGCAGCTGTTCGAGGACTTCGAGCGCGACAACGAGGGGATCGTCGTCGCGACCGAGCTGCTGCCGAGCGCCCCCGGCGCGGTGCACCAGTATTATCTCACGGCGCTCGAGGGCGGCTCGCGCGACTTCGACGTGTTCATCATCGACGTCATCTGGGTCGCCGAGTTCGCGCGCGCAGGGTGGATTGCCGAGCTATCGTCGGCGTTCCCGCCGGCGGTCGTGCGCCGCGAATTTCTACCCGGCGCCGCCGAGGCGGTGATCGTCGGCGACGCGACCTTCGCGGTGCCCTGGTATGTCGACGTCGGGGTCTTCTTTCGCCGCAGCGACAGCGTGCCTCAGGCCCCTCGCACGTACAGTGAGCTCGTGGCGCTGACGCGCGACGCTGTGGCGCAGCGGCCGGGGATGCGCGGCTATGTATGGCAAGCGCTCCAGTCCGAAGGGCTGGTGTGCAATGTGTACGAGGCGATCTGGGGGCACGGCGGCGCATCGATGCTCGGCGGGCGGCTGCTCCTCGATACGGCCGAGGGGCGCGGCGCGCTCGACTACCTGCGCGCGCTGGTGGCCTGCGGGATCTCGCCGGGATCGGTCACGTCGATGGCGGAGGAAGAGTCGCGCCGGGTGTTCCAGTCGGGAGATGCGGTGTTCACGCGCAACTGGCCCTATGCGTGGGCGGAGGCCGAGAGCGTGGGATCCGCGGTCCGCGGGCGAGTCGGGCTCTCGGCGCTGCCCACGGCAGATGGCTCGATCGGGCGCGGCGCGCTCGGAGGGTACCAGCTCGCGCTCAATGCCAGCACGCCGGCGTGGAAGGTCGACGCCGCGCACCGCTTCATCGCCCACCTGACCTCGGCGGAGGCCAACCTGGCGATCGCCCTCGCCTACGGGCGCAATCCGCCTCGCGCTGCGGTGTACCGCGATCCCCGGCTGCTCGCGGGCGCGCCGGCGATCGCGGGGCTCTTGCCGCTCGTCGAGCGCGCCGAGCCACGACCGGTGACACCGTACTACCCGATGATCGATGGGACCCTCGCGGCGGAGTTCTCGGCGGCGATCACCGGCGTACGATCGCCGGCGGAGGCGCTGCGGCGCGCGCAGGCCGAGGTCGATCACCTGATGCGAGGCGACGATTGAACCCGTCGCGCGCCAGGGCGACTCCCTTCTCGGCGCGGGATCGCCGGACTGCGTACCTGCTCGCGGCGCCGGCGGCGGTGCTCCTCTTTGGCGTCGCGGTCCTCCCGATCCTCTTTGCGGCCTGGCTCAGCCTGCATCGGGTGATCCTCGTGCTCCGCGAGCGCAGCTTCGTCGGGCTCGCGAACTACCGGTTTCTGCTCCACGATCCGCGGTTCTGGAGCGCGCTCGGGAACACGGCTTACTTCGCTGTCTTCTCGGTGACGGCGGAGTTTCTGCTCGGGCTCGCGTTCGCGCATCTGCTGGTGTCGGCGGCGCCGGGGCAGCGGCTTCTCCGCGCGACGATCCTGATTCCGTGGGCGGTCCCGGCGGCGGTGTCGGGGAAGATCTGGGCGTGGCTCTTCAACCCGGAATATGGGTTGATCACGCGCGCTCTGCCGGGCTCGATCAACTGGCTTGGTACGCCGGGGTATGCGATGCCGGCGGCGATCGTGGTCGATGTCTGGAAGACGGTGCCGTTCGTCACGCTCCTGATCTTCGCGGCGCGGCTTCGCATTCCCGAGGATCTCTATCGCGCGGCGCAGCTCGACGGGGCCTCCTCGTGGCGGATCTTTCGATCGATCACGCTGCCGCTGCTCAAGCCGACGCTGGCGGTGGTGCTGGTGCTGCGGACGCTGGATGCCTTTCGCGTCTTCGATGCCATCTATGTGCTCACGGCGGGAGGGCCGGCCAACAGCACCGAGACACTGGCTATTTACACCTACAAGACGCTGATGGACGCGGGGGATTTCGGGCATGGCTCGACGCTGGCGATTGCCACCTTCCTCTGCGTGCTGGTGATCAGCCTGGCCTACCTGCGGCTGCTCGGACCGGAGGGGCGCGGATGAAGCGGCTTGGCCTCGCGCTCGCCGTCGCAGTCGTGGTGCTCTTCTGCGCGGGGCCATTTCTCTGGCAGGTGCTGACGTCGCTCCGACCCGAGGGGGATCTCACGAGTCTCGATTTCCCGCGATCGCTCACGCTCGAGAGCTACCGCAGCGTGCTCACGGGTCGTCCGTTTGCGCGGAGCGTGCTCAACAGCTTCATCGTCGCGTCGGCGACGACGGTCACCAGCCTGTTCTTCGGCGCGACGGCGGCCTTTGCGCTCGCCAAGCTCGAGCTGCGAGGCCGGAGCTTCTTCCTCGGGATGGCGCTGCTCGCGTCGATGTTTCCCGGGGTCGCGGTGGTGAGCCCTCTTTATCTCGCGGTGCGCGCGCTCGGGCTCCGCGATCACTTGCTCGGTCTGGTTCTGCCGTACACCACGTTCGCGCTGCCGATGGCGGTGTGGATCCTGACCGGCTTCTTCCGGGCGATTCCGGACGAGATTTACCGGGCGGCGATCATCGACGGGTGCTCTCCGTTCCAGGCCTTTCGACGGATCATGTTGCCGCTCGCGGCGCCGGGGCTCGGGACGACGGCCATCCTGCTCTTCATCTCGTCGTGGAACGAGTTCCTCTATGCGCTGGCGCTGACGTCGTCGGCGCGCGCGCGGACGGTGCCTGTCGCGATCGGGCTCTTCGGCGGCGACCACAAGGAGCCGTGGGGGGAGATCGCGGCGGCGTCTGTTATCGCGATGCTCCCGGTGATCCTGGTGGCGCTGATCTTTCAGCGCTGGATCGTCTCGGGGATCACCACCTCGGCGGAGAAGCGGTGAGCGCGTGATCTCGGTGCGCCTGACGGGGATCCAGAAGTCGTTCTCGCGCGGGGCGCCGGTGCTGCGCGACATCAACCTCGAGGTGCCGGCGGGGGCGTTCTACACGCTGGTCGGGCCGAGCGGGTGCGGGAAGTCGACGATCCTGAACCTGGTGGCCGGGTTCGAGCGGCCGACGGCGGGGGAGATCTTGCTCAACGGGGAGATTGTCAATGATCGGTCGCCGAAGGAGCGCGGCGCGGCGATGGTGTTCCAGAGCTATGCGCTCTATCCGCACCTCGACGTGTACCGGAACATCGCGTTTCCGCTGCAGGTGGCGGGCGTGGGCAAGGGGGAGATCGACGCGCGGGTGCGGGAGATCGCTGCGCGGCTGGAGATCGATCGGTTCCTGGACCGGAAGCCGCGGGATCTGTCGGGGGGGCAGCGGCAGCGGGTGGCGCTGGGGCGGGCGCTGGTGCGACGGACGAAGCTCTGCTTGTTCGATGAGCCCCTGTCGAATCTGGATCCTTCGTTGCGAGAGCTGATGCGCGGGGAGATAAAGAGGCTGCACGAGGAGGGGGACTCCACGTATCTGTATGTGACGCATGATCAGGTCGAGGCGCTGACCATGTCGGATCAGATGGTGGTGCTGGAGAGCGGGGTGGTGCAGCAGGTGGCTCCGCCGAGGGAGGTTTACAAGCGGCCGGCGAACATGTTCGTCGCGGGGTTCATTGGATCGCCGCGAATCAACCTGGTGCGGGCGGGGACGGTGAGGATCCCGGAAGGGATGATCGGGGGGCGGGAGGTGGTGGTGGGGGTGCGGCCGGAGGATGTTTTCGTGGGAGGGGGGGAGGTGCCGGAGGGGGGGATGCGGGGGCGGGTTTATGTGGCGGAGCCGATGGGTGCCTCAACGTGGGTGACTCTCGAGATCGCGGGGGAGCGGGTGATCGGGCACGCGAGTGCCGACTTCATCCCGCGCTCGGGTGCCGAGGCGTGGGCCCGGCTGGCGCTGGAGCGGGTTCTTTTTTTTGATCCGCGGACGACGAAGCGGATCCCACGGTGAGGCTCGGGGAACCCGAACGTGGGAGGGTTTCAACCCCAACGTGGGAGGGTTCGGGTCTCGCGCCGCGCGGCCGCGAGGGAAACCCGAACGTGGGAGGGTCTCGTCCACTTTCGCCGCCGCTTGGGCTAGACTCGCGCGATGCGCCTCTTCGCCGTTCTCCTGAGCCGCGGCGTGCTCCCGCTCGCGGGCCGTAGCCCCGAGGTCGCCGCCAGCGGCGCCAGCGGCACCGACGGTGCAACCGACCGTTCTACGTTTCTGCCGGCGGTCATGCCCGCCTGGGCTCCGATCCCGCTGCATTTCATCAACACCCATGAAGCACCGTACTACCGCGTCGGTGGTGCAGGTGCTCCGGGGATCCCTTCTCGATCAGCGACCCCAGCGGAGCTGGCCTGCGCTCCAGCAGTGGTTCTTGCGGCCCCACGTGCGCGGCGCTTCAGCCGACCTCTTGCGCCTGCGCCGTCGACGGCGCCATTTCCGCGGTCTTCCACCTCGCGCGGGAAGGTAGCCTGAACGTGACGTGGCAAGGTTCGATCTTCACCGCGAGGGCGATGCCCGCGGGCTGCTTCAACGATGCGACCTGCGCCGACATATGCCTGGTCGAAAGCGCGCCGAGAGGCGAGCTCACCATCTCGGCCAGGCTCTGGACAGCGGCGAAAGGATGCAGTGCGGATCAGTGCATGTGCCTTCCAGACTCGACGGGAAGGTGCCAGTTCGACAGCCCGGCCACCGTGTCGGGGATGGATTTCGAGGCCGCACCGTTCTCCGCAGGAGCGGACACGGCTGTCGATCTCGCGTTCTGATGAAGCCGCTTCGACGATGCCACTGGGCGGGGACCGAGCCGCTTTATGTCGAGTACCATGATCGCGAGTGGGGCGTACCACTCCACGACGATCGACAGCTCTTCGAGATGCTCATCCTCGAGGGCGCCCAGGCCGGCCTCAGCTGGATCACCGTGCTCCGCAAGCGCGAATCCTACCGGCTGGCGTTCGATGGGTTCGACGCCGAGAAGATAGCGCGATACGGAGACACCGAGGTGGCAGCACTGCTCGCCAACCCCGGGATCATCCGGAATCGGCTCAAGGTGCTGGCGACGATCGGTAACGCGCGGGCGTTCCTCGAAGTGCAGGAGTCCGGTACTTTCGACTCCTTTCTGCGGGGCCTCGTGCAGCAGCACGTTCCGAGGGAGGGCTCGCCCGCCGTGCGAGGAGAGGTACCTGCGAAAACACCAGCCTCCGACGCGATGAGCAAGGCCCTGTCGCAACGCGGGTTCAAATTCGTGGGCTCGACCATCTGCTATGCGTTCATGCAGGCGACGGGGATGGTGAACGACCACGTGACCGGGTGTTTTCGGCGGCGCGAGATCGAGCGAGCAGCCTTTTGAGGCGGAGGCGTCGAATCGACGCGAGAGCCGCGCGGGCCACCAATCTCCCGTGGGGTGTTCAAGCGCTGGTCGGCGGCGAGCTGCGATTAGCCCGCCGTGCTGGGCCGCTCCTGCGACATCGGGTCCGCCACGCTCACGGCGACGGCATGGAGTACGCGCATCCACCAGGTTCCGGCCGGGAACACGACACTTCGAACTCCGCTGCGCCACCGATCGAGCGCGGAACGATAGGCCCGACGGAATGCGCGCACCACGCCGGCTGCACCTCGCCAGGCGTCACCGTTGTCGCGGCCAACCGCGAACGTGGGATTGCGCGTGCCGCTCGGTTCGATGCTGGTGGCACGATCGAGGCAGGATACCGTCGCGGCGCGCGTGGCCCCGAGCACGAGCGCGCCGCGCTGCGTCCTCTCCGCGCGAGCGTTCGTTTCCACGCGCTCGATCTCCGCAGCAATCTGGCCTCGAAATGCGCCGGCCCGGCTCGCTTCAACGCACGGAGGGAGGGAGATCCGCAGCGCGACCTCCTCGGGCCAAGCAGGGTTTGCGGGATCGAAGTAGACGGTGGGACGCGCCGCCCGCACGTTTCCGCGGCCGATCTCCTCGACCAGGACTTTTGCGCCAGGCCAGTCGCTCGCGCGATCGACCAGGCCCGCGATTACTGGATTTGCCAGGGTGTAGGCGATTTTTTCGATAACGGCCTCGCGCGTCAAGAGGCTCACCACGCTGGTCGCCTCGTGTCCCCATACCGGCCCTTCCCAGGCCCGAAGTACCTTGGTTCCGAGGGCGACAAGGCGGTGAAAGCTGCTCAGGAAGCTCGGCAATACTCCGTTGACGTCAGTCACGACGATGTGAAAGTGCGTGGACATCGCGCAGAATGCGTGCACCTGGATGCCGTAGCGATGAGCCGACACGACGAGCGCATACTTGACGAGCTGCGTGATCTCGGCATCCGGTCGGAACAGCAGATGACGGCGCAAGGCGCGCCGGGTCAGGAGATACGTCGTTCCAGGGGTGATGAGGCGCGGTAGGCTCATGATCGGTCGGGCGATACAGATCTCGTGCCTTCGCGCGGGCGCGACGAATCTGGTGGAGTTCGCGGCCCGAGAGCGTGGCGCCGTCATGTCGGCGCCTGGCGGCCGCCAGACCGTGGGTGCTCCCGAGCGAGACAGCGGGGAGCGGTGGCTTCGTCGAGTGGAAACGAGGCGACCGGGCGACCGGGCCCAACGTGGGTCGTGGGTCACTGCCCGAAGTGCCCGAAGTGGTCAACAGAGAGACCTTCTCGACCGAAGGTGGGTGCGCCCAGTTCGCGATTGGTCCCGGTCCACCCTTTCAACGTGGGTCGGTTCGCGTCGGTTCGCGTGGTCGTCGGCGATATCGCTCGCCGCAGGCGCGCAGGCGGCAACGCCGCAGGCCACGTTCAGTCCACGCGTACCGCCTCCGATGCGGCGTCTTCGCCGGCCAGCGCGAAGCCCAGCGCGGTCAGACGGAATCGAAGCGTCCTTCCCCGGAGCACGGCGGGAACAGCGTAGCGAAACTGCCAGATCGCCTTCTCGCCTTCCAGGCCGCGCTCCACGAACATCGCGCGCGTCTGGTCCGACACCGGAGTGCTCCCGAGGATCACAGGCACCCACTGACTGCCGTCGAGCTCCTCGACCAAGATCCAGGGGTCGGGCCCGAATGGTGGCAATACCCCGCTCGGGGCGCTCCAGACGCCGCACAGCTCCCCGTCGGAGAAAGTCAACGTGGGTCGGGTCGCTCGCTGGGTCGCGCGCCCCTGGATCGAGCCAGCGCCCCGATATTCACCTTCCGCTTCGAAGAATGCTTCGCCAGCTGCAGGCGCCACGTTCCCCGCTGCGAGAGCCCGGACCTCCTCGATCAACCAATCGCCGGTACAGCGCCCCCAGATCGTCGAGGCCCCTTCGTAATGCTGCCGGTCGTACTCTCTCCCGGTCGTGAAGTACCCGGCATAGTCGCCGGTCACGCCGGCGATCATCACCGACGTTGCGCCGCGATCCAGCAGCATACGCTCCATCCTCGCGGCGAACAGCGTGGTCGGCTCCCCGGGCAACCCCGCGAGCTGCAAGGTTCGATACGCGCCCTCGATCGTCACCAGGCGGATCGGCAACACCGGAGCAGGGCGCCCCGTGAAGACCTCGACAATCGCGCTCTCGAACGTCAGCTTCGGGGCGTGCGGATCCTCGGGACGATAGTCTCCTCGCCGGCTCTCCAGGTTGAGCGACGACGCGAGAACATCGGCGTCGAGCGCGAAATTCCGCCCGAGCTCGGAGCCCCCGAGCGCAGGAATTCCAAACGCGGGATAGGGCGCCAACCTCCTCCCATCTTCGAGCCACGCCCCGGCCGGCTCTGGCTCGGCGAACCGCGTCACGATCGATAGCTTGGTGTCGAGCGCGGTCCGCGCGTTCGCGATTGCCCGCTCCAGCGTCTCGCCCACGGCTTCTCCGACCCGCGCCGCGAGGGCCGTCCCCTGAAGGGCGACGATACCGGCGATGTCGAGGCCCGGCAGATCGACATCGACATCGCCCATCGCCCCTGCCGCGAGACCGATCGGGATGCGTCGCCGCCGCGTCGCCGTGGGCCAGTACCCGGGCGCCCGCTCGATTCGATCCTGGGCCGCGCGCACCGCGCACCCGCACCAATCGGCGGAGAGCGTCGCCTGGCCCGCCGGGATCGCTGTCCCGTGCGCCGCGAAGGTCGCGAAGGCCCCGATCGGCGCTCCCGCGAGATCCTCGGCCCAGATCACCTGCACCCGCGGATCGACGGCGAGCCCTTCCTCGCTGAGCCCCGCGGGAAGTTCTTCGACCCGAACGTGGGTGCGGGCGAACCTCTCCGGCCGCGCGCCGTCATTCGTGAATGCGCGAAGGCTCCGGTTCTGCGAGTAGCCCCAGCGCCGAGCGACGCCGTGTCCCACGTTGGCCGGTCGGAGCTCCGCCGTCGCCTCCCGCACCGCGGCCGCAATCCCCTGCGCGATCCGCTCGGCCCCAGTCCGGTCCAGCCCCTGCCCTCCAGCCGCCATCCGGTCATACAGCGTATTGCCGTACACATGGCCCGGCCCCGAGTGCGTGTGTGTTCCCGCCAGGAACAAGCGGTCGATCCCGATCCCGATCTCTGGCCCGAGCTCGTTCGCGACGAGCTCCGCCAGATAGCGGGTGCCGGCATGAAAATCGATCGCGACGAGCGCCACGCGCCCACCCGCCCCATCGTCAAGGACCAGCGCCGTCGCGAAGAGGCGCCCCCATACCCGCCTCGAGACCTCGGATCGGATCGCTCCGAACCCCGCGAGGTGGCCGCCGAGGGCCGGGGTGATGTCGTGGAATGCAGCGCCCGCGCGGAGCACACCACTCTCGGGAATGGGCGCAGAGGCCGGACGCGCAATGGAAAAGATAGGGGGCGACACAGCGACCGAGGTTAACCGAACTTCACACGAGTCCGTGCAGATGCTTCACAACCGCGAAGCAATCTCTCCTTCGTCGGACACCACGACACGGCGTCCACGGAGGATCACGGATCATGCTGGGAATCATCATCGGAACGGCTTGCCTCATCGGTCTGGTCAAGGTGCTTCGCCACGGCCGTGGCGGCTACGGCTACGGCTACGGCGGTGGAGGTTGCGGCGGCGGGCGGTTCCGCGGCCATCGCGATCACGAGGGCGGCTTCGGGCGCAGCGAGGGCGGCTTCCGACGCGGCGGCTGGGGTGGTTGGGGCGGCGGTCCCGGCTTCTTTCTCCGCGCAATCATCGAGCAGCTCGATGCCACGCCCGAGCAGGAGAAGGTGATCGTCGCGGCCTTCCACGAAGTCCGCGACGAGGCTGCCAAGAACCGCGCAGAAATGCGCCGGAGCCGCGCTGACATCGCCAAGGCGATGCGCAGCCCCGGCTTTGACGAAGTCCTCCTGGGCGAGCTCTTTGCGCGGCACGACACCGCCATCGAAGCGATGCGGCGTGCCTCCACCGGGGCGCTGGCGAAGATCCACGTCGTCCTCGACGAAAAGCAGCGCAACGACCTCGCGGACCTCATCGAGAACGGCCCGGGGTTCTTCCGCCGCGGTGCCCCCCGGCGCCGCGGGTTCGACGCCGCGTACGACATGTGAGCCCTGCGCCCAGCCCGGGGGGCGGCGTCACGCCCGTCCCCCGCTCCCGCTCCGCTCCGGCCGCGAGCCGTCCCACGTTGGGGGAGCTCGCAGCGACGGCAACGACCAAAGGCCAAGCCAAACCCGTCCCACGTTGGGGCGAAAACCGTCCCACGTTGGGAATTTCTCGAGGAGATCCGCACCATGAAACGACGCCTGCTCATCGCCCTGCTCGCCCTCGGCACCCTCGGCGGCTACGGCTCCGCCTTCGCCGGCATGAGCTGCCACGCCCATGCTCGCCGGGCGGCCATGGAGCGCCACGTCGCCCGCCTCTGCGTCGACGCCGCCCGCTCCCCCGCCGCCGCGCCGCCTTCCTCGCAGGAAGACCGCTGGGACTGGTAAGCTCGAATGGCAGATATGGCCATTCGCATCCTCCTCATCGACGACGACGTCCGCCTCTTCGAGCTCCTGAAGAGCTACCTCGACCAGAACGGCTTCACCGTGACGGTCGCGCCTGACGGGCGAAAGGGGCTCGCAGCGCTCGAAGGCGGCACCTTCGACGCCGTGCTCCTGGACGTCATGATGCCCGGCATGGACGGCATCGAGGTCTGCAAGCGCATCCGGGCGAAGAGCAACATCCCCATCGTGATGCTCACCGCCAAAGGCGACGAAACCGATCGGGTCGTCGGCCTCGAAATCGGGGCCGACGACTACGTCGCCAAGCCCTTCAGCCCCCGCGAGCTGCTCGCCCGCCTCCGCGCCGTGCTCCGTCGAGCGCGGCCGGACGCCACGGGCGAGCGCCTCGTCGCGGGCGAGATCGCTGTCGACGTTCCCGGCCGAATCGTCACCGTCGCCGGCAAGCCCGTGGAGCTCACGGGGATCGAGTTCGACGTCCTCGTCGCCCTCGTCCGCCGCGCGGGCCGCGTCGTCGCGCGCGACGCGCTCCTCTCCGAAGCCGGCCGCAGCGACGTCACCGTCGGCGAGCGCACCGTCGACGTCCACGTCTCTCACCTTCGCCAGAAGCTCGGAGACGACCCACGTTCGCCCCGCCTCATCAAGACCGTGCGCGGAGTCGGCTACGTCCTCACGAAAGAACCCTCGTGAACCCCGTCCTCTGCTTCATCCGCGCGCGCCTTCACCGCCGCATGTTCCTGTGGTTCGGCGCGACGATCCTCTTCACCGGGATGGCCGTCGCCTTCGTCATGGGAGCCGCGGGGGGCGGCGCCACCGGATGGAAACGCGAGGCCGTGCGCGCCCACAACCTCGCGGGCGACGTCTTCGCCAGCGCCTGGGACTCGCCGCAACAGCGCGACGCCCTCGCGCGGACCGTGAGCCAGGATCTCGATGCCACCGTGATCCTCGAGAGCCGCGACGGCGCCGCGATCGCTTCGTACGGCGGCCCCTGCGAGGGCAAGCCGATGATCCTCCCGATCACGCGTGGCGACCAGACGCTCGGGCGCGTCTCCCTCTGCGCGGATCGCTACCGCACCAGCCCCTTCCAGATCGCGCTCCCCCTCTTCGTCACCCTGGCGATCCTCTGGGCGGCGTCGGGCAAGATCGCCCACCGCCTCGCGCAGCCGATGGCCGAGCTCGCCCGCGTCGCGCACGAGCTCGGCTCCGGTAATTTCGCGGCCCGCGCGAAGCTCGGACGCCATCATCATCACGGCGAGGCGGCGGCCCTGGCGCTCACCATCAACAACATGGCGTCGCGCATCGAGCGGCACCTCACCGAGCAGCGCGAGCTCCTCGCCGCCGTCTCGCACGAGCTGCGCACGCCGCTCGCGCGCATCCGCTTGATCACCGAGCTCGGCCGCGACAAGGGCGTCCCTGACAAGACGTTCGACGATCTCGATCGCGAGGTCGTCGAGATGGACGCACTCGTCGGCGATCTCCTCGCGAGCTCGCGCCTCGATTTCGCCGTCCTCTCGCGCCGCCCCATCAACGCCGTCGAGGCCACCGCGCGCGCCCTCGAGCGCGCTGGCGTCGACGCCGGCGTTCTCAACGTGGGTGCCGAGGGCGACGCCGAGCCGTTGCGCGTCGAGGCCGACGCCACGCTCCTCGCGCGCGCCCTCGCCAACCTGGTCGACAACGCCAAGAAGCACGGCGGGGGCATCGAGCACGTCCGCGTCCGCCGCGACGGCGACGAGATCGCCATCGAGGTCGAAGACCACGGCGCGGGCTTCACCGACGGCGAAGAGGTCCGCATCTTCGAGCCATTTTACCGACGATCCGAGCAGGGATCGCTCGGCCTCGGTCTCTCGCTGGTCAAGCGCATCGCCGAGGCCCACGGCGGCCGCGCCTACGCCGAAAACCGCCTCGAAGGTGGCGCCCGCGTCGCGATCGCTTTGCCTGTCGCCGCTGTCGCGATCTGATCGACCGCCTCCCCAGCACGGCGACGTGGCCGGGCCCCCGGCGCGAAGCCGAGGCCACGATCCCGACTGCGGTCTCCGACCCAGAGCTCCAGCAAGATCGAGGCCTCAGCGCGCTCGCCAAAAAACCCTGCCTCGCCAGCAACTCGCAGAACGCGCCGAATCCCAACGTGGGTGAGTTTCGAATGTCGACGCCGAGGCGGCCAGCCCACGAGCGGTCCCCCGCCGCGATCGAACCACCGCGGTCCATCCCGCTCCCGCTCCCGCGCCGAACTCCAACGTGGGTCAGTCATGAACGTCGAGCGTCGCACGTCGCCCCCGGCGCAGCCGCTCCACCCCCATCGAGCCACCCCGCCCCCGCCCCTCCTCCCATCCCCACCCCACGCCGCCCCGACGCCCCCAAAGCCCCACCGCCCCGATCCACGCCCCCCGACCCACATCGAGGGACGCCGCGCTCACCCCGCCTCAGCGCTTCGCAGGCACCTCCGTCGGCGCCACCTGCTGCTTGATCTTGAACTCCACCCGTCGATTCCGCTGCTGCCCAGCCTCGGTATCGTTGCTCACGAGCGGCTTCGTCATCCCGAATCCAGTCGCCGTCAGCCGACCCGCCTCGATGCCCTTTTGCACCAGATACCCCATCACGCTGTTGGCCCGATCCTCCGACAGCTTCTGGTTGTAGTCGACCTTGCCCTGATTGTCGGTGTGCCCCTCGATGCTCACCAGCTTGATCTCGGTGCTCACCTGGAGCAAACGCACCACCTCGTCGAGGATGGGATAGCTCACCGGCAGGATCTCCGACTTGTCGAAGGCGAACTCCACCTGCTTCAGGATCTCGATCTCGGCCGAGCCGCTGATCCGGCGGATGTACTTCGGACACCCGTTCATGTCCGGGTTGCTGTTGAGCTCGCCGGGCTCGCGCGGGCACGCGTCGACCTCGTCCGGGATACCATCCTTGTCGACGTCGGCGTCGTCGGAGACATTGAACGAGTACCGCGGGCTCGGCGACGAAGGATCGGTGTCCTTGATCCCGAAATCCCCGCCGAGCACCAGGACCGAGCGAAAGTCGGGCGCGTATCCGCCCGTGAGCCGCGTCCCCGCCGAGAGCCCGGCCCAGAGCTGCCGCTGCGCCGTGAAGTACATCCGCCCGTTGACGTTCCACTCGAGCGGCGTCGTGTCGAGATCGCCGACGTTCTTCTTCCCCGCGCCAAACGCGCCGAAGACCTCGGCGCCGACGCGGAGCGTCCCCTTGCGGAGAGGCACGTACGCCCCGACGCCATAAAGCACCTCGTTCGAAACGTTGAGCTCGTTCAGGTTGGCGAAAGGGCGGAGTCGGTAGGCCGCGTTGAGCACCGCGTAGAACGATTTCGCGTTGTACTCCGTGGCGAAGCCGAACGCGGCGCCCGCGCTGCCGTCGCCCGCGAACGAGAGCTTGTTGCCCGTCGGGAGGAACACCGACGCCGAGAGCGCCAGCTTGAACGACTTCGCCTCGTTGCGGAAGACGACGAAGCGCCCCTCGAGGCGCAGGTCCATCGGCGCCGCCGACTTCAGATCCACCGAGTTCTGCGGCAGGTTCGCCTGGGTGTTGTTGGTCGGGCTCCCCGCCTGATTGAGCACCAGCGGAAACGCCACCTGGAGCGAGGCCCGAT
Organism: Byssovorax sp.; assembly: GCA_025362495.1. Taxonomy (GTDB): domain Bacteria; phylum Myxococcota_A; class Polyangia; order Polyangiales; family Polyangiaceae; genus JANYGI01. Next base: position 37,849 of record JANYGI010000176.1, on the reverse strand, counting down.
TGAACAGCTCCACGCCCGCGTTCAGGTACGCGATGAGCTGGCGCGACACCGGCGGACCGGCAATCTTCTCGGCCTTGTTGAGATCGTCGACGTAGTTGTCGACGCGGAACGGATTGACGGCAAACCCGAGCCCGAGCTGCCCGAAGAAGCGCGTATCCCGCGCCACCTCCGGCCGCCAGACCCCGATCCCGTCGTCGGGGGCGCCGGCCATCACCAGCCGGTCGACGGTGAACGTCGAGGTCTGCGCCCGGGCGAGCGCCGGGACGAGGCCAATCGACGAGGCGGCGAGGAGCGCCGCGAGCGAGCGCCCCGCGCGGCGCCGTGAGGACGAAGAGGAGGAGGAGAATCGAATCATCGCGAAGACTCTTTATTTCCTACTGCGGGATGGCGGGGACGACGACTTTGTTGATCGGCTGGAAGCCGGCGCCCGCGGGGTACGCGTACGACACTAGCTTGGTCTGCTGGGTGTTGCCCCAGCCCCACACGGTGACGCCGAAGGGCAGCGCGCTCGACATCTCTTGACGACCGTTGGTGCAGCCGCCCACACCCATGAAGTCCCCCGTCACGAGATCGACGCGGGTGTACTCGTAGGCTCCGACCTTCTGCCAGCCCGTGAGCTTCCCCGCGCAGCCGAGGGTGACGTCGGCGAACGACTTGTCCACCTTCGAGGGAGTCCGCACGACGACGAGGCTCGTCTCCGGGTACGTCGGATCGGTGAAGAGAACATAGTTGTTGAGGTACTGCGAAGGAGGGATGACGTTGACCCAGTCCGGATCTCCCTCGCCGCCGAACGGCTCGCCGCCCGTCATGTACCCGCCGAGATAGAACGGGTGATCCGCGTCCTGACTGGCCACCACGAACTGCCCCGTGGAGCTGAACTCCGCCACCTGCCCGACGTCGAGCGTCGTCGGCGCGCCCGCCGGCGTCGACGGCGTCCACGTCAGCTTGGTGCCTTTGACGGCGCCCACGAGCCGCCACGGGGGCGCCTCGTCCATGCCGCCTCGGCCACGGTAACGCACCGCCGCGTACTCGTTGCCGAGCGCCTTCACCGGGGCGAGCTGCTGCTGCGCAGAGTCGCAGTCGTTGACCCCGTTGGGCACCGTCATGCACGCCGAGGCGCCGAAGACGCCAACGGGCTTCGTGGCCTCGATCGGGCTGCCCGTCAGCTCGGCCGGCTGCGTGATCTGGAGAAACTCCCCCTTGTTGAGGGTGTACGTCACCGGCGTGTTCGCCGTCCCCGCGATCACGTTCGTCCCCGCGACGATATCCACGTTGGGGAGGATCTTCACGTCGGTCCCGTCCTGGTACGCGAGGATGTCGAGCGAGGGATTCCCGCCCGTGAACCCGTCGACCTCGGAGGACTTGTAGGCGTTGATGGCGATGTAGTTGGTGTCCCACGCGCTCGTCGGCAAGAGCAGAGTCGCCGAGGTGACGGCCGCAGCGCCGCCGCCGTACGGGTCAATCTGATAGGCCACCACCGGGTAGTCCGACGTGATGTGGAACGCCGATCCGCGCCCCGTCCCGACCACGCCCGTCTCGGTGCTGATCGCCGCCGCCTTCGGGCAATCGATGACCGAGCTCCCCGCCTTCTTGCGCGACAGGAACAGAATGGCAACCTGCCCCACGTCGAGGCCGGCGACGGCGTCATAAGGTGCGTACGTGACGGTGTTGCCCTGCCCCTTCGGGATGTACGTGAACGTCTCGGTGGGCAGGGCCACGCCGCCGCGATCGACCGCGAGGTGAACCGGCTTGCCCCAGGTGTTGGCGACGAACGCCGCAAAGCACGCTCCGTCGGCCTGCGGGCGGAGCGCCGTCTTCAGGGCCCAGTAGTCACACCCGTACGAGCTCTTCGACTCGTCGGCCGCCTTGCACGGATTATCGATGCAGACGCCGTTGGAGCAGCCTTGATCCACGGTGCACGTCGTCTTGGTGACGCCCATGCAATCGATGACGGTCTTGAGGTCGTTGGAGCAGGTGAGGTCGCACTGGGGCGGCCCGCCCTCCATGAACAGACCACCCTCGCCGCCGGCGCCGCTCGTCACGGTGGCTGCGGGGGTGCCGCCGCCGCCGCCCATCGACGGCACCACGCCGCGATACGAATCGGTGCACGACGCGAACGTCGCAAAAATGCTCGTGGATCCGAGCGCTAACCCCATCGCGAGGGGAAGGTTGTTCCGCGTGGTGCTCACGATATCCTCCGGTCGAGATCTCAGGCGAGAAGCAAGGCGGCGGAGACGGTAGCACGGTCCCGAGGACGACGTGCGCCCGCCGGACGGCGGAATCGGGCCGAGTCGCCCCGCCAAGATCCTCATGATCCGCCGCAACAGCCGCGTGCATTACCGGTCTCGCGCACGACCATGGTACAATCAATGGCCGCCTCGGTCGGGGCGCGCTCACCGGGAGGTTCGACGTGCGTCGTTCGATCATGCTTGCCAGCCTCTGCGCGGGCGCCGCCCTCGCGTCGTTCACCCACACCGCGCGCGCCAACGACGACGATCAGGAAGACTATCCGCTCCAGTACGCCCAGCGACCGTTGACGCTGCACGCCCAGTCGCTCGAGCCGTACGTGTCCGCCGACATCACGCGCTTCGTCGCGGATCCCAAGGCCGCGCAGCGCGACGTCGCCACCAACCTCACGATCCAGGGCGGCGCGAAGTTCGGGATCACCCGCCAGCTCGAGGTCGACGCGTCGCTCGCGCAGATCCAGGTCCTGCCCAAGCTGGCCTACGGAAACCCCACGCTCGGCGCCACCTTCGGCCTGATCAGCAGCGCGTTCGAGCTCGGCTTCCGCGGCAAGATCACCATCGTCACCGCGTCGGCGACGGCCGGGATGATCGCCGAGCCGAGCGTGCCGATGGCGGTCCACATCGGCAAGTCGGTGCGCCTCGACTTCGGCGCCGGCCTGCCCGTCACCATCGCCAAGGGCTCGCCCACGCTGGTCGGCCTCGATCTGCCGGTCGCGTTCGCGCTCAACCTCGTCGACACGCTCCACGCGGGCGCGCAGACCAGCGTCTACATCGTCGACGTCAAGAGCCCGGGGACGTCGGTCACCGTGCCCCTCGGCTTCTTCGCGGGCTTCACGATCGGGACCGAGCACCCGATCCTGGAGATCGATCCGTTCTTCACCTGGCCGAAATTCACGCAGCCAGGCGCGACGGATCCCGCGGCGCAGAAGCTCAACCTCGATGTGTACACCGCGGGCCTCGCGCTCCGCGGCTATGCCTTCTTCTGACCGAGACGCGCAGGCCGAACCCGCGCGTGTCTTGCTGCGGGGCCCACATCCCTGCTAAAACCCTCGCGATGCGTCGCCTGCTCCTCGCCGCCCTCGTCGCCCCGATCTTTGCTGGTGCCGCGTGCGCCTCGTTCAAAGACAAACGCACCCCCTCGGGCGAGTTCTGCAGCGACATGCAGGTCGTCCCGGCGGGCACCGATCCCGCCTCGGAGTACCACCGCCTCCAGCCCATCAGCAGCGATCCGAAGGCCCGCACCGAGGCCGAGCGCCTCGAGTCGCTCCGCAAGGCCGCGTGCGCCGTGGGCGGCGACGCGGTGATCGAGGCCGTGAACGAAGAGGTCCGCGCCGAGAACGCGACCTACGCGACGGTCTCGAGCGGTACCGCCATCATCTGGCTCCGCCGCCCCGCGAGCAGCGGCGCGACCCCGCTCAAGCTCCCGAACAAGCGCCCCGCCGGCGCAGCCAGCGCCGAGCCCAGCGCCGAGCCCGCCCCCGAGCCGACCGCCGAGCCGACCGCCGTGCCCTCGGCCGCCCCCGCCGCCCCGACGTCCTCCGCGAAGGCCGGCAAGCCCCCCGTCAAGCCGCCGACGACACCCAAGAAGAAGTAACCGCTTCGGCCGGCGAGCCCGGTGTCGGGAGGGCCTGCGCGCCCGGCCCGACACCTGTTAGCCCCCGCGGGCCGCTCGCTCAGAACAGGTTGGGAGTGCCCTTCTTCACGGGCGCTTTCGGATCGTCGCTGGGCGGTTCCACCTTCTTCGGCGCGTCTTTCTTCGCGGGATCCTTCTTCGTCGCGCCCGACTTCGGCAGCACGGTGCCGCTCGGGAGAGTGCCACTCTGCGTCGGCAACACGTGCTGCTCGGGCGCAGCGTGGTCCGGCGCCGTGGGGAGCACGCCCTTGTTGTCGAGCACGCCTTGCCCCTTGTTCGGCAGGTTGCTCTGCGTGGGCAGGACGTTGGTGTTGCTCGGCAGCACCGTGTTCTTCGAGGGGAGCGACGAGGCGTTGCCGTCCGGCGTCCCGCTGATCGGCCGCGGCGGAGGCGCCCCGCGGCGGAGGATGCGGAACACGACGCGGCGGTTCTTGGACGTCATCCGCTTGCAATCGGGGCTCAGGCCCTCGTCGGGACCGAGGCAGCCCGTGTCGTCGTAGACCGGCTGCGTGTGGCCAAACCCCTTGGCCGTGACCCGCGACGGATCGACGCCGCTCGCGACCATGAACGCCATGGCGCTGTTCACCCGGCGCTGCGAGAGGTTCATGTTGTAAGCGTCGGTGGCGCGGATGTCGGTGTGGCCCTCGATCACCACCTCGCGCAATTCGGGGTGGGCGAGCAGCACCTCGACCACGTCGAGCAGGACGGGCTTCGACTCGTCGAGCAAGATGTCCTTGTCCGTCGCGAAGTGGACCTCGTCGAGGATGACAATCTCGTCGCCCTTCACGAACGCCGTCGGACAGCCATGCTTCCCGCGCGGGCCGCCGGGCAGATCGGGGCACTCGTCCTCGCGGTCGATCACGCCGTCGCCGTCGGAGTCCTTGTCGGGGCAGCCCAGGTTCTCGGGCGCGCCCGGCACGGTGGGGCAATGGTCCGCCGCACCGATCAGGCCGTCGTGATCGGGATCGTCGGAGTCCACCTCTTGAAGGCGGTTGATCTCGTCCTGCTCGCGTGACGTCTTCGGCTGCCAGGTGATGCTGGTGAAGAAGCGGACGGCCGGCGCCCCGAAGCCGCAGGCCGCGCCGAAGCTGCCACCGATGGTGACCGAGACACCCTGCTTGGTTTGCCAGCGGGCGCCGAGGAGGAACTCGGCCGGGATCTGCCGGATGCTGTCGGGGTACGTCGTCAACGACGGGTAACCGTAGACCTCGCCGATGACGGACACGCCCCAGCGCTGGATGACATACGCCTCGGCCGAGAGCCCGAACGAGGCCATGTTGCCGATGCGAACGCCCGCGAGCTGCCGGTCCGGGCGGAGCCAGAAGCCCCCGTTGGCCGCGACGAGCAGGCCAAAGCTGAAGCGGTAATCGGCGATGAGCGAGCCGCCGTAGGTGACGACACCGTCGCTCGTGAACGCGTCGACGCTCCCGGTCGGCAGGTTGACGTTGCCCACGACCGCCATGCCGAAGCCGCTCTTGACCTCGTCCTTGCGGTTGAAATACGGGATCGCGACCTTGGACGAGAGGCGGAGATCGCCCATCGCGCTCGATTTCACCGGCCCCTCGGTGCCAATCGGACGGAGGTTGTCGCCCGACTGCCAGGCCACGAACGGCACGGCGACCGAGACGTCGAACCAGTTGAAGAAGCCGATCCCCGCCATGCCCGTGAGCTCGAGCCTCGCGGCCACGGCGCTGACGCGCTGCGAGGTGTTCTTGTTGACGAGCACCAGCGGATCGAGGGCAATGTTGGTGAAGAGGCCGAACGTCGGAGAGAGGTTGCCGATCACCTCCGACTTCTGCACCATCACCAGATCGCGCGGCGCCGCCGAGGGGCGGAACACCTGCGCATCGAAGCGGCCCTCTTCGGCCGTGGCGCCGGCCGAGGCAAGCAGCGCCGCCAGCGCGGCTCCGAGCGTCGCGACGCGCCTCACGACGAGGCTCCTGCGCGGGGCGACTTCGACGCCTTCGCGGCTCTGCGCTTCATCCCGCGTCGACGCATGAGGAACGTGAGGATCCCGAGGGCCGCGATCCCCGTCGGCGGCACCGGATCGACACCCTTGCTGCCAATCGTGCTCCCGGCGCAGGCCGAGCCGAGGGTGCTCCCGCACGCGGTGTTGTCGAGCATCGGCCCCGGCGTGCACTCCTTCGCGGTGCCCGCGTCGTCCCAGCGGCAGTGCTCGTTGCCCATGCAATCGCCGTTGGTCTTGCACGAGGTGCTGCAGGTGTGAGAGGCCGCCTCACATGTGCCGCCGCAAGGACACTGGGTGTCGGCAAAGCACTCGACGCAGGCCGCGCCGAAGCAGAACGGCGTGGCCGGCGAGCAGCTCGCCTCGCATTTGGGCTCGCAGTCGTGCGTCGTCGGGTTGCACGAGCCGCCGGGGCACTGATCGTCGGTCGTGCAGCGCACGCACACCGCGGTGCTCGCCACCTGCTCACCGAAGCAATAGGGCTTGTCGCCACCGCACGTCTCGCAGCGCTCGCCGCAGCGCTGATCGACGATGCAGCCCTGGCACTGCCCGCTCAGGCAGTAGTCGCCGTTCTTGCAGTCGAGATCGTTGCGGCAGACGGCGCAAGCCTCGCCGAGGTGGTTGGGGAGGCAGAACGGAGCGTCGGTGGGGCAAGGCGTGCAGTCGTCGCCGCAGCAGTCCGCGCGCTCGTGGACGGCGAGCTTGTCGACGCAGAGGCCAGAGAGCTTGTCGCAGACGCCGCCCGCCGCGCAGTCCGCCGTCGTCACGCACTCGATGCACACCGGCGCGTGCTGCGGCGGGGAGCCGACGATCCCGCTGCCGTCGAGCTGGGCGCACTGCATCGTCTTGGCGAAGTTGCCCCTGGGGCAGCAGTTGCACGAGGCGCCGGCGCAGTGATCGGGCGTGTCGCAGAACTGGCAGGTGTAATCGATGCAGGCCTTGCCGCGTTCGCACTGGGTGTCGTTCTCGCACTCGTGCGTCTGGTTGCAGGTGTGCTTGACGAGATCGCAGGTGTAGCCCGCCTGGCAGTCGAGGTCGGTGCGGCAGCTCCCGCAGTCGAGCTTGCCATTGGTGTTGATGCAGAACGGCGTGGTGCCGCCGCAGGGAGAGCAGGTGGGCCCGCAGAGCGCCGCCGAGTCGCAGGGCCCGCAGAGAGCCGCCTCGTTGCAGTAATACCCGAGCTTGCAGCCGTTGTTGCCAGGCAGGTTGACGAACTGGCGATCACACTGCTGGCAGACGTCGGGATCCGGGAACGGCGCCTCGCCGCTCACCGTCATCGCGAACGACTTCGGCGCGAAGAGCTTGAAGCCGACGCCGCTCAGCTTCGTCACCGGCATCTGCTTGGCCGAGATCTCGAAATCGGTGAACGTCCCGACGAAATACGACATTTCGAGCGCGGCGTCGTCGCCGATCTCGACGTACAGGATCTCCAGCGGGTAGAGCCCCGGCTGCGAGAACGTCACCGAGGTAGTCAGTCGCCAGGTGGGGAAGCCGAGCTGCGGCGGACGGACCGCGACCGGGTAAATCGCGCCCGCCTTTCCGAAGAACGTCAGGCTCACCGCGTCGTCGGTGTAGAGGCCGAAGTGGATCGGCTGGCCCACGAGATCGGCCGTGACGTTGAAGAAGCCGCGCAGCCGTGAGCCGAAGTGCGTCGTGGTGTCGTTGATGAAAAAGTCGCAGCCGCCCGTCTTGCAGAGGGGCATCATCACGTCGGTGAAGTCGCCGTAGCTCGCCTTGACCGGGCCGCCCGGGTCGTTGTTGTTGCTCAGGTCGAGCAGCGTATGAACGACGGACTCGACCCGGTCCATGGCGTGAGCTTCCATGAACGTGTTCATGGAACCGTTGTAGTTACCGGCGTTGAGATTGCCGAAGTCGGCGATGAAGTTGGCGTCGGACGAGACGGCGGAAGCGATGCACAGGCCAGTACCGTCGACCGTCAGCGGGACGGCGATCGGCGACGGAATGACGGTATTGGCTGCCCGGGCCGTTCCGGTGAGCAGCGGGAGGAAGGAAAGGAGCCCCGCGAGCGCGACGCCAATTCGTTTACCAAGCATGGCAAGCACACCCACCGCCCTGATTTAACCGCTGATCGGGCCCGACGAGGCGACGCTAACACAGTCGGTCGACGACGCGCAAGTGACGTGCCACGCCCACATGGTTGCATCGGTGATCGACTGGCAACGGCGACGAACACTAGCATCCTGCGGCCGATCGGCGGAGCCTTGCGCTAGCCTTTCGCCGCGTGAATCGCTCCAGGACGAACCGACTGCTCCCCCTCGCCGCGCGCTCGCGCTGGACGCCCGAGCTCCTCGCCGGCGTCGCCGCCGGAGAGCGCAGCGCGCTCGGGCCCATCCTCGCGCGCGACGACGACGCCGCCGCGATCGAGGCCGCGCGGCTCGCCCTCGATCGCGCCGTCGATCTCGCGCGGGCGGCGAACCTGCGCGAGCCCCCGAGTCGACCCATCGCCTGCGCCAAAGGGTGCTCGCACTGCTGCTCGTCCAAGGTGATCCTCACGGCTCCCGAGGCCCTGCGCATCGCCGCGCACCTGCGGAGCACGCTCGATCCCGGCGCGCTCGCGGCGATCGGCGCGCGGATCGCCGCGGCCGACGAGCGCACGCGCGGGCTCACCCGATCGCGGCGCTTCGAGGCGAAGATCGCCTGTCCGCTCCTCGGAGGCGACGGGAGCTGCTCGGTCCACGAGGTCCGGCCGCTCACCTGCGCCGGGTGGACCTCGCTCGACGTGAGCGCGTGCGAGCAGCATTTCGCGAGCGAAACCGGGGGCGCGAGCCCGCCCGTCTACGCGCTCGGCTACGAGATCACCGGCGCTGTCCTCGCGGGCCTCGCGCTCGCGTGCGGCGACGCGGGCCTCGACGGCGCGCTGCTGGAGCTCGTCGCCGCGGTGCGGATCGCGCTCGAGAGGCCGACCGCGGGAGAGCGCTGGAGGCGGCGTTTACCGGTCTTCGGGCTCGCCCGCGACGCCGAGTCGGCCGCTACTTCTTGAGCGAAAACAGGGCGCCGGCGCAGAACGAGCCGCCGTGGATCCCGAGCGCGTCCTTGAGCTGACAGAGGCGAATCGCGCGGGGCAACAGGCCGGGTACGCCGATGATCAGCGCCTTCTTGGCGAGATCGTCCGCGCGTCGCGCCACGACCTGCTTGGCCGATCCCGGCAGATCGTCGACGTGGGCGATCAGCGCCGCCGTCACGAGCTTCGATGGATCGTCGGCGTTGGCCCAGCGCGCCGGCGACGCGACGACAGCGCGCGTGAAGGCGTCGGTGAAGCGCGCGGCGCTCGGGGCCGCGGAGCAGGGAAGGTCGGGATCGGTGGGTCCGAAGTCGGCTGCGTCGAGGGCGCCCGCGGAGATCCGGCGGAGCAGCGCCGCGCGCGGGCCGGCGAACGCGACGTCGTCCGGCGTGAGCGCTTGCTTCTCGACGTGGGCCGCGAGCGCCTCGCACTTCTGCTCGAGATCCTTCTTCTGGACCTGCTCCGCGCGGGCCTTCGCCTCGCGCGCGAGCGCGACCTCGCGCTCCTTCGCCTCGCGCTCGCGCACGCTCGCGCACTCGGCCGATCGCGCCTCGATCTGCCGGCGCTGCTCCGACGAAGCGCGGCGCGTGTCGCCCGGCTCGATCGCCGCGGCGGCGCAGGGATCGGCGACGGCGAGTACGGCGTCGACGCGCAGGCGGGCCGCTCGGACCCACAGCACCACGCCGAGGGCCCCGACGATGATCCCCGCGAGCCCCGCGACGGCGAGCACCCGGCGAACGCGGCGCATGCGGTAGGCGCGCTCGAGGGCGCCGCCGTCGTCGAGGAGATCGCGGCAGCGCGCGATGAGGTCTTGCCACTCGCTCACGTCGGTGGCGAGCGAGCGCAGCGGCTCGGCGAGCTCGCGATCGCGGGTGACCTTCTTCGCCAGGCGCTCCAGGCAGAGGCCCACGTCCGGCGCGCGGCCGTCGGAGGTGAGGTCGGCCACGCCCTTGAGCAGGCCGCCCATGTGGCCCGCGTGCATCGTCCACGCGCTGACCGCGTTCTGCTGCGAGAGCGTCAACCGGTTCACCAGGCTGCGCACCTGATCCATCGGCAGCAGCCGCTCGACGTCGGCCGTGCCCACGCCGACGCGCTTGGCGCTCTCCTCGACGCCACGGCGAAAGCCGCCGTAGAGGCTGTCGGGCGTCAGCTCGCGCAGCCCGTCGGCGACGCGGCTCGAAAGGATGCACTGGCCGGCATAGTTGACCGGACCGCTTGCACCGACGAGGAACGTTCCGCCGAGTCTGGCTGCCATGGGAGGGTCCTTGGTTACCCTGGTTTGCCCCTCATCTCCAGCGTTTCGGGGATCTCGGGGGTGCTGGATCAGGAACGTCCCGATCAATGGCCCTTTGATGTCCGCCGGAACTACCCAGTCAAGATGATCCGCGACACCTCGGGCGCGGAGCCGATGCGCGCCGGCGGACCTGTCGTCCCGAAGCCTCGATTGACGTAAAGGCTCGTGTCGCCGAGGTGATAAGCGCCCGCGATGAACGGGTGACCGAGGACGAGGCGCGCGGGGCGGACGCCGAAGTTGATCTGGCCGCCGTGGGTGTGGCCGCTGAGCTGGAGGCCGACGCGCGGCGCGAGGAGCGGGAAGAGCTGCGGGTTGTGGCAGAGCAGGACGCGCGGCAGATCAACGGGCACCGTGGCGATGGCGCGATCGAGATCGGGCCCGGCCGCGCGCGGATCGGTGCGCGGGCCGTAGATGTCGTCGACGCCGAGGAGCGCGAAGCTCGCGCCCGCGTCGCCGATCACCCGGCCGTCGTTGATCAGCATCGTCCCGCCGCCGCCGGTCACGGCCGCGGTCACCGCGTCGACGCCGGCGTAGTAGTCGTGATTGCCGGGGATGGCGACGACGCCGTGCCGCGCGTACGCCCCGAGGCGGCGCACGAAGCGAGCGAGCGTGTCGCCCAGGCGAGGATCGTGATCGAGCAGATCACCCGTGAGAATGAGCAGATCCGGGCGGGCGCGGCGGACCAGATCCTCCGCGGCGCGGAGCTCGGGCTCGCCGACGAAGGTGCCGATGTGGAGATCCGAGAGCTGGACGATCGTGAACCCGTCGAGGCGCCGCGAGAGGCCCGGGACGCGCGCGGGCACGTCGACGAGCGCGTAGTCGTGACGGCCGATCAGCGTCCCGTAGAGCGAGCCGCTCGCGCCGACGAGCACGGCCGATCCGGCGGTCGCCTGGGCGAGGAACGTTCGCCGCGGCAGGCCGGGGAGAGGCGCGTTCGGCGGGGGATCCGCGATCGGCGTCGGCGCGGCGATCGCGGGCTCCGCGGCTGACGGCGGCGGCGCGGCGTGGCTCGCGGGCGTCGAGGCGAGGCGACGCGAGAAGCGCCGCGGGATCGAGGCGACGAGCTGCGCGAGATCGATCACCCCGAGGATCATCGCCGCGAACACCGCCGCGAGGAGGACGGCGAATGCGGTGGTCTCCAGCGGCTCGAGGATGCGCTGCGGGACCCAGCCGAGGACGCGCCCACCGAGGCCGAATGCCACCGCCACGCCGAGCGTGACGCCGAGCGCGCGGCGCCGGCGCGGGCCGAGGCCGAACGCGCTCGCGAGGCGGCGAACGAGGAACGTGCTCGCGCCCCCGAGGATGACCGCGAGCACCACCGCGAAGATCAGAAAGCGGATCAGCATCGGGCGCGACGCGGCTCAGCCGCCCGTGGAGCGGTGGATCAGCCGGCCGGCCGTCTCGGCGGCGAAGCCGCGCGGCGTGAGGCGAACCGCGGCATAGGCGAGGCGATTGACGAGGCCGGGGATGACGATCGCCTTCTTTCCAAGGGCGTTCAGCGCGGCGGCGGCCACGGCCTCGGCGGTCATCATCTTCACCGGGATCTTCGCAGGATCGACGCCGGTGCGGCGCGGGCCCTCGGTGTCGGTCGGGCCGGGGCAGAGCGCGAGGACGTCGATCCCCTCGCCCCGGAGCTCGCAGGCGAGGCCTTCGGCGAGCTGGAGGCCCCAGCCCTTGGTGGCCGCGTAGTGGCTCGTGAAGGGGGTGCCCTGGAACGCGGCGGTGGACGACGTGAAGATGATCCCGCCGCGGTGCCGCGCGGCCATCTTGCGCCCGAAGGCGTGCGCGAGGACGAGCGACGCGCGGCAGTTGACGTCGAGCATCTCGAGCTGTCTGTCGAGATCGCTGTCGAGGAAGCGACCCTTGTGGCCGAAGCCGGCGTTGTTCACCAGCAGCCCGACCTCGATGCCCGAGGTGGCCTGCTCGATCGCGGGGAGGAAATCGCGCTGCGCGAGATCGACCGCGACGACGCGGACCTCGACGCCGTGGGCGCGCCCGAGCTCTGCGGCCAGCGCGTCGAGGCGGTCTTTGCGGCGCGCCGCGAGCACCAGCGAGAGGCCGCGCGCCGCGAGCTTTCGCGCGAGCGCCTCGCCGATGCCGGACGAGGCCCCGGTGATCAGCGCCCAGGGGCCGTACTTGCGGGCAAACGCGTCCTTCATGGCCCGCAACTTACTTCACGCGGCCGCGCCGGTCACTTCGCGAGCTGCGGCAGCTTCTCCTTCAGGCGCGCGACGAGCTTGACGAAATCGTACCGGTCGGGGCGTCCGCCTTCGGGGAGCACCGAGATGTCGAACGCCGCCGACGCCGCCCGCTTGCGCGTGCCGGCCTCGAGGCCGAGGCGCTCGCCGAGCTGCGCGAGCGCGGCGCTCTCGTCGCGCGAGACAACGCCGTCGAGCGTGGCGAGCCACGACGCGAGCGCGTAGGTGATGACCCGATCCCACGGGCCGAGATCGCCCGGATCGAAGCTCGCGAGCTCGACCCTGGTCTTCGTCGAGCGCTCGACCTCGGCGAGCTCTTCGCCCTCGATCCCGCACTCTTTCGCGGCGCGGATCAGCGCGGCGGACTCGATGCGCTTGAACGTGCCGTCGGCCCAGCCGAGCGCCGCGAGGGCGACGAACGCATGCGAGGGAAGCTTGATGGTCATCGCGCGACGATAGCGGAGGCTACGCCGCGCGATCCATCACGACGCGCGCGCGGTCGCGCTGCGCGAGCGTGATCCCGCGGCGAACCATGGGCTCGGCGCCGCCGGGGAGGCGGAGCGCCGCGCGGGTGAGCACCGTGGCGAGGATGATCTTCATCTCGACCATGGCGAACGCCATCCCGATGCAGCGCCGGATCCCGCCGCCGAACGGGAGAAACGCGTACGGATCGAGCTTCCGATCGCCGAGCCAGCCGCTTCAGGTGACTTCACGCCGAGGTGTCGGCGGCAACCGCGGCGCGCGGTGACGCCGCGGCGGCGACGAGCTCGGCCAGCGCCTCGGGCATCGCGGCGGCGAGCACGTGGAGATCGCGCGCCCGATCCGCGTCGCCGACGAGGCCCACGCCGATCGATCCGTTGTAGCTGAGCAGCGCGATCCCGATCGTCTGCATCGCCGCGAGGGGCACGACGGGGTAGGCCGCGAGGAGCTTCTGTCCGAGCAAATAGAGGGGGAATTGCGGCCCGGGGACGTTGGTGACGACCAGGTTGAAGAAGCGCGTGCGCGCCTGCAAGCGCGCCGCCTGCGCGAGGATCGTCGGGGGCGTGAACTCGCCGAGGCGCGTGAGCGCGAGGGCGCCGACGGCCTGCTTGCTCTCCTTGAGACCGCGCATCTCGCGGCCGACGCGCGCGAGCCGCGCCGCCGGATCCGCCTCGGTCACGGGCAGCGGACAGAACACCGCGGCGACCTGGTTGCCGAGCGCGCCGCGGGCCTCGGCGCTGCGCACGCTGACGGGGACCATCACCCGCAGATCGGTGGTCAGTCGCTCGCCGCGCGACAGCAGCAGCGTGCGGAGAGCGCCCGTGACGACCGCGAGGATCACGTCGTTGACGGTGCCGCCGAGGCCCGCGCGCACCTTCTTGATCTCGCCGAGCTCGAACCCCACCGTCTCGAACCGACGGTGGGGACCGAGCTCCTGGTTGAGCGACGACGTCGGCGCGCTGCCCATCTGCGCGAGCCCGACCAGCGGCGCGATGCCGCCCGCGAGCTCCATCGCGACGCGGCGCACCTCGCTCCCCGGCTCGATCGCGCCGCGCAGGAGCTGCCAGGGGTTGCGCCCGAGCTGATCGCGCACGGTCTCGGCGAGCAGCTCGGCGCCGCTGGGCGCGGGGCGCGGCTTCCACGCGTGCTTCGGCGGCGGAGGCGGCGCCCGGTTCGGCTCGGCGTCCATGAGCACGGCGGCGATGTCGACGCCGGAGATCCCGTCGACCATGCAGTGGTGTGTCTTGGAGATGATCGCGAACCGCCCGTCGCCGAGCCCCTCGACGAACCACATCTCCCAGAGCGGTTTGTCGCGATCGAGCTGCTGCGAGAGCAGCCGCCCCGCGAGCCGCTTGAGCTGCTCTTCCCCGCCCGGCGCGGGCAGCGCGGTGTGGCGCACGTGGTAGCCGAGATCGAACTCGCCATCGTCGACCCACACCGGCCGCCCTTGCCCGAGCGGCACGAACGCCAGCCGCTGCCGGTAGCGCGGCACGGCGGAGAGGCGCGACTCGATCAGCGCGAGGAGATCGTTGTACGAGGGCGGCGGCCCCTCGTAGATCGCCAGGGCGCCGACGTGCATGTGCGCCGCGCGGTTCTCGAGGTGGAGGAAGGTCGCGTCCAGCGTACTCAGGCGCTCAAACCACGTCATGCGCGCGAGTATCGCACGAGCGTTGGGAGAGGGGATGGCCCGCGCGTCGGGGCGACGATGGACCGCGATGACCGCGCGGCCCGCGGGGAAGCGGGCGCGCGGCCGGGTGAACGAGGGAAGTACCCGGGGTTGACGTCGCCCGCGGCGGGCGTGGCCGGCGCTCTGGTCGGCGATGGTGCGAATTCAACTCTTCGCGCGGACCGGCACACGAACGTCGCACCCCGAGGCGGGGAATCGCGCGTCGACCGCGGGGAGCGCGCTGCCTCCTCCGGGGCCGCGACACGCCTGCGCAACACCTCTTCCGAGGAGATCGTCAGATCGGAGGATGGCAGTCGCGCTGGATCTCCAGCACGGCCTCCTCCAGCGCGAGCTCGCGCTGGCCACCTCGGCTGCGCAGCGTGACGGTGCCGCGCTCGACCTCGCGGCGGCCGACCACCGCGACGAACGCCACCGAGCCTTCGTGCGCGCCTTGCACCTTGCGGGCGAGCGTCTCTGCCCTCGCGTCGACGCGGGCGCGGATCCCCGCGGCGAGGAGGCGTTCGAGGACTCGAGTGGCGAAGAGGTGCTGTGCCTCGGCGACGGGGGCGACGACGACCTGCTCCGGGGCCAGCCACGCGGGGAGCGCGCCGGCGTGATGTTCGAGGAGCACGCCGAGGAAGCGCTCCAGGCTGCCGAGGAGGGCGCGATGGAGCAACACCGGGGTTCGGCGCGCGCCGGTCGCGTCGATGTACTGAACCCCGAAGCGCTCCGGCAGGACGAAGTCGAGCTGGATCGTCCCGCACTGCCACTCTCGGCCCAGCCGGTCCTTCAGGACGAACTCGAGCTTTGGCCCGTAGAAGGCGCCCTGGCCCGGCTGGATTATCGGATCGAGCCCCGCGCGCCGCGCCGCCGCGAGGAGCACCGACTCGGCTCGATCCCACGCCTCGTCGCTGCCGGCGCGCTCGTCGGGGCGCGTCGAGAAGGCCGCCGAGACGGCGTCAAAGCCCATGGCCTCGTAGAAATGGGAGAGCGAGCGACAGAATCGCTCGACCTCGGCGTCCACCTGGCCCTCCTCGCAGAGGATGTGACCATCGTCTTGCGTGAACTGGCGCAGCCGGAAGAGGCCCATCAGGACGCCGCTCGGCTCGTCGCGGTGGACCAGCCCGAGCTCGCCGAGGCGAATGGGCAGCTCGCGGTACGAGGGAGCTCGTCGCGCCACGATCTGGAGGTGGCCAGGGCAGCTCACGGGCTTGAGGGCGGCCGCGCGCTCTTCCTCGTCGCCGGCGAGCACGAACATGCCAGCGCGAAAGTGCTGCCAGTGGCCGCTCGCCTCCCAGATCGGCTGGCGAAGCACTTGAGGCGTGCGGACCTCGCGATAGCCTTCGCGCGCCATCTGCCGGCGGACCGCCTCTTCGAGGACACGATAGCGGGTGAAGCCGTGAGGGTGCCAGAACACCATGCCAGGCGCGTCTTCCTGCAGATGAAAGAGGTCGAGGCGCTGGCCTACGTGGCGATGATCGTGATCGTTCGAGAGCATGTCGGTCTCCGTTCGCGGTTCGAGCGGGAGGCCGGACAGAGCGTTCGTTGCGCGAAATGCAGCGCTGCCCCGTCCGGCGATCCGGCGGGGCTTGGCTGCGTGGGTGAGGCTCGTTCGACTTACGGCGTGCCCACGCGACCAGGCCCGCCGGTGCGGGTCGTGGTCGTCGTGGTAGTCGTGGAGACGAGGCTCATGGGAGGGCGGAGTCTTTGCTGTTCGAGGCGAGCTGTCAAGAGGCCAGATCCGGAATGTGCTCGTCAGCCTCAACAACTGATCGTAATCCATGTCGCGAACGCCGCAGACGAGCCCGGCGCGCGAGCACGTGTCGTGTACTCTCGCCATGATGGACGCCGATCACCTTCCCTCGCCCGCGGTGCGATCGAGCGAACGAGACGTCGAGTTGGATCCCGCGCCCAGGGGGGCCGTGAGCGCGTTCCTCCAGTGGTTCGTCCCCGCGGAGGCGATCGCCTCCGAAGGGCTCGATCGGCTCCGTCTGAACGTGGCGATCGCCTGGGCGATGGTGGTCGTCTTCGGGGTCCTCGCCGTGATCCACGCGGTCGCCGGCAACGCCCGTGAGGTCGCCATCAACGTGGCGCTCGGCCTGGGGATCGGATGCGGCCCCTTCGCCCTCCGCGCCGGGGCGCCGCTCCGCGTGGTCCTCAACGTCGTGCTCGCGGCGTGTTTCGCCGGCACGACGAGCCTGGTGCTGGTGCACGGTGCCGGCGTGAACCCCGCCACGGTGGCCATCGCCGAGATCCCCATCTACGCGACGCTGCTCGGCGGGATCCGCGTCGGCGCGGTGTGGGCGGTCTTCGCGTCGATCGCGGGCATCGCGGTGGGCTTGCTCGGCCACGCGGGCCTGGTCAAGCCCACGTCGGTGCCCGGGACGCGCCTGTTCAACGAGCACGCAGGCCTGCTGGTGATCACCGCGACGCTGTTCCTCGTCGCCGTGCTCTACGAGAACGAGCGGCACCGCAGCCTGACGCGGATCGCGGCGCTCGACGCGCGCAACCTCGCGGCCGAGCGCGAGCGGATGGAAGCGGTGATGGCGGCCCATGTGGCGCGCACGGAGCGGCTGGCGTCGCTCGGTCGCGTCGCCGCCGCCGCCGCGCACGAGATCAATAACCCTCTGTCGTACGTGTCGAACAACCTCGAGTTCGCGCAGCGCGCCCTCGCGCTCCTCGAGGGCCAGGCCGAGGCCGTGCAGGTGCTCGCGGAGGCGCGCGAAGGCGTCGACCGGATCCGGCGGATCGTCCAGGATCTCAAGGGCGCGGCGATGCCCGGCGACGACTCGATCGGCAGTGTCGATCTCTCGCGGGCGCTGGAGACGGCGATCAAGATGGCCGAGCCGCACACCCGCCCGAGGGCGCGCGTGACCACGGCGCTCGGCGATCCGCGGCGCGTCGTCGGCAACGAGGGCCGGCTGGTGCAGGTGTTCTTGAACCTGCTGGTCAACGCGGCGCAGGCCATCCCCGAGGGGCACGCGTCGAAGAACCAGATCCAGGTCCGCACCCGGGCCTCGGACGATCGCGTGGTCATCGAGGTGGAGGACAGCGGAGCTGGCATGGCCGCAGATATCCTCTCTCGCGTCAAGGAGCCCTTCTTCACCACCAAGCTCGGTGAAGGGCTCGGCCTGGGACTGGCGCTGTCGCACGGTATCCTCGAGTCGGTGGGCGGGACTCTGTACTTCGACAGCCGCCCTGGCTGCACGATCGCGCGGGTGACGCTCGCCGCCGCGGAGCGAGCCTCCGAGTCGATGGCCACGCCGGCGCCGGTCGCCGCCCCGGAGCTGCCCGCGCCCAAGCCCGCTGTCAACGAGCCCTTCGAGGTGCTGGTGATCGACGACGAGCCAATGGTCGCGCGGGCGCTCGCGCGCGGGCTGCGCCCTCACCGCGTGACCGTCACCGCCAGCGGTCGCGAGGGCCTCGCGCTGCTCGCCGAGGGGCGGAGATTCGATCTGATCCTCTGCGATCTGATGATGCCCGAGCTCACGGGGATGGATGTCCACGAGGAGGTGAAGCGCCTCTATCCGGACGCGTTACCCCACCTGGCGTTCATCAGCGGCGGCTCGTTCACCGAGCGAACCGAGGCGTTCCAGGCCCAGGTCACCGCGCCCTTCCTGGACAAGCCCATCGATTTCGCCCGGATCCGGGCGCTCTTGCAGGAGCGCAGCCGGAGCGCGCAGGCGCCCACCGGTTGAGCGCCGGAGCGGCCGAGAATTCGGAGAGTCGACCTCGCGGCTGAATCTCCGCTTCCTCTCCGGGATTCGACCCTCTCGGCGCATTTGCTTGCGCGCTCGCGTCGGCGGGATACCCGATCTCGACGCGCAGCTCGCGGTCGCGCGCGGTGCCGTCCACCTCGATTGACGTCGATTGACGCGCGCAGCGTCCTCGTCTCTTCTTCCGGAGATCATGCGCGCGGACGCGATAACGAAGCACGTCGACAGGGCGGCGAGCCTCGCCGACACTTCCCGCGACGGCGACGCGCTCGGCCGCATCGGCGCCTTTCGCCTCGTGCGGGTGCTCGGCCGCGGCGGCATGGCGGTGGTGTACCTGGCCGAGCACGCCGAGACCGGCGAGCCGGTCGCGCTCAAGACCGTGGAGAGCGCGGACGCCGGCCTCCTCTGGGGCATCCGCCGCGAGATCCACGCGCTCCGCCGCGTCGAGCACCCGGGCGTCGTCCGCATCGTCGCCGAGGGCACCGAGGGCGGCCGGCCCTGGTACGCGATGGAGGTCGTCGACGGGCACCCTCTCCGCGACCGGATCGCCGATCTGACCACGCTCGACGTGCCCCGCGGCGAACAGGCGCAGATCGCCTCCGGCGTGCGAGCCGTGACGCCGATGCTCGCGCTCCCTCACCCGTTCGTCCGCGCCGCGGACGGCGCCCTCCCGCAGGTCTTGAAGCTGACGCGGGCCATCTGCGACGCGCTGGCGTTCGTGCACGGGATGGGGCTCGTGCACCGCGATCTCAAGCCCGAGAATGTCATGGTCCGCGCCGACGGGAGCCCGGTGCTCGTCGACTTCGGCCTGGCGATGCAGCTCCGCGGCGCGCGCGGCCGCGACGTGCTCGAGCTGGGCGAGCGCTTCATCGGCACGCCCGCGTACATGGCGCCCGAGCAGATCGACGGCGAGCTCATGGATGCGCGCGTGGATCTCTACGCGCTCGGGTGCATTCTCTACGAGCTGGTCACGGGCAGCGTGCCCTTCGTCGGCACCGTGAGCCAGGTCCTTGATCAGCAGCTCTTCAGCTCACCGCGGCCGCCGTCGGAGCTGGTCACCGAGGTGCCGCCCGCGCTCGACGCGCTGATCCTGGCGCTGCTCCAGAAGCGGCCTCGCGATCGCGTCGGGTACGCCGACGACGTGGCCGCGGCGCTGGCGCGGCTCGGCGGGGGCGACGGGCCTCCGCTGCGGCGGGCCGAGCCGCACCTCTATCGACCGAGGCTGGCCGGGCGCGGCGCCGCGCTGGCGACCATCGAGGCGAAGCTGAAGGACCTGCGGATCATGCGCGGCGCCCGGGTGCTCGTCGGCGGCGAGAGCGGCGTCGGCAAGACCCGCTTTGCACTCGAGGTCGGCATCAGCGCGAACCGGCGCGGCATCGCCATCGTGACCGGCGAGTGCGTCTCGGTCGCGACCGACGACGCCGAGAGCAAGGCCGCGTCGCTCCATCCCTTCCGGAACCTGCTCGCGACGATCGTCGATCACTGCCGCGAGCGCGGCTTCGCCGAGACCGAGCGCATCCTCGGATCGCGCGGCCCCGCGCTCGCGGTCCACGAGCCGACGATCGCCCGGCTGCCTGGCCAGGAGCTCTACCCGAGGCTCTCCGTTCTCCCGGCCCAGGCGGCGCGCGCGCGCCTCAACGAGAGCCTCGCCGGCGCCCTCGCGGCCTTCGCCCAGCCGCAGCCGATCCTGCTCGCGATCGAGGATCTCCAGTGGGCCGACGAGGCCTCGCTCAGCTTCCTCGCGTCGCTCGACGAGGCTTATTTCGCCGACGCGCGCGTGCTGGTCCTCGGCACCTACCGGTCGGAGGAGATGAGCGACGGGATCCGCGCGCTCCTCGACGGAGGCGGCGTGACGCGCGTCGATCTCGGACGCATCGACGCCGCCGCGGTGGAGCGCATGGTCAGCGACATGATCGCCATGCCGGCGCCGCCGCCGTCGTTCGTGGCCTTCATCGCCGCGCGATCCGAGGGGCACCCGTTCTTCATCGCCGAGTACCTCCGCCTCGCCGTGCAGGAGCGGGTGCTGGTCCGCGACGGCGCGGGCGCGTGGAAGATCCCGGACCTCGAGGCGGACGGGGCCGCTCGCGACGACGCGCGGTCCTTCTACGGGGCGCTCTCGTTCCCCGACGAGCTGCGCGCGCTCGTGCTCCGGCGCGTGGCCGCCCTCGGGCCGGACGCGCTCGCCGTGGCGCAAATAGCGGCCGTGCTCGGCCGGGAGATCGACAAGGGCGTGCTCGCGGCGGCGATGGATCTCGACGAGGTGGCCCACCTCGAGGCCATGGAAGAGCTGCGGGCGCGCCAGATCATCGAGGTCGAGGGCGGGCGCCTGCGCTTCGCCCACGACAAGCTCCGCGAGATCATCCATGGCGCGCTCGGCCCGGGCGAGCAGCGGCGGCTCCACGCGGCGGCGGGCGCGGCGATCGAGGCGCGCTACGCCGGAACGCCGGCGATCGCCGGGTTCCACGCCGAGCTCGTGCACCATTTCAGCACGGCGCTCGATCACGACAAGACGTTCGAGTACCTGGTCAAGGCGGGCGAAGACGCGCTCTCGGCCAGCGCCTCGGCCGAAGCGCTGGGCTTCCTCCGGCGCGCGCTCGAGCTCGACGACGCGCGCCCGGGCCGCGGCGCGGCGCCCGTCGACGCGCTGGTCCGCGCGCGCATCGAGGCCCAGCTCGGCCGCGCCGCCCTCCACATCGGGCTACTGCCCGAGGCCGAGCGGGTCACGCGCGCGGCGCTGCACCGCTACCTCGGCGAGGCCATCCCCGCCCGCGCGACCAGGCGGGACGCGGTCGTCAACCTCCTCCGGCAGCTCGGCGCTCACGCCGTCCTCCTCGCGCGCCCGACCCGGCCCCTCGTCGCGGACGCGATGGCCCGCAAGCGGCTCACCGGGGGCGCGCGCGCGGCCGAGACGCTCGCGCAAATTCATCAGTTTCAGCAGGCGCTGATCCCGGCCCTCGGCGCCGCGCTCCAGGCGGTGAACCTCGCGGGGCGGATCCGCGTCTCGCCGGAGCTGGCGCGCGGCTACGCCAACCTCGGCTTCGGCCTCAGCGCGGTGCGCCTGCCCCGCATCCGCGCCTTCTACGACGCCCGCGCCCGGGAGGCCGCCGCGGCGCTCGGCGATCCGCAGAGCACGGGCTGGGTGTCGATGCTCGGCGGGATCGCGGCGCTCACCGCCGGCCGCTTCGCCGAGGCCCGCGCGCTGCTCGGCGCCGCCGTCGTCTGCGCGCGCGAGGCCCAGGACTCGCACGGGATCGAGCTGGGATCAGCGCTGCTCGCCATCCTCGAAGAGATGACGGCGCGGCCCGAGGACGCGCTCCGGCTTCACGAGCAGGTCGGCGCGATGGGGCGCAAAAGCGGCAGTCGCCAGACCCGGATCTGGGCCCTGGGCGGCCAGGGCACGTGCGCGCTCGCCCTCGGCCACGTCGAGGAGGCGATGGCGCTGTTCGAGCAGCGCCGGATCCTCGCCGAGGACTACCGGGACGATCCCACGGAGTGGATCGCCCACGGCGTCATGGCGAGCGCCTGCCTCGAAGCGGGGGACCTCGACGGCGCCCGACGCGCCTCCGCGCGGACGCTGCAACGCATCGAGAGCCTGTCCACCGTGGCCTTCCAGTACTACCCCGGCTACGTGGCCACGGGAGAGACCTTGTTCGCCCTGTGGGAGCAGGAGCGCGAGCCCGAACCGCGCGCCGCCCGCGCCAGGCTCGCCGCGCGGATCAGCCGCAAGATGCGCCGGTTCGCCCGCCAGCACGCCATCGGTCGTCCGCAGGCCCTCAGGTTTCAAGGTCTCCTCGACGCGCTCTCGGGTCGCCCCGTCCGGTCCCGTCGGGCCTTTGCCGAGAGCCTCACCGAGGCCGAACGCCTCGAGATGCCGTTCGAGCAAGGGCTGGCCCTCTACGAGCTCGGCCGTCACCTCCCCGGAGGAGATCCGGCGCGGGAGTCGCACTTCGTCGACGCGCGGGCGATCTTCCGCCGGCTCGGGCAGCGGCGGTGGCTCGATCGAGTGGATGGCCTCCTCGGGGCGCGCGCGTCGGTGCGGCCCGACGCGGCGACGTAGCCTGGCGCGAGCGGTTGACACCACCTCACGCCCGGCGCGCCGCCTCCGCCTCGTCGACGGCCCGGCTTATTTCAGGCAGCGCAGCGTTGCCGACTGCCCGATCGCGTCCCACGCGGTCACCGAGGTCGAGGTGATCGAAGACTGGTTGTCGTCGATCATCTCCAGACAGCTCACCGGCCAGAGGTGTTGATCGTCGAGGTGAAACGCCGCGGGCCGCCCGGGCGCGCCGAGCACCTCGACACCCGCCTTCATTGACGCTCCGAAGGGGATCGCCTGGTACATTGCCGGGGTGATCGCGTACTGACTCCGCGCGATCCGCCCCGCGGGCGCCGCCAGCGCGAACTGGAGCCGCTTCCCGGCGACCACCACCGCGAGCGGCAGCCCGGTCGCCGCGATCTGCGATCCCTCGTAGACCCGCTGCAACGGCACCTCGGCGCAGGTGCGATTGACGGTGATGTCCGCCCCATCGTGGGTGAGATCCCAGGTCGAGGGCCCACCGCCGGGGATCGGGCTCGCCCCGTGAAACGTGTCGAACGGGATCACATCGCACGAATCGCCCGGAATGGCATGCTTGTCGGGTCGAGATACGATCCCCGGCCCGTCGGCCCAGACCCCTTTGAGCAGGATGTCCTTCCCCGCGATGGCGTGGAGATCCTGATCGAACAGGCGCACCTTGGTGAAGCCGGAAGACCCGTCGATGGCGATCGCGAAGGCGTCAATCGCGTCGACGTACTGCCAGTCGACGCTGAAGGCCTCGACCAGCGAATAGGCGGTCTCCGACTCCGCCGTCCGCGGCGCGAACCCGTTCGGACCGAGCTCCTCCACCCCCGTCTGGAAGGTGGGATCCGACGAGCGGAGCACGTATTGTCCGGCGCCGTTGACCTGATTGCCACCGAGCCCCGTCGTGTCGGTGTAGATGAGGTAGAGCTTGCCCCCGAGCGCGAGCGCGCTCGGCTGCCCCGCCCCGTACGTGTTGGGGAGCGTGCTGTCGTTGCGCTTCGGCACCAGGATCGGCTTGCCCCCGTTCAGCCGCGTCCAGCTGCGGCCATCGCTGCTCTGGGCCACGCCGATCATCGTGATATGCGGAGCTGATCCGGTCTTGCTGAGGCCACCGTAGTAGAGGTAATACGTCCCATCGACGCGGACCACCGAGGGATCGCAGGTGTGTTGCCCATCGAAGTCCGTCGCGCCGCCCGTCGGCTGGAACACGTCGTCGAACGAGTTGACCGCCTCTGATCCATGGGAGTGCCACGGCCCGTCGAGCTTGGTGGCCTCGGCATAAAGGATGTGATCCCCGGCGATGCCGCCGCACCACCACATCCGGTAGACTCCATCATGGATGATCGACGGGGCGTAATCGTAGGACTTGTGCTCGAGCACCGGCGTATCCCCGCCGCGCGCCCCACCCACCGTCCAGGTGAGCGGCGGCAAACCCGCGTCCCCCGCGTCGGGCATGCCCCCACCAGCGCCATCGCTGCCGCCCGCGCTCGCGCCCGAGCTGCTGGTACCACCGCCGGCCCCGGGAACGCCCCCGCCTCCGCCGACTGCGCCGGAGCTGGCGGCGCTGGAAGACGGCGTCTCGCCGCCGGAACAGGCACCCATCGCCGCGAGCGCCAGGGAAGGGACGGTGAGCAGAGCGAGGCGCGCGACGGTGGTCTTCATGCGCGCGATCAGAGCACAGGTGGCCACGATCGTGGCGCCAATCGCGAACACCGGCACGAAATCAGCTCGCCGAGCGTGCCTGCAAATTTCCGCTGCTAACCGCGTTCCCCTAAACGCCCGACGAGCGCTGCAACTGCGTGGTTGACGGCCGACTCCATCCCCGTGGATACTCGTCGGATGACGCAAACCGCACTGGCCCTGAGCGCCCTCCTCGTCCTGAGCCTCACCGCCGCCTGCTCCGACAGCAAAGGTACGACATCGAGCGGCGCGGGCGGCCACCCGGCGACGGTGGGCGCCGGAGGCGACGGTGGCAATCGCGGATCGGTGACATCGAGCTCGATTGCCAGCACCGCGACGGGGGTGAGCGCGGCCTGCGGCGACGGCACCTGCGCCGCCACCGAGACCTGCGAGAGCTGCCCCGCGGATTGCGGCGCCTGCGCGCCCATTCCCTGCCCCAAGAACGGTGGCATCTTCTGCGGCGGCAACGGCGTCGGCGGCGATCCCAGCATCCTCTACGTCTGCAAGAACGACGTGCTCGAGGTGCTCCAGGACTGCCAGGGAGCCTGCCAGCAGATGCCCCTCGGAACTCCCGATCAGTGTCCAGGCGCCATCGTCGTCCCGGCTTCGCTCATCGACGTCCTCAACGCCAAACCTTACGTCGAGCAAAGCTGTGTCCCCACGACATACAAGAACTGGCCTTACAGCGCACAAGCCTGCACGTACACGTCGGGCGGGATCACGACCACCGTCAAGGTGGCCAACCCCTCTCCTGATCGCGTGGGCCGGTGGATCGTCGACGCCGCGACCTATATCCCCGCGCTCCAGGCCTTGAAGGGCTCGGCGCAGAGCGCTTACGAGAGCGGCCTCGGCGCTATCGGCCTCGCCATGCTCTATCAGTCGTCCCGCATCTTCGCGCTCGAGGGCGGCATCATCGAGGACATGGGCGGCGGCTACGTCAACTACCAGTTCGAGGACGGCGTCTCTCAACCGTGCACGACGGGCTGCTATTGCCGGATCAACTCCCTCCATCGCACCGAGTGGTGCGGCTACCGGGCGGGCCTCGGCGAGAGCTACGACGCGTGCATCGCCAAGGTCGGCGCGGCCAACCACACCCCGGCCTGGGGCGCAGAGTGCCTGTCGAACCACGTCGCCGCGTGGACGAGCGACGCCAACGAGCACTTCCGCGCCAAGGCGTACACCGCCAACAAGTCGGTGGCGGCGGCGTGTCCTCCCGGGCAGTGCTCGCCCAGCGCCGTGGTCGCGGCCGTGAAGTCGGCCTACGGGCTCTGAAGCGCTCGCCACATCAGGCCCGGGGGACGCCGGAAGGCTCGCGAGGAGATCCCACGAGGGTCGAGCCGGTGGAGGAGGCGGGCACGCAGCCCGCATGCAATGTCGCGTGGAGCGAATCGCCGGACATTCGCCTCACTCCGCGCGGGTGGACGCCTGATCGCGTGACCACCACGTGGGCCGACGACACGGGCTTTGCCGTCCTCTTCGGCGCCGGAGGCCAGCTGTTCGTCGAGCACCTCTGGCCGGACGGAGCGCGCAAGACCAATCCCATCACCATCTTCTCTGGACCGCCCGAGACCCAGCCCTGGATACAGCTCGTTCGCACCGGCGATCACGCGACTCTGCTCCTCCTTCGCTCGGTGAAGGGCGCGTACGTCGCCACCCTCGCCACGCTCTCCAGCGACGACAAGCTCAGCGCCGAGACCCCGGTCGCGTTCGCCGGCACGTTGATCGCCACCGACGAAGGCGCCGCGATCGTCGGGAGCTTCAAGGGATCGAACGGAGTCGTCATTCAACGGGTGGACATGCTGGGAAAGCCAACCGGCGCAGCGTTCACGTTTCCGATCGGCGCGCCGGCCGGGCTATCCGCTCCGCTCAGCGCCAGCTTCACCGACGGCAAGCTCGCGATCTTCACCCAGACCGCGATCGATGCAGACCAACCGTGGCTGGCAGACATCTTCCTCGTCGACGGCGCGGCGACAAAGGTGCTCGCGCATCGGTCGCTCTCGCTCGGCCGCGTGCCCACCGTCGACGTCCGCGCGCACGCCGACGGCTTCACCGTGCGCGTGCTCGAGGCCACCTACTCGAGCTTCGACCGGCTCCGGGTTCTGGAGCTCGACGCCTCGCTCGCCGACCAGGGGCTCCCCCTCGACGTGCCGCTGGTGCCGCCGGGTTACGAGGATTTCACCCCGGCATTCGGCGTCGACGACGTCGTCTATGTCTCCGAGATTGGCAATGGATCCGCCATCGTTCACGTCGCCGCCGACGGGTCGAGCACCTCCACACCACTCGACGATGATGCCGACGTGCATGGCGCCGCGGCGGTCTGGACCGGCCGCGAGTTCTCGATCGCGTGGGTCCGCACAAAGTCCGGGCCCACCTCGTTCGCCGTCGAGCACACGCGCTTCGGACCGTGCGCGGCCGGCCCCGCCGATACCTCGGTTGGGTGCGTCTCGGCGACGTCGACGCCAGGCACCTTCGCGTGCGGGACCGACGGACTCACCTGCGCGCGCGGCGAGGAGATCTGCGCCCTCGGCTCCACCACTACGGCGGGTGGCGCGCAGTGCGTGAAGAACGCGCCGGCCTGCGATCCGAGCTGCGGCTGGGTCGCTGAGACCGGCACCGCCTGCGGCACCGGTCCAATCCTGGGCTGCAACGCGACCGCCGTCGGCGAGCTCACCGTGGATTGCTGGACGAAGTGAGCCCGCGGCGCCGCCATGGAGGAGAGGCCGATACAAGGAAACCCGAGCCTGCAAGGCAACTTCTCCCGCGCCCTCCTCGCCGTCGCATCGGGTGACGCGCGAGAGCGTACTTTTACCGCGGAGCCGACGCACGCGTGCGTTCGGGGGCACGGCGGCGTGGATTTCACGTCGCCATTGCGCCAGCGACGATGGTTTGACTTGCAGAATCAGGCGTCACTGTCTTAGCATCCGCGTCCACAGGAGGGTTGGTGATGAAAAGATCGATTCGAACGACGAACCTCGAGGCGCTCGGCGAGGGGGACAGCTCGACGAAGGAGTACCAGCACCGTTCGGTGGTGCGCAACGTCAGCGCCGCGTTGATCACGCAATATGTGACGGCGGGCGAGCTTTACAGTGCTCGCGAGGTCGTGCTGGAGCAGGTCGGAGGGCACTCGAAAGAGGGTGTTGGTAATATCCAGGCCAGCGCGGAGCTGTGGGAGATCTATACGCAAGTCTGTGCGGATACAGGCCTGCCGCCCTGGATTGAACCGCTCGTCCAGCCCGCGCGGCGGATGTAGGCGCATGGGTCCTCGCCGCCCCTGAGCTGGAGCATGTGATAATTCCGCCGCCAGGCGGAGCGACGTGGAGCCGGCGTGCTCCACGGTCCGTGACACATGAACCGACGGGCCGTGTCGCTCGCCGGCACGTGGCAATTTCAGGCCTGCGTGCGCGGGTCCCACCCGGTGGCGAGGCCTTCGTCGAGCGCGTCCAGCGCACTCATCGCCGCGCCGTCGAGGGTGAAGCCGAAGACGTCGGCGTTCTCGATGATTCGCCCCTCGTTCGTGGACTTCGGGAGGACCACCACGCCCTTCTGGACGCCCCAGCGCAGGAGCACCTGCGCCGGGGATCGCCCTGCGCGCGCCGCGACCGCCGCGATCACCGGATCATCGATCTTGCGGCCGTGCGTGAGCGGGCTGTACGCCTCGACCACGATCGCGGTCTTCGCGCAGAACGCCCGGGTCTCGCGCTGCTGCAGGAAGGGGTGCATCTCGATCTGGTCGACGGCGGGAGGCTCGTTTGCCGCTGCCAGGAGCTCCTCGAGGTGGGGCACGAGGAAGTTGCTGACGCCGATGGCGCGGGCGCGCCCGCTGGCCTTGATCCGCTCGAGCGCGCGCCAGGAGTCGAGTCGCTTGCCGGCCACGGGCCAGTGGATCAGGTAGAGATCGACGTAGTCGAGGCCGAGTCGCCGCAGGCTTGCGTCGAAGGCGCGCTGCGCTTCGTCGAACCCCTGGTCATCGTTCCAGAGCTTGGTCGCCACGAAGATCTCTTCGCGCGGCACCTCGCTCTCTTGTACCGCCGCACCGACGTCGGCTTCGTTGCCGTAGATGCGCGCGGTATCGATGTGTCGATACCCGGCGCGGAGGGCCGTGAGCACGGCGGTCCTGGTCGTCGCGCCCCGGCCCGATTGCCACACACCGAGCCCGACCTGGGGAATCACGCCGCCCGAGCTCAGCGGGAGAGTTGCCGTCGACACGCTGTTCATCCCCGGAGGCGTAGGAGCCGCTCGCGCGAAAGTCCACCCCCGCCGGACGCTCGCGGCGCGTTTTCTTTCCGGCGCCAAGCGGCGAGCGCGCGCCCAGCGCCCGAAGAGCTTCGCGCTCCTGCGCTCCGACGCGCTCGCCGCGCCAGCTCACGCCCGGCTCGTCAGCGAGCCTGCAGTACCAAGGAGTGCTCGATGAGCAGCGACAGCTACGGTATCGAGCTGTCTCGCTGCACCAGCAGAGCTTGCCGCCATGGTCGCCCTGTTTGCTGGCATCACCCCCAGAGCGCCGGCACCGCTGCTTTCGACGCCTTGCGACGGCGGACCGCGGGCCCAGGAGCGGAGTGGAGATCTCGACGCGCCGGCCGCGAGGCGACCGGGCGCGCCGCGGGCGGAGGGCGCGCCGCCTCGCCCCCGAGCTGGAATTGCCCCACCAGGGCGCGAAGCTCCTCCGCCTGGCCGGAGAGCTCCTCGGCTGCGCTCGCCGACTCCTCGGAGCTCGCCGCGTTTTGCTGGGTGACGGTGTCCATCTGCGCCACACCATGGTTGAGCTGCGTGATCCCCCGCGCCTGCTCGTCGCTCGCCCGGGCGATGGCCTCCACGACCGCGGACACCTTGCCCGCCGACGCGACGATCTCGTCCAGATTGACATTGACCCGCAAGCAGATCTGCTCGCCTTCCTGCGCCAGCGAGACCGAGTCTTTGATCAAGACCTCCGTCTTCTTCGCCGCCTCCTTGGAGCGCATCGCCAGACTGCGCACCTCCTCGGCGACGATCGCGAAGCCGCGCCCCGCCTCGCCGGCGCGCGCCGCCTCGACCGCGGCGTTGAGCGCCAGCAGATTGGTCTGGAACGCGATATCATTGATGTCGCGGAGGATCGTCGCCGTGCCCTCCGCCGCGGCGCTGATCCGCCCCATCGCGCGGATCAGCTGCGCCATCTGCGCCGAGCCGCTCTCCGAGGCGGTGCGCGTCGCGCCGGCCAGCGCGCTGGCCCGCCCCGCGCTCTCGGCGTTGCGCTGGGTCATCGAGGACATCTCTTCGAGGCTCGCCGACGTCTCCTCGAGCGAGCTGGCCTGCTCGGAGGCGCCCTCTGCCACCGTCTGACTACCGGCAGAGATCTGATCCGCGGCAGAGGTGAGCTGCTCGACGGCGCTGGCCACCTGGACGAACCCATTGTGCAGGTTGTCTGCAGCGATGTTCAGCGCGTCCTTCATCACGGCGAGATCCCCGCGATACTCACCCTTCATTCGCACCGTGAGATCGCGCAGCGCCAGGTCCCCGAGCACGCTCGACGCCTCGTTCACCGGAGCGAGGATGGTATCCATCATCGTGTTGATCCCGCCGATCAAGTCACCGAACCCACCGGCGAATCTGCCGGCGTTCCCGCGCACCTGAAGAGCGCCATCCTTGGCGGCGACGATCAGGGTGTTGGTCTCCTTGATCAGCGCCCGCACCGTGTCGCCCAGCCGGCCGAAGCTCCGGGAGAGCGCATCCTGGTCCGACTTCACGGTGACCTCGATAGACAGATCCCCGCGACTCATGCTGTCCGCGGCGGTCGATAGATCTTGCAGGTAGCTCGTCATCGCGCGGAACGAGTCGCTGAGCTGACCGATCTCGTCGGAGGCGCGATGATCCACGCGCTGCGCCACGTCGCCGACCGCGATCCTCGCCGCGGCGTCCGTGACCATGCGCAGAGGCGTGGTGATCGAGCGAATGAAGGCCCACGTCAGGGCTGATCCGGCAAGGAGCAGTATCGACCAGGCCACGAGCAGCGCGCGCTCGTTGCGAGCTTGATGTCGCTGCTCCTCGGCGCGAGCGCGGCCGATGCTTTCACCGATGCTGGCGACGATCTGATCGACGAGCCCGGTCGCCTCGCGGTCGATGCCCGCGACCATCCTGTCGGCGGCCGTCGCCTCGCGCGCCGGATCGGCCGCGAAGGCACGGCGCGCGTCGTCATAACGAGTCGCGAGGTTGGCGTGCGCGACGACGAAGCTCACGGCGAGCTGGCGGGCGGCAGGATCCGTGACCTGGCTCGCGAGCTCGTCGGCCTTCTCGCGGACCGCGCGGCGCTGGGCGTCGAACCCCTCGGAGTGCTTCTGGAACGCCCTGGGATCTTTGCCCCTGATCAGCAAGTCTTTCCATTCCTGGACCTGCTTCTTGAACGTCACCTGGACCGTGCGAGCCAGATCTTGCTGCGCCACTTCGTGGGCGAGGATGCTGTCGTACGAGCGCTCCACGGACTTGAGCTGCATTGACAGCGCGAACGCCGTGACGATGCCGACGAGCCAGGTCGCGCCCGTCATCAGAACGATTTTTGTGGGGATCCGCATAAACTCCCTAGCAAGATCGAGGGGTACGCCAATCAGACGACGGCTCCCCGTTGAACTTGAGTCGCGCGACCGTCACGCCCGGAGTCGGGCCGGAGCGCGGTCGGACTCAACGTCGAGCCCCACCTCACGAAGCGCTCACTTCGCCGGCAACGAAAGCCCCACGAAGAGCCGCTCGGTCACCATCGCGGCGAGCTGCGCCGGGTTCGCTGGATCGAGCCCCAGGCGCGGCACCTGGCCTCCGACGACGAGGTCCGCGAGACCGTGGACCGTGGACCAGGCCGCGAGCGCGAGCGCGCGAGGATCACTCTTGCGCACGAGACCGCGGTGCTGGCAGGCGACGATCGCGTCGATGAGGAGGCTGAAGACCCCCTCGTAGGCTTCGGCGAGGGAGGGATACGCGCTCTGCTCGGCCGGCACTGCCGTGAACATCACGCGAAAGTGCGCCGGATGGACCGTGGCGAAGGTGACGTAAGCGACCCCGAGCGCCTGAAAGCGCCGCGCCGGCTCGGCCTCGTGCGGAGCGGCGGCCTCGCGCAGAAAGGTGGCCAGCGTCCGCAACCCGTCCTCGGCGACGGCCACGAGGAGCGCCTCCTTGTCGGCGAAGTGCCGGTAGGGCGCGGCTTCGGAGACGCCGAGCAGGCGCGCCGCCGCCCGCAAGGTCAGCGCCGCCTTGCCCTCGCGCTCGACGAGCACGAGCGCGGCCCCGAGCAACGCGCGCCGCAGATCACCGTGGTGATAGCGCCCCACCGGCTTTTTCTGGACGGGCCGCGCCCGCGGCCGCTTGGGCTGTTTTTCCTCCGGCACGCGCTCGCTTCCTTCGCTCTCCGACGTCTCGCTACAAGCGGGAATTGACGGCGTCAACCTCGTATGTTAACACCGTTATCATTCGAGGCTCCGGCGCCGCTGCACCGCGACGCCCAGCAGCCGCAGACCGGGGCCCGGCCGGGCCTGATCCCGAGCGCGACCTCGGGCTGGAGAGGAGCGGAGACCATGTCCGATCGATTTCGTACGCTGGAACGTGAAAGCTTCGACGCCATCATCGTGGGCGCTGGCCTCGGCGGCCTCAGCGCCGCGGCGATCCTCGCGCGTAGGGGCCGGCGGGTGCTCGTCGTCGATCGGCACTACGTGGCCGGTGGCAACGCCACCATCTTCAAGCGCCGTGGCTACGAGTTCGACGTCGGGCTTCACTACATCGGTGGTTGCCAGCCCGGAGGGCCGGTCCAGCGCGTCTTGCGGGCCGCCGGGGCCGAGGGCGTCGTCTTCGAGGAGATGGATCCCGACGGCTTCGACACTCTGGTGTTCCCCGACTTCACCTTTCGCGTCCCGAAGGGCACGGCTGCCTATCATCGCCGGCTTCGCGAGCAGTTCCCCGACGAACAACGGGGGATCGACCGCTACGTCTCGCTCGTCGAGGCGCTGGTCGCTTTGCAGGGCGCGAGCGCGGGCCACCTCGCGGCGCTGGCGCAGACGCTCCCTGGCGCCCTCTTGCTGCTACGCTGGGTCGGCTCGACCTTCGGCGCGTTCCTCGACACCTGCACCAGCAACCCACGCTTGCGCGCGGTCCTCAGCGCTCAGAGTGGCGACTACGGGCTCCCCCCGAGCCGCGCTTCGCTGGTGATCGGCGCCGGGCTCCCCGCCCATTACATGGCAGGCGCGTACTTCCCCAGGGGCGGCGGACAGGTCATCTCCGACAGCCTGGTGGAATCCCTCGAGCGCAACGCCGGCAAGGTCCTCCTGCGCACCTCGGTCGAGCGCATTCTGGTGGAGCGAGGGCGCGTCTCCGGGGTCGAGATCGAGAGCAAGCATCTCGGTCGGCGCATCGTGCGCGCCCCGATCGTCGTCTCGAACGCCGACCTCAAGCAGACGATGGAGAGGCTGCTGGGGCCCGCCCACGTGAAGCCGAAGGTGCTCGCGCGGACGCGCGCATTCGAGATGTCGCCTGCGCTCGGCGTCCTCTATCTCGGCGTCCGGCGCGATCTCCGGGCCGAGGGGCACCCGAATACCAACTACTGGATTCACCCGAGCTACGACGCCGAGCTGCCCTATGCGGCGGTCGCGCGCGGCGAATTCTCCGAGGTGCCGACCACGTACATCTCGATCGCGTCGGTGAAAGACCCGACCAACTCGCACCTCGCCCCGCAGGGGATCACCAACCTGCAGATCATGAGCCTCGTGCCCTCGACGCCGGAAGCCTGGGGCACCACCGCGGCCGAGGTCGCGAGCGGCGCCTACAGCAAGAGCGCGGCGTACCGCGCGCGGAAAGAGGCCTTCTCCGCCTCGCTGCTCTCCGCCGCGCGCCGCGTCTTTCCCACCCTCGGTGACGAGATTGCTTATCAGGAAGTGGCGACGCCGCTCACCCACCAGCGCTTCACGTCCTCGACCGGCGGCACCTCGTACGGGATCGCGGTGACCCCGGCCCAGTTC
Source organism: Byssovorax sp. (assembly GCA_025362495.1). Taxonomy (GTDB): domain Bacteria; phylum Myxococcota_A; class Polyangia; order Polyangiales; family Polyangiaceae; genus JANYGI01. The sequence goes on along the minus strand of JANYGI010000176.1, from coordinate 4,925 downwards.
CTCTGGAACCGCCCCTCGGCGCGCACCGACATTCAAGGCCTTTACCTCGCCGGCGCGAGCTGCCGCACCGGGCCTGGGATCGTCGGTGCCCTGCTCTCCGGCGCGGTGGCCGCGTCCGCCGTGCGCGGCAAGCAGAGCCTCGGATCGGCCTTCCGCTCCATGTTCGCGACGCCGATCCCCACGCCCACCTGAGAGGCACCCCTTTCAAGGTCACAGAACCGAATCGGCGGAGCTTTCCACGACTTCCGTGCAAAACAAGCAACCTGGCACCGATCAGAGTGCCGATACGGAATTCAACGCAAGGGCGCCGGGCACGCGGAGGCGCAAAAAGACGAAGAAAGAACCTGACGTCGAGGAGCCCGGCAGTCGGGGGGTTTCTCGGTCATGGCATGGCGCCGCGATCGCCGCGCCGGCGGCTCGGGCGCGAAGGAATGAATGCCTCGCCGCCTGGCGCTACCAAGGGTGCCCATGCACCGCGCGCTTTGCTTCGGTGAGGACGATCGGCGCGGCCAGGAGGCCCTTGCGCTTCGATCGCGTGGAGCTGGGTCGCATGGCGCGACGCCAGGGGGGAATGCGAGATTCGTCCAGCGAGACGAGCTCGCAGGTCACGCGCCGCCGGGAGGGCGCTCGCCGAAGCGGCCGGCGAGTCCGCCGCTCACGGGCCTTTGCGGGCCGCGCGGAAGCGAGCCTCCAGGTGCATGGCAGGTGCGCAGCGAGGGTCTTTGCGGCCTCATCGCATGTGTCGCCCGCAGTGTTGTCGTAGGTCCACAGCACGTGACGGCGCCCTCGGGATCGATGGCGTGCAGCTCGAGGTCGTACGCGGTGTCGGGCGCGAGATCGAAGATCGATCCCGCGAACTGCGGTTGCACCGCGTAGCCCGTCACCACCTCGGCGTGCACGCGCTGCAACGGCAGTGCGTCGCGCCAGGTGGTCGTGCCCGCGCGGCGATACCGCATCGTCACGGTCGCGTTGAAATTGTCGTCGCCGGTGATCGGCAGCGCGACCCCGAGCGCCACGAGCGTCGGCGGATCGAGCAGCGGCGCACCGGGGTGCAGCGTGTCGTCGGCGCGCGCAGACGGCGCAGAGGCAAAGAGCGCGGCGAAGCACGCCAGCGCGGGGAGGATCCTGGGCCGCAATCGCTGGTTCATGCGCTCAGCCTAGCTCGATCGCCGTCGCGCAGGGGAGCGGCCCATGGAGACCGGCGTCGCGGCGTCTTCCTCTCCATGCCAATCGAGCACGATTCCGTCGATTCTCGTCGCGCACCCCGGCGCCCCCCGTCCAGGGCCGCGCGCGCGATGCCGTTATCGTGCTCGCCGCCTCGGCAATCACGGGATCCGCGCCGCCATCGCCGGGACACCCATGGATGGGGACGCAGCGCCGTCGTCGACGGCCGTGAGCTGCGGGTCACTCCGCACGATTCCGACTTACTTCTTCCTGCACTTCAGGGCTCGGCCCCGGCGCCGTGGCTCCTGAAAACGAGGCTTCATGCGCACCCTTCTTTCGTTCGCTCTCACGGCCGCCGTCGTCGCCGTGGTCGGCTGTGGCTCTTCCTCTTCGACCGGCAACAGCAGCACCTCGGGCGGTTGCGCCAGCTCCGGGACCGACGCGACCTCCTCGACTGGCATGCAGGGGACCGCCGACCGACAACCTGGCGACCGGAATCGGTGAAGACGCGAGTGGTCATATCCTGCTCGGCCTGCGAAACCAGCAGTCCGGCGGTCAGGGCGACGTGATGGTGCTGGCGCCGTAACACTCCCGCAAACGAGAGGCCAAGAGCCTGTCTCGGCAGGGCGGACCGAGCCCGCCGTGGACAGGCTCCAGGCCAGGTGAAGCTGCCGGAGCCGTGACGCGCTCGAACAGGGCTCGCGGCGGTCGGCATCCCGCTGATCCTCGGTGGATCATGGAAGGTCTCGGCCCCTACCGCGCCCCGCCCAGCGCCACGCTGCTCGTCGGGCCACGCGCGCCCCGGTGCGCTCTGGGTTCAGACGAGGTAGAAGGGTGCGCATGATCTCCGAGATCTTCGATCCTGCCGCGTGGGAGCCGGTCGCCGGCTTCGACTTCACCGACATCACCTATCACCGCGGCGTCGACACCGGCGCCGTGCGCGTCGCCTTCAACCGGCCCGAGGTGCGCAACGCGTTCCGGCCGCAGACCGTCGATGAGCTGTACCGCGCGCTCGATCACGCGCGCATGCGCTCGGACGTGGGCTGCGTGATCCTGACCGGCAACGGCCCGTCGCCGAAGGATGGCGGCTGGGCGTTCTGCTCGGGCGGCGACCAGCGCATCCGCGGCAAGGACGGGTACAGGTACGCCGAGGGCGAGACGGCCGCGACGATCGATCCGGCGCGCACCGGACGGCTGCACATCCTCGAGGTGCAGCGGCTGATCCGCTTCATGCCGAAGGTCGTCCTCTGTGTCGTCCCCGGATGGGCGGCGGGCGGCGGGCACAGCCTTCACGTCGTCGCGGACCTGACACTCGCGAGCCGCGAGCACGCGCGCTTCAAGCAGACGGACGCCGATGTGGCGAGCTTCGACGGCGGGTTCGGCTCCGCGTACCTCGCGCGGCAGGTGGGTCAGAAGTTCGCGCGCGAGATCTTCTTCCTCGGCGACGAGTACAGCGCCGACGACGCGTTCCGGATGGGCATGGTCAACAAGGTCGTGCCGCACGCGGAGCTCGAGCGCGAGGCGCTCGCGTGGGCGAAGCGGATCTGCGGCAAGAGCCCGACGGCCCAGCGCATGCTCAAGTTCGCCTTCAACGCGGTGGATGACGGCCTCATCGGGCAGCAGATCTTCGCCGGCGAGGCGACGCGGCTCGCCTACATGACGGACGAAGCGCGGGAGGGCCGCGACTCTTTCCTCGAAAAGCGCCCGCCGGATTGGTCGAAGTACCCCTGGTACTATTGACGTCGGCGACCCCTCGGGCCCGACCGCACCATCGATTTCCAGTGCGCCCGGGCCACGTGATCCAGGGGGATCGAGGCCTGGCGCCTCGACATGCCGTCATCGGATTGAAGCAACGAACGAGCTGCTCCATCGACGCTACGAGACCTGGTGACGAGGCTGGCCGAGCCCGCCGCGAAGGCCCTCACCTGACTGGCACGCTCACCCCGACGGCCGACGTGGTCGAGATCAAGGCACGAAGGAGCAGCGAATGAACACCGTCATCTACTATCGCGCCGGCGGACCCATGGATCAGGAAGAGCTCGCCGCAGCGAAGCGGCACTTCCCCGTCGTCGAGTCGCGGTTGGCCATCCAGCCGGGGCAGCTCGTCATCGGGCGCTACAGCGTCCTGCCCTTCTACCGGGAGCTCGAGCAGGACGTGCTCACCCTCGGGGCGCGCCTGATCAACACGCACTCTCAGCATCTGTACGTCGCGGACCTGCAGAACTGGGTCGCGGACCTCGGCGACATGACTCCTGCGACCTGGAGCCGCCTCGAGGACCTCCCGGAAGAGGGGCCGTTCGTCCTCAAGGGTGCGACGAACTCGAAGAAGTTCCAGTGGAAGACGCACATGTATGCCGCGAACCGGCGTGCGGCGTGCGACGTCCATGCGCGCCTCTGCGAGGACGGGTTCATCAGCCAGCAGCAGATCTACATCCGGAAGTACGTGCCGCTCGTCACGTACTTTCCTGATGTCGTCGGCCTGCCGGTGACGAACGAATTCCGCTTCTTCGTCCACGATGGCGAGATCCTTTGCGGCGGCTACTACTGGTCGAGCCATATCGACACGCTCCTCGAGCGGGGGATCGAGCCGCCGAAGGTGGACGACGTCCCGAGGGCATTCCTGGACAAGGTCACCCGCAAGATCGGCAAGAAGGTCATGTTCTACGCCCTCGATGTCGCGAAGACGATCTCCGGCGAGTGGATCGTGATTGAATTGAACGATGGCCAGATGAGCGGCCTCTCGATGAATGATCCGAACGAGCTCTACGGTCACCTCGCCGCGCGCATGAAGTAGACGATGAGCGTCCCGGCGGCGTCCCGCAGATCCGGGCGAGATCGACCCCGTCGGCGCTTTGCGACCCTTGCGGGGCCGGTCCTTCGAGCGTGAGAGGGCGTGTCCCGCCAGCGCTACACGAAGTGTCCCGCCGGCGCGACAGTCGGGCTTCACATTCATGCGGCCCCGCGGTCGCGCGGCGCGCCGGGGCTCGGCGCCGTTCTTGCGATGCAGTGAATGGCGCCGCGCCGGCTCTCCTCGGCGAGTGTCCCGCGCGCGCGAACGGAGGATGAACATGAGAGTGATTTCACTTTTATTCGGGCTCACGGCCATCACGCTGGTCGGCGTCGGCTGCGTCGCGCAAACGGGTGACACCGGCGCTGACGAGAGCGTGGGAGTCGCCTCCCAAGCGCAGCTCGATCCGGGGACCAAGCAGTACACGATCGCGCAGTCGGGGATCACCGTGGCGAGCGCGTGGGCGGGGCCGAACGGGGCGGGGCTCCCGGTCGAATACTGGGTCTCCAAGGCCTCTTACAGCCCGACGGCGGCGCGCACGTTCACCGGCGCGGGGCAGACCTGCGCGAACTGGAAACGCAGCGTGTGCAGCGGCTCGGCGTGGACGGGGGCCACGTATTACAAGGCGACTTACGTCGAGACGCCGCTCGATTGCGCGTTTCCGCCGGGCCCCTGCGCGCCGCCTGCGGGCGCGGTGAGCTTCCTCGGGAGCGGCAGCTACCGCACGGCGATGGCGACCGTCGGAGTGCCGCCGGTGCCGTTCGCGTGGACGTACGCGACCGGGAGCTGCGAATACTGGGCGAACAACCACACCATCTCGACGGGCACCAGCGCGCAAAGCCCGCTCTCGCCGGCGTACACGAGCCTGAGCCAGTTCGAGTCGAGCGTGTGCGCGATGAGCACCCCGCCGACGACGTTCTACACGTCCTATTACGAGCCGGTCGCCGACTTCTGCTCCATCCCCACCTGCTGA
>JANYGI010000158.1 GCA_025362495.1 Byssovorax sp. | reverse complement strand
CGGCCAGAAGAACTCCCAGACCGACACGTCGAAGCTGAACGGCGTCTTCTGGAGCACGCGATCGCCCGCGCCGAGCGAATACGCCCGCTGCATCCACTGCAAGCGGTTGAGGATGCCGCGATGGGCGTTGAGCGCGCCCTTCGGTCGGCCCGTCGAGCCCGAGGTGAAGATGGCATACGCGCGGCTGTCGAGCGAGAGGCCAGCGCGCGCAGGGTTGCTCGCGGGCTCGGCGGCGATCACCGTCCACTCGGCGTCCACGCGGATCACCTCCGCGGTGTGCGCCGGCAAGACGCCATCGAGGTGCGCCTGGGTGAGCACCACGGAGACGCCGGTGTCCTCGAGCATGAAGGCCAATCGGTCCTTCGGGTACTCGGGATCGAAGGGCACGTAGGCTCCACCGGCCTTGAGGATGCCATAGAGCGCGACGACCATCTCGATCGAGCGCTCCATGCACACGCCCACGAGCACGTCAGCGCCGACACCGCGCTTGCGGAGCGCGTGCGCGAGCCGGTTGGCGCGATCGTTCAGCTCGCGGTACGAGAGCGCCTGTCCCTCGAAGACGAGGGCGACCGCGTCGGGCGCGCGCGCCGCCTGCGCCTCGAAGACCTCGTGGATACAGGCGTCCTCGGGGTACGCAAACGCCGTGGCGTTCCGCTCGACGAGCAGCGTGTGACGCTCCGCCGCGGGCAGGATCGGGAGGGCGTTGACGAGGCTCTCCGGCGACGCGGCCATGCCGAGCAGCAGGGTGTGGAGATGCCCTGTCAGCCGCGCGATCGTCGCCTCGTCGAAGCGGGAGAGATCGAAGCCGACGCGGAAGAACAGCGTGCTCCGGAAGACCGCGATCACCGTGAGGGGAAAGGGAGGGCGCTCGATGAAGAGCGGGTCCGTCACCGTGAAGCCCCTGGTGCCGCGCTTGACGGACTCCTCGACCGGGTAGTTCTCGAAGACGAGCAGGCTCTCGAAGAGCGGAGTCCCGCGCGGGACGGCGCTGTACCCCTGCACGTCGACGAGCGGGCTGTGCTCGTACTCGCGCAGCACCGATTGCTCTTCCTGGACCTGCGCGAGAAAGGCGAGCGTGGTCTGCTCGGGCCCGATCTTCGCGCGCACCGGGAGGGTGTTGATGAAGAGGCCGACCATGCGATCGATCCCTGGAACCGAGGCCGATCGGCCCGAGACCGTCGATCCGAACACCACGTCGTCCTCGCGCGAATAGCGCGAGAGCAGGAGCGCCCAGGCCCCCTGCACCAGCGTGCTCACCGTGAGCTTGTGCTTGCGAGCGAACGCCGCGAGGAGATCGGACTCGGCCTCCGAGACCTCGAAACGAAGCTCGCCGTAGCGCTCACCCGCGTTCGGCCCGACGGGCCGATCGACCCCGAGCGGCGTCGGCGCCGAGAAGCCCTGGAGTCGATCGCGCCAGAAGGCCTCGACAGGCGCCTTGCTCTGCCCGCGGATCCAGCCGACATACTCGCCGTACGGCGCCACGCGCTCCAGGCGCGGCTGGTCTCCCCTCAGGAAGGCGTCGTAGAGGGCGAAGACTTGCTTGACCACGAGCTGCGTCGACCAGCCGTCGAGCAGGAGGTGATGCGAGCTCCAGAGAAAGCGGTGCGCCCCGTCGCCGAGGCGAAGCAGCGACCAGCGCATCAGCGGCGCCTGCGTGAGATCGAAGCCTTTCTGGCGGTCTTCGGCGCAATGGCGATCGATCCGCCTGGCCTGCTCCTCGGGCGGGAGAGCCGAGATATCGAGCTCCGAGATCGCGACTGGCACCCTTCGCTTGACGATCTGGAGCGGCTCGTCGAGGTCGTCGTGCTCGAACTTGGTGCGCAAGATCGGGTGACGATCGACGACGGCCTGCCAGGCGCGGGTGAAGGTCGGAATATCGATCTCCCCGCGCAACGTCCACGCGAGCTGCACGACATACGTTTCGGGGTTCGCGTCGTAGAGCGTGTGAAATAGGATGCCGGCCTGGATCGGCGAGAGGGGATAAGCATCCTCCAGCCCCTTCTTGCCGCCTTCCGTGGCGACCAAGCGATCGATCGCGGGCTGCGCCAGGCTCGCGCGGCGGAAGTCCGAGGGCGTATAACCGCCCGCCTCGGGAGAGAGGCAATGGGCCACGAGGGCCCGCAGCGCCGCCACGAAGCGCCCCGCGAGCGCCTCGATCGTCGCCTGCGCGTGGCGATTCTCGCTGTAGATCCAGCGCACCGACAGCACGCCGCCGTTGACGCGCCCGAGCACGTCGAGCAGATACCGACGCTGCGCCCCCGGGCTCGCCGCCGGGCCCGCCGACTCCACCGCGAGCCGCAGCGGCGCACCTTCGGGCAACATCTGATCACGCTGACCGAGGTAGTTGAAGCTGACCTCGGACCGAGGCGCTGCGCGCAGGAGCGCCGCGGCGTTCCCTTCCTCGCCCAGATACCGCAGCAGCCCATGCCCGAGACCGTTGCCCGGGATGGCGCGGAGCTGCTCTTTCACCGACTTCAAGGCCTCGCCCGGCCCGCTCGTCGCGTCGACCTGCAGCAGAACCGGATACACCGTCGTGAACCAGCCGACCGTGCGGCTCAGGTCCACGCCAGCAAACAGGTCTTCGCGGCCGTGGCCCTCGAGATCGAAGAGCGCGCCGTCACTGCTCGTCCAGGCGGACATCGCCTGCGTGAACGCCGTCAGCAGCACGTCGTTGATCTGCGTCTGGTACGCCTCCGGGACCTTGCGGAGCAGCGCCTCCGTCTCCTCCTCGGTCAGCGTCACCGTCACCGTGCCCGCCGATCCTTCGGTGTTGGCGCCCGCCGTGAGATCGACAGGCAGGTGCCTCGGAGGGCGACGCGCCCCGGCCGTCCAGTAGGCCTCTTCGAGCGCGAGCTCGGGGGAGCGGGCGCGGCCGACGAGCAGCTCGGCCCAGCGCTTGGCCGAGGTGGTCTTCGCCGGCAGGGAGATGGCTTTACCCTGCATCGCCTGGGTGTACGCCGTCCACAGATCCTCGATCAGGATCCGCCAGGAAACCCCGTCCACCGCGAGGTGGTGAATCACCACGAGCAGCCGTTGCGGCTGCTCGTGGCCGAGGTCGAACAGGGCAATCCGCGCGACCGGGCCACGCTCGAGATCGAGCGAGCCTTGCACCTCCGCGGCGGCCTTCTCCAGCGCGCCGATCTGCTCGGCGCCGGAGAGCGCAGCGAGGTTGACGCACACGATCTCCGCTGGATCGCCCGGCGGCGCGAACACCTGCTCTCCCCCGGCGAGCCGGAGGCGCAGAGCGTCGTGGTGGTCGAGGACCGCCGAGGCCGCCGTCTCCAGAGCCGCAGGGTCGATCGTCTGCCCCGCTTCGAGGAAGATCGATTGATTCCAGTGCTGCGGATCCTGCGGCCCGAGCTCGCGCCACCACCGCTGCACGGGCGTGAGCGGCGCCGCGCCGGTGACCGGCCCTTGCTCGGCGACCACCGTCGATTTCGCGCCGGCGACGGCCGCGAGCTCGGCCACGCTCTGATGCTGGAAGAGCTGCCGCGGCGTCAGATGAAGGCCAGCCTGGAGGGCGCGGGCGACCACCTGGATGCTGAGGATCGAGTCGCCGCCGAGCTCGAAGAAGTTGTCGTGGATACCCACCTGGGGGAGGCGGAGGATCCCGGCCCAGATCCGGCACAGGGCCTCTTCCGCCTCGCTCCGCGGCGCGACGAGCTCGGCGCCCGTCGCGGCGCGAGTGGCATCCTCGGGCGCGGGGAGGGCGCGGCGATCGACCTTGCCGCTCGACGAGAGCGGCATCGCCGCGAGCAGCACGAACGCCGCCGGCACCATGTACTCGGGCAATCGGTCCTTCAGGAACGCGCGCAGCTCCCCCACCGTCGGCGCTTGCCCCTCGCCGCACACCAGATACCCCACGAGCCGCTTCTGCCCGGGCGAGTCCTCGCGCGCCACCACCGTCACGTCGCGCACCGCCGGATACGCCGCCAGCACGGCCTCGATCTCCCCGAGCTCGATCCGGAATCCACGGATCTTCACCTGGAAGTCCGCTCGTCCGAGATACTCGATCTCGCCGGACGACAGATACCGCGCCACGTCTCCCGTGCGGTAGAGCCGCGCCCCCGGGGCCGCGCTGAAGGGATCGCGAACGAAGCGCTCCGCCGTCAATTCAGGGCGATTCAAATAGCCACGACCGACCTGCACGCCGCCGATGTAGAGCTCGCCGCGCACCCCCTGCGGCACAGGCTCCATCCGATCATCGAGCAGATAGATCTGCGTGTTGTCGACCGGGCGGCCAATCGGCACCACGGTGTCGCCTGCGTGGCACGCGAAGAACGTGACATCGACCGCGGCCTCCGTGGGGCCATAGAGGTTGTGCAGCTCCGAGCCGGCGATCTTCGCGAAGAACGCGTCGACCATCGCCGGCGGCAAGGCTTCTCCGCTGCAGAACACCCGCAAGAGAGAGCCGCAGCGCCCCGGAGGAAGCTCGTCGAGGAACGCTTTGAGCATCGACGGCACGAAGTGCGTCGTGGTGATCCGCTGCTGCTCGATCAAATCGGCGAGGTACGCCGGATCCTTGTGGCCTTCGGGCCTGGCCACCACGAGCGTCGCGCCGTACATCAGCGGCCAGAACAGCTCCCACACCGAGACATCGAAGCTGAACGGCGTCTTCTGGAGCACCCGATCCGACGCCCCGAGTCGGTAGCTGCGCTGCATCCACTGCAAGCGATTGAGGATGCCCCGGTGAGCGTTGAGCGCCCCTTTCGGCCGCCCCGTCGAGCCCGACGTGAAGATCGCATACGCGAGCGTATCGAGCGACGAGCCGGCCCGCTCCGGGTTCCATGCCGGCTCGACCGCGATGGACTCCCACTCTGCGTCGAGGCGGATCACCTCGGCCGCGTGCGCCGGCAAGACCCCGTCGAGGTGCGCTTGCGTCAGCACCACCGGAACGCGGGTGTCTTCGAGCATGAACGCGAGGCGATCCTTCGGGTACTCGGGATCGAAGGGCACGTAGGCGCCTCCGGCCTTGAGGATGCCGTAGAGCGCCACCACCAGCTCGACCGAGCGCTCCATGCACACGCCCACCAGCACGTCGGGGCCGACACCGCGCTTGCGCAGCGCGTGCGCGACCTGGTTCGCGCGCGCGTTCAGCTCGCGGTACGTCAGCGTGATCCCCTCGAAAACGAGGGCGATCGCGTCGGGCGTCGTCGCTGCCTGCGCCGCGAAGACCTCGTGGATACAGGCCTCCTCGGGGTACGCAAACGCGGTGGAGTTCCAGCCGACCAGGATCTGGCGGCGCTCGGCGTCGTCGAGGATCGAGAGATCGCCGATCCGGCAGTCGGGCGCCTTGACCACGGCCGAGAGCAGCGTCCGGAGGTAGCCCTCCATCCGTACCATCGTCGCGGCGTCGAAGAGATCGGTCGCGTACTCGAACCAGCACGAGAGGTCGCTCGGGTTATCCTGCATCCAGAGGGTGAGATCGAACTTCGAAGTGCCGCTCTCCACGTCCTCGCGCGCGAGGGTGAGGCCGGGGAGCGTCATCGCCTCTGCCGTCGCGCTCTGGAGCGTGAACATCACCTGAAAGAGCGGGGAACGGCCGAGATCGCGCTCGGGCTCGAGCTCCTGCACCAGGCGCTCGAAGGGGATGTCCTGGTGAGCGTAGGCGCCGAGACAGGCCTCTTTGACCCGCTGCACCAGCTCGGGAAACGTCATCTCCTCGGTCAGCTCGGTGCGCACGACGAGGGTGTTGAGGAAGAAGCCGATGAGCGACTCGGTCTCGGCGCGACCGCGGTTGGCGATGGGGGTACCCACCGAGAGATCGCGCTGGCCGGTGAGCCGGAGCAGGAGCACGTCGAACGCCGACAGCAGCGTCATGAAGAGCGTGACACCGTGTCTCCGCGCGAGCTCGCGGAGGGCGCTGGCGAGCTCGGCCGGCAGCGTGAAGCGGTGCTTGCGGCCCCGGCGCGTGACGACGGCCGGGCGCGGGCGGTCGAGGGGCAGATCGAGGACGCGCTCGGCCCCGCGGAGCTGCTTCGTCCAGTAGGCGAGCTCGGGCGCTTGCACCTCGGGGGTGAGCCATCGACGTTGCCAGTCGGCGTAATCGAGGTACTGAATCGGCAGCTCGGGCAGCGCGGCGGGCCGGCCCTCGACGTGCGCCGCGTAGAGCGCGGCCAGCTCGGCGTTGAAGATCTCGAGCGTCCAGGCGTCGGACACGATGTGATGCATCATCAGCAAGAAGAGGTGACATTCTTCGCTGATCTCGAGCAGGCGGACGCGGAAGAGAGGCCCCGTGGCGAGATTGAAGGGGCGCCCGGCCTCGGCCTCGGCCTCGTGGCGGGCGAGCGATTCCCGCTCTTCGACGGGTACTGAAGGCCAGCGCGTCACCGGCAGCTCGGGCCAAAGGTCGGCGTGGATCACCGCGACGGCGCGGCCATCCACCGCGGCGAACGTGGTTCGCAAGACCTCGTGGCGCGCGGCGAGGTCGCGCACGCTGCGCGCGAGCGCGTCGATATCGAGCTTGCCGCGGAGGCGGAGGCCGCGCGGGATGATGTACGACGGGTCCCCGGGATCGATCTGGTCGAGGAGCCACATCCGCTCCTGCGCGAAGGAGAGAGGCAGTTGCTCGTCCGCGCCGCGCGCGGCGCGTGCGAGCGGAGGCGGAGCGGCCGCGCCCTGCCCCTCGCGAACGAGGGCTTCGACGTGCGCCGCGAGCGACGCCGGCGTGGAGGCGTCGAAGAGCACGCGGACCGGGAGATCGATCCCGAAGGCCGCGTGCAGGCGTGATGAGACGCGCGTGGCCAGGAGGGAGTGGCCGCCGAGCTCGAAGAAGCCATCGAAGGCGCCGACCTCGGGGACGCGGAGCACGCCGGCGAAGATGCCGGCAATGACCTCTTCCACCGGGCCGCGCGGCGCGACGAAGGCGCGCGCGGCGCCGGCGGCCGCCTCGGGCGCGGGCAACCCCTTGCGGTCGACCTTGCCATTCGCCGTGAGAGGCAGGCTATCGAGGACGGCAAAGGCCGAAGGGATCATGTACTCGGGCAGCGTCGCCTTGAGGAAGCGGCGGAGAGCGGCCGGCGCGGGCGGCGCCCCGTCGCAGACGAGATACGCCACGAGGCGCTTCTCGCCCGGCACGTCTTCGCGGGCGGCGACGACGACCTCGCGCACCCCGGGGTGCTGGGCGAGCACGGACTCGATCTCGCCGAGCTCGATCCGAAAACCCCTTATTTTAACCTGAAAATCGACTCGACCGAGGAACTCGAGGGCGCCGTCCTCGCCGGAGCGACAGAGATCACCGGTCTTGTAGAGGCGGGCGCCGCTGGCCGAGAAGGGCGAGATGACGAAGCGCTCGGCGGTGAGCTCGGGGCGCTTCAAGTACCCTCCGGCGAGGCCGTCGCCGCCGAGGTGGAGCTCGCCCGAGACGCCGACGGGCACCGGCTGCATCTCGCCGTCGAGCACGTAGGCTTGCGTGTTGCCAATCGGACGACCGATGAGCACCGGGCCCGCGTTGACGCCGAGCCGCTGCACGCACGACCAGATGGTGGTCTCGGTGGGACCGTACATGTTCCATAGCGATGCGGTGCGCGGGACGAGCCTGTCCACGAGCTCGCGCGGCACGGCCTCGCCGCCGACGAGGGCCTTGAGCCCCGGGCCGCCCTCCCACCCCGCGTCGAGCAAGAGTCGCCACGTCGATGGCGTCGCCTGCAGAATGGTTATCGCGCGGGAGTCGAGCAGGTTGAGCAGCGCGCTCCCATCGGCGGCGGCCGCGCGACTGGCAATCTCGACGCGCGCCCCCACGGTGAGCGGCAGATAGAGCTCGAGCCCGGCGATGTCGAACGAGACGCTGGTGACCGCGAGGAGCCGATCAGCGGCGGTGATCCCGGGCTCCTCTGCCATCGTGGTCAGGAAATTCACGAGCGCGCGATGCGAGATCTGCACTCCTTTGGGCTTGCCGGTCGAGCCCGAGGTGTAGATGACGTAAGCGAGCCACTCGGGATCGAATACCGCGGGCAAACGTGCGTCGCTCTCGAGTGCAATCGAGGCCCGGTCGGCGTCGAGACGGACCGCGGTGGGCGCCAGGCCCGCGAGCTCGGAGGCCAGGCTCTCCTGCGTGACCAGCACGTGGAGCTCGGCGTCGGCGGCCATGAACGCGATGCGCTCGCGGGGATACGTGGGGTCGAGAGGCACGTAGGCGCCCCCGGCCTTGAGCACGCCGAGGAGGCCAATCACGAGATCGAGCGACCGCTCGACGGCGACGCCGACGAGGACGCCGGGGCCAACGCCGAGCCCGACGAGGTGCCGCGCGAGCTGGTTACTGCGTCGATCGAGCTCGCGATACGATATCTCCTGCCCCTCGAAGCCGAGCGCCGCCCCTTCGGGCGTGCGGTCTACCTGGGCCTCGAAGAGCTGGTGAGCCCCCTTGTCGCGCGGGAAATCATGCGCCGTCGCGTTCCACGCGCCGAGGATCTGCTGCCGCTCTGCCGCGGTGAGCAGGGGAATGTCGCCCACGCGGCGCGTCGGATCGGCGACCATCGCCTCGATCACCGTCGCCAGGTGGCCGAGCATCCGCGCGATGACGGCGTCGTCGAGTCGACGCTTGTCGTACTCGAGCTCGAGGATCAGTCGGTCTCCCCCGTACACCACGAGCGCGAGGGGGAAATTCATCTGCCGGATGATGCAAAAATCGCGGTTTTCCCAGGCGCCGCCGGCCCGCTTCAGGGTCGCGTCGAGGATGCGCTCCTCGAAGAGGAACAGGGTCTCGAACATCGGCGCGCTCGCCGGGAGCTCGCTCGCGGCGCGGACCTTCACCAGCGGAGTGTGCTCGTACGGGCGAACGGAGCGGCCTTGATCGGCGATGACACGAAGCCAGGAGACGAGATCGGCCGCCGGATCGAGGCGAGCGCGCACCGGGAGCGTGTTGATGAACACGCCGATCATGTTCTCGGTGCCCTCGCCGCCGAGCGCCGTCCGCCGGCAGGCGCGCGTCGCGGCGAAGACCACGTCCGGCTCACCGGAGTAGCGCGCGAGGAGCAGCGCCCAGGCGCCCTGCAGGAAGGCATTGACCGTCAGCTTGTGCTGCTTCGCCGCCGCGGCGAGCGCCGCTGTCGTCTCGGCGGACAGGAGAGCGGTCTGCTCGGCATAGTCGATCTCCTCGACCTGACGGGCAGCGGGCCTGGCGCCGAGGAGCGGTGTCGGGGCGCGGAAGCCCGCGAGCAGGTCGCGCCAGAACACCTCTCCGGTGTCGCCCGCGGCGGCCTCGTGGTCACCCAGCCAGGCGATGAAGTCCCGGTAAGGCCGGCGCGCCTCGAACGTGGGCTCAGCGCCCGCGAGGAAGGCCTCGTAGCAGGCGAAGACGTCGCGAATGACGAGCGGAAACGAGCGGCCGTCGAGGAGAATGTGGTGGAAGGTCCAGATGAAGCGGTACTCGGCCTCGGCGACGCGAAAGAGGGCGAAGCGCATCAGCGGCGGCCGCCCCATGTCGAAGCCGAGGCGGCGATCCTCGCCGAGATACCGTCGGACGCTGGCGTCGATTGAATCGCTGGAAACGCCGCGGAGATCGTGGTGCTGTAGCGTCAGCTCGACGGCGGCCCGGACCTCCTGGCAGGGCTCGTCGACGTCCTGCCAGCGGAAGGCGGTGCGGAGCACGGCGTGCTCGGCGACGACGCGGCGCCAAGCGCGTTCGAACGTCGGAATATCGAGCGACTCCCGGAACACGCAGACCATCTGCTCCACGTCGACGCCCGGCTGGGCCACGTAGAGAGCGTGGAAAAGCATGCCCTGCTGCATGGGCGAGAGCGCGTAGCTGTCCTCGAGGGTCGTCGGGCTCATTTTCGGCCGACACCATTACCATCAACGGCCCGCCCGCGATACCCGGGACCGGACGTCGCGCGGGGCCGAGGGTCGGTCGTATTTCGACCCGGAGCGCCCGGGGAGGAGGCCTGTCGGGGCTACCTCAGCGAGGCCGCGCCGGCTCCGACGATCTGCTGCGAGGCGTCTCTCTGGACGAAGACGACGGCGCGCAGGTTGTCCTTGTTCCAGGCGGGATCCAGCGTCGGGGCGACGGCGCCGCTGAAGCCGGGATCGGCCGCGCCGAGGCGAGAGAGGCGGCGTACGATCGGGCCGTGCGCGAGCCGTGAGCCAGCGTTTTCGCCGCGCGGAACATCGGTGTGCAGGCCCTCTTCGGTGAGCGCCAGCCACACCGACGCCGGCTCGCGGGCGCCGGGGAGATCGGCGACTTTGACGACGATTTTGCCGTCTTTGTAGCCGATCGTCACCCGGGCCTTGGGCGCGCGCGAGGCCGCGAGGATGGCCTCTTTCGCGCCGCCTGCGTCGGAGCCGAGCAGCTCGGCGTGGCCGTCGACGACGAGCTGGGGAGTGTAGATGCCGCGGTGGCTGAAGGCGGCGCCATAGGCGCGTTGACGGGCCGAGTACGCAGCGTCGGAGAAGGGATCGGACCAGCCGAGGTAATTCCAGTAATCGACGTGGAGCTCGAGGGCGATCACCTCCGCGCCGGGCACGGGCTGCCCCTTCGAGAGCGCG
The DNA here is from genome assembly GCA_025362495.1 of Byssovorax sp. Lineage (GTDB taxonomy): Bacteria > Myxococcota_A > Polyangia > Polyangiales > Polyangiaceae > JANYGI01. The sequence goes on along the minus strand of JANYGI010000158.1, from coordinate 49,163 downwards.
GCGAGTACGGTATCGGCCGGTGGGCAGCTCGAGCACCCTTCGGAGCTGAACAGCTCGAGGATCACCGGTTGACGCTCCCCGGGCGGGCTCGCGAACGCCGTGCCCTCCGTCGCCGGGGTGCAGGCCGGGAGGGCCGCGAGGACGAGGGCGCCGAGGACTGCTCGCATGGAGCAGGCTACGGCGCCTCGCCCCGGTGGTTTCAGCGAGCGGCCTTCTTCTTCTCGAGGTGATCGCCGTGGAGCTCGCGCAGCTTGGTTTTGAGGAACTTGCCCGTGGACGTGCGCGGGATCTGCTTCATGAACACGTAGTCGTCCGGGAGCCAGAATTTGGCAAAGCGCCCTTCGAGGTGCGCGCCGAGCTCGGCGCCGGTCGCGCTCTTGCCCTCTTTGAGCACGATCGCCGCGAGGGGGCGCTCGGACCATTTCTCGTCGCGCGCGGCGAACACCGCCGCTTCGAGCACCGACGGGTGGCTCATCAGCGCGTTCTCGAGCGCCACCGAGCTTATCCACTCGCCGCCGGACTTGATGACGTCCTTCGATCGATCGGTGATCCGCAGGTAACCCTCGGCGTCGATGGTGACGACGTCACCCGTCTTGAACCAGCCGTCGGCCGTGAAGCGATCCGGGCCTTCGCCGCCGTAGTACGACGACGCCACGAACGGGCCGCGCACCTGGAGCTCGCCCATCGTCTCGCCGTCCCAGGGGAGGATCTTGTCTTCCTCGTCGGCGTGCCGCTGCTCGACGAACGGGACGGGGTAGCCCTGCGAGGCGCGGAGGCCGAGCTGCGTCTCGTCGTCGGCACCGCGGAGATCGCGCTTCACGCGCGCCAGGGTGCCGAGCGGGTTCATCTCCGTCATGCCCCACGCGTGGATCACGCCGAGGCCGTGGCGCTTCTGGAAGCCGTCGATCATCGACGCGGGCGCCGCCGAGCCGCCGATCAGCATGGTGCGCATCGCCGAGAGATCCCACTTCTTCGGCTCCTGATCGAGCAGCGCCAGGATGCCGAGCCAGATGGTCGGGACGCCGCCCGCGACCGTGACCTTCTCGGTCGCCATGAGGTCGAGCAGGCTCGTCGGATCGAGGTGCGGCCCGGGGAACACCAGCTTGCTGCCGACGCAGATCGACGAGTAGGGCAGGCCCCACGCGTTGGCGTGGAACATCGGCACGACGGGCAGGACGGTGTCGTTCTCGGAGATCGCCGCGGTGTCCGTCATGCACTGCACGAGCGTGTGCAGCACCGTCGATCGGTGGCTGAGAACGACGCCCTTGGGGTTGCCGGTGGTGCCCGACGTGTAACAGACCATCGCCGCGCTGCGCTCGTCGAGGTCGGGGAAATCGAAGCGCGTCGACTCGCGCGCGAGCAGCGTTTCGTAGTCGAGCGAGCCGCCGGGGAGCGCGTGGGCGGTGCCGTCGTCGATGACGATCACGTGCTCGAAAGAGCGGACGTGCTCGACGATCTGGTTGAAGAGCGGGAGCAGCGAGCGATCGACGAACACCACGCGATCCTCGGCGTGCTGCGCGATGTAGGCGATCTCGGTCGGGTGGAGGCGGAGGTTCAGCGTGTGGAGGACGGCGCCCGAGCAGGGCACGCCGAAGTAGAGCTCGAGGTGCCGGTAGTGATTCCACGAGAGCGAGGCGACGCGATCGCCGGGGCGCACGCCGAGGCGAGCCAGGGCGCCCGCGAGCTGCGATGAGCGGCGGTGGAAGTCCGCGAACGTGTGGCGGTGGAGCGAGCGATCGGGGTTGCGACTGACGATCTCGGTGCGGCCGAAGAGCGTCCTCGCCCGCTCGAGGAGGTGGGTGAGCGTCAGCGGGAAATCCATCATCCGTCCAGCGAGCGATCCGGCAAGCATAGAGAGCGTTCCTTTCCGCGAGGCCGTGTGGATCGGCACCGCCGAGCCCGGCCGCGGATGATACGGGGAATCGCGGACGCGAGGAGCGAGGATCGAGGATCGACGGCGCGGCGGCGGTGGTAACGTCGCGCCATGCGGGACCGAGCCGAGGTCGTGATCGTGGGCGCCGGGATCATGGGCCTCTCGATCGCCTACAACCTCGCCAAGAATCACGGGCTCACCAACGTCGTCGTCCTCGACCGGACGTACCTCTGCGGCGGCGCCAGCGGGCGTAACGGCGGCGGCGTGCGCGCCCAGTTCTCGAGCGAGGGCAACATCCGGCTGATGCAGGAGTCGATCCGCATTTGCCGTGATTTTGCCCGCGAGATGAAGATCAACATCTGGTTCCGCCAGGGCGGGTACCTGTTCCTGGTCCGCGACGAGGCGGGGCGGCGCACCCTCGAGCAGAGCGTCGCGGTCCAGAACGGGTGCGGTCTCCAGACGCGGATGCTCTCGCCGAAAGAGGCGCAGCACGTCGTGCCCGAGCTCAGCCTCGAAGGCGTGGTCGCGGCCAGCTACAACGGCGACGACGGGGTGGTGTTCCCGTGGCCGTTCGTGTGGGGCTACGCGCAGGTCGCGGAAAAGCTGGGCGTGGAGATCGCGCCGTTCACCGACGTCGTCGGCTTCGACACCGAGGGCTCGAAGATCACCGCGGTCGTCACTTCCAAGGGGAAAATCAAGACCAACCGCGTCGTCAACGCCGCCGGCGCCTGGAGCCCCGAGGTGGCGAAGCTGCTCGGCGTCGAGCTCCCGAACCACCCGCACCGCCACGAGATCTGCTCGACCGAGCCGCTCAAGCCCTGGCTCAAGCCGCTGGTGGCCGACCTCTCCAACGGCCTTTATTTCTCGCAGTCGATGCGCGGCGAGATCGTCGGCGGGGTGACGAACCACGACGTGCCCGCGGGCATGAACATGGACTCGTCGCACCGCTTCCTCGCGCTCTACGGCAAGGCGCTGGTGAACACCTGCCCGATCCTCGGGAGCGTGAAGGTGCTGCGGCAGTGGGCCGGCTGCTACGATCTCACGCCCGACGCGAACCCCATCGTCGGCGAGGTCGACGACATCGAGGGCTTCTATCAAGCCTCGGGCTTCATGGGGCACGGGTTCATGATGGCGCCGGTGATGGGCCGGCTGATCGCGCAGTACATCGCCGAGGGGACCGAGCTGCCGATGTTCGAGCGGTGGAACCTCCGCCGCTTCAAGGAAGGCCGCTTGCTCAGCGAGGCGATGATCATCGGATAGCGCTCGGTGACGCGAAAACGGCTATAGTCCGCGGCCCCGTGGGTAACCTCGTCCTCATCACCGGGACCTCGAGCGGCATCGGGCTCTCCGCCGCCGTAGAGTGTGCCGCGGCCGGCTTCCGCGTCGTCGCGACGATGCGCGACGTCGACCGGCGCAAGGCGCTCGACGAGGCGACGAAGGCCCGCGGCGTCTCGGTCTCGGTCGAGCAGCTCGACGTGACGGCCGGGCACGTCGTGCCGAAAATCCGCGAATTGGTGCTGAAATACGGTCCTTTTTACGGGCTCGTCAACAACGCGGGCCTCGCCATCGGCGGCGCCTTCGAAGAGCAGTCCGAGGCCGACGTCCGCGAGCAGTTCGAGACCAACGTCTTCGGCCTGATGGCCGTGACGCGCGCGGTCCTGCCGACGATGCGCGCGGCGAAGCGCGGGCGGATCATCAACGTGTCGAGCATCTCGGGGCGCGTCGGCCTCCCGCTCGTGTCGACGTACGCGGCGACGAAGCACGCCGTCGAGGGCCTGAGCGAGTCGCTGCGGTGGGAGCTCGAAGGCTTCGGCATCGACGTCTGCCTGGTCGAGCCGGGCACCTTCAAGACACCTATTTTCTTCGAGCATCTGCGTCGCGGCGCCGCTGTCCCGACGTCGGGTCCGTACTCCGCGCTGACCGAGATGGTCGAGAAGCTGTTCCTGGAAGAAGCGGAGAAGGCCTCGGAGCCGGACTCGGTGGGCCGGGCGATCGCCGGGCTCCTCGGCCAGGAGTCGCCGCGCTTCCGCACGGTGATCGGGACGGACGCGCGCACTCTGGTCACTCTTCGGCGCATGGTTCCCGACCGTCTTTTCGCGAGCGGCATCCGCCGGCTGCTGAACCTTCCGCGCCTTCGTTGACACCGTAGGCGTCGGCGAATACTTTCGGCCGCCGACTCTATTTCGATCGCGGTGAGCCGAGGCGAGGGCAGGATCGCCTCTTTTTCGCAAACCGCGCCCGACGGCCCGAGCTGACGATGGGGCGAAAGGCTGCCCCGAACCCCGGGATCCCGCGACGGATCCCAGCTCATCGGAGGAAAGACATGTCCCGCTCACTTCGCCAGATCGCCCCGCTGCTCCACTCCCTTCTCGTCGGGGCCGCGCTCACCTCCGGGGTGATGATGGCGGCGGGCACCCTCGTCGGCTGCGGCGACGAGAACGACCCCGCCACCCACGTGAAGAAGCTGTCGGAGGCGGCGACGCGGCCCCAGGCCGTCGCTCGGCTCATCCAGTTCTTCGACGACGCGATGAGCCGCGATAAGGGCGACCGCAAGGGCCCCACCGTGACGCCTCTCCTCGAGACGATCATCGGGCCGCTCAACGAGACGTGCCTCACCGGCGACCTCGACGAGCGCACCAACGCCAAGCTCGTGAAGTTCATCTCCGACGCCCGCGACCCGCGCGGCGGCGACTGCCTGATCAAGGCGCTGAAGGACTTCAAGCCCGAGCGCAAGGAGACCGAGACGTCGGTGCGCTGGTCGGCGCGCGCCATCGGCCCGATGAAGCTCAAGGCGGCGGCGGGCCCCCTGCTCGACGTCTTCGTCCACCTGCAGGTCTCGAAGCTGAAGCAGGAGCCCGACCTCTACCGCGACGTGAGCGACGCGATGGTCGAGCTCGCCGAGCCGGCGTGGGAGGGCGAGCTGATCAAGAAGCTCGACCACCAGATCGCCGACCGGAAAGACGTCGCGACGCTCAAGGACGAGATCGTCTGGCAGTCGACGAGCGCGCTGATCCTCGGCAACCTCAAGTCGGTCGCGGCGATCAAGCCGCTGATCAAGGTCGTGCTCTCGCCGATCAAGGCCGACGTCGCCGCGACGGCGGTGAACGCGCTGATCAAGATCGGCAAGCCCGCGGTCGGCCCGGCTACGGCGCTGCTCCGCAGCGAGGACGCCGAGCTGATGAAGTACTCCGAGGAGGAGAACGCGCGCGCCAACATCGGCGCCGACGGCAAGGTGCCGCCGGCCGCGCAAGAGGCCGCGAAGAAGGCCCACGTCGGCACGGCGGCGATCATCCTGTCGACCATCGGTCGCGAAGACTGCAGCGCCGCGCTGCTCGATGCGCTCGGCAAGATCGGCGACAAGGGCGACGACCTCTCCCGCGCGATCATCGCCCGCGAGCTGCCCAAGCTCCCGAAGACGGACGCGACGATCAAGGCCTTCGAGGCCGCCTACGAGAAGACGCCGGCGTCGCTGTCGATCCCGCCGAGCTCGGGCGCGCGCGAGTCGATGATGGACGCCGCGAGCGACTTCTTCGACGCGAGCATGGTCCCGTGGATGGTGAAGACCGCCGTCGATCTCAAGGGCGAGGCCGATACCATCGATCCGATCCGCGCCTCGACGTTCACCACCGTCCTCAAGGTGATGAAGGCCGATCAGATCAGCGAGGGCGAGAAGCTCTTCAGCATCAAGGCCGACGGCCCCGACGGCAAGCCGAGCACGCTCGGGAAGGCCTACGACAAGGAGTACAAGATCACGACCGACATGCTCAAGGCGTGCGCGGACAAGGTCGACTGCTACTTCGGCAAGCTCCTCGAGCCCGCCGCGCAGGAAGAGAAGACGCAGTTCCAGGGCATGAAGGCCCTCTACATGATCGGCGTCCTCAGCGGCCCCGAGGTCCGGCAGAAGCTCATCGACACGCTGCCGAAGCTCAACAACGCGGCGCTCCGCTTCATCACGGGCAAGATCATCGATCACGACTCGCCCAAGGGCGACACGGCCCTGGCGACGACGCTTCAGAAGATCGTCGACAACGGCGAGGCGACGAAGGACACGATCAAGATCCAGGGCAACTCGTCCTTCAAGACCGTGATCTACCGCCTCAACGCCAAGGCGCAGTGATGCCGCGCGGCGAGGGCTCCGCGCGGCGGGCCCTCGCCTCCGTCATCTTCCTCTGGTAACGAACGCCGCATGCTGTTGCTCGAGGTCACGCAGGGGCTCGCTGCCGGGCGCACCTTCGAGCTGACGAGCGAGGTCGCCGGGATCGGCCGCGCCCCTTCCAACGAGCTGGTGCTCGAGGACATGCACGTCTCCGGCGAGCACGCGCGGGTGACGCTGCACGAGGGGCGCGTCGTCCTCACGGACCTGCGCTCGACCAACGGGACGACGCTGATCCGCCGCAGCGAGCGCCGCCGGCTCACCGGCGAACAGAGCTCGGTCGATCTCGAGACCGGCGACGTGATCGAGCTCGGGAGCGGCGACGGCGTCACGTCGATGCGCGCGACGATCACCGACGACACTGACGTGGCGCGCGTGGTCTCGATGACCCGCCTCGACGAGGTCGAGCCCGCTGCGGCGATCGTCGAGCGCGATCCCGGCGCGCTCTCGGCGCTCTATGCCGCGCAGAAGCGCATCGGCGCCGGCAACGATCTCGATCAGGTGCTGATCGAGGTCGCCGACGCCGTGCTGGGCCTCGTCCACACCGCGACGCACGTGACGATCGTGCTCCGCGACGACGATCAGAGCGACGCCAGCACCACCGCCGCGTTCGTCCCCGTGATGACGCGCGTGCGCATGGCCGGCGGCGCCAGCGGGCCTCCGTCGGGCCCCGTGCCGATCACGCGCGCCGTGTACCGCCGGGTCGTGAAGGAGCGCGCCGCCGTGCTCGCCGCCGACGCGCCCGAGGACGTCGGCCACACCGAGTCGATCATGGGCGCCTCGATCCGCAGCACGATCGGCGTGCCGCTCTGGCGCGGCGAAGAGATCATCGGCGTCCTCCAGGCCGACAACCGCAACGCGCCGGGGATGCTCAACGGAAGCGACGTCGAGCTGCTCCTCGTGCTCGCGTCGAACGCTTCGCTCGCCGTCGCCAACGCCCGGCTGATCAAGCGCCTCGTGCTCGCCGAGGACCGCCTCCAGAAAGAGAACAGCTTCCTCAAGGGCCGCGAAGAGAAGCGCCGCGGCGGCGGGAGCCAGGTCGAGATCATCGGCAAGAGCGAGGCGATGCGCAAGGTCATCGACCACCTCGACAAGGTCGTCGACACCCGCGTCACGGTGCTGATCGAGGGCGAAACAGGCACCGGGAAAGAGCTCATCGCCGCCGCGGTCCACTACCGATCGCGCCGCCGCGACAAGCTATTCGTCGCGCAGAACTGCGCCGCCCTCGCCGAGAGCCTGCTGGAGAGCGAGCTCTTCGGTCACAAGAAGGGCTCGTTCACCGGCGCCGTCGACGAGAAAAAAGGCCTCTTCGAGATCGCCGACGGCGGCACGCTCTTTCTCGACGAGATCACCGAGACGCCGATGTCGCTGCAATCGAAGCTGCTCCGCGCGCTTCAAGAAGGCGAGATCCGGCCCGTCGGCGCCACCGCGCCCAAGCACGTCAACGTGCGCATCGTCGCGGCGACCAACCGCAACCTCGAAGAAGAGGTGGCCCGCGGTCGCTTCCGCGAGGACCTCTATTACCGGCTCAAGGTCTTCCCGATCCGCCTCCCGCCGCTGCGCGAGCGGCGCGACGACATCCCCCTCATCGCCGCGCATTTTCTCAAGCGCTACTGCGACGAGATCGGCAAACCCATCGGCGGATTCAGCCAGCAGGCCATGGAGCTGATGACGGCCTACAACTGGCCTGGCAACGTGCGCGAGCTGCAGAACGAGGTGCAGCGCCTGGTGATCCAGTGCGACGCCGGCTCGTTCGCCACGCCCGAGCTGCTCTCGCCGCGCATCCGCCAGGTCGAGGGCCTCGTCGGCCGCGCCGGCGTCGCCAAGGGCACCCTCAAAGAGATGATGGACTCGGTCGAGAAGTTCTTCCTGATCGAGTCGCTGCGCGAGCACGGGAACAACAAGACCAACTCCGCCAAGACGCTCGGGATCACGCGCGAGGGGCTGCACAAGAAGCTCCGCCAGTTCGGGATCTGACCCGCGCCATTTCCGTGAGTTCACCGCGGAGAAGTAGCCTGGACGCGGTGCACCTCCCGCCGCGCAGGAGCGCCTTCGTGGCGCTGAGCGCGCTGCTGATCCCCACGCTCTGGGTCGGCATCGATCTCGCGATCCGCGGCCCGCTCCTCGCCTCGGCGGGCGCCACGGTGCGGCTCACCTACGTCGTCGGCGTCGTCCTCAGCGTCCTCGCGTGGGGCCTCGCGCTCGAGACGGCGCGCCACCCGCGGCGCCTCGTTCGCGTCGCGGCGCTGAGCTTCCTCGGCTTCTTCGCGGCGTTCGGGGTCGGCTTGCAAGCGTTCGCGCGCGGGCTCACCCACGCCTACGTCGGGCGACGCGCCCTGATGCTCGCGCTGGGCGTCCCCGATCTCGCGCACGCCGGCTATTTCGCCAAGAACGCGCTCCTCATCGGCAGCGTGTGCCTCGTCCCCGCGGCCCTCGCCGTGATGCTCGCGGTCGGGCGCGCGCATCGCTTCGGACCGCTTCGATCGCACCCGTCGGCGATCGCCTCCGGCGCGCTCGCGGCGGCCCTGATCTCCATCTTCACGCCGTTCGCCGCTCAGGGCCTGCAGGGGCTCCCGCCCGATGTGCTCTGGCTCCACGGCACGGGCGGGCCGATCCTTCGCAGCGTGGGGCTCCTCGGCGCGCCGCGCAGCCTCCCGCCGGGTCATCGCCCCGCCCTGCCGAAGGCGACGTCGATCGCCGACGACGCGCCCTCGATCGTCTTCCTCCTCGGCGAGAGCCTCCGCCGCGACGCCGTCTGCTCCGCCCGCAACGCGGCCTGCACCGCGAGCCCCGCCGTCGACGCCGCCGCGCCGGATCGCCTTGGTTTCTCGCGCGCGTTCTCGATCGCCTCGTGCACCGAGCTCGTCTCCGCCGCGCTGTGGACCGGCCTCCCGATCACCGCCGCGCCGCCGCTCCTCGCGCGCGCCCCGCTCGTCTGGGACTACGCCCGCGCGCGCGGCTACCGCACCGCCTACCTCACCTCGCAGAACTTGCTCTACCAGCAAGGCGATCTCTTCCTGCAAACGAGCGCGATCGATCGACTGCGCGAGGCGCGCGATCGCCACGCGGACGCCCGCGTCGACGAGGGCTCCCCCGACGAAGATCTCACCGACGAGGCGGTCGACTTCATCGAGCAAGGCGGCCCCGCGCTCGTCGTCGTGCACCGCTCGAACACCCACACGCCGTACCGACAAACGCCTGAATTCACGGCATTTCCGATCGACGGCGACGACGCCGTGCACAATCGTTATCGCAACGCCGTGGCCCAGGACGACTTCCTCGTCGCCGAGCTCGTCGCGCGCCTCCGCCGCGGCGCGCGTGGCCGACGCGCGATCGTGATCGCCTCGTCCGATCACGGCGAGGCGTGGGGCGAGCACGGCTCGTACACCCACTCGTTCGACCTCTACGCCGAGCAGATCGACGTCCCGCTATGGATCGACGCGCCCGACGGCACGCTCCCGCGCGACGTCGTCGATCGCCTCCGTCACGACGGGCCTACGCGCCCCGTCTCCACGCTCGACGTCGCCGCCACGCTGATCGATCTCGTGGGCGCGATCGACGACCCGGCGCTCCGCGAGCCCGTCGCCGCGCTCGCCGGATCGAGCCTGCTGCGCCCCGCGCCGGGCCCGCGGCCCACGCTGCTCTGGAACTGCCCGCTCACGCGCGAGTGCCCCGCCGACGCGTTCGGGATCGTCATGTGGCCGCTCAAGCTCCACTACGTCGGCCACGAGGGGCGCTACGCCTGCCACGATCTCGAGCGCGATCCCGGCGAGCTCGCGCCGCTCGCGCCGGGCCGCTGCGAAGCCCTGCGCGCGACGCTGGATCGCGCGTTCGGCGGCGACGGGCCGAACAGCTTGAGCCCCTCCGAGAGGTAGCGCTACGCTCGCGCGCACCGATGGACTTCCCCACCTACATCGACACGATCGCGCGCAGCGCCCCCGCCGACTGGAACGTGGAGAGCGGCCCGCTCTTCTTTCAGCCGTCGCCCGACGCCTCCTCCGCCGTGCTCGACGCCAGCGTCTCGACGCACGCGTTCGTCATGGCCTTCCGCAAGAACCTCTGCGTCACCATGGCGTACGGCATGCTCTGCCACACCAACGTCGAGGTCGAGTTCGCCCGCTTCTTCCCCAACCCGGTCAGCTCGCTCCGCTACCTCGATTTCTTCTTCAACTCGGCCCTCGTGTTCCGCGAGACGCTGATCAGCGTCGACGGCGGCCAGGGCATCCTCCCCGTCCCCAACCCGGGGCCGACGCAGCCGTGGGAGGTCCCGCGGAAGAAGTGCGCCGTCGCCCGCCTCGTCCACCAGATCACCAACCCCATGCGCGACTTCGACGACTACTTCGCGCACGCCCAGCTCAAGGCCATCGACGAGTACTGGCCGCTGTGAACACCTGAGCGGGAGCTTCGACGACCGATGAGCCACACCGTACGTACCGCCTGCACCCGGGATTGCCCCGATGCGTGCCAGATCATCGCGACGGTGGACGACGGCAAGATCGTCAAGCTCAAGGGCGATCCCGCGCACCCGATCACCCGCGGGTTCCTCTGCTACCGCACTGACCACTACCTCGAACGACAGCAGTACTCGCCGGAGCGCCTCACCACGCCGCTCATCCGCAGGAACGGCGCCCTCGAGCCCGCGAGCTGGGACGAGGCGCTCGATCTCGTCGCATCGAAGCTCGCCGAGGCCAGGGCGCAGCACGGCGCAGAGTCGGTGTTCTACTACTCGAGCGGCGGCTCGCTCGGGATGATGAAGCAGCTCAATCGCCATTTCTTCGAGCACTTCGGCCCCGTCACCCACAAGCGCGGTGACATCTGCTCCGGCGCCGGCGACGCGGCCCAGCTCGCCGACATGGGCCACGAAGACGCCCACGATCTCGAGGACCTCCAGAACAGCCAGGCCATCGTGCTCTGGGGCAAGAACGTGAGCGAGACGGGCGTCCACCTGATTCCCCACCTCAAGGCGGCGAAGGCCCGCGGGGTCCCGGTAATCCAGATCGATCCCGTGCACAACGCCCAGACACTCAAGCTCTCCGACCGCCACTACGCCCCTGCCCCGGGCTGCGACGGCTTCGTGGCGCTCGGCGTGGCCCGGGTGATCCTCGACGAGGGCTGGGCCCACGAAGACGCCGCCTCGTGGTGCGATAACTTCGACGAATTCATGGCCCTGGCCCACCGCCACACGGTAGCCGAGTGGGCCGCTCTCGCCGATCTGAGCGTGGCCGACGTGCGGGCCATCGCCGAGCTCTACGCCTGCCACAAGCCCGCTGCGCTCTTCGTCGGCTGGGGCCTCGGGCGGCGGCTGCACGGCTCGGCCACGGTCCGCTTGCTCGACGCGCTCGGGGCGCTGACTGGCAATCTCGGCGTGCCCGGCGGCGGCGTCTCGTATTACTTCGCGCGCCGCGGAGGCTTCGACACGAGCTTCATCAGGAAGCCGGAGAACGCCGCGGCGCGCACCTTCCTGGAGCCGATGCTCGGCGAAGAGCTGCTGAACGCCGACCCGAGGGTGCGCGTCGCCATCCTCGACACGGGCAACCCGGTGAGCCAGCTCCCGGACTCGAAATCGGTGGCTGCGGGCCTGTCACGGGTGGATTTCCTCGTCGTCATCGATCCTTTCCTCACCGACACGGCCGAGCTCGCGCACGTGGTCTTGCCGACGACGACGATGCTCGAAGAGCACGACGTCGTGGGTTCGTATGGCCACCATTACGTGTCGCTCGCGCAGCCGGTCGTCGCGCCGCCCGAGGGCGTGCTCACGGATCTGGCGATCTACCAGGCGCTGGCCGACCGCCTCGGCTTCGGAGATGCCCTGAAGGGCTCGGCCGAGTCGTGGATCGAGCGCTTCCTCGCCCCGATGGCCGCGCGCGGCGTCACGCGAGAGGCCCTGTCGAAGGGTGGTTTGCGCAAGCCGGAGGCGCCGCGCGTCGTCTTCCCGGAGCGGCGTTTTCCCACGCCGAGCGGCCGATTCCAGCTGATCACCGATTTTCCTGGGGCCCCCGCGGCGCTCGACGAGGGGTATCCGCTCCACCTGCTCTCGATCTCCAGCTACCGCACCCAGGCCTCGCAGATGTCCGCGGCCTCGCAGCAAGAGCCGGCTTCGATAACGCTCCACCCCGACGCGGCGCCCGGCCACGAGGAGGGGAGCCTGGTGCGCCTGGTATCGCCGATCGGCGCCGTCACGGTGCGGCTCCGCTTCGACGCGAACCAGCGGCGGGACGTGGTGATTTACGCCAAGGGCCGCTGGGGGAAGTTCGGCGGGCCCAACTCGCTGATCCGCGCGCGACCTACCGACGCGGGCGAGGGAGCGGCCTATTACGATCAGGGCGTGCGGCTAGAGCCGGTGATCTGATCACGCCGCGAGCCGCCATGCTCTCGTCAACGGCGCGCAGCGGACGATCTCGAGCGCTGGAGTCCACTCGAATCATTTGCGCTCGCCGTCCCAGGGATCGACGAGATCGCCCTCGACGACGCGCTGAGGGCGCTCGCCCGGGCGGGCCCCGCGCGCGGCGCGGTCGGCGAGGATCTTCTCGACGCGGGCGAGAAGCTTGGTGAGATCGGCGTCGCGCCCGCCGGCGGCGGCCTCGATCCGCTTCAAGTCCTCGGGGCGAAGGCGCGCCGTCGGGCCCGGCGGGCCGTGCTTCGACGACGTCGCTGCGTCTTCCTCGGCGCGCTGGACCGCGAGCGTCAGCCGCGCGGTGTCTTGCTCTTTTGCCGTCAGCCGATCGGCGAGGAGCCGATTCGCGGTGGCGCTCTCCTGGGCGCGACGCTCGGCCTCGGTGATCGCCGCCGCGTCCTGCTGCGCCATCGACTGGACCTGCTGCCCCGCCGCGGCGAGCTGCCACTGGAGCGCGCGGATCTGCTGATCTTTCCGCAGGCTCTCGCGGCGCGCGCCGTCGAGATCGAGGGCGGCCTTCTCGTAGAGGCCAGTCTCGACACACCCCATCACGCCCGACGCGAGCAGCGCCGCGACGATGAGGCCCGCCGCGGGCCCCACCCACGCTCCAGGAGAGGCCACCCCAGCGCGCAACGACACATGGGTTTCGGTGATCTCGGCTCGCTTCGTCATGATCCCTCGGGGCGCGTCTTCACGCGGCGCTCGCCGAGGATCCGGGGTTGTCGAGGTGCTGTCAAATACTGGCGAGAGAAACCTCAGGAATTTCTCGGACGACGCGGCGGCGGCCCCTCGGCCAGGAGGCGGCTCAGGGCCCAGCGCACGTCGTCGAGAACGTAGGCGCCGAGGCGCTCTTCGACGAGCACGACGAGCCTGCCCGCGAAGGCCGCCATGATGCATCCGGCCTCGCGATCGTCGGGGTCGAGGTCGGGCAGGCGACTCCGGTGCTGCTCGTAGTCACGGGCGATGTCGCCGAGCTCGTCGCGCAGCGAGAGCGCGCGCCGCAGATGGAAGCGCGCGGCCCGCTCGTTGGCGATCGGCGGGATCTCGGCCTCGAGCCGGAGCGCCGCCGCGACGTCACCGGCGTTGACCATCACATGAGCCCAGAAGCGCCGCGTGCATTCGAGGAGCCTTGGCGCCAGCGTGTGCTCGTTGAAGATAGCGCAGCTGGCCGCGACGAGCCCGGGTTGCCCGGTCGCGTGGAGAAAGGCGTTGAGCACCAGCGAGCGCGTCGGCCCCTGGTGCACGTAGGTGCGAGGGCCCGCGGCGGCCACCGGCGGCGGGACCGGCGACGCCTCCCGCTCGAAGTGCGCCCGGAGCGCGTGCGGCCCGGCATTTCGAGCCTGCCGCGCCCGGGCAACGTGCCTCGCCGCGCTCGCCGCGACCTGGGCCGCCGCAGCGGGATCTTCCCCGGAGAGCAGCGTCGAGAGCTGCGCCGCGTGGTGATCGATCGCCTGGCGATGAATCGGTGATCGTGACATGCGAGCAACAGTCCTCGGTAGGGGCCTGCTCGGTTGTTACCACGAAATCCGTTCAGTGGTGAACGATCACGGTCGAAAAATGTCAGGCCGGACGCTTCTTCGGCGGGGAATTGCCGCCTTGCGCTGCGGGCTTGACCGGTTGAGCGGGCTTCGGCGGCGCCTTCTGACCTGCTTGCGGCTTCGGCGCCGGCTTCGGTTGCGGCTTTGCGCTCGGCGCGGGCTTCGCCTTGCCCTTCTGCGGCGCTTGCGGCTTGCCCTTCTGCGGGGCCTTGCTCTGCGGCTTCGGCGGCGCGAGGACCGGCGGAGGGCCCTTGGCGGTCGCGGTCGTCCGCACGATGAGCACCGCCTTTCCGCCGCGGTATTCGGGCGCCACCGAGAACCAGCCCTTCTTCTTCGCGTAGCCCACCATGTCGCCGCGCTTTTCATCCATGTGCTCGCTGAACTCCATCCAGAGGGCCTTGGCTTCCCTCTCCGACAGGGTCACGCCGTCGACGATGCCCGCGAGCTTCGATGCTTCCTCGCTCATTGGATCCCGTACTCCTTGAGCCGCCGGTAGAACGTCCTCCGCGGCAGTCCGATGACCTGAGCCGCCTTGACGCGGTTCCAGTTGCACTCCTTCAGCGCCCCGAGGATGCGCTCGCGCTCACCCGCCTTGTGGGCGTCGAGCGACGTGGAGGATTGATGAGGATCGGGCGCCGCCGCCTCGGGCGCGCGGGCGATCCGGCCGGTCGGCAGCTCGAAGTCCTCGATCTCGAGCTCGGGGCGATCGCTCAGCACCCAGGCGTTGAGCAGCACGTTCTCGAGCTGGCGCACGTTGCCCGGCCACGAGAAGGCCATGAGGCGCTTCAGCGCCGCCCGGGAGACGCTGCGCCGATCACGGCTGTAGCGCGCCGCGAAGATGCCGAGGAAGTGATCGATGAGGATGGGAATGTCTTCCAGGCGCTCGCGCAGCGGGGGGACGCGGACCTCGATGACGTGGAGCCGGTAATAGAGGTCTTCGCGGAACCTACCGTCCTCGACCATGGCGCCGAGATCGCGGTGGGTGGCCGCGATGACGCGCGTGTCGACCGCCTCTTCGCGGGCCGATCCCACGGGGCGAACCACCTTCTCCTGCAGGACGCGGAGCAGCCCGGCCTGCATTTTCTGGGGCATCTCGCCGATTTCGTCGAGGAGTATCGTCCCCTCGGTGGCCTCGCGGAAGAGGCCTTTGCGATCGCGATCAGCCCCGGTGAAGGCCCCGCGGACGTGACCGAAGAGCTCGCTCTCGAGGAGGTGCTCGGGGATCGCGCCGCAGTTGATGCCGGTGAACGGCTTCTTCGATCGCGGGCCGGCGTTGTGGAGCGCGCGGGCGACGACCTCCTTGCCGGTGCCGCTCTCGCCGAGGATCAGGACGGGAACGTCGGTGTCCTTGACCCTGTCGATGAGCGCATAGACGCGGCGCATCGCCTCGCTGGTGCCCACCAATCCCTCGTAGCCGAAGTGGCTGCGAAGCACGGCGCGGGCCGAGCGGAGATCGCGGCGCGTGGCGACGAGCTGGGCAGTCCGGTGGCCGAGCAGCTCTTCGAGCTTGCCCTGAGCGATGGTCAGCTCGCCATTGGCCTTCTCCAGCTCGGCGGCGCGGCGCTCGTTCTCGCCGACGAGGCGCGCCGTCTCGATGGCGATCGCCACCTGATCGGCGAGCGCGGCGAGCGTGGGCAGCTCCTGGGCGAAGGTGACGCCGGGGCGGAGCCGTGTCTCCAGGTAGAGAGCGCCAATCACGGTGCCAGTCCGGGCGCGGATGGGCACGCACGCCACCGACTGGAGCATGAGCTGATGGACCGAGACGTAGCCGGCCATCCGCGCGTCGTCGCTGGCGCTGGCGGAGACGACGGGCTCACCGCTCTTGATCACCTTGTCGGCGATCGACTGCGAGAAGCGCGCGTGCGGATCGTCGCCCGATTGATCGCGCGAGGCGAAGATCGAGAGATCGCCGTCGCCGACGCGCGGCATCGACCGGGTCGAGATGGTCGATCGCTCGGTCGGCGTGGGCGCGGAGGGAGCGCCGGCGTCGATCGGAGCGAAGGCGTCGGGCTCGGGCGACGAGCCGGCGGGGCGATCCGCCGCGGCGCCGTCGCGACGGGCGTAGCCGCTGCGGAGGATGATGAAGCCACGCTCGGCTCGGAGCAGCGCGATGGCGTGATCGGTGACCTTGCCGAGCAGGCGACCGAGGTTGTGCTCGCCGGCGATGGCGCGGTTGATCTCGAGGACGCGCGCGAGGCGATCTTCGCCGGGGACACCGAAGAAGGTGGTCTGTGCGCTCGCGAGCTCGACCATGCACGCGGCGCGCACGGCCTGGCGACGCGGATCGTTCCAGTACACCTCGCGGAGATCGCGCGGGAGGCGCGCGGCGACCTCTTCGAGGACGGCGAGCGCGGCCTCGCGATCGCGACGCGCGAGGAGCGACTGCCCGGCCTCGGCCGAGAGCTGGGCGCGGCCCTCGAGCGCGCGCCAGATCCAGTCTTTTTGCCCTGCAGCGCGCGCGTTTTCGAGCGCCTCGTCGAAGGCCGCGCGGGCCGCGACGTCGTCGCCGACGAGCTGCGCGACGCGGCCCCTGGCCTGCGCCAGGAGGGCGCGGTGCGCGCCGCCGCTGCCGAGCAAGAGCGTGGCGCGCTTGATCTCGGCGCCGAGCTCGACCGGATCGGCAGAGGCGCGCGGCGCCGCGATCAGCACGCGCTCGAGGCGCGCCTCGGCCTCGTCGACGGATCGACCCATCGCCTCGTAGGCCTCGGCGCACTCGCCGCACAAGCGATCGGCGAGGAGCAGATCGCCGGATCGCGCCGCGTGATCGGCCTCGAGGGCGAGGAGCTGCGCGTGCTGCTGCGGCGGGAGATCGGCGCGCTCCTTCGCGAGGACGTCGAGCGAGACGCGGGCCCGCGAGAGGCGCGCGAGGAACAGATCGAGATCGGCGAGGTTGAGCAGCGCCTGGCGCAGCGTGGGGACGCGGCCCGATCGCCGCCCCATGTCGACCGCGGCCTCGAGGTGACGGATCGCGGCCGCGAGGTCGCCCTGCGATTTCGCGATGCCGGCGAGGTTGAGGCGCGTCGTCGCGACGCTGCCCGCGTCGCCGGCTTCCTCGGCGGCGAGCAGGCCCTCTTCGTAGGCGACCTTGGCCTCGACCAGGTGATCGTCGCGCTGCAGCGCGAACGCCAGCGAGCCGAGCGCGACCGAGAGGATGCGCGGCTCGGAGACGCCGCGGGCGAGGCGCACGGCGTCTTCGAGCGTGGCGCGCGCCTCCTGGTGGCGCGACGCGAAGCTCTGCGCGAGCCCGCGCACCGCGACCGAGTCCGCGAGCGTGACGCGCAGCGCGGTCGGGAGCTTCTGCAGGTTCGAGTCTTCGGTCCCGGTCGCGAGCATCGTCAGCCCGTCGCTCGACGAGACGCGCTGGACCTCGACGACGCCGAGGCGCACGGCGACCTCGGCCGCGCGGCGCTCGGCCTCGGCGTAGTCGCCGGCGCGCAGGTGAGCGCGCGCCGCGGTGAGCAGCCACGAGGCCGCGAGGGCGTCGTCGTCGGCCTCCTCGACGGCGACGGCGACGCGCATCAGCTCGGCGAGAGCGCGCGCCGCGTCGCCGCGGTTCGTGAGCAGCCGCGCGCGAGCGACCGCGATCGTCGGCGTGGCGTCGTCGGCGTAGCGCGCGAGCACCGCGCCGGCCTCGTCGAAGTGACCGCGATCGAGCAGCCGGTGGATGTCGGCGCGCCCCGTCATCGGCGAGCTCTCTTCTTCGAGCAGGCGATCGACATCCGACGGCGCGACCACCGGCGCTCTTTCGAGGCGGGTGACGATGCCACGAATACGACCGGGCCAGCCCTCGGCGCGCGCGACGACGTGAGCGATGACGGCGTCGCTCAGCGAAGGGATCGTGCGCCGCACGACCTCGCCCGCGAGCGCCTCGTCGAGCGGGCGCATCGCGAAGATCTCGAACGTGGGGCCGGGCAGCGAGCCGCCGCTCTTGCTCTCGCCGACGACGAGCACGAGCTTGGCGCCGCGCTCGCGCGCGCCGGCGAGGATCTGCAGCTCCTTGTCGCCGAGGCGATCGGCGTCGTCGACGAGCACCACCATGTCTTGCGCGGCGTCGCCCGTGAACGCGGCGAGCTCGATCCGCAGCGCCTCCTCGACGTTGCCGACGCTGCCGGCCTCGATCCACGCGACGGCGCGCTCGACGCCGAGCGACCACGCGATGCGGCGGAGCAGCGTGCTGCGGCCGGCCTTCGGCGGGCCGGTGACGACGATGCCGCCGCCGCGCGGCAGCGCTGCGATCTGGCCGAGCAGCTCGGCCGACGACGCGTCGAGGCCGACGATCGGCCACACCAGCGCCGCGCCGCCCATCGCCGAAGACGACGTCGGATCGGCGAGATGGGCCGCGCGACGCAGCGCGCTCGCGAGCTCGTCGACGCTGGGGAAGCGCACCGCCGGATCCTCCGCGACGGCGCGCGTGACCACGCGGGACAGCGCGTCGCGCACCTCGCGCGGCAGGTGATCGCCGTTCGCCCCGAGGGCCTCGCGGAGCGTGATTCCCAGGGCGAACACCTCGGCGCGCACCGTGAGCGCCGAGCCCTGGAAGAGCTCGGGCGCGGCGTAGCGCGGGGTGATCCCCTCGGGCTTGCCTCCGCCCTCGCGCCAGGCGGTGGCGAGGCCGAGATCGACCAGCGTGGCGCGCCCCGCGTCGTCGACGATGATGTTCGCCGGCTTGATGTCACCGTGGAGCAGCAGCGCGCGATGGAGCCGCGTGAGCTGATCGGCGGCCTGCGCGATCGCGCTCACGCAAGCGATCGTGTCGGTGCCGCTCGCGATGCGCTCGGCGAGGCTCTTCCCCTCGACGAGCTCGCGCACGAGGTACGATCGCGATCCGCCCGGCAGACGACCGAAGCGCAGCACGCGCGGCACGCCGAGGCCCTCGACGCCCGAGAGCGCCACCGCCTCGCGCACCAGCGCCATCACCTCGCGCTCGTCGGCGTTCTCGCGCAGCGCCTTGAGGGCCACGGTGCGTCCGGTGATCCGGTCGCGCACCGCCCACACCTCACCTCCGCCGCCCTTGCCGAGAGAGGCAATCGGCGCGTATCGCGGCGGGAGAGCGAGCGCCTCCGCTCGGCCGCTCGGCGTCTCTCCCTCCACCGTCACAGGCCGTAGCCCGCCGAGAGCCCGAAGAAGAATCCCGACGTCGAGAAGCCGGTATCGAAGCGGGTTTGCAGCTGCTTTATCGGCTTGTAACGGAAGCTCAGCTGCGGAAGCGACAGCCACGGAAAGATGTTGGGCTTCGACCCGCCGTTCGCCCAGCTCGGCTCGGTGTAGCCGGTGAAGTGGCTGTTGCTCGAGTCGCAGTACGGCGCGCCGGTCTTCGTGGTCGGCGAAGCGGTCGCCTTGGCGCACCCGACCCACTTGGTCACGTCGCCGGGATCCGCCGTCTGGAGGCCGCCCGCGGGGGCCGCTTGCTGACGGTAGAGGTTGCCCGCCACCACGCCGAAGCCGATGCCGCCGCCGATCAGGAACGAGAGCTTGCCCGTCTTGTCGATCGGCACGTCGTAGAGGATCTCGGCCGTGAAGAGCGCCATCTTCATCGTGCTCGACACGATCTCGAAGGCCTCTTCGCCGTCGCTCTTGCCCTTGAACATGAAGGGCTTCATCGAGTAGTCGGCGTATTGCACGGCGAAATCGGCCTCGATGCCGTTCTTCCGCGTGCTGAACTCGGCGCCGACCATGGCGACGTTCACCGTCGCTCCGCCGTCGGCGAACCAGTTGATCATGAACTTCGGGACGATGACGTCGCGGAAGCGCACGCCGACGAAGTTGTAGCGAGTGCCCGGCTTTTCCAGCGGATCGTACTTCGCCGGATCGGTCGGCGCGTCGGCCGCGGGCGGAGGCTTGTCCTTCTCGCCGGGCATCTTGTCGCCCTTCTCGGCGCGCGCGTTCTTCTCGGCCGCGATGGCGTCGTCGCCCTTCTTGTCGAAGCCCTCGCCTTCGTCGGCGCGCGCGGGCGACGCGAGCAGCAGCACGGCGCCGAGCGCGAGCGGAGCGGCGAGGATCGAAACCTGGAAGCTGCGCGCTGCGCGGGCGGATCCGCGGCGAAGGTCGGAGGGCATGATGGTCACCTTCTCGTCAAAAAGGAAAAGCCGCGCGGACGCCCGGGCGAGTGCCGAGGTGTGCCACGCGACCCGCAGGCTACACGAGGAAGAGCCCGTTCGGGCAGGGGTATTCACGCCCGTCCAGCAAGACCAACTGAGCCAACCGTCAGGCAGGCTTCAGTTGCACATCACCGGCTTCACGTCGTAGACGACGTCGCCGCCCGCGAGCCCGGACACGGTCACGCGGTACGTCTTGCCGACCTCGGCGGTCCACCCGTTGGGCTTCCACGAGGCCGTGTCCTGACCGTAGCCTTGCGAGAGCGGCAGCATGGTGACGGGGAGCATCGTGTTGTCCTCGACGCGCAGCACGGTCGCCGTCGCGCTCGCGATGCCGCCGAGCGAGCCGTGGAACGACCACGTCCATTTCGCGGTCTCGATCGGCGTGAAGCCCGCGGTCGGGATCGAGACCCAGGGCGGGTTGGGGCCGCCGCCGCTCATCCCGAACACGCGCAGGCACTCCGCGTTGCCGTACATCCCGCCGCCTTGCCAGTAGCCGATGCCGACGGGGCCGAGCGGTGGGTTCAAGATCCAGCGGCGATGACCGAGCGTGGTCTCGTTGCCGTTGTCTTCCATGAACTGATCGATGGCCTGCGCGGGATTGCCCGAGCCCCAGGCGATGTTGCTCTGGCCCGCCGTGGCGCCGCCCTCGGGCGTGTAACACTTCGAGCTCGTGGGCGGCGCGTGCGGGCTGCCGCCCATCCACGGCCACCACGACTCGAGGTTCGAGCACTTCTGCGCGTCGGCGTCGAACGTCGCGTCGTCGCTCGTGGGGCCGAGGCCGTCCATCCAGCGGAACATGTTGATCCGCACCAGCGTGTCGACGATCGCGGCTTGCTTGAGCGTCCCCGCGTCGCACGCGGCGCCCGTCGTCGTGAGCGGATCGGGCTCGGTGACGACGTGCCCCGCCTTCCAGTGATCGCACACGTCCTGCTGCGTGTGGCTCGTCGGATCTCCGGTGGGAGCCGCGCTGCACGCGCCGCCCTGCATGACGAAGCCGGGGTTGCACACGCAGCTCAGCGTCGCCGCTTCGCAGTACTGATTCGCGGCGCACGCGGGCTTGCACGTGGCCGCCATGCCGGTGCCCGAGCTCGCCGCGTCGGTGGTGACACCGCTCGCCGCGGAGGTGACGCCGGCGCCGCCCGGCCCGACGCCCGTCGCGACCGTGGCGCCGCCGCCTTGGCCGCTCGTGGCGCTGGCGCTCGCGCCGCCCGCGCCGCTCGGACGCACCTCGAGATCGCCGACGCCGGTGACGAGGTTGCAACCGCCGATCACGACCGGGATCGCGACGACGACGAGCCGCGCATGCTGCATCGATCGAAGAAAAGTCATCAGCTCCTCCACCCACTGTCGATGCTACAGGGTGACGAGGCGCGCCGAGCAAGCTTGCACATCTCCAGCTTTCTATCCTCGATGGACGCTGTAAAGATTCACGCCCACGGATGATCCTCAATCGCACCCAAGTCGACCAGACGATCGATCGCGACGAGCGCGGGAGCTTCACCAAGGAGCTCGTGATCGTCCGAGCCCAGAGCAAGGCCGGACCCGAGGTGCCGCTCGCGATGGTGCGAAAACGTCGGGCAAACGCGGCTGAAACGCGCGCACCGGTGCTGCTGATCCACGGCTACGGGCAGAATCGTTACGCCTGGCACCTGCCCTCGCGCAGCTTCTCGAACCACCTCGCGCAGTCCGGGTTCGACGTCTTCAACCTCGATCTGCGCGGTCACGGGCGCTCGCGTCACCTCGGCGCGCGCCGCCCGAGCCACATCACCGATTTCGTCAGCGAAGACGTGCCCGCGGCGGTCGACGAGGTGCGGCGCCTCTCGGGCAAC
This sequence comes from Byssovorax sp., assembly GCA_025362495.1. Classification (GTDB taxonomy): domain Bacteria; phylum Myxococcota_A; class Polyangia; order Polyangiales; family Polyangiaceae; genus JANYGI01. The sequence continues at coordinate 27,278 of JANYGI010000158.1, read as the reverse complement.
CGCCCGGTGTTCCTGGTCGGCCACTCGCTCGGCGGCCTCGTGGCCTACGCCGCGGCGGGCCCGCTCGACGGCGCGATCGCCGGCGTCGCCTCGCTCGGCAGCCCGTACCTGTTCACGAAAGGCTCCTGGCCGCTGCGGGTGCTCGGCGGGGCGATGCTCGCGCTCGATCGGCGCAGCTCGTTCGGCCACGGCGCGGTGGGCCTCAAGGGCCTCGGCGAGGCGATGCGGCTCGCGCGGCTCTTCGTCGACAGCCCGATCTTCCCGCTGCCGATCCGCGGCTTCGCGCGCGGCTCGATGGAGCCCGAGGTCCTCGAGCAGCACATGTCGCTGGCGATGGACAGCGGCAGCATCGCCGTGCTCCGCCACATGTTCCTCGACGCCGCCGAGGCGCGGCAGCGCGGCCACCGCCTCGGCAGCCTCTACGGGTACGCGGGGGTGTTCGAAGCGCTCGATTTACCGCTGCTCGTCATCGCCGGCACCGAGGACGATCTCGCGCCGCCGGCCTCGGTCGAGCCCGCGTTCCAGCACAGCCGCGCCCGCGACAAAACCTACCGCGTGTTCCCCCGCGGCCACATCGATCTCGTCATGGGCCGCGACTCGCCCACCAGCGTCTGGCCGCTGCTCACGGCCTGGCTCCGCGCCCGCGCCAGGTGACCCGTCGGGATGCTAAGCTCGCGCCCATGTCAATCAAAGACAAGCTGATGAGCGAGGGCGTCAAGCTCGCGACCAACCCCGCGTTCTCCAAGCTGATGCAGGACCCGCGCTTCATGAAGCTGGTGATGACGGCCATGGCGATGCCCGGCCGCGTCGAGAGCTTCACCACCGAGCAGAAAGAGCACTTCGCCAGGGCGATGGGCCTCGCGTCCCAGGACGAGGTGCGCGATCTGAAGCGCACCGTCACCGCCCTGGAGCGCGAGGTGGCCCGGCTGTCGAACAATCGCTAGAACAGCGGGACCAGCTCACTCTCGATCTCGTCGAGAAACGCCTTCAATCCGCTCGATTCGCCTCGTTGCTTGAGGCGGTCGAGCGGCGCCTCCGTCCAGCACCGCTCCTCACGCAACGAGTCGCCCGCGGTGAGCGCCGCGAGAGCGCGCTTGGGGCTGCGAGGAGCCCTATCGTCGTTGTCGCGCAAGCGGTGGGCCTCATCGCGGGGACAGAGCCGAGAGCGCGATGCTCCTCGTCCAGTTGCTGCTGCTCGGTCTTGTGCTCAGGCTCGAACCCCGCGAGCACCCAGGCTTCGCGCTCCATATCGGGGCAGCCAAGCACGACGCGAAATCGTTCCTCCAGTCGCGCGATGGTCCGGGCTTGATCGAGGCCGCCACGGCGCGCATCGCCCTGATCGTCTGCGTCCCAGATGAGGATCACGGCGTCAATCGGCTCGCTGGCTTTCGCTTCTTGCCGCGCCACGAGAAACGCGGTCCGAGCCATGAGATAGCCGGGCGCCGCGGAGCGCCCGTCGAAGCGGTTATGAGGGAGACGTACGCCTCTTTCTTGAGCGTATTTGTAGACTCGATGAACGTCGAAGAACGGGTTGCCGCCCCGATCCCCGATCCATTCACAGAAGTTGTCGAGAGGGAAGGTCACAAGCGTCCCCTCGCTGGCCAGATGAGCAGGCACGTCTTGAGCGCCGCGGAAGTCAAAAAATACCTTGTTGCCTATCGCGTCCTGCTCGGCTCCAGGATGAACGTTTTTCGGTATCGGAATCCGCATGGCTGCCGGCTTGATCCTGACACGTTGAACATTGGGGACGATGACCCGCATCTCTTGCTCGATCCGAGCAAAGTCCTCATCTCGGCCCATCTTGATGGCAGCTAAGGCCACCGCCGTGTTCATGCCATCAAACTCAACGACCGGCTCTATCGAAGTACCATGAGCCGCAGCCGCGACGTTGCGCGCGCTTAGCTTGTACAGCGTAGCCGCGCCCACAGCATCTCTGACACTCGGAATGTTGTCTGGATTTGTCATCCCCTCGAGGACCTGCGACCCTAGCTGCCACTCAACGACGTGTCGCCAGGATGAAGACGGTTTCAGGACCACGTCGATCGAGAGTCGCAAGCTCCAATCTATTTGAGCAGACGTCCCTCCCGAGGTAATGACGAGCGGCTCACCGCTACCTCGTCGATAGAGATCCAACGGCGAACTGTCACCCCCCAAGACCGTCGAGGGATCTTCTCTTACGAGCCTGCTCTGCAGCGCCAACGCCTCGAGAACACTTGTTTTTCCTGCCCCGTTGGGTCCAACGAGAGCCGTGAACCGCCCGAATGGAACAGTGGTATCGCGGTGCCCCTTGAAGTTCTGGAGCCGAATGGATGTAATCATGGGTCGCTGTCTTCAGATCGCGTTCAGGCAGGCCGCGCAAGAACGCCCTCCCACCCGCTCGTGCGAGCGAACAGGAGGGCGTCGGTCGCTTGCGCTTACTTCGCGTCGCCGCGGGCGTAGATGCTGGCCACGTAGTCGAGCACGTCTCTCGCGGAGACCTCGTTGTAACCGAAGTACTTGATCATCCGCGTCTTGATGATGTCGATCTTCTCCTGCGTCTCCTTGTCGATGACGCTGGAGACCAGGGTTTGCAGCTTGATCGCGTCCTTCTGGTCTTCAAACAGCTTGAGCTCGAGGGCGCGGCGCAGCCGATCGTTGGTGTGCCACTCGAACTTCTTCCCATCGACGGCGAGGGCGCCGATGTAGTTCATGATCTCCCGGCGGAAGTCGTCCTTCCGGTTCTCGGGGATCTCGATCTTCTCCTCGATCGAGCGCATGAGTCGCTCGTCCGGCTCCACGTCCTCGCGGGTGAAGCGGTCCTTCACCTTCTCCTTGAGAACGTAGGACTTGATCGAGTCGATGTAGTTGGCCGCGAGCTTCTGGATCGCGTCCTCGTCGGCGCTGATCGCGCGCTGGACCTCGTTCTTGACGATGTCGTCGTACTCGCGCTTCACCGCGCCGATGCACTCCGAGAAGCGCTTGCGCTGCTCTTCGTTGGAGATGAGCGAGTGGTGGCGGAGGCCCTTCTCCAGCTCGCTCATCACCATGAAGGGGTTGATCGTCCCCTCGCCCATGTCGTTGACGAGAGCGTTGGAGATCTTGTCCTGCACGTAGCGAGGGCTGATGCCCTCCATGCCTTCGCGCTGGGTCTCTTTCCGCAGCTCTTTCACCGTGTCCTGCGTGTACCCGGGCAGCACCTTGCCGTCGTACAGCTTCATCTTCTGGACGAGAGAGAGGTTGTGCTTCTTCGGGTCCTCGAGGCGCGTGAGCGTCGCCCACATGGCAGCCACCTCGAGCGTGTGAGGCGCGATGTGCTTGCCGGCGATCTTCTCCTTGCCGAAGTCCTTCTCGTAGATCCGGATCTCCTCCGACACCTTGGTGATGTACGGGATGTCGATCTTGATGGTCCGGTCGCGGAGCGCTTCCATGAACTCGTTCGAGAGGAGCTTCTTGTACTCGGCCTCGTTGGTATGGCCCAGGATCACCTCGTCGATGTCCGTCTGGGCGAACTTCTTCGGCTTGATCTTGTGCTCTTGCGAGGCGCCGAGCAGATCGTAGAGGAAGGCGACGTCGAGCTTGAGCACCTCGATGAACTCGACGATGCCGCGGTTGGCGACGTTGAACTCGCCGTCGAAGTTGAAGGCGCGCGGATCCGAGTCCGAGCCGTACTCGGCGATCTTCCGGTAGTTGATGTCGCCGGTGAGCTCGGTCGAGTCCTGGTTCTTCTCGTCCTTGGGCTGGAAGGTGCCGATGCCGACGCGGTCCTTCTCGCTGAGCACGAGGCGACGCACCCGGATGTGCTGCATCACCTTCGACCAGTCGCCGCCGTACTTGTCCATCAGCTTGTTGAAGATGAAGCGGCACGCGGGATCGAGCTCGCCGTCGACCTTGACGTTGAACTGCGGGCTGGAGAGGCCGAGCTCTTTCACCGCGCGATCGCGCCAGCCGATCGGGATCAAGCGCAACGGCTCTTCGTTCATCGGGCACTTGAAGCGCGCGCTCTCTGCGCCGGCCATGCCCACGTCGTCGAGGTTGATCCAGTCGAAGGTGTAGAGCGCGCCGTCGGTGGTGCTCGAGTAGTGCTCGATGCCCTTCTTCAGCAGGCGCGCGATCGTCGACTTCGACGAGCCGACGGGGCCGTGAAGGAGGATGACGCGCTTCTCGGGGCCGTAGCCCTCGGAGGCCGCCTTGAAGACGTGCACGAGGCGCATGAGCGGGATATCGAGCCCGTACACCGCGTCGGCGCCGCCGTTCTGTTCGTCCTTGAAGAAGTTGTAGCGGATCAGCTTCTTCTTGTTGTCCGTGTACTCTTCAATGCCGTACCGGATGATCATGTCGTACGCCCGCTGGAAGGCGTTGCGCGTGACCTGCGGGTTCTGGCGCACGAGCTGGAGGTAGTCCTCGAAAGAGCCCTCCCACGCAAGATCGCGGTAGAGCGCGAAGTCTTGCATCGCCGCGATCTTCTCGACCATCGCTGTCCGAATCTCGACCATCGTGGCACCTTCTCCGAGCACGGCGCCCCGTACGCCTCTTCGATGAAGCCGCTCGTCGCGAGCGCGCCTGCGGGGGTAGAACCGGAGCTTACATCACCGATCCGGCCCAGGCGACCACCGCCGGAGCCCGATCGCGATGATACTGTCAGCGCCCATCCGTGCGCCGCGTACAGTTCGCCTCGCTGCCACCCGGCGTCGCCGCGGCGTCGCGCGCGGCCGGATCCCACGAGAGCGCGCCGCCCTCGACGACACCGGGCCAGCCGTCGACGTAATGCGAGGGCTCGCCGGGGCTCGAGATGTCGATCCAGTACGCGTGGCCCGTGCCCGGACGACGGATGTCGACGTGAACGAACTTGCTGTTCGGGTAGAAGCCGCAACCGATGTCGTCGAGCTTACGGCACACGGCAAACAGGCCTTCGTTGGGCACGCCGCTGACGCTGATGTCCATCGCGCGCGCTTCGCCGTGGAGGCTGTGGTGGCCGCCGGGCTTGGCCCCCTTCGGAGCGGGCCGGTAGCCGCTGAAGATGTAGATCGTGCGCCACGGAAACGCGTCGGCGACGCGCTGCAACGCCCAGAGCAAGCGCGGGTTGACGACGCGCACGCCGGGGAGCCATTCGCCTTTGCCTGCCGAGGGATCGGGCTCGTCAGGGAGGAGCTCGCCCGGTCGTTTCGCGTCAGGCACACGTGCCATGAACGTCAGTCGGTCGAGGGCCTGCGCGGCCACCGCGCCGTCGCAGCGGACGAGCGCGAAGGCGTCGGTCTCGGCGCCGTAGCGGACGAAGCGGACGGGGCGCCGGCGACAGCGCCAGTTGGGGACGGGCTTGGTGGGCGGGAGCGACCAGAGCGCGTCGAAGCCATTCGACGCGAACGTGCGCCCCGTGGTGGCGAACGCCGGCGAGAGCAACCGCTGAATCCACGCCGGCGCGGGATCGGGCGAGAGATCGAGGACGCGCCCCGCGACGTCGCTCTCGTGCGTTCCGAAGCCGAAGAGGGCCGCGCCGTCGCCGAGCAGGCCGTCATCGCGCGAGGCGCCGTCGGCGTCGATCTCGGCCGTCGCGTCGGGCGCGAGCCCGGTGATTGACGAGGCCCACGCGAGCTTCCACCAGGGCTGCGCGTGCCAGCGGCTCCACGAGCCGGCGAGGTACTGACCCGTGCCGCCGGGGTGCGAGGCCGCCGCTTCGTGGAACGACTCGAGCAGGGCGAGGCTCGACGTCGACGGATCGTCGAGCTTGAAATTGAAGAGCCGGGGCGGCTGATCGAGCAGCGTCGCCGCGGTGCCGAGAAAAGGCGCGGCCGCAACGGGGGGCGCGATCGACGAGGCCGCGGCGAGCACGCCGAGGGCGACAATCGAGGCGAAAGAGCGGCGTACGGGCATGCGCGGAAGACGGAACCAGCTCGGGCCGGCGTTGTTCCAGCGCGCAGTGTAGGGGCAAGATCCCGCCCCGCCAACCACGCGTTAACGCGCCTTTTGCAGGTAGCGCGGATCGTACGGGGGCATCGTCGAGAGGGTGAGCATCGTCAGCCCCTCGGCCAGCGGGCTGATGCCCGCCTGGCAATCGGGCGGGATCGTCACGACGAAGCCGCGCTGGAGCGCGTCCGTCGCCGTCGCCGACAGTCCGAGCTCCGTCGCGCAGCCCGTGAGGATGATCTCGTCGGCGCCGAGCTCGTCGAGCAGCGGGCCGAGCCTCGATCGCGTGAAGGCGCTGTACGTGGGCTTGCGGACGATGTGATCGTCCGGCTCCGGGGCGAGGTCGGGCCAGACGTCGGCGCCCGGCGTCCCGGCGAGCGCATGCACGGGCCAGTCGTCGAAGGTGGTGTCGTCGGCCTCGTGCGTGTCGCAGACGTAGATGATCGGGGTCTGGCGCGCGCGCTCGACGGCGATGCGGGCCTTGAGCGCGGGGACGATCCCGAGAGCGCGCGGGACCTCGGCCGGGCTGCCCTCGGTGAGGTGGTCCTGGATCATGTCGAGCACGATCACCACCGGGCGCTTCGGCCGCCGGGGACGCGGGTGCGCGGCGAGCAAGCGCGACCGCGCCGACGAGGAGGGCGCGACGGGCGGCGCCGTGAGCGCCAGATCGACCAGCAGCTCGCGGCATTCCACCAGATCGGCAGCGTCGTCCGGGTTGAGCGCAGCCAGCGCGTCGACCGTGCGGGCCGGCGCCCGCGCGAGCAGCGCCGTGAAGATCACGTCGGTGCCGAGTCGATCGCTCATGGCAGCCATCTCATGCAGTTACGCCCCACGGGTCTCGATACGCCTCAGACCAGCCTCTGGATCCCGCTTACCTCATCAAGTTTCCTTTTCGTGAAATTTCGCTCTGGTCACGCCGGGGAAGGTCGCGAAGAGGCGCCTCAGCGGACCCGCCCAAGGGCTTTTCCGTCGCCGTCCGCGTCGATCCAGAGGGGCGCCGTCATCGCGAAAGGAAGGATTCCGGCCGCGTCGCCGGTGAGGACGGGCTCGAGCGGCTTCTGACCACGGACCTCGACGACGACGAAGGTGTCTTCGTTCACGATCGCGCGGAGGCGTCCTCCCTTCGGCGGGGTGGCCGCGGGCTTGCGCGCGAGCTGCGCCTCGACGTCGTCGATCAGCGCCCCGGTCGGCCCCGGCTTGCCGGTGAGAGGCGCCGTCTGGACGACGCCCCCGACGCGCAGAAGGAGCTCGTTCACGTCGATCCACGGCGCGCGCTCGACGTGGATGTGCAGCGTCGCGCCCTGCTTCGGCAGCGTCGCGAGGCCGCCCTGCTCGACGTCACCGAGGCGAACGGTGACGAAGGGTCCGTTCGTCAACACCACGTCACGTCGTGTCCGCAAGCCGGCGACGAGGTCCTGCGGATCGAAGCGCGCGGGATCGTCGTCGGTGACCTTGATGTACGTGCGGGGGTAGCCCGCCTCCTGCCCGAAGATCGCGTGGGTGTCGGTGTTCGCCGTCGGCGTCACCGGGTGCGAGGTGCGGAGCAGCGCGAAGAAGTCGTCGAGCACGATCGATCGCTCCTTGACGAAGCGGCCGTTCCACACCTCGACGGCGTCGAAGCGCGCGTCGTAGCCGGGCGTCGTCCCCGCGCCGAGGGCCGCGTCGAAGTGGCTTTGATCGAAGTACCCGGTGCGGCCGGTGCGCGGGTGGTTGACCTGGATCACGGGCTCGCCGGGCGCGGCGCGGATCGCCTCGATCACGTCCTTCGCGGTGCGATCGCGCACGGCGAAGGCGCCGCCGCGCGCGTCGGTCGGATCGACCGAGAGCGGGAAGGCGTTGACGTGGCCGAAGGGATCGCGGCTCGCGTCGCTGGTGAGCTCGTCGCCGACGATCGATCGAAAGAACGGCTCGAGCTTCGCTTCGTGGACCAGCGCGCCGAGGTCGACGATGAGGTTGTGCTCGCTCGCGACGGCGCACTCCACCCCCTCGGCGACGTTCGAGAGGATGCGCTCGCGCGTCGACACGCCGGTGTCGGCGCTGGGCGCGCTGTGCTGGTGGAGATCGCAGCCGAGGAAGCCGCGCGTGTCGACGACGCGATCGAGGGTGAGCTCGGCGGAGCTTGTTTTCCCGGCCTCGACGGCGATCGTCTGCTCGGCCAGCGCGAACTCCGGGCCGCGCGAGGCGACGACGTGGTAGCTGCCCGGAGCGGCGGGGAGCGCCGCCACGCCGTCGCTGCCGACCAGCAGCGGGGGGCCGACGCGTCCGCCCGTGCTCGCGTCGAAGACCTGGATTTTGCCGGGTGACGGCGCTGTCGCCGCTCCGGCGCGACGCTCCGTGAGAGCGAAGCGGAGCGCGTCGGCGTCGGAGACCGCGAGCTTGATCGCCGCGGCGTGGCCGGACTCGATCGTCACCGGGACGGCCGCGATCTCGTGGCGACCCCCGCCGGAGAACGTGACGAGGTAGCTCCCGGGGGGCGCCTCTGCCGCAGCGTTTGCCCCGGATTTTGCAGCTTCGGCGCTCACGCCGAGCCACAGCGGTGCGGCCATGGATCGCTCGGCGTCCACGCGCGCGAGCGAGAATCGTCCGCCTTCGGGCGGCGCGATCCGCGCACCGGCGGCGTCGACGAGCGCGATCTCGAGGCCGCCGGGCGCGCCGCCCTGGAGGTAGAACACCTCGGTCGCGGCGCCGAGCGTGTCGCCGCGCGGAGCGACCACGAGGACCCGCGCGTACGTGACCTTCGCGCCCGGCGCGATCGTCACGCCGCGGGCGAAGCTGACGTTGCTCCACGCCGTCCCGTTCTTCGACGTGAGGCCGGCTGTCGCGTGCGGATCGGCGTCGAGGATCGCGTACGCCGCGGAGCGACCGGCCGCGCCGATCCAGGGACCCGCATAATCGCCGTGAAATCCAGGCTCTTTGCCGATCGCGAACTTCTCGGTGGAGCCCCACTGGATGGCGTCGCCGAGCTCGAGATCCGCGATGGCCGCGTCTTTCTCGTTCACCAGCGTCGTCTGGATCGAGAGCGCGCGCTGCCCCGGCGCGAGCTCGTAGCGCGTCGTCACGCGGAGGTGCTCTTCGTAGAGCTCGTGGCCGCGGACCTCGATCCACGCGGTGCCCTTGGCGTCGACGCCGCTGTCGAGCGCGTCGTGGACAGCCTGGCGCGGGAAGACGCCGAAGTACGTGAAGATCTGGCCGAGCTCGTCGCGCCGCGTGATCGCATCTGCGGCGTCGATGATGTTCCCGCCGCTCTCGGCGAAGCCGCTGCCGCGCCCGAGCTGATCGATGACCACGGCGATCTCGCCGTTCTCGATCACGAGATCGCCGACGCGCCCCGCCGCGAGGGGGCCGCGGAGCGCGTCGCCGGGGACGGTGATGCGCTTCACGCGCGCCGGGGCGATCGGCGCGTCGGTCTCGCCGCAGAGGCCCTCTCCGGCCGCGCCGCCATGACGCCAGCGACACACCACGCCGAGCCGTTCGGCCGCGCCGGCGCGAACCTCGACTCCGCCGTTCTGGATCGGCGGCGCGCAGGCGGCGCCCGCGGCGCCCACCACGATCGCGGCCAGGAAAATACGCCGACGAACGAGGCGGTAGCTCATGGCGAACCCGCGCATACCTCGATTCCAGGGCGTCGGCGAGGCGCGTCGGCGTGCGGGCCGGAGCGGCCGCGACGACGCATGCGATGGAAATACGAGCGAACGAGGACGACGGCAGCGGTTGACCCGAGAGCGTTTTTCACCGAATGATGCAGCATGTGGCGTAGCTTGAGCTCGAGCCTGGGAGCGGCAGCAATTTCGCTTTCAATCGTGGCGATGGGGTGTGCGACGAGCGTCGACCCGACGGGGGCGGGCGGCATCAGCGACGGAGGCGCAGGGGGCATGGGCACCGGTGGCAAGGGGGCCACCGCCACCACCGGCGTCGGCGGCCAGCCGTCGACCTGCACGACGGCAACGGAGTGCGCCGGCTTCGGCGACGCCTGCAATCAAGGCGCGTGCGTCAACGGCATGTGCGGCAAGCTCCCCGACATGGCCAAGGAGAACGCGCCGTGCGAGGACGGACTGTTCTGCACGCAGAACGATACTTGCCATGCCGGCGTCTGTCATGGCGGCTCCCAGAAGGTCTGTCCCGGGGCCGACGCGTGCAACGTCGGCGCCTGCGACGAGGCGACCAAGAGCTGCGCCGCGGCGCCGGGAAACGACGGACAGAGCTGCCCGAGCAACGACTTCTGCAAGAGCAACACGACCTGCAGTAACGGGGTTTGCGGCGGCGGCACGACGAAGGATTGCTCGATCTTCGACGATCTCTGCAGCGTCGGAGTCTGCGACCCGCAGATCGGCTGCAAGCCCGAGATGAAGGGTGACGGGATGCCCTGCGACTCGGGGCAGAACAACACCTGCTTCGACGCGTTCTGCATGGGCGGAGCGTGCCAGAAGACGACCAAGAACGACGGCGCGTCGTGTGCCGTCGGAGGGTTCAACCCCTGCGTCGTCGGCGTGTGCCAGAACGCGACGTGCACGCCGCAGCCGGCCAACGATGGAACGCTGTGCGACGACGGCATGTTCGACCCCTGCACCCAGGGAGTCTGCTCGGTCGGCATGTGCAAGTCTGGCAACGCCGCCAACGGCACGTCCTGCGACGACTTCCTGTTCTGCACGGTGAACGATCACTGCACGGCGGGCCTGTGCGGTGGTGATCCGAACACCTGCGGTCCGGCCAACGGCTGCTTCGTCTTCCAGTGCAACGAGGGGACCCAGACGTGCAACAGCGTCCCTGGCAACGACGGCGCCGTCTGCGACGACGGCAACAACTGCACCGCGGGGACCACGTGCGCGGCGGGCGTCTGCGGCGCCGGCACGCCCACCAACGAGGGCGGGGCCTGCGTCGCGAGCTCGTGCACCTCGGGCGACAAGTGCACCGCGGGCGTGTGCGGCGGCGGCCAGGGACCCACGATCTACTTCACCGACGACTTCAAGAACAACTCCAAGGGATGGCTCCTAGGAGCCGAGTGGCAGATTGGCCCGGAGGTCGTCAGCTCGTCGGGCATGAACGGCGACGATCCGCCGAACGACCACACGCCCACGGCTGACAACGGGGTGGCCGGCGTCGTCATCGGCGGCGCCGAGAACCCCATGCTCCACCCGTATTCCTACCTGGAGAGCCCGGCGTTCGACACCTCGAGCGCGACCGGCCCCGTCATCTTCGGCTTCTATCGCTGGCTCAACAGCGACTACTCGCCGTACATGGACAACCGCGTCGAGGTCTACAACGGCACGCAGTGGATCGTGCTGTGGCAGTCGGGCAGCTCGCCCGCGATCACCGACTCTCCCCCTGTCGGGATGGGATGGACCTACGTGAGCTACGATGTGACGAATTACAAGAACGCAGGAATGAAGGTGCGCTTCGGCTTCGACATCGGTCAGAGTGGCGTCTTCGTCACCGGCTCGTGGAACGTGGACGACGTCCTCGTGGCCTCGGCCGCCTGCCCGTAAGAGCCCCGCTTTTCCGGCATTACCCGCGCGATTTCGAGGATCATCCTGATGCTGGACGGGTTCGCGTGGGTGCCGGAGGGCGTGGTCGTCGGCCTGCACGAGGGCGACGGCCACGCGCTCGGCGAGGTCCGCGACAGCCTCGCTCGAGCGACGGTGTTCGAGGCCGCCGGCCGCCAGTTCTTGCTGGCCTCCATGGCGGCCTCGCCAGCCGACGATCTGATTCGAGGCCTCGAGGGGATCGCCGCGCGTTTGCGGGCGATCTCGGCGCTCGGGAGCCTGGAGCGGCTCGGTCTCGACCACGGGTTTCGCGTCGAAGACATCGTCTCCGCGCGGGTCGTGCTCCGCGACGAGGCCGACCGTGAGGCCGCCGCGCGGTGGCTGCAGCGCCGGCTCCCGCAGGAGAGTGCCATTCTCGTCGAGGTAGGATCGCCGTCCGGCGACGGGCCGATAGCCGTCGACGCGGTGTTCGCGCGGCGCGGCGAGATCGCGACCTCGCAGCGAAAGCAGTACACGCGCGCCGGCGGGCGGATCCGCGTCGAGGCCTTCGAGCTCCACGTCGTCGAGCATTGCAACCTGCGCTGCGCTCACTGCTGCAACATGTCGCCTTACGTGGCCGACAAGATGCTATCGGTGGCCGAGATCGAGGCCCAGTGTCGGACGATGGCCCGGCACCTCGACGTCGACGTCTTCAAGATCATGGGCGGTGAGCCGCTGCTCCACCCGGAGATCACCGCCATCCTCGGCGTGCTGCGCGAGACGGGGATAAGTCCGACGATCCGCCTCTTCACCAACGGCCTCTTGCTCCACCGGATGACCGACGACTTCTGGCGGGCGCTCGATCATCTCACCATCTCCAGCTACTCCAGCGCTCCCGTGAAGCCCGAGCACCTGCGCCTCGTCGAGGACAGAGCGCGCGAGTTCGACGTGGTGCTCAACGTCAAGCCCGTCGACCGCTTCAGCGAGGTGATGGCCAGCGAGCGGCGCCCGGACGACGCGGCGACCCAGGCCGTCTACGAGGCCTGCTGGCTCCGGCATCGCTGCCTCGTCGTGCGCGGCGGCGTCTTCTTCAAGTGCACGCGGGCCGCCTACCAGAAGGACTTTCGCGAGCGGCTCGACGTGAAGGGGCGCGAGCTGGATCCCGCGCCGCAGCCGGGCGACGACGGCGTCGCGCTCGACGCGATGGACTTCGAGGACCGCCTGCTCGCGTACCTCAACGCCGATCAGGCTCTCTCGGCGTGCCGCTACTGCCATGGATCCTCGGGGCCGCTGGTCGCGCACGTGCAGCTCTCGCGGCGCGACGTGCGCGAAGGGCGCTTCCTCCCGGCGCTCCGCGCGAGGCCGGGCGCCGCGTGATGGATCGCGATCCTCACGGCCTGCGGCGGCTGTTTTACCGGCCTGACGGCCCCGCGGCGACGACGCTGCGCGCGCTCGCGGGGTCCGGCGAAGCGGGCCTCGGCCTCGATCCGGTCGGCGTCAGCTTCGCGTTCGGCGAGATCGACGCGACCGATCGCGCTTGGATCCAGGGGATCCGTCGCGTCCCGCGCGGGCACCGGCTCTCCGGCGAGCCCGGCGCGTGGCGCGTCGAGCCGGCCCCGCCGCCCACGGGCAGCGGCGTGGGCAGCCTCGAACGGCGGCTCCTCGCGGCGCTCGACAGCGTCGTCGGCCGCGGCAAGCGCGTGGCGCTGGCGCTGAGCGGCGGCCTCGACTCGGCGCTGCTGCTCGCGCTCCTCGCCGGCACGTTTCGCTCGTCGATGCCGGCGATCTACGTGCTCGCGCCGCGCCTCGCCGGCGACGCCGCGTACGACGAGAGCGAGGCCGCGGCGCGCCTCGTGCGATCGTTTGACCTCAAACCAATCGTGATCGAGGCCTCGGAGCAGGACTTTCTCCTCGGGCTCCCGGCGTGCATCGCGCAGGCCGAAACACCGCTCTTCAACGCGCACCCGGTGGCGAAGCACCTGCTCTTCGAGCAGCTCGCCGGCGACGAGATCGACGTGGTGATCACCGGCGACGGCGCCGATCAGGTGTTCGCGGGCGCGCCCTCGGAGATCTACCTGCCGATCGTCGGAGCCCTCGCCGCGGCCTCGGGCGTCGCGCTCTCGTGCCCGTTCCTCGACGAGGCGGTGATCGCGCTCGCGGCCCCGAGCGCGCCCGATCCGCGCAAGTCAGCGCTGCGCGAGGCGGCGCGCGGCAAGCTCCCCGACGCGCTCGTCGACGCTCCCAAGGTGCCTCGCCTGGCGCCGGCGATCGACCTCGCACGCTTCGTCGATCTCCCCCGCTTCGAGCGGCTCGCGGCGTCGCTCGACCGGCCGCTCGGGCTCGACGACGCGCGCTCGCGAACGCAGTGGACGACGCTCTCGCTCGCCTGCGAGGCGATGGGTCTCGTCGTCTAGATGTGCGGGATCGCCGGCATCTTGCGCTTCGACGCGCCTCCCGACGAAGCGCGGGTGCGACGCATGGAGCGCGCCCTCGCCCACCGTGGGCCCGACGGTCGAGGATTGCTATCCTCCGGCGCGGCCTGCCTCGCCCACAGACGGCTCTCGCTCCTCGATCACGCGGGCAGCGCTCAGCCCTTCACGAGCCGCGACGGGCGCTACGTGCTCACCTACAACGGCGAGGTCTATAACCACCGAGAGCTGCGCGAAGAGCTCCGCTCCGGCTGGGATTTCCGGACGCGCGGCGACGTCGAGGTGGTGCTCGCGGCCTGCGCGCGCTGGGGCGAAGGCGCCCTCGCCCGCCTCGATGGAATGTTCGCGTTCTGCCTCTGGGACAGCCACCGCCAGGAGGCTTTGCTCGCGCGCGATCGGCTCGGGGTGAAGCCTCTCGTGTTCGCGCGCACCGAGCATGGATTGCTGTTCGCGTCGGAGGCCAAGGCGATCCTCGCCGCGGAGGATCGCGCGCCTCGTGGCCATGCGCCTTCGATCCTCGAGTACCTGGTCGCCCCGTGCTTCAGCGGCGTCGAGCACGGGATGTTCGAGCAGGTTGAGCACCTGTTGCCCGGCCACCGGATGCGGGTCTCGCGCGCGGGCGTGGAGATCGCGCCCTGGTGGGCTCCGCGCCTCGATCGCGATCCAGGCACTCAGGAGAGTGACACTCTCGTATCCGCCCTCCGCGCAGCCCTGGGCGACGCGGTGTCGCGCTCGCTGCGCGCCGACGAGCCGGTGGGAGCGTTCCTGAGCGGAGGACTCGACTCGACGATCTTGACGGCGCTCGCGGCTCGCGAGGCCCCGATCGAGACGTTCACAGTCGCCTTCGAGGGACAGGCTTCCTACGATTACGCTCGCTCGACCATCGTGGTCTCCTACGACGGCCCGTTCGCCGCGCTGGCCGCGAGAGAGCTCGGTGTGGCGATGGAGACGGTCTCCGTCCCTCGCTCGGGGCTCGGCGCCGATCTCCACCGGATCGCCGCCATCGACGACGCCTTGCCCGCCTGGGAGCAGGAGATCGCGCAGCACCACCTCGCCCGCGCGGCGAGCCGGCGCTTCAAGGCCGTGCTCGTCGGGGACGCCGCCGACGAGACGCACTATGGATATCACTTCTTGCTCGACGAGGCGGCCACGCGGACGCCGGGGGCGATCGTGCGACGCCTCGGGAGCGTGCCAGTCCGCAGGGATCGCTGGGCCGATCCGGCCTTCAATCTCGACGCGCACTATCGCGGCCTGATCGAGGAGGCGGGCGGTCGCCACGACACGGCGCGCGACCGGCAACTGGCGACAACGCTGCTGATCGTGAAGCGCTGGTTACCGCGGCTGCTCCACAACGGAGACATCCACACCATGGCCTTCGGGCTGGAGGCGCGCGTCCCGTTCGCGAGCCCGGAGCTGGTCGATCTGGCGCTCCGCGTTCCCCCGGAGCTGGGGTTGCGTGGAGGCGTGGAGAAGTGGGCGCTGCGCGAGGCCGTCAAGGGGCTGATCCCCGAGGCGATTCGCGTGCGCCGGAAGAGCGCTTTGCCGAAAGATCAGGGCGTGGGCGAGATCTGGCGCGCCGAGGCGCGTAAAGCCATCGACGAAGACAGCGGATTCCTGGGCGAATTCCTCGATCTGGAGGCGGTGAACGCCTGGCTCGTGCCGGGGCGTACCCTCGACGAGGCGGAGCGAGCAGGCCTGTTCCGCGTCGCCGCCCTGGCCTCGTGGGCGCGGCATCATGGAGTGGTCACGGCGAGCTCCGAGGCCTCGAGTTGACGCCTCGGACGCGGCGCGCGAGGCGAGGTAACCTCGCGCCGTGAACGTCCTCTTCGTGACGCTGCCCGAGCGAGGGCATCTCCACCCGATGCTCGGCCCCGCCGCCGAGATCGCGCGCCGTGGTCATCGGGTCGCGTTCCACGCGGCGCGCGACATCTCGGGCACGCTCGCGAGGCTTGGATTCGAGCAGATCCACGCGCACGAGGTGCCCGCGCCCGCGGACGACAACCGCGGCGCCGCGCTCGCCGCGCTGGTCCGCGACGCGCCGCGCCTGCGCGCCTGGGTCAAGGCGCTGCTGCTCGACGACGTCCCCGCCGCGGTGAAGCGGCTCGAGCGCGTCGTCGCCGAGCTTCGGCCCGCGGTGATCGTCGCGGATCCGATGGCCTACGAGGCGCCGATCGTCGCCGCGCGCGCCGGGATCCCCTGGGCAGCGCTCTCGTCGTCGCTCAACCCCGTCGTGCCCGACACGCTGGAGAGCGAGCTCATCGCCACCAACGCCTGGCTCGCGGTCGATCGCGACGCGCTCTTCGCGCGCCACGGGCTCACCGCGCGGTTCCGCGTCTGTGATTGCCTCTCTCCCGATCTGACGATCGCCTTCACCACCGGGGCGCTCGTGGGCGAGGCGCCGCCGGGCGTGGTGCTCGCGGGGCCGTCGCGTCCCCGCGGCGCGCGCGGCGATGAGCTCGATTTCCCGTGGGATCAGCTCGAAGACGATCGCCCGTTCGTCTACGTCTCGCTCGGGAGCCAGGTGTTTCATCAGCCGCGGATCTTCGCGACGGTGATCGAGGCCGCGCGGGGCGAGCCGTACGCGCTGGTGATCTCCGCCGGCGATCTCGCGGCGTCGATCGCCGCGCCCGGCGTCTGCGCCGTCGCCTACGCGCCGCAGCTCGCGCTGTTGCCGCGCGCCGCGGCGATGGTCACGCACGGCGGAGCGAACTCGGTGATGGAGGCGCTCTCGTCCGGCGTGCCGCTCCTGGTGACGCCGATCTGCAACGATCAGCCGCACAACGCGCATTTCGTGGAGCGGAGCGGCGCGGGAATTTGCCTGGATCTGAGCGTCGCCAGCGTGGCGGAGTGCCGCGCGGCGCTGCGCGCTCTCGTCGCCGCGGGCTCGCATCGAGAGGCCGCAGCGCGGATCGCGACGTCGTACGCGGCGCGCGACGGCGCGGTGATCGCCGCCGAGCGCGCGCTCGAGCTCGGCGCATGATCCCGCTTTCGGTCTCGGCGAAGAACGAGGAGCGCGCGCTCGGCGCGTGCCTCGACTCGCTGCTCGCGTCGGCGGCGTTCGCGGAGCGTCACGCGGGGATCCGCTTCGATCCGGTGGTGATCCTCGATGATTGCGTCGACGCGACCGCCGCCGTCGCCGCGTCGCGCGGGGTGCGGACGATCGTGAGCTCGGGCGGCAAGGTCGCGGCGCAGCGACGCGGGCTCGTCCCCGGCGCGCCGTTTCAGGTGTTCGCCGACGCCGACATCGCGGTCGACGAAGAGACGCTGCTCGGGCTCGCGCGCGCGATGGACGATCCCGCGATCGAGGTCGCGTGCCCGCCCCGACGGCCGCTCGCCCCCGCGCGGCGCACGCCGATCGCGCGGGCGATCCACGTCTACAACGCCCATCGCGGCTTCAGCGCGCAGCGGACGTGGTTCAACGGGAAGCTCTTCGCGATCCGCCACTGGGCGATACCCACGCTCGCGGAGCTCGGCCCGCGGCTGGCAGGCCTGCCGCGCGATCTCTTCTACCAGGCCCACCTCGGGCTGCGCGTCGACGACGTCTATCTCTCGCGGACCATCGCCCGCGAGCACGGCCCCGGAGCGATCCGCGAGACGGCGACTGGCCTGCTGTGGTTCCGGCCGCCGGAGACGCTGCGGGGCATGTACCGCTATTTTCGCCGGATGCGGATGGAGGTAGAGCGCCTCGATCAGATCTTCCCGGAGACGCGGAGCACGCACCAGAAGCACGGGATCCGCCGCACCGATCCCGCCGCCGTGGCGCGCGCGACCGCGGAGGAGCGCCGGCTGTTCCGGCTCTTCCAGGCCGCCGTGAAGGCGTGCGAGATAGTCTATGCGGCGGAGCGCGCGTTCTATCTGCACCTGGCGCGGACGCCGTGCGCCGACTGGACGCCGATAGCCGAGACCAAGCGGCCGATCGAGGGGCTCGATCGACACGACTGAAGCTCTGCGGATCACCGCCGCAGAGCTTCAGAAAGCGAGACGAGAGCGGGAGTCGATCAGAAGGCGTTGTAGCCGATCGTGAGCATGGGAGAGAGCACGAAGGTGCCTCCGCCGGCGCTCGCCGAAGAGGCCGACGAGCTGGCGAACCCGGCGCCGCCGCCGAGCATGCGCACGTCGACACCGATGGTGAGGGCCTTGCGACGCGGCTTGAACGCATCATGGCTGAGGGCGGGGTTCCAGCCGAAGTGAAGGCGAGCACCGTAGAGGGCGCCGCCGGCCGCCGTCACCGTGCCCGAGCCGCCGCCGAAGGCCGCGAAGGCGTCGGTGTCCACGCCGGCACCGAACGTCAGGGAGTCGTCGAGCGTGTAGTCGACCATGACGGCGAATCCGAGGTTGACGCCGCCGACCTTGCCAAACACGACATCGAAGCTCGGGACCGCGTACACGCCCCAGTTGTTGTTGATCTGGGCGCCGAGCTGGCCCTGGATGCCGATGACGCCGACCGAGAAGATCCCGGGGACGATGAGCGAGCCGCCTTCGAGGGCGACGCCGCCGCGGAAGCGGGCGCCGTCCGCCGCGGGGGGCGGCATCATCGGCTGAAGCACCATGCCGGGAGGAGCCATGGCGCCGGGGGGAGGAGGCGCCATCGTTCCTTCCGGATCCGCGAAGGCAGAGGTGGAGACGACCGAAACGAGGAGAGCAGCGAGCACCGAGACGGGGGCGAACGAACGAACCTTCATGGTCACTCCGGGAAGCAAGGGGCAGGGTTTTCGCGGAAAGTCAGTCTTTGACGACCCGATGCCACCACGATTCACGTCGACGATGAAAAAACTGAGAATGCGGTTAGAGTCCGGAACTTTCGCAATGACGCGCTCCACCGGCCACGAGCGCCGCGTCATCAGCTACGCAGCTCGCCACAATGGTTACGCACCTCGCGCTCAAAGCAGGTGACGGGCCTTGATTTCCAGATAGCGATTGATGAGCTGCGGAGTCAGCTCGGCCGGGGTGACGTCGAGCACCAGGGCGCCGTGCTTCTTCAGGTCGTGCACGAGCCGATCGTGCCAGCCGACGAGCTCGGCCGCGGCGCCGCGCAGGTACGGATCGACGGCCGCGCCCTCGACGAGCTCGTCGATCTCCACGTCGCGCAGGAGCACCATCAGCGGCAGGTGCCGCGGGAGCACGCCGCGCATCATCCTCACGAGCTCGGCCGCCGCGACCTCGTCGACCACCTGGGTGAACAGGACGACGAGGCTGCGCTGGCGCACGCAGAGGCCGATGTGCTCGAACGCGGCGCCGTAGTTCGACTCGACCAGCTCGGGGTGGAGATCGTACCCCGCCTGGATGATCTGCCGCGCGGCGCCCGCGCCCCGGGCCGGCGGCGCGTAGCTCGTGATCTCGCCCGCGAAGGCCAGGAGCCCGACGCGATCGCCGCCGCGCGCCGCGATGTGCGAGAGCATCAGCGTCGCATTGAGGGCGTGATCGAAGAGCGAGAGCCCGGCCGAGCGCGCCGTCATCAGGCGCCCGGCGTCGAGCACGAAGAGCAGGCTCTGGTTGCTCTCGAGCTGGTATTCGCGGCTGATCAGCTTCTGGCGGCGCGCCGTCGCCTTCCAGTCGATCGATCGGTACTCGTCCCCGCGGCGGTACTCCCGGAGGCGCTCGAACTCGCTCTCGCCGCCGCGGCGTCGCGACGCGCGCGAAGCCGAGGGATCGCGATCTTGCCGCGCGAGGAGATCGTACGCGCGCACCGCCTGAACGTCGGGATAGACCTTGACCGGCAGCTCGGCCGCGAGGGTGATTTGCCGGATCCAGAAGCCGAACGGCGATGGATACCGCACGTGGTGATCGCCGAGGGAGTGGGCGCCGCGGCGGCTCGGGATCACCCGGTAGCGCGCCGTCTCGCGTCCGCCCGGGGCGAGGTCGAGCGAGAGCGGGAGATCGGCGGAGCCGGCCGTGGCGAAGAGATCGTCGGTCACGCTCACGGCGAGGCGGCGGCGCGCGCTCGATCGCACCTCGAGCGTGACGACGTTGGGCTTGCCGATCGAGAAGACGGCCGGCGCGTGGCGGTGGACGGTGATCAGCGCGCGGCGCGCGAGCAGCGCGTCGAAGCCCGCGAGCAGCGCGATGGCGAGATCGACCGCGAGCATCGGGTAGAGCAGCGTGCGATCGAGCAGCGTCGCCACCGCGAGGCCGAGCGGGAACAGCGCCAGCAGGACGAGAGCGCGCGCGGGGATCATGAGGCGGCGGTCTTCGGTACCTTGGCCTCGCGCAGGATGTCGGCGACGCAGTCGTCGGCGCTGATCCCCTCGATTTCAGCGTCGGGATGGAGGATCAGCCGGTGGCGCAGGACCGCGGGGGCGAGCGCCTTCACGTCGTCGGGGATCACGAACTCGCGCCCCTCGGAGGCCGCGAGCGCGCGCGCGACCGAGAGCAGGCCAATCGAAGCGCGCGGCGAGGCGCCGAGGTACACGGAGCGGTGCGCGCGGCTGCGCCCGACGATGTCGGTGATGTAGTCGATGATCCCCTCGTCGACGCGCACCGTGGTGAGGGTGCGGCGCATGGCGCGGAGATCTTCGGCCGTGGCGACACGGGTGAGGCCGCAGTCTTCGAGGCGAGCCGCGTTGAAGCCCTGGGCGTGGTTGCGGAGGATCTGCTTCTCGACCTCGGCCGTGGGGTGGACGACGTTGAGCTTGAGCAGGAAGCGATCGAGCTGCGCCTCCGGGAGCGGGTACGTGCCCTGCGACTCGATCGGGTTCTGCGTGGCGAGCACGAAGAATGGATCGGGCAGCGCGCGCGTCACGCCGTCGGAGCTGACCGCGAGATCTTGCATCGCCTCCAGCAGCGACGACTGCGTCTTCGCGGGAGCGCGGTTGATCTCGTCGGCGAGCAGGAGCTGCGTGAAGAGCGGCCCCTCGTGGAAGACGAAGCGGTCTTCCTTCTGGTTGAAGACGTTGCCGCCGGTGACGTCGCTGGGCATCAGATCCGGGGTGAACTGGATCCGCTTGAACGTCGCGCCCAGCACGTGCGAGAGGGTGCGGACGAGCAGCGTCTTGCCGAGGCCGGGCACGCCCTCGATCAGGACGTGACCGCCGGCGAGCACCGCTACCAGCGTGTGGAGGACGAGATCGTCCTGCCCGAGGAGCACGCGCGCGGCCTCCTTCTGGATGCTCTCGAAACGATCGCGGTAGTCGGGGATGGACATCATGCGGGGGGGTTCTCTTTCGAGGATCGGCGCGCCGGGTGTCGGCGGCCGGTGGCGCCGAGGAAGCCCTCGAGCTCGTGCATCAAGGCGAGGTCGGCGGCGTGCTCGTCACGAATAGGCTTCTTTTCTGCGTCGAAACGCGTCGATCGGGGCGAGCGCGTCGAGAGGGGCGCGGCGTCTTCGCGCGCGCCGCTGGCCTCGACGAGCACGCGCATCACGTCGGCCTCGGAGCGGCCGGTGCGCGCGGCGATGGCCTCGGCGAGCGGGAGGAGGCCTTGCCGACCGCCGCGCTGCACGCGCTCGCGCAGACGATCGAGCGCCCACGACGCGTAGAGGCCGAGCACGTGCTTCGAGGCTCGCGCGCGGCCGTAGGCGAGGCCGAGCGCGCGCGCGTGATCGGCGAAGGCGCGCCGCGTCTCGGCCGGCGGATCGCGCAGGCGCGCGAAGGGCGTGCCCTTCCACAGGTAGAGCAGCGAAAGGAGCGCGAAGAGCTGCGCTATCATCGGCAGCAAGTTCGCGTGCTCGACGGCCGCGAACGGCGTCGACGCGCCCACGCCCGTCCACCCGTCGGTGAGCTCGATCTCGCGCGGGCCGGGGAACGATTGCAGGAGCTGCACGACGAACCCCGCGTTGCCCGGGGCGAGGAGCGCGGCGTTGGTGAAGAGGCGATCGTCGGCGAAGACCACCAGCCTGCCCGCGCCGCGAGTGAGCGAGACGGCGTAGGTCGCGTCGCCGCGCAGCAGCAGCGGCCGGCTCGCGGAGGAGCCGTCGTCGGCGCTACCCTCGGCGTCGAGGAGCACCGGGCCCGGGGGGACGTGGAGCTCGGCGTTGTCGTGAACGAGGCTGGTTTCCTCGTCGATCGTGAGCACCGTGCCGGGCAGCGTGGTCGCGCCGATCGCGAGGTGGAGCTGGGGCGGGAGCGGGCGCACGCCGGCGATGACGAGGCGACCGCCGGTGTCGACCCACGCGAGGAGGTGCGCCCAGGTCGTGGCGTCGATCGGCGTCGCCGCGCGGAGGACGACGGTCTTCGCGCCGGTGAGCGTGTAAAGCGGCGCGGTGCGGCGCTCGACGCGGAAGCCATGCTTCGCGAGGACCTCGAAGAGGGCCTGCGAGCCCGAGGGCGAAGCGCCGACGGCCTCGGTTCGTGTTGATTCTACACCAAGGGGTGAGCACGAGACGACGGCCGACGCGCCCAGGCAGAAGAGCGCGAGGACGAGGGCCCGGCTCACGAGCGGGACGACCCGATCGAGCACGGCGCGGAAGGCGCGCTCCGAGGGCGCCGTCGCGCCGAACTGGACCTGCTCGACCTCGCGCACGACCTCGCGCATGGCGCCGCGCACGGCGCGATCGCGGAGCTGCCGCACGTAGTCGCCGTTGGTGCGCGAGGGGTGGATGTCGATGGCGCCGTCCGCGTCGAGGCGGCGGAGGAGCGCCGCGTAGGCGTCGTCGATGGCGCGCGCGTACTCGCCGCGCGCGCCCGCGGCCCGCGCCCGCGCGAGGAGGCGATCGACGTCGGTCTCGACGGGGCCGCGCGCGATCGGCGCCGCGGCTTCTGCGGCGGGCGCCGGCGCGGCGTCGTCGGGCAAGGGCTCGCTGCCGGCGCCGCGGAAGAACGACCTGGCGAGCGCTCGACCGACGACGAACAGGAACGCGACGATGACGCCGATGAAGAGCACCTGTGAAGCGAGGCTGAGCGACGGCGCGACGGAGACGCCATCGGGCTCGCTGTGCGGCCGCGCGTCGCCCTGCGGCTGCTGCGGCGGCGGTGCCGTGGGCTCTTCGGGCTTCGTCTCGGGGGGTTTCTCGTCGGGCCGATGGGGCGTGCGAGGCCCCGCGCTCGCCGCGACCGGCGGCGCCGCGCAGGCCCGCGCGAGCGAGGGGCAAACGTCGCTCGACTCGGTCAGGACTGGACACCAGGCGTGCTCGTCGGCCGAGAGGGGGTAATCGGCCTCGTGGCAGAACCGATACCGCTCGTCGGACAGGACCGCACGCACCGCGGGCCCGGGATCGGAGGGCGCGGCGAGGAGACCTGATGAGCACGCGAGCGCCGCGAGGACGAGCGCCGCGGACACGGCATGTCGACCGGGTGACGAGGAGAGCGCGCGATTGACCATCACGCCGCCTGCCGCCCTTGGGCCGAGGCCTGCGCCGCGATGGCCATGAAGCGAACCTGCACGTCCCACCCGTCGGAGCGCGTCCTCGAGTCGAGGTAATAGAGGAACCTGGCCGTCGCGAGGTACGGGACCGAGAGGAAGAATCCGGCGAGCGCGAAGGCCGAGCCGCCGTCGGCGACGACCGATCCAAACGGGGTTCCGAGCTGGAGCAGCTCGTCCACGAGGCCTTGACCGAGGATCTCCGCGGCCGCGGTGAGGCCGGCCTGGACGACCACGAAGGCCACCAGCGCCGCGAGCGCGCTCGTGCCGCGACCGGCGATGAAGCGACCGGCGCGCGAGATCGCGTCGCTCGGGCCCGCGCCTTCGAGCAAGCTCGCCTCGTGGACGACGAGCACGCGCGGCCACACGAAAGGGAGCCCGAGGAAGAACGGGAGCGCCGCCAGCGCGAGCAGCGCCCGGCTCAGCGCGAGCGCGGCGAGGTAGGTGCCGAGTCGACGCGAGAAGAGGCGGAGCACGCCGCGCGTCGTCAGCGCTTCGGAGAACAGGAGTCGACCGACGGCGACCGTGAATGCCCCCTGGGTGATCGCGCCGAGCCCGACGGCGACGATCCAGACGACGGGCCACGACCAGCCAGCGGCGTAGCGCAGCGCGAGGCACGCGACGAGGCACGGGAGGAGCACGACGGCCGCGAGGCGCAGGTACAGCCCGAGCGCGAGGCCGCACGAGAGCCGGCAGGCGAGATCGAGGATCTCGGCCAGCGAGCGGGGTCGCAGCACGATCGCCGAGGCGCCGAGGTTCATGGACTGGCACTCTCCCGGCGACGATCCGCGCCCCGCCCGGCCAGCGCCAGATAGAGCACGACGAGCGTGGTGAAGACGAACGACACCGCCCACTTGAGCGGAGCCGGCGCCGACGACGGTGACCAGAAG
Source organism: Byssovorax sp. (assembly GCA_025362495.1). Lineage (GTDB taxonomy): Bacteria > Myxococcota_A > Polyangia > Polyangiales > Polyangiaceae > JANYGI01. The sequence continues at coordinate 3,326 of JANYGI010000158.1, read as the reverse complement.
CCCTCGATCAGCGCGGCGATGAGCAGCATCATCCCCGCTCCGAGGATCTGCCGCGTGATCGCCGGGGCCGCGCGGCGGAGGGAGCCGGTGCGGGTCAGGCCCCCGGTGTCGACGAGGGAATAGCCCATCTGCAGGCCCGCTCCGCCGGCGATGACGATGGCCGTCAGCTCGAAGGGGGCGTGGCCGCACATGAACGTCCAGATGTTGGCGCCGTGGCCCGCGCTCATCACGTAGCCAGCGACGACGCCGGTGTAGAGGCCGTTGTAGAGCAGGAAGAAGAGGCTGCCCGTGCCGAAGAGGATGCCTGTCGCGAAGCAGCGAAAGGCGATACCCACGTTGTTGTAGACGTAGAATCCGGCCATGCCCGCGCCCGCGCCCGCGTCGCGTCCGGCGTCGAAGCCCTTCGAGTAGGCGTTCGCCATCCCTTCGAGGACCGAGCCGGGGAGGACCTTGAGCGCCAGCTCGTCCGAGCCGAGCGCGCCGAGGAGGCCAATCAGGAAAGGCACGAAGAAGAGCGCGCAGGCGACGGCGAAGGGCCGCCAGTTGGCCCGGAGAGCGCGGGGGAAATCGCGCCGGAACAGCGCCACGAGGCTCGGCATGTGGAACGGCTGCGCGCCGTAGAGCGTGGCGTGCGCGCGGCCCGCGAGAGCGTCGAGGTAGCTCGCGAGATCGACGGTGTAACGCGCGGCGCGCGAGCGCATGAGATCGGTGCAGAGCGAGCGATAGAGCGCTGCCACGCGCGAGATCGTCGCGCCGTCCTTCAGGTGGAGCGGCTCGCCCGTGCCGAGGAGCGCGTCGAGCTCGTCCCAGTCGCGCTTGCGCGAGGCCACGAACTCGTCCTGAGAGCGTTGCGTCGTCATCCGCTCTTCTTCTCGCGGTGCTCGTGGGCGCGGTGGTGGAGCAAACCGAGGAAGCGAGTCGCGCTCTTGTAGCGACCGCCGACGCGGCGGGCGAAGAGCGGCGCGACCATCTCGGCGAGCTCTTCTTCGCGGGCGGGCGCGAGGCGGCCGACGCGACGGAGGAAGAGATCGATGGCATCGAGCTCCTCGCCCGAGAGCGGGAGTCGCTGGGGCAACCCCCGCAGCTCGGCGGCGGTGGGCGGCGGATCGAGGCGTGATCGCGCGGTGACGGCGTGGCGCGCTTCGGTGACGACGATGGTGCCCGCCGCGAGGTCGCCGAGGCGGCGGAAGCGCGCGTCGCGGCCCATCACGAGGAGCCCGACGGCGTAAGCGCCGGGGAGGAAATCCGCGGCGCGGAGGAGGTTGCGAAGGAGGCTGTCGCCGAAGCGGAGAGGGTGGCCGCCCTCGGTGACGACGCGGAGATGGAAGACCCGTTTGCCCGGCGTGCGCCCGCTCCAGATCGTCTCGAAGAAGACGTAATAGCCCCACTCGAGCACGAAGAGCGCGAGGAGGATCACCCCGCCGTGAGCCGCCTTCGTGGCCTCACCGGCGTTGATGCCGCCGAGCGCCGCGAGGAGCCCGAAGACCATGAGCACGCCGCCGCGGAGCAGCAGATCGAGGAGGTACGCGAGCGCGCGGTTGGCCGGCCCCGCGACGTGGTAGCGAAACCGCACGTGCTCGGGTGTCTCGATCTCCGTCGTGGTGTCGAGCGGCTCGCGCGGGGCGTCACGCTTCGTCATCGGCGGCGCGTGGGCGCGCGCAAACGACCTTCTCGAGTCCTGGATCGTCGCGGCTCCCCCATCGCTGCTCGGGCGAGACTTGAGCATGTTTGCCCGTCTTTCGTCAACCTATCCTCGCACGTGGGAAGCCGGCGAAGAAGGCGCGGCGGCGCTCGACGCTCGGTGTCGAGTATGTTTCGTGACTCTGATGCGCGCGAACGCCGCCCACCCCCGGATCCGCCCTCACCGGGTGACGGCGCTCGAGATCTGGGATCTCGAGGTGCGCGGAGAGACGCTCTTCGAGGCGCGGGACGCGATCGATTTCGGCGCGCGGCTCGCCGAAGGCATCGAGGCGATCCGGCGCGGCGAGGCGACGACGCGATCGCGGATCACCTTGCCCGCCGCCTGCCGCGCCATCGACGCGATCTTCGCGGGCGGCGGCGGCGTGACGGCCCCGGTCGAGGCCGCGCTGCGATCGATCGGCCTCCCGTTTCACCACGGCGGCGTCTTCGCGGGCGAGGCCGGCGGGCTCGATCTGCTCGACGCGATCGGCGCGCGAGCCGGGCTGGTCGTCGACGTCGGGCAGTCGTCGATCAAGATCTCGTCGCGCGCGGGCCGAGCGCGGATCCCTCGCGATTTCGAGCGTCTTCCTGTCACACGGCCGCTCGGCGATCGCGGCGATCCGCGCGATCCGTTCCGTGACTTCGTGGCCTCTGCGGTGGCGGCGGCGATGCGCGATCTCGGCGAGGCCGACGCGATCGTCCTCGCGCTGCCGGCCGAGCTCGACGACGCCGGCTGCCCCGATGGCTCCAGTTACCCTGGTTTGCAAGGCGATCGTGACGTCGCGTCCGAGGTTTGCGCCCGCGCGGGGATCCCCGGGGCGCGCGTGCTCTTGCTCAACGACGCCGAGCTCGCCGCGCTCTCGGCGGCGCGCCTCGTGGCCGCATCGGCCACGGCGCTGGTGATCACCGTCGGCTTCGGCGTGGGCGGCGCGCTGCTGCTACCGCGCGCCTGATCGAAGCCCGTCAGCTCTTCTCCGTCGCGAGGATGGCCATCGCCGCGATGCCGAGCGCGACGCCGACCGCGCGGCGCGGGGTGAACGCCTCCTGGAAGAGGAACGGCGCCACCAGCGCGGAGAGCGCGACGCCGCCGCCGAGGACGATGGTGCCAGTCGCCGACACCGGCCCGCCGAGCCGCAGCGCCGCGAAGAGCAGCGTGGTCGCGCCGCTGATGCAGAGCCCCGAGACACAGGCCCACGCGAGCCCGGTCCCGGTGGTGGACAGCTCGTGACCGCGGCGGAAGAAGAGGATCACCAGGAGCCCGAGGGCCGCCGATCCTTCGAGGCAAAAGGCCCCGAAGGCGTCGCCGATGCGGCCGCTCGCGGCGCGGAGCGTGAGGTAGTGGACGGTGATGAAGGCGGCGGCGCAGAGCGCCGAGAGGGACCACGGAGGCATCGTGAGCGGGAGCCTAGAGCACCGAACAGGTTGAAGAATCGGAGAATTCACAGGGAGGCGAGGAGGACTGGGAGACCCGAGGGAAAATCCTTCCCAATCTTCCTCTCACCTCCCCGTCTCCTCGCCTCCCTGTTAAATTTCCGGTGTTTTTTGGCATTTCAAGCGGATCGGCGCCCTGGCCCAGACTCCGTGCCTCCGATTCCGGGTCGTCTCCGGCGCGGCTACTCGTCGTCGACGTTCTCCGGGTAATCGCC
>JANYGI010000136.1 GCA_025362495.1 Byssovorax sp. | reverse complement strand
GCGGCGCCGCGGGTGGCCTACATCCACGACGAATACCGCTCCCGGGAGAGCCTCGCCGACGAAGAAAAGCTGATCCGGAGCGGGGGGACGCCGTTCGAACCGGAGTTCGAGCGCTTCACGCTCGACCAGTTCACCGTGCTGGTCCTCACGCGCAAGACCGCGGATGTTCGCACGGTTCTTCGATGATCGCGGGGCGTCGCCCTCGCCGCTGCAGTCACCCCGGGGGCGCCGCCGAGGTGAGGTGACCGAGCCTCTTGGCGATGAAGCGAAGCAGCCAGTGCCGGTCGGGAAACAGATAATAATGGTCCCCCGGTCGCGAGCAGATCTCGAACGGTCCTGACGTCTCTTGTCTCCACCGATCGAGGTTCTCTCGGGTGGCGAACGGATCTTCGTCGCCGCCCACGACGCTGAGGGGCATCGTGAGGAGTGGCTCCCGGTCGTACGAGTACGTATCACACACCTCGAAGTCGGCCTGGACCGTCGGAACGAGCAGGCGGAGCAGCGCCGGATCGTCCAGCAGAGCACGCGTCGGTCCGAAGTCGAGGAAGCGCAGCACCTCGACGAAGGCATCGAGCGGCAAAGCATGGATCGGGATGACAGTCCGCCCGCTCCCCGGTCGTTCGTCGAGATACCTGCCCGTCGCGGGATCGAGGACGGGGATCAGGTAGCCGTTCGGCGCGGGCGACGCCGACACGAAGAGATGGCGGGGAAGCGGGAGGTTTTCACGTCGCAGGTGACGGACCAGCTCGAACATGATCAGCGCACCCATGCAATGACCGAAGAACGCGAAGGGACGGTCGAGGAGCGGTACGATGGCTCTGGCCATCTCGCTCACGAGAGGACCGATGAGCGTGTGAGGGGCCTGGCTCATCCGTGCTCCCCGGCCGGGGAGCTGGGCGGCGACCACCTCGATCGACGCCGGGAGCCCGCGCGACCAATCACGGAACACCGAGGGCCCTCCGCCTGCAAAAGGAAAGCAGATGAGGCGAAGCGCGGCCTCCGGGCGAGGATCCGCGGTGACGAACCACTCGCTGGGCGGCGGACCGATCTCGGCAGAAGGCTCGTCGTGGGCGCCTTCCAGCCCGAGTCCGGCCAGGAGAATGCCAGCGAGCCGCGACAGGGAGGGTGCCTGGAGCAAATCCCCGGCCGAGATCGCGTGGCCGAAGTCGGCGCTCACTCGGTTCTTCAGCTCGACGGCCATCAACGAATCGAGGCCGAGCCGGTCGAGGGACAGGTTGGCGCGAACGGCCTCGAGCGGGGTGCGGGTCACCGCGGCGGCTGCCTCGCGCAACCACTCTTCAATGACGCCGGCGCGCGCGGAGGCGGGCGCGTTCGCCACCCGGATCCGCTTACTGCCGCTCATCCGCACGTGCCCCAGGTGGGTATCGTGCGTCTCGGCGGCCAGCACGCGCGTGAGATCCCAGGCGCCGCGCAGCGCCGGCAACGCGTCCACCAGCCGCCGAAAGCTCACGTCGACGACCAGCGCCTCGGCGACGGGAGAGGCAATCAGATGTTCCAGGGCCGCCAGCGCGTCGGGCGGAGCTATCGGCACGATGCCCAGCGTCGCCGCGCGGTCGCGACGGTGGGCCGACGCCGCCATTCCCACTTCACTCCACGGGCCCCACTGCACGCTCAAGGCGGGGAATCCTCTGGCGATCCGGTGGCGTGCCAGGGCGTCGAGCGCGCCGTTCGCAGCGGCGTAGCTGGCCTGTCCGGGAGAGCCAATGGCGGACGCGAACGACGAGAACAGCACGAAAAAGTCGAGAGATTCGGTGATCTGCGCGTGCAAGTGAAACGCGCTCGTCGCCTTGGCTGCGAAGACGCGCGCCGCCCGCTCGCGGCTCTGCTGCGCGAGGACGCCGTCGTCGAGGACGCCCGCCGCGTGGAGCACGCCTACCAGGGGCGGCAGCTGGGCCCGCACGTGATCGAGCACGCGCGTGACGTGGAGCGGGTCGGCGAGATCGGCCGCCAGCGTCGTCACCGACGCTCCTGCCGACTCCAGCGCGGCGATCGCGCGCGCCTGCGTTGCGTCCGGGGGACGACGGCCGACGAGCAGCACGTGGCGGGCGCCGCGCGCCACCAGCCAGCCGGCAACCTGCAAGCCAAGCCCCCCGAGGCCGCCGGTCACCAGGTAGGTCGCGCTGCCGGAAAGCTCCAGAGGAGCAGAGTCGTCGCGCTCGACGATCGGCGGTGGATCAAGCGACAGCATCACCTTGCCGAGGTGGCGGATCTGCGCCATCGATCTGAGCGCCTCTGCGGCGCGGTGGGCCGGGTACACCCGGGGAACGAGGGGAGTGAGCTTGCCTTCGGCGACCAGCGCCAGACTGGCAGTCAGGAGGCGACCGATGCGCGCGGGGTGGCGCGCGATCTCGCCCACGAGATCGACAGAGAATCTCGCGGTGTTCGGCGGGGCCTTCGCCTCCTCCTCCCGGGGCAGAGCGGTTCGCAGCGTGCGCCGTCCGATGTCCACGAGGCGGCCGAAAGGGCGGAGCGCGGTGAGGCTCGCGCTGACGCCCGCGCCGGCGATCGAGCAGACGATCACGTCGACTCCGTCGCCTCCGGTCGCTGCCCGGACGCCCGCGGCGAAGTCCACGGTGCGCGAGTCGAAGACCTGTTCGATGCCCTGCGCGCGAAGCGCCGCTCGCCGGGGCTCGTCGCCGGCGGTCGCGAGGACCTCGGCGCCGAGGTGACGCGCGAGCTGGATGCATGCTTGGCCGACCGCCCCGGTCGCCGAATGGATCAGCACGCGTTCGCCCGGCTGAACCCGCGCGAGATCGACCAGCGCGTGATGCGCGACAGCGAGTGCGAGAGGCAATGTGGCGGCGCGCTCGAGAGGCATGCCGGGCGGGACCTTCGCCGCCAGATCCGCCGAGACCGTGAGGAAGGTGCCCACTCCAGCCGGCGCGAGGCCCATGGCGTCATCACCTGGCTGGAACCGGGTAACGCCCTCTCCGACGCGGACCACCTCGCCTGCCCACTCGTGGCCGAGGGGAACGTTCCTGTCGTCCGGCTCGCCCGACAGGCCGGTCGCGCGCTGGACATCGACGAAGCTCAACGGAAGAAGCGCTACCCGCACCTCGATCTCGCCGTATTCCGGCGCGCGCCGTGGGGCGCCGCGGAAGCGGACTTGATCGAGAAAACCAGGCCTGCGCGTCTCCAGCACCGAGGAGGGGGCAGGGGCGCGGGCCTCGCGCGCGGTCAGCGGCACCAGCGCGGGCACGAGGCGGCGGCCGTCGCGAAAGGCCACTTGCTGATCGGCGGCCGCGGCCACGACCTCGCCGGCCACCGCCGCATCGCCGGCGTCGGCCACGTCGAGGAGCGTCAACATGAGCTCGGGATGCTCGAGCAGGATGGTTCGACCCAGGCCCCAAAGCGGCGCTGTGGTGAGATCCACGTCGTCGTTCGGCACCGCGGCGACCGCCCCACGCGTGACGACGTACAGCCGCCGCGGGGCCCGCGCGCGCGCCAGCGCCTGCGCCAGCTCCAGCAGATCGCCGGTCCGAGCCGGCGAGGCTTCGACGGTCGGCGCGTCGGTGGGAGTGAGCCCGCGGATGTCCACGATGACGTCCGCGTCGAGGGCCTCCAGATCTTCCGTGTCGCGCCGTCGAATGACGAAAATACCCTGCGCAACAAGCCGATCCGCGACGGCGACGCCCGCGTCGGGGGCGCCTTCGATCACGATCACCCGCGTCGGGCCGCGCGCGGCCACCGGCTCGCGGGGGCTCCACTCCGCTACGTACAGCCAGTGAGCGACCGCGGCGCCCGACGCCGGCCGCACGGGATTGCCGTCGAAGCTCGCGGCCGGGCCTGGCGCGTCGGCGAGCCGAGGAGCGATGAGCGGGGCCGCCGTGATCGAGGCTTTGCGCCAGTGTCGCGCGCGCTGCCAGGGATAGAAAGGTAGCCCGAAGAGGTTGCCCGGGGGCAGGAAGGAGGGCCAGTCGACCGGAGCGCCAGCGACGATGCGCCTCGCCATGGCCACCGCGCGCGCGGCGCCCTCGGGATCGGCGCCAGCCTCACCGATCGACGGGCTCACGTCGAGATCTGCGCTCGGCAGTCCCGCGAGCGATCCTGCGGCCGAGACCTCGCCCACGATCACGTCGTCGCGCCCGGCAAAGCGTCGTTCCACGAACGCCGCCAGCGCGTCGACGAGCTGCGCGCAGGTCCGGGCCACGACGACCAATCGATGGTTGAAGTGCGTTCGTCGGAGCGCGGCCGTGTGGGCGATGTCCTGCAATCGCGCGCCGGGCTCGGCGGCCACTCGAGCGCTCCAGCGCGCGGCGGCGACGAACAGCGCCTCGCGCGTCCGCGCCGTTATCACGACCGGGAGAGCCAGTCCGGCGGCGTCGGCAGCGCGCGGCTGGCTCGGCGCCTCGGCGACGACGACGTGAGCGTTGGTCCCGCTCATGCCGAACGCGCTCACGCCGGAAAGGCGCCCTCTCGCTCCGCGAGGCCATGGAACGAGCCGACGTGGGATGTCGAAGGGAACCGCGTTGATGGGGACGTGAGGATTGACTCGCTGAAGGTGCAGGTGCGGTGGCACCGCTTCATGCACGAGGGAGAGGACGGTCTTGATCAGCCCGATGACGCCGGCCGCGGCTTCGAGGTGGCCAATCGCGGTCTTGACCGAGGTGAGCCGGAGCGGCAGCTCGCGCGGGCGCCCCGCGAACACCTCCGCGAGCGCGGCGACCTCGATGGGATCCCCGAGCGGTGTGCCGGTGCCGTGGGCCTCGATGCCGTCGATCTCGTCGGGAGCGACGCGGGCGAGCGCCAGGGCCGATCGCACCACCTCGGCCTGCGCGGCCCCGCTCGGCACCGTGAATCCTGCGCTCTGCCCGTCGTGGTTCATCGCGCTGCCGCGGATGAGTGCGAGCACGAGATCCCCCTCGGCGCGAGCGCGCGAGAGGCGCTTGAGCACCACCACGCCGCAGCCTTCGGCGCGCGCATAGCCGTCGGCGGCGGCGTCGAATGTCTTGCAACGCCCATCGGGCGCCAGCGCCTGCGCGCGACAGAGAGAGAGCGTCCCGATCGGAGACAGGATGAGATTGACGCCCCCCGCGATCGCGAGGTCGCACTCGCCCGCGCGCAGGCTCTGGCAGGCGAGATGGACGGAGACCAGCGAGGAGGAACACGCGGTATCGACGACCAGGCTCGGCCCGCGCAGCCCCAGGAAATAGGAGAGGCGCCCCGCGGCAGCGCTCCAGATGCTGCCGAGAGCATGATAGGCGTCGACGTCGCTGGGGGCCGATGGGCGCACGATCTCGCTGCTGTACTCGTTGCTGATGATCCCGACGAACACCCCCGCTCGGCTGCCGTGCAGCTCGTCCCGGCGAATCCCCGCGTGCTCCAGGGCTTCCCACGCCACCTCCAGGAGGAGCCTTTGCTGAGGATCGATGCTCTCGGCCTCGCGCGCCGAGAGTCCGAAAAATTCGGCGTCGAAGCCGGAGACGTCGCCGAGGAACCCGCCGCGTCGGGTGTACATCGTGCCGGGGGTCGACGGATCGCTCGAGTAGAGCGCGTCCGCGTCCCAGCGCTCGCGCGGGACGGAGCTGGTCGCGTCGATTCCATCGCGAAGGAGCGCCCAGAATTGCTCTGGCGTGGCGACGCCGCCGGGCGCGCGCACCCCGAGTCCCACGATCGCGATCGGATCCTCGTCCGCTTCGCGCCGAGGCGCCGGAGCGGCGGTCGGACCGACACCGGACAGCGTATCGAGGACGAAGCGAGTCAGTGCGGCGAGCGTGGAATGCGTGAACGCGGTCGTCGTCGAGAACGTGACCGCGCCACCGAATGCCCGTTGAAGGCGCCCCCCGAGCTCCACCATCGCGAGCGACGTGAGCCCGAGATCGAACAGGCCGACGTCGGCGCTGGGCACGCGGTCGTCGGTCCAACCGAGCAGCTCCGCGACGTGCGTGCGGAGGAGCTGCCGTACCCGGCGCTCGCGCTCGTCCGGTGCGGCGTCGCGCAACTCCCGGAGGAACTGGGAGCGTCCCGGGCTGGTCGCGTCCTTTGCCGGCAAAGGCGCTCGGCCAGGCTCCGGCGAGTCGAGCCAGAAGCGCTGGCGCTCGAACGGGTACGTCGGAGCATCGACCCTTCGATGGACGCGCTCGCCCTCGACAGCGTGCCAGTCGACCGGCGCCCCTTGGCAATGGACGACGCCGAGCGCGCCAGCCAGCGTGGTCCACGCTGGCTCGCTCGCGCGCAACGACGGAAGAAAGCGGACCTCCGCGCCGGTGAGGCAGCGGCGGCCCAACCGGGTCAGGGTGTCGCTGGGCCCGATCTCGATGAACGTATCGAACCCTGCCGCCGCGAGAGCGCGCAGCCCGTCCGCGAAGCGCACCGTCCCACGTACGTGCGCGCGCCAGTACTCCGCCGAAAACCGGTGTCCCGGGGCAAGCAGCTCACCGGTGACGTTCGAGGCTATCGCGAGGCGGAGCGGCTGGAACGGGATCCGCGCCGCCGACGCATGAAACGAGTCGAGGATCGGATCCATCAGGCTCGAGTGGAAAGCGTGCGAGGTAGTGAGTCGCTGGGTAGCGATGAATTCGTCCTCGAGCGCGGCGACGATCGCGTCGATGGCGGAGCCCTCGCCCGAGATCACGAGATTTCGCGGCCCGTTCACCGCGGCCACGTCCACGCGACCCCTGAAACGCTCGAGGATGTCGCGCAACCCGTCCTCGTCGTCCACGACCGACACCATCGCTCCGCCGCCGGGCAAGCTGCCCATGAGCCGGCCGCGACGAGCGATGAGCGACAGTCCCTCTTCGAGCGTGAAGGCTCCGGCGACGCAGGCGGCGACGTACTCACCGACGCTGTGGCCGAGCAGCGCCCCGGGCTCGACACCCCACGACCGCCAGAGCGTGGCGAGCGAGTACTCGATCGCGAAGAGGGCCGGCTGGGCAAATTCGGTGTCGTGGATGGGCGACTCGGCGCCGGGGCCGGGGAAGAGCAAGTCGAGGAGCCTGATTGGTAGCTGACCCTCGAGCGCCGCGGCGCAGCGTTCGAGCGTCTCGCGGAACACCGGCTCCGTGCGGGCGAGCGAGTCCGCCATGCCGACGTACTGTGAGCCTTGCCCCGTGAAGAGAAAAGCAATTCGTGGGCGCGCCGCGCGTCCGCGGTGGAGCCCTGCAATCTCGCGGCCCTCTGCCAGCGCGCCGAGCCGCTCCTCGAGCGAGATCGTGTCTGGCCCGATGATCACGGCGCGCTCCTCGAAGTGGGTGCGACGCGCGTTCGCCGTGGCGCAGAGGGCGACGGGATCGCAGCCGGCGCCCAGCGCCGCGCGATAGCCGACGGCGGCGTGCGTCAGCGCAGAGGGCGTGCGGGCCGAGAGCGCGAGCAGCAAGGGCCGCTCCGGGGCCGGCAATGGAGCGGAATGCAGATCGGGCTCGGCGAGCACGACATGGGCGTTGGTCCCTCCGAGCCCGAAGGCATTGATGCCTGCCAGCCGCGGGCGCTCCCCGCGAGGCCAGGGGACCGTCACTCGCGGGATGTCGAGGCGTGTGCCCTCCAGATGGATGGCCGGATTGAGGTGCTTCAGGTGAAGGTGTCGGGGGACGGCCTCGTGCTCGATTGCCAGGACGGCCTTGATCAAGCTGGCGATGCCCGAGGCCCACTCGAGGTGGCCGATGTTGGTCTTGACCGAGCCGACCAGACACCGATGCTCACCCGGGCTGCCTAGGACCCTGGCGAGGGCCAGAAGCTCGCTGGCGTCGCCCGTCCGGGTTCCGACGCCGTGCGCCTCGATGAGGTCAATCTCGTCGGGGAGGATCCCCCCCTGGGCGAGCGCTGCGCGAAATACGGCCTCTTGCGCCTCGGGGCTCGGCGCCGAGGATCCGCCGCCCCGCCCACCGTGGTTGACCGCGCTCCCGCGGATCACCGCGAGGATTCGATCCCCGTCCCGCCGCGCATCCGCGAGGCGCTTGAGCACGACTACCCCGCATCCCTCGCTGCGCACGTATCCATCCGCCGCCGCGTCGAAGGCCTTGCAGCGCCCGTCGGCCGCGAGCATCCATGCCTGGGACAGGGCCACTGTCCCCTCGGCCGCGAGGAGGACGCTCACCCCGCCCGCGAGCGCCAGATCCGATTCCTCCGCCCGGAGAGCCTGACACGCGAGGTGAACCGCGACGAGAGAAGAGGAGCAACCGGTGTTGACCGCCAGGCTCGGTCCACGAAAATCCAGCAGCTTCGAGAGGCGGTTCGGGACCATGCTCAGCTCCATCCCCGTGGCGGAGAACGAGCTGAAATTCTCGGGGTCGCGGAACGCGCGCGCGGCATAGTCGTTGTAGGCGACGCCGAGAAAGACGCTCCCGGATGTGCCGGCCAGCCGCCCTGGCACGAGGCCCGCGTGCTCCAGCGCCGTCCACCCCACCTCCAGGACCAACCGCTGCTGGGGATCCATCGATCGGGCTTCGAGCTGCGAAACGCCGAAGAACGCGGCGTCGAACCGGTCGACATCGCGAAGGAAACCTCCCCATCGCGAGCTGATGGAGCCAGGACGCAGCAGGTCGGGGTCGTGGAGCGCGTCCACGTCCCACCGGTCGCGTGGGACTTCCGTGATCGCGTCGACTCCGTCCCGCAGGAGGCGCCAGAGCTCGTCGACGCTGTCGGCGCCGGGGAAGCGGCACGCCTGCCCGATGATCGCGATGGGCTCGACATGCTTGCTCACGACGTCGCCCCTCCAGCGCAGAGTCGTTGCCCGCTCACAAACGACCCTGCCGGTGACAGCGCGAGCCCGACCAGCGCCGCAAGCGCGATCGTCCGGGAGGACGCGCTCCCCTCCGGCCCGCCGACGATCATGTTGCTGCGAATCTGACGTCGACCGTACTCTTTGGCCACGCTGCGCACGAGCGCGTGCAGCGCGGTGTCGAGCGCCTGGTGCGCGGCGGCGTCCGCCACCTCGTGAACCACGAGGAGCTGGCCTGACTGCCCCTCGGCCAGCCAGTGCGACAGGACTTCGCGCGCCAGGAGCACCGTCCCGCGAAGCGGCAACGTCAGCTGCTCTTGCCAGCGATCGGCTGGCAGATCGACAATCGCGGTCGGAGCGGGCGGATGGGTCGGCCAGACAATCACCGAGTCCAGGCCACTCAGCTCCTCGGAGGCTCCTGCCACGCTCTGCTCGGGCGGATCATGGAGTCGCGCGACGGCCATGCTCGCTCCACGGCGCGCGAGCTCGGCGCGCAAGCGGTCCGCCCCTCCTCGAGTGCCGTCGCAGATGAGGATCTTTCGTTCGCGGAGCATTCCTCAGTCCCTCGCGCGACCGACGATGACGCTCGAGTTGAGGCCCCCGAACCCGAAGGCATTCGACATCGCGAGCTGGATGGAATGCGGACGAGCCTTGCCGGGCACGAAATCCAGGTCGAGCTCGGGATCCGGCTCTTCGAGGTTGATCGTCGGGTGAACGAACCGGTGCTCTATCTGCAAGATGGTCGCGACCAGCTCGAGCACGCTCGCCGAGGTGAGGCAGTGTCCGAGCATCGATTTCGTGCTGTTCACCGGAATCCGAAAGGCGCGGCGCTCGAGAGCGGCCTTGAGCGCGGCCACCTCGATCGCGTCCCCGAGGAGCGTGGAGGTGGCGTGGGCGTTCACGTAGTCGATCTGATCCGCGGTGACGCCGGCGTCGTTCAGCGCCCCACGCATCGCCAAGACTTGCGTGTCGAGATCGGGGCGCGTCGATCGGGACGCGGCCGAGGTGGCATAGGCTCCGAGGAGCTCGGCATGAGCCGTGGCGCCGCGGGCGTGCGCGTGAGCAGGTGACTCGAGCACCACCGCTCCGGCGCCAACCGACGGCACGAACCCCTCTCTGCGCCGGTCGAAGGGCCGGCTCGCTCGCGTCGGTTCGTCATTGAAGGAACGGTAGGCGAGCGCTTCCATGATCGTCCAGCCCTGCAGCCACACTGCGTCGAGATCCATCGCTGCTCCGGTGACGAGCACCACGTCGGCGCGGCCGCTGCGGACCAGATCGAGCCCGGCGAGGAGGGCCAGATTCCCGCTGGCGCACGCCGCGCCGACCGTCATCGTCGTCCCTTTGATGCCGAGGACCTCGGACGTCACGGAGAGCACGTCGGTGTCGAGCGCCATCAACCCGAAGAGCGGATCGATGAAATCCGGCTCTTCCCGGAACGTCTCGAAGTTGTCGTGCTGATAGCGAAGCTGGAGATTGTGGCCGCCGAGAACGTGGCCGATCCGGTGGGGATCCACGACGTCCCCCATCAGCCCCGCGTCCGCGAAGGCTTGCATGGCCGCTGACGCGGTCAGCTTGGCGGCGAGCGGCGTCGCGCGCAGGCTGCGGCGAGCGCGCTTCAGGCACGCCTCCGCGTACCTCCCTTCGTGACGACCGAAGTGCGCGTCGAGATCGAAGTCGCTCATGTCGCCGCCCACGCGCGAGAGGACTCGCTCGTCGACGTCCAGCCACCGTCGGATGCCGGAGCGACCGCTGGTGAGCGAGCGCAGGTATTCTGCCGTGCTCTCGCCGATGGGGCACGTCACGCCGAGCCCCGTCACCGCAGCACAGGTCCGGGGTGGGTTGCTGAGCATCGCGACGCTCAGGCCGCTTCGGCGGCGCGGACGAAGAGATCGACCAGCTGCCCGATGTCATTGGCCTCGGAGAGGGCGGTGCGCGGGATCTTGAGCTTGAGCTCCTTCATCGTGCGCGACACCACCTCGACGACCTCCAGCGAGTCGGCGCCGAAATCCTTGAGGAGGCTCTGCGCTTCGCTGACCTCTTTGCCGCGGGCGCCGTCGACGACCTTCTCGAGGTTGGATTTGAGCACGGTGAAGATGTGGTCACGAGTCATCTTGAATCTCCTGTTTTCTGCGGTCTGGAAGCGGTGATGTAAGCGATGGGATCGACGAGCGACCAGCCCTCGTCCGCGACGAGGATCTGGCCGTTCACGCTGTCCATGAGGCCGGAGCAGAGCGCGACACAGGTCCTGGCCGCTCCGCGGGGGTCGAGGATCATCCCTCGATTGGAGAGCTCGTCGATGACGTCGTCGCCGAAGGTCGCGCGGGAGCTCCTGGTGTCGAGATAGCCAGTCCGCAGCACGTTGACGGTGCTCCCGTGCGTGCGCAGCCGCAAGGACAGGTAGCGACAGAGCATCTCGAGCGCTGATTTCGCGGCGCCGGCGATATCGTAGCCGCCGGGGCACACCTCGGCGCCGAGGCTCGACACGCCGACGACGTACCGCGGATACGCTCCAAAGACCTCGTGGGCCGCCTGGACGAGATCGACCACGGGCCAGGCGCTGTAGCGCAGCGAGAGCTCGAACGAGCTGCGCTTCAGATCCGTCAGCTCGGCCACCGGCTTGGCGAAGGCCAGGTTGCTGATCACGACGTCGAGCCGCCGGTGCTCGCGCCGGAGTTCGCGCATCAGCTCGCGCACCGCTGCGGGATCGCCGGCGTCGGATTCCCGGACCGTGAGGGGCGGCAGGCCGAGCGCCGCGGCCTCCGTCGCGATCTCCTCCGGCAACACCGAGCCCCAGCGGTGGGTGAGCGTGACCTGCGATCCCGCGCGAGCGAACTCGAACCCGATCGCCTTGCCCAGCCCTCGCGTCCCGCCGGTGACCAGCACCGACGCGCCGTCGAGCGAGCCGAGCTTCACGATGTGCCTCGCCCCGAGGGCAGCGCGACGGCGTAGCGCTCGGCGATCGCCGCGCCGGTGCTGTCTTTCGAGAACAGTGCCTTGTGCATCTCACGCTCCTCCACGATCGCGGTCTCGAGCTGCGCGCGGCGCTTGCTCGAAAGACGCCGCTTGAGGAGAACCAGCGCTTCGCGCGGCGCGGCAGCGAACTCCGTCGCGAGCGCCATCGCGCGGGCGTCGACCCCGTCGCGGGCCACCACGGCGTGGGCCAGCGCTGCCCCGGTCGCGCGCAGCTCACGCCCCTTGAGCAGGCGCCCGCTGTAGAGCAGCTCGCGGCCCAGGTATCCTCCGAGCGCCTCTTCCATCACGACGGTGGACCCCATGCCGGGCGTGAAGCCGAGTGCCATGAAGTTTGCGCCGTAGAGGCTCTCCTCGGCGAGCACGACGGCGTCGCACCACAGCCCGAGCACGAAGCCGCCTCCGATGGCATGTCCGGCCATGGCCGCGACCAGCGGGACGGGCATGTCGAGGAGCAGCCGTGGTATCTCGCCGACATAGCCCGTGATGCGCAGCCCCGCGCCCGCGACGGTCAATGACTCACGGCTGGCGCCCGCGGAGAAATGCTTGATTCCGCCCTCCAGCACCACCGCGCGGATCTCCGGATCGTGGGTGACCACCTCGATGGCCGCCTGCAAGACGGCTATCGTAGATAGGCCAAGATACGGGTCCTCCTCGGTCGAGATGCGTACGCCAAGGATGCTGGCGTCGTGGCGGACGAGGTGCAATGAAGGGTGTCTCGTGCTGGTGGTCACGCAGGGATCTCCGTGAGCCCGCCGCTGAGGTAAAAGGGCTCACCGTTCTGCAAGGCTCCCTCCGTGACGGCGAGGCCGACGACGGCCGCGGCGATCTCGTCCGGGGTGGAGGCCCGCTTCAGCGGGCACGTGTCGAGGAGGAGCGAGCGCGTCCTCTCGGGGAGATCGCGCGTGAGGTCCGTCTCCACCAGCCCGACGACGGCCAGGTAGGCGCGCAGTCCACTCGCGCCGCACTCGGCCGCAATGGCGCGCGTGAGGCCCACCAGGGCCCCTTTGCTGGCCGCGTAAGCGGCGTTGGCGGGGGATCCGTGCTGGGCGAGCGAGCCAATCGTGATCAGCGTTGCTGGCCTGCTGAAGCGCGCGACGTCTCGTGCCACCCGGCGCGCGACGAGGAACGCCGATGTGGTGTTGGTGGCAAGCATCGCATCGAGCCGGGCCTCCTCGAGCGACACGAGGAGCGCGCTGTGGCTGATCCCGGCGTTGTGGAGGGCGATATCCACGCGGCCATGGAGATCGAGCGCGTGATCGAACAGCCGATCCACCTGGACCTCACTGGCCACGTCCGCCACCACGTGCGCCAGGACGCCGCCGAGCGCCTGGCCGACGCGCACGACCTCGGAGGCCTCCTCGCTGTCCCGTCGAGTGCAGAAGACCACCTTCGCGCCCGCCCGTACCAGCGCGAGCACGAGCGCGCGTCCGATCCCGCGGGAGCCGCCGGTGACGACGGCCGCGCGGCCCTGCAGCTCACTCATGGTCGTCGTCGTCCCAAGGGGAAAACCCCTCGCGAAGGCGCTGAATCCGTCGGCGCGTGGTCGTCGACGCCAGCAGCGCAGAGAACGCGTCGAGGGCCTCGGGCCGGTAGCTCGATGACGCGGCAAAGTGGCTGGCTGAAAGGTGCTTGATGCTCGCGATCGCGCGGCCGTCCAGGCGCCCGAGGCGCGTCAGGGTGCGAGCGAGAGCCCTCGGAGGGTCGTCGGTGATCTCATCGACCATTCCCCACTCCGCGGCCCGGGCGGCCTCGAGGGGCGTGCCGCTCAGCGCGAGCCAGCGGGCGCGCGCCACACCGACACGACGGGCGATGAAGGGGAATACGACAGCCGGGATCAGGCCGATCAGCGTCTCGGGCAGGCCGAAGGAGGCGCGGTCAGTCGCGAGCACGAGATCACTCGCTGCCGCCAGGCCGACACCTCCGCCTCTGGCGGCGCCGTCGACGAGGGCGATGACCGGGCGCGGATCGCGCTCGAGACGATCGAGCAGCGCTCCAAAGGCGCTCAGCGCCGCGTCGATCATCTCACGATCGCGGGTGATCTTTTCGAGATCGAGCCCTTCGCAGAAGGTCGGCGCGCTGCTCTCGATCACGATCACGACGGCGTCCTCGGCTTGCTCGAGCGCGCGGGACCAGTCGGCGATCCGCGTGAGGGTGAGCCCGCCGCGGCCGACGTCGAGCCGGAGAGCATTCGGTGTGTTCGGATCGTTCACGGCGGCTCGTATCGCCTTCAGCTCCATCGATAACGACGGCGATGATTCTGGACGCGTTCGAGCACCAGCCGACCCCGCCCGGCGTAGAGATCGTCGTGGAGGGACCCGTGTACCCGCACCAAAGGTTCGAAGTCGGGGAGGGGCATGGCGCGCTGAAGCTCCTGGATTTGCTGCTCGTAGTCGTCGACCGAGACGGCACGTCGCTCGGCGAGGTGCGCCGCGATACGCTGCTGCGCGAGCGTGGCGCGCGCGGTCGGCATAATTTCCAGCGCGAGCAGCTCGGAGCAGGCGCCCGAACCATAGGAAAAGGCGCCGATCCGCGCGCCGTCGAGGTCGGCGTCGGGATCTTCGATCAGCCCCGCGAGCGAGGCATACAGGCTCCCGGAGTAGACGTTGCCGAGCACCCGATTGTAGCGCAGCGACGGAGCGACCATCCGGTCGAAGCTCGCCTTCTCGACCTCGACGGTGAGATCGTCACTGGCGAGCTCGAGCAGCGCTCGGTGGGCGCGCTCGACGAGCGAGATGAGCGGCGCGTGATAGAGCATGTACCGGAAATGCGGTGAGAGGTCCGTCACCCCGGCGAGCTCGCGATAATGGCTCCACGCCCCCTCGACGAGGTCGAGGTACGAATAGAGCGATAGGACCGGATCGTTGTACTCGGTCGTGGCGCTCGGGCGCGCCACGTCGAAGACCTCTTTGGATGAAAGGCCGCTCATCGAGGAGACCGCCGCGATGCGCGGATTGGCGCTGATCAAGAGCGCGACGGCGGCAGCGCCCGCGGTGATCTCCGCCACCTCCCCGAGGTGACACCGCGCGATGTCGGACATGATCACCAGCGCTCGGGCGCCGGGCCGCGCGCTGCGAACGTGGCTGACCGCCGTCTGGAGCGCGGCGGTGCCGCCGAAGCAGGCGTGCTTGATCTCGAAATTGCGGCAGCGCGGGCCGAGGCCCAGCGCCTCCTGGACATAGGTGCTGAGCGGTTTGCCGTAGTCGAGGCCGGTCTCGGTGGCGACGATGAGCAGGTCCACGTCGCGCGCGGCGCCCGCGTCCAGCAGCGGTCGAGCCGCGTTGACCGCGAGCGTCACCGGATCTTCGAAAAGCGGAAGGACGGACCGGCTCTCGAAACGAACCAACCGGAGGTCTTTTTCGGAGATGGCGCGACGGCGCGCGACTTCACGGAGATCGACCTGCTGCGTGCTGGCGTAGATATTGAGCTGATCGATGCCGAACGAAAGCATGCAAGCACCTGACAGGATATCCACGAGTTCCGCGTCGCCGCGGCGATCCTCTTTCTGCCAATACGTCGCTGACTGACGAAGTGTAAAGCGCTATTTTGCATTTCCGCACGGACCGTCATCGCGCCGTCCCTGCGCGGCTGAGCTCTGCGAGCCGACTCCGCGCGGCAGGCGGAAGCTCGTCGACCGCGCGATCGCCCGCGATCGCCCGCGATCGCTGCGCCGATGCAGCAACCCTCACCCCGCTGCCTCCGTGAGGGGGTCATGTTCGGTGCAAGGAAGTGGGAGGGTGAGTCGTGAGCGTCGCGCTCGCGAGCGCGCAGTCCGGAGGAGGGCGGCACGGTCGCTGCGCCCTCTTTCGCCCGTCCTCAGCCGGCGATCACGGCCCTTCGAGCAGCTTGATCGTCCCCATCTTCACGTCGTCGTCCTGCGAGTTCGACCCGCGGGACGAGCCGTCGACGACACCGTAGTAGATCGTCAGCGGCCCGGTGCCCGCTGCGGGCGCCTTCCAGCTGAACGTCCAGTTCACCTTGTTCGGGATCGTGAGGTTGACGATCGCGTGGCAGTCGCCGCCGAGGAACGTCGTCCCCGTGCTCGCGTTGTACTTCGATACCGGCTGAACCTCCCAGAACCCCGCAGGAAGCGCTGCATTGCCTCCCGTGCACGGCGCCTGATCAGAGCTGCGCGCGAACCCCGCGCCCGTCCCGTCGGTGGTGAACACGCCCTGGGGCTTGCCGTTCTGATCCTCGATCGTCAGCGCGAAGCTGTTGAGGTTGTCGGGGACAGGCATCGTCGTGTCGTTCGCCTTCAGGTGCTCTCCCACGAGCGAGACGGAGAGTGTATAGGACGCGCCGGGCGTGTACGCCTTCAACCCGTTCTTGACCGGCCACGCAGGCGTCGGCAGCACCGTCGCGTCGATGAGGCCAGGGGCCTTGATGTGGCAGTTGGCGCAGGTCAGGCCCCAGTCGGAGACTCCGCCCGTCGCGAAGATGTCGCTCCCTCCGGGGCTCGTGGCGCTGGCGCCCGTGTGCCACGCGCCGGCCTTGGGGAAGGCGATCGCCACGGCCGAAACCAGAGGGATCGAGGCGACGAGGCCAATGACCGAGATTCGTTTCCAGGTTTTCATCGTCGTTTCCCTTCAGTTCGGCAACGGATCGCAGGTCGGCAGCGTACCGCCGGAGAGCCAGCTCTTGATCTTGGCGTACTCGGCGTCGTTCAGCTTGAAGAGATGCACGCCGGCGTGCGACTTCCCGCCGACGACCGGCTGCTGGATCAGATCCGAGGTGGCGGCCTGGGCCGGCGGGATCGGGTTACCCTGCGCGTCGAGCGCGAGGCCGCGTGCCGCGTCGTAGTTCCGTTGCCACTCTTGCGCAGCGTGCGGGCCGGCACAGTGGCAATCGTTCGTCCCGATGCACTCCGTGAGCGTCTTCATGCAATTCATCTGCGTGCCGCAAGGACATGCGGAATTATCCGGGGCGATTCCGGCCGTCGCGTCACGGAGCTTGCCGCGCGAATACACCCGGAGCGCGCGGCCCGTCTCGGTGCCATGACAGCCCATCATCGAGCACTTCGCGTCGAGGATAGGCTGGACGTCGCACTCGAAGGCGTTCTTGTCGAGCGCGGGGAGCGTGGCCGTCTCCGCGGGTTTGTTGACCGTCGTCCCGCAGTTGTTGGTGTCCTTGCAGACGCGCGTCCCGTTGCTCGTGCCCTTGCCGTCCCACGGGGAGCAGAGCCACGACTCGACGCATCCGCCGCTGCCGGTGGACCCGGCCGCCGCGGTCGCCGTGCCGCCCGTGGTCGTCATGCCGGCGCTCGTGCTCGGCATGCCGCCCGCGCCGCCGCCGCCGGTGGTCGTCATCCCGCCGGTGGTCGTCATCCCGCCGAGGCCGCCGCTGGTCGCCGTGGAGGCGGCCCCGCCGCTTCCGCAGATGCCATTGGAGCAGGCCGTGCCGGTCGTGCCAGACCCGGTGGTCGATTCGCCCCCGCACTGGACGAGCGAGAGGCTCACTCCGAGGGCGAAGACTGGAAATACTATATGCATCAAGCGTCGCATCCACGCCTCCTTGGGCGCTGGTCGAGCGCCGGGGTTGGGGCTTTGACGGGCGATTGCCCGCTATCTCACGAGGTGACGATCCTGCGTCGACTCGACAGGTGATCGAGCCAAAGAAAACCGATCCACAAGCGACCTATAGTCGCCCTTCAGGGGGCTTTCCGTCAAGCGCCTTCTCGCGAGTTTTCTCGCTAACGCACCGGGCGCCGCGTGAACCGCGGTGCAAGGAAGTTGTAGTTGAAAGCCGTTATCGCTTCGAGACCCGCGAGACCTGCGCTCGACCGGCGGCCTTGCGGCGTCGGCGCAGGCCGAGGGCGGCGAGGCCGAGCGCGCAAACCACGGTGCCTGGGCGGGAAGGCTGTGAGCGCCCCATCATCCCGGGCGCTTCTTTCAGCTTCA
The DNA here is from genome assembly GCA_025362495.1 of Byssovorax sp. Lineage (GTDB taxonomy): Bacteria > Myxococcota_A > Polyangia > Polyangiales > Polyangiaceae > JANYGI01. The sequence goes on along the minus strand of JANYGI010000136.1, from coordinate 59,597 downwards.
CGCTGCCCGTGAAGACATCGTCGTTGAAAGGATCGGTGAGCGTCTGACCGGGGCTGTGGGCCGCGTCGCCGTCGACGGCCGCGAGAAACAGCGTGACCGGGCCGTGCACCGGCGTGAGATCGTCGGGGTTCTTCGCGGTCCAGGTGAACGTCCACGAGGTGACGTTGGGCTTTTGCCCGGCGGAGATCACCGCCGAAGGATAGGGGCTGTAGAGCTCTTCGGCGGGGAAGCCACCCATCGCTCCGATGGTATAGTTGTTCGTGTCGTCGACGATCTCGGCCACGATGGAGTTGTAGTTGGCGAGCGGCGCGTCGAGGCCGAGGTGCTCGCCCTTCATCGTCGCCGTGAAGGTATAGGCCTGCCCGGGGACATACTCGAACTTGCTGAAGAGCTCCGGCGGATCGACGGTGAGGACCATGCTCATCGGGCCAGAGACGCCCTCGTGGCACATCCGGCAATTCCACCCGTGCGAGAGCCTGGAACCGGCATAATAGAGGCCTCCCGCTCCGCCGGCGCCAGGGGGCTTGTCGAAGGTCGAGCCTGCGTGGAACGCCCACGCGGAGGCCGGCGCCAGCAGCGCGAGGGCGCCGGCGAGCGCGCTCGCCGCGACCAGAGCCAGCGCGCCACGCCGCCGCGCGGTGCTCGTCGACGGGGCCGTCACAGCTCGCTCCCGGGCTCGATGCATGTTTTATCGTCGGCCTTCGCGCCGTGGACCCACTTTTCGAGGACCATGAAGTCTGGATCCGTCCGGGTGAGGAAGACGTTGCCTTGCTCGAAGAAGGTGGCGCCTCCGTGGTAGTAGCCGCCGGGCTTGAATTCAGGCGATTCGCCGACGACGAAGCCGCCGGCTGCCTGGTCGAGCGGTTTGAGCAGTAGATAGCTCGCGTCGGGGTTGGTGGTGTCGACCATGGCCCGCGCAGAGTCGTAGTTCCACGACCGCTCACCCGCCGTCATCGGCGCGTTGAGCTTGGCGATGCTGCCGCCGAGGCGGAGCCGGTTGCGGGCAAAGAGCTTGAAGTAACGCACGCTGCTCCCGTGGCAAGCGTAGGCCGCGCAGCTCTTGGTGAGGATCGGCTGCACGCTGCAGCGGAAATAGGCCTCGTCGAGGGTGGTGGAGAGCGGCTCGGGATCCTTGAGCCCGCTCAGGCACGAGGCCGAGAGGGCGGCCAGCGCCGCGAGCCCGGCCGCGGAGAGGAGCGATGAACGCGTCACAGCGAACCTCCGATGGCGAGCTCGCCGATGAGGCCAGTGCGGCCCGTCAGCCGGGGAAAGTCGAAGTACTTGAACACGAAGCCCGTGCCCTTGAGGTCGGCCCGGAGCTCGTCGAAGATGCCCACGCGCCGCGCCCAGCCGAGCCGGAGCCCGCCGAACGCGTCAATCAAACTCGACAGCTCGCGGTCCGCCGTCATGTATTTCCGGGGCTGGTCGTAGACGGCCTGGTAGAACGTGGCGCTGTTCTGCGCGTAACCACGGGCGAAGACGCCGAGCTCGAAATCGCTCGAGGGCGTGGGCGAGCCCTTGCCGAGGTTGAAGCCAATCACGTACTCGACCCCTCCGGTGATGGAGAGGATCCCCCAGTCGTCGAGGTAGCCGCGAAGGTGAGACTTGATCGCGGTGTCCTTGAACGCATGATGATTCCAGCGCACCGAGGCGGCGTGGCGGATCCGCGTCTCGGGATCTCGCTCCGGCGTGGCCCCCGGGAACCCCGAGAACGCGGCGAACGTGACCGGCACGAAGCGATACGGGCTCGCCTGATAGCCATCGACGAACATGAAGGTGTAATCGAAGGTCACGAGATCGTGCTTGGTCACCACGACGCCCACGTCGAGCGAGGCGTTGCCCTGCTGCATCTTGCGGTGGAAGCTGTCGACCTGCTTGATATCGGGATGGAAGCTGTCCTCGCCCGAGCGGCTGATGTCGTTGGTGGTGTAGCCGCCCCCGATACCGATGGTGAGGCGATGATCGAGAAAATCGCTGGAGAAGCCCGCTGTGCCGGTGTGCGCGCGCCAGTCGTGCTCGACCGAGTAGATGTACCCCACGCTCGCGGTGCGGGTGCCGTCCTGGTAGGTGAGCCCGCCGGTGCCCTCGTGGCGAGTGTCGTGGAAGGCGCGGGGCGTGGCCGATGACACGACATCGACGGAGGCGCTGGTGATGATGTCGGCGAGGTAACGCCCGCTTACGGCGACGCGCTCGGTCGGGCTGATGCGCGCCGCGACGGCGGTGGTGCTGATCGTGGTGCGATCCGAGTCCTGGTAAAGGCTGGTGCGCCCGTCGACGCTGGCGGCCCACTGCGCCTCTGCCGAGCGCGCGCCGGCGAGCGAGGCGAGGGCGAGCGCTGTCGCAGCGAGCGTCTTCAGTTGCATCCGCAGCCGCCACCGAGGGAGCCGTACCCGCCCGTCGCTCCCTCGCGGTACTCGAAGACGTGCTGTTCCATGGAGACCGCGAGGCCGTCCGGGTCCATCGTCATCTTCTTTTTCGAGAGCGCCGCGCGCTCCCACGGGGCCACCGCCGCGCACCCTACGAGAGAGCTGGCCAGCGCGGCGAAGACGAACAGGCGAAGGGCAGATCGCATGATGATGAACCCTCGATGCTAGTCGCCGGTCGCGACCGGTGTCAACGCCGAGGTCGCCCGCCTCACCGACGCGGAGCGACGGCAAATCGTGGCTCGTTCGCTCACTTCGACGAGCCCGTCGCGCCGGGGGGCGGCGGCGGCGGTGGGCGGCCCGCTGCGCGCCGGAGCTCATCGCGGCGCGACTGGCCACCGGACCACGGCTTCTGCATAGTGGATCCGTGACCTCGATCGCGCGCCGCTCGTTTCTCCACGTCCTCGGGGGCGCGGCCGCGCTCGCCGCGACCCCGCGCGCGCTCGCGCTCGCCGGTGCGAGCGAGGGCAAAGCGATCAACGCCGATGTCCTCGCGAGCCGCACGCCGCCCGATCTCCGCGTCATCGATCTGTCGCTCGAGGGTGATCCGCGCCTCGCGACGCGGGTGGCGATCTTCGTCCCGAACCACCTCGCGAAAGAGGAAAAAGTCCCGCTGCTGGTGCTGCTGCACGGCCTCGGCGAGACCTGGGACCAAGGCGTCGGCGCCTATGCCTGGGTCGAGCGCTATGGCCTCGGCAACGCCTACGCGCGCCTCCGCCGCGCGCCGATCACCCGCACCTCGCGGCAGACGTCGCTGCTGCCCGACGCCCACCTCGCCGAGCTCAACGCCTCGCTCGCAGCGCAGCCGTTCCGCGGCGTCGCCATCGCGTGTCCGTACACGCCCAACGTGGTGAAGCTCCCGGATCCCGCTGCCGCGCTCGACGCCTACGCGGCGTGGATCGCCGAGGTCGTCGTCCCCCGCGCGCGCAAGGAGGCGCCGGTGTTCGTCGACGCCGCGCACACCAGCCTCGACGGCGTGTCGCTCGGCGGCTACCTCGCGATCGAGGTCTTCTGTCGCCGCCCCGACGTGTTCGGCGCTCTCGGCTGCGTGCAGTCGGCGATGAGCCCGCTCAAGGTGCCTGTCTACGCCGAGCGGATCGCGGCGATCCACGCCGCCGCGATCAAGGCAGGGAGGCCGGCGCCGACGGTCCACGTCGAGACGGCGAGCTCGGATCCGATGCGCGACATCAACCGGACGTTCGCGGACGAGCTCACCCGTCGCGGCGTCGGCACCGATTTCCTCGTGCTCCCGGGCCAGCACGATCAGACCTTCCTGCGCGAGTCCGGCTCGCTGGAGATGCTCCTCTGGCACGATCGGCGACCGCGCTGACGACCGCGTGGGCGCGCCTCGGGGCGGGCGCGCGGCGGATCATCCAGCACCAGCCGGCGCGCCCGGCGTTCGCGGCGGGCCTGCGCGCGGCCGTCGTCACCGCCTCACCGGTGCTGGCCGCCGTCGTGGTCCATCGCCCGGAGCTCGCGTGGATGGCGATCGGCGCCTGGCTGGTGACCCTCTGCGACGTCGGCGGCGCGTACTCCACGCGCGCGCGGGCGATGCTGACGATGACCCTCGGCGGCGCCGCCGTTCGCCTCGTCGCCGGCGCGGTCGGGTCGCATTTCTGGCTCTCGGTGCTGGTGATGCTCGTCGGCGCGACGGCGCTCAGCTTGCTCCGCGTGCTCGGCGAGGTCGGCGCCAAGGTGGGCTCGCCGCTCGTCGTCATGCTCGCCCTCACGCTCGGCGCGGCGGATCAGCGGCTCCACGCCGTCGTCACGCAGGCGACGCTCCTCGTGGCCGGTGGGCTCGCGAGCATGACGCTGGCGCTGCTGTTCTGGGGCGTTCACCCCTACAAGCCCGCGCGCCTCGCCGTCGCCGCGTGCCTCGACGCGCTGGCCGACGGGCTCGGCGCGCTGCACCGCCTCCTCGGCGACGAGGCGGAAAAAGACGCCTGGAACGCCTGGATCCGCACCTCGCCGCGGCGGGTGCGCGCGGCGATCGAGGCGGCGCGCGCGGCGCTCCTCGCCACTCGCCGGGGCCGGCTCGCCGAGTCGACGACGGGCGATCGGCTGGCCGTGGTCGTCGAGCAGGTCGACGGGATCTTCGAGGCGGTGGTCGCGCTCGGCGATCAGCTCGAGCACGGCGGCGAGCGCCCCGAGGCCATCGACGCCGACGTCGATCGTGCGCTCACCGCGATCGTGGCCGAGCTCCACCGGCTCAGCGGAGCGGCGGGCGATCCGCGGTGGCCGGCGACGGGCCGGCAGCTCGATCCGGCGGCCCCCGAGCTCGACGTCGAGATGCCTTCCCGGGGCGGGATCCGCCGCGCCATCGTCACCATCGCCCAGCGCCTGGAGATCACCGCGGCGGCGCTGGCGCTGCTGCCCGGCGCCGCGCCGAGGCCGCGCTTGCGTGACGTCGAGCCCGAGGACGCTCGCGCCGTCGCGCGCCGATCGATAGCCGCGCTGCGGGCCCACCTCACCCTGGGATCCCACGCGTTTCGTCACGCGGCGCGCGTCGGGATCGCCACCGCGTTCGCGATGCTGCTGGTGAAGCAGGTGCCGGTCCCGCATGGCCCGTGGGCCGTCCTCGCGGCGGCGGTGAGCCTTCAGCCGTCGCACGCGGCGACATGGTCTCGCACCATCCAGCGCGTCGCCGGGACGGCCGCGGGCGCGGTGCTCGTGCTCCTGGTCGCCGGCGTGACGCCGCACCCTGCGGTGATGATCGCGCTGATCGCCGCGACGATCTTCGCCGGCGTCGCGCTCTTGCCGCTCAGCTATTTCTACTTCGCGTTCTTCATCACGCCCGCGTTTGTGCTCTTCGCGCAGCTCGCGGAGCGCCGGCAAGATCTGGCCTCGGCGCGCGTGCTCGACACGCTGATCGGCGGCGCGCTCGCCATCGCGTTCGCCTCGCTCTTCTGGCGTCGCGCCGACGATCAGCGCCTCCACGCGGATCTCGCCGTGTCGGTCGAGCGGGTGCGGATCTTCCTGGGCAAGGCGCTGGCGCGCGTCACCGGCTCGGCTGAGATCACCGACGCCGAGCTGGCCGAGGCGCGCCGCCAGGTCGGGCTCGCCAACAACAACTCCGAGGACACGCTCCAGCAGCTCCTCGGCCCGAGCGCGAGCCCCCGCTACGAGGCGCGCGCGATGGTCCTGACGTACCTGCGGCGGATCGCCGCCACGACGATCAACGTGCTCGCTTCCCGCGACCTCGCGCGCGGTCCCGCGGTCGAGGCCTTCGCCGCGCGCGTCGACGCCTCGCTCGCCGCGCTCCGCGTCAGCCTGGAAGAGGCCGCAGCGAGCCCGCGGCGCCGCGAGGAGCCCGGCCCGGACGAGGCCGCGGCCGTCGCCGCCGAAGGGCTCCCCGAGCCGCTCCGACGCATCGAGATCTTCGTCGCCGAGATGCGCCGCCGCCTGATCCGGAGCTGACCGACACGCGGGAAGGGCCGAGTCGGCGTTCGTACCAAACTCGATGGCTCGACCCCTCGCCCGCGCGCCGTGAATCACTCATCGAGTATGATTATCCACCATCAGAGCAGGTGAATGTTTGCTGGCCCGCCCTGTTTTCGCCCTTGGCGGGGAAGCGTGGATTGTCGGAAACGACGATTGTCACATTGACACTGATCCCGCTCGCGATGATACCGTCTCGAACATCCGGGGTACGTGATGAAGTCGAGTTGGAACGAACCGCGTTGCGGGAGCGACGACCGCGCGTGATGGATGCTGTGCTCGCGTCGTCGGCGCTCGCCGAAGCCCTGGTCGCCGAGGCCCGCGGCGCCCTCGTCGCGCTCTCCTCCTCGGGCGAGGTCCTCTCCTGGAATCGCGGCGCGCACCGCCTCTTCGGTCTCGACGGCGCCGCGGCGATTGGCCGGGCCTTCGCGGGCTTGATCGCGTCGCAGGCGCAGCCCGACGCGATCTCGCGCCGCTTCGTCGAGGCCCTCGAACGAGGCTCGACGACCTTCGTCCTCCCCGTCGATCGCCCCGGCGGCGCGGCGATCCCGATCGAGATCGCCATGACCGCGGTCCGCGGCGCCGCAGGCGCCGTCACGCTCGTCGCCGTCGACGCGCGCGACGTCGGCGAGCTCGAGCAGCTCCGCGAAGGTCGCGAAGCCGACGCTCATTTTCGCGATATCGTCGAGGCCGCGCCCGACGCCAAGGTCATCGTCGACGCCGCCGGGCTGATCGTTCTCGTCAACGCCCAGACCGAGCGCGTCTTCGGCTACGACCGCGAAGATCTCCTCGGCAAATCGATGGAGATGCTCGTCCCCGAGCGCTTCCGCGCCATTCATCCCGTGCACCGCGCTGCCTACGTCAACGATCCTCGCCCGCGGCTGATGGGCGAGGGGCTCGAGCTCCACGGCCGACGCAAGGATGGCACCGAGTTCCCCGCCGAGATCAGCCTCTCTCCCGTGCGCCTCGCGCGTGGCATCCTCGTCACCGCCGCGATCCGCGACATCACCGCGCGCAAGCACATCGAGCTCGCGCTGATCGCCGCCAACCGCGAGCTCGAGGCGTTCAGCTCATCGGTCGCCCACGATCTCCGCGCGCCACTCCGCGGCATGAACGGCTTCGCGCAGATCCTCCTCGACGACTACGCCGACAGGCTCGACGCCGAGGGGGTCGATTGCCTGCGCGAGATCCACTTCAACGCCGGTCGCATGGGCGCGCTCATCGACTCGCTCCTCTCGCTCTCGCGCGTGACGCGGACCGAGCTCAAGCCCGTTCAGGTGAGCTTGACGGCGCTGGCGCAGGCCTCTTTCGCGGCGCTCCGGGCCGGCGATCCGGGGCGGGTGGTAGACCTCGTCGTCGCGCCCGATCTCGAGGCCGAGCTCGATCCGGCGCTGGCCCGCACGCTGATCGACAACCTCCTCCAGAACGCCTGGAAGTTCACCGGCAAGGTCACGGCGGCGCGGATCGAGGTAGGCGTCGCCGACGACGCCGGAAGCCGCACGTTCTTCGTGCGCGACAACGGAGCAGGATTCGATATGGCCCATGCCGACAAGCTATTTGCCGCCTTTCAGCGCCTTCACACCGTGGGTGAGTTCCCCGGGACGGGCATCGGCCTCGCGACGGCGAACCGGATCATCCACCGTCACGGCGGGCGGATCTGGGCCGAAGGCCGCGTCGACGGCGGCGCCACGTTCCACTTCACCGTGCCGCGCAAGGCGCTCGGAGGTGAGACGTGAACCCGGTCATTCTGCTCGTCGAGGACAACCCCACCGACGAGAAGCTCACCGTGCGCGCGTTCAATAAATGCGCTGTCCCGCACCAGCTCGTCGTGGTCCGCGACGGCGCCGAGGCCCTCGATTTCATCTTCGCGACCGGCGCGCACGCGGGCCGCGATCCGGCGATGGATATCCGCGTGGTCCTCCTCGATCTGATGCTCCCGCGCATCTCGGGGCTCGATGTCCTGCGCCGACTCCGCGCCGATCCGCGCACGAGCACGCTCCCGGTCGTGGTGCTCACCGCGTCGAAGGAAGAGGAAGACGTGGTCGAGACCTACCAGCTCGGCGCCAACGGCTACGTGCGCAAGCCCGTCGATTTCGTCGAGTTTGCAGGGGCCGCGGCGACGATCGGCCTCTTCTGGCTCTCGATCAACCAGCCCGCTCCCGCGGCCCGGGGCGTTCGATGATCGAGCCGCTCCGCGTGCTGATCGTCGAGGACTCCGAGACCGACGCGAAGCTCATCGCCCGCGAGCTCCGCCGCGAGCACGACCTCATCCACGTCGAGCTCGTGGACGACGCCGCGGGGATGAGCCGGGCCCTCGAGGCCGGGCCGTGGGACGCCATCGTGTGCGACTGGTCGATGCCCAGGTTCAGCGCGACGGCCGCTCTCGATCTGCTGAAGGCGTCCGGGCACGACATACCGTTCATCATCGTCTCCGGGGTGATCGGAGAGGAGCGGGCCGTCGAGGCCATGCGCGCCGGCGCGCGCGACTACGTCTTGAAGGATCGATTGAGCCGCCTCACGCCCGCCGTGGAGCGCGAGATCCGCGAGCGCGCGGCCCGCGAGGCCCGCCGCGCCGCCGAGTGGGCGCTGTTCGAATCACAGGCCCGCTTCCGCGCTCTCATCGAGGGGAATTCGGACGCCGTCGCGCTGGTGTCCGCCGACGGCGTCCTCGGCTATTTCAGCCCCGCGGTGCGGCGGATCCTCGGCCACGAGCCCGCGGCGCTGACCGGCACGAACGCCCTCGATCTCGTCCACGTCGACGATCGCGCGCGCGTCGGCGGCGCGCTCGAAGGCCTCGCGCGCGCCCCCACGAAGAGCGTCACGCTCCAGGCGCGCGCGCACCACCGCGACCAGACGCTGCGCTGGCTGGAGCTGACGGCCGAGAGCCGCCTCGAGGATCCGGCCATCGGCGCCGTCGTCCTCAACTTTCGCGACGTCACCGACCGTCATCAGGCCGAGCTGTCGCTGCGGCAGACGGAAGAGCAGCTCCGTCAGGTCCAGAAGATGGACGCCGTGGGACGCCTCGCCGGCGGGATAGCGCACGACTTCAACAACCTGCTCTCGGTGATCCTCGGCTACAGCACGATGCTCGCCGACGATCTCTCGGCGACCGATCCCCGGCGCGCCGATCTCGAGGAAATCACCGCGGCGGGCGAGCGCGCGACCGAGCTCACGGGGCAGCTCCTGGCCTTCAGCCGCCGGCAGATCCTCCAGCCGCGCGTCGTCGATCTGGGCGCCGTCGTCGTCGGGATGGAGCGCATGCTCCGCCGCATCGTCGAGGAGAACGTCGAGCTGACGACGCTGCTCGCGCCGCGGCTCGGGAAGGTCCGCGTCGATCCCGGGCAGATCGAGCAGGTGATCATGAACCTGGTCGTCAACGCCCGCGACGCGATGCCGCACGGAGGCACGCTGACGATCAAGACTGCCAACGTGGACCTCACCGCGGCCGACGCCGCGAACCTCCTCGGCGTGCCGCCGGGGCCTCATGTGCTCCTGTCCGTCGTCGACACCGGGACTGGCATCGACGCCGCGACGCAAGCCCGGATCTTCGAGCCTTTCTTCACCACCAAGGCCAAGGGCAAAGGCACGGGGCTCGGCCTCGCCACCGTCTTTGGCATCGTCCAGCAGAGCGGTGGGAGCATCTGGTTGACGAGCGAGCCGGGGCGCGGGGCCGCGTTCAAGATCTACTTCCCCGAGATTGGCCTCCTCGACGCGGCGGACGAGCCGCCCGTGGTACCGCCGGCAGCCCAGCGCGGGAGTCGGGGGACCGAGACGATCCTGCTGGTCGAGGACGACGAGCACGTGCGCAGCCTGGCGCGGACGATCCTCCGGCGGCACGGCTATCACGTGCTGGAGGCCGACGACGGCGCCGACGCCAGGCTCATCTGCGAGCGTCACACCGGGCCGATTCATCTCCTCCTGACCGACGTGATGATGCCGCGCATCGGCGGGCGGGAGCTGAGCGAGCAGCTGGCCCGGCTCCGGCCGGACATGAAGGTGCTGCTGATGTCCGGCTACACCGACGACGACCAGACGTTGCTCAGCGACGTCAACGAGGCGAACATCGCGTTCTTCCAGAAGCCGATCAAGCCGGAGGCCCTCATCGACATGGTGCGCTCCGTGCTCAACGGCACCCGGTGACCCGCGCTCAGCCGGGTGAGGCAGAGTGCCACGGGTGGATACTCTCTGTGGCGCTCAGGGCTGTATCGCCGGTAAATCACGACGGATAGTGCCTCTTTCGGAGTCGAAATCACCTGGTACGCTGCATGCTTGGTGGCGCGTATCATGGGACACTTCCTCGCGCTCGACTCCCGCCTTCTGCGCTTCTCGGCCGTGCTCGCCATTTCGGCTGCTACCAGCGCCTGCATGATCCCGACGCGGGTGGCCAAGCTCGATCTCGAGATCCCGCGCGAGGCCACCCCCGTCGCCATCGAGGCCGGGCTCCGGGCCATGAACGATCCGGCCAATCAGCAGCGCATTCAGCAGCTCGTCTCGAGCCCCGAGATGAAGGCCGTCGAGCGCGACCTGGTGTCGGGCGTCGTCGACGGGTCGCTCGCCGCGCTGAGCGAGACCGACCGTGCCGAGCGTATTCGCTTGCTCACGTCGCGCTACGCAACGGGGCTGCTCCAGGGCTTCACGCGCGATGTGGCCCCGCAGATCGGCCCCGCGGTCTCGGAGATCCTTCGCGACGCGGTGCGCGGAGCGATGGCCGAGGTCAGGAAGCCCGAGAACCAGCTCGGGATCACCAGCGCCGTCACCGACGCGATGACCCGCGATGTCGGGCCGGCGTTGCAGAAGGTCATCTCCGACAACCTCGCCCCGGGGATCGCAGCCGCGCTCGAGAAGGACGAGGTCAAGCGCGCGATCGGCGACACTGCCCACCTGCTCGGCCGCGAGATCGTCCTCGGCGTCAACGACGGAATGACCGAAATCCAGGCCAGCAAAGCCAAGGGCGAGAAGTCGGCGCTCGGGAGCCTCGAGTCGCTCGCGAGCAAGGGATCGAGCATCGCCAGCGGGATCACCTGGGTCCTCGCGGCGGTGGTGCTGGTGCTCGGCGCCCTGCTCGTGAAGCTGATGATGCAGGCAAGGAAGTACAGCAGCGAGAGCGAAGAGCGGGTGGCCGCGACGCGCCTGATGAACGAGGCGCGCAAGGCCTCGGCGGGCAAGCCGTGGTCGGGCGAGCTCCTCGCCGCCCTGGAGAGCCAGTTCGGTGACCTCGAGTCGAGGCCGAGCAGCACGCGGGGGCGGCGGCGCGACGAGCGGCCCTCTTCGGTCGGACAGTGAGAGCTTGCAGAGTGCCAATTTCATCCAGGGTGCCCTGGTTTCAGCCGGTCCCGCCCGCGAGCGGCTCCGGGAAATCGTCCCAGCGGACGACCGCGGGATCGACGAGCGCGCTCCCGGTGGTGACGTCGACGAACCACATGCCGGGCGTGGGGCGGCCGCGCTTCCAGCGAAACAGCTCGGTGATGCGGCGCTGCTCATCGAGCACCAAGACCTCGCGCTCGCGCCCGTCGGACCACACGCGGAGGGCGCTCCAGTGCGGCGCACGGCCGCCCGACGGAGCCTGCGACGGGCTGAGCTTCGCCGGCGCGGGGGCCGCGGCCATCCAGGTGTCGCAGCGCTTGACGCGATCGAGCGCCGTCCCGGAGCGCCGCCGCTCGATCCCCGAAAAGGAGGTGCAGCGCTGGGCCGAGTCCATGGCCTCCTGGAGGGGGAAGCCGTCCCAGTGGACGGAGTCCGGGCCCGCGAACGAGCCGCCCGTCACGGGATCGAGGAAGACCACCTCGGGCGGCGCGTCACCGCGGAACCAGCGGAAGAGCAGGACCAGCCGGTCGACATTCCCCAGGTAGTGGTTCTCGTCGATGCGGACGGCGACCGTGGTCCAGAGGGGCTTTGCCACCGCTTGATTCGACCTGGATCACGCCCCGACGGAAGTCAGGAACTCCCTGATATTCGGGTACGCCGGTCGCCGCGGCGGCGCCGCGCGCTCGTTGCAAAGGCACCTCCGCCCGCCGGCGGGCCCGCCCCGGTGCTCGACACCGTTCGAGCCTCGCGGCATCGAACTCGCCATCATGGGTGGAAAGACTGGATATCACCGCCGGAGCGCTCCGGCCTCCGATCGGGCGCGCTGGCTCGCGCTCGCGCTCGTCGCGGCCTCGACGACGAGCTGCGCCGACGCGCCTCGCCCGGGCCCGCCACCCCGGCCCTCCGGCGGCGGAAGCAGCGGCGCGGCGTGCGTCGGCGACGACTGCCTCTCTCCGCCGGACGCCTGCGCGCAGGCGGCTCCGGGCTGCCCCTGTGACACCGAGGGTGAGCACCTGACGTGCGGTCGGGTCGAGATCCAGATTGCCAGTCAGACGGTGTGCGGGACAGGCGAGTCGGTATGCTCGGACGGCCTGTGGGCTCCCTGCATCATCACCGGCACCGTCCCTGTCGGGCCGCCCGGCGCTCCCCGCCCGCCCGGCGGCGTCCACGCGTACTCGCTCGGCGCGCCCACGCCGTGCGCGAGTAACCCCTGCGATCCTTCCTGCCGTGATTTCCTCGACACGCCGGCCGGTGAAGGGAACGTGGCGACGGGGATCGCGGCGGGATCAGACGGGTTGACGCTGCTCCCCGTCGGCCCATCCCCGGCGGTGTTCGTCGCCGGGACGTTCACCCGCGACTACGACGCTTCCGCGATCTGCCCGCCCGGCTCGACGCCCGTGTGGGGCCTGTGGTCGTGGAGCGCCAAGACCCCGTCGGACTCGTTCATCGCCTTCTCGGTGGCCAGCGCCAAGACGGCTGTCGGGCTGGCCACTGCACCTCTCGACGCTCTCCAGTTCTCGAGCCCGCCCGGGCCGTCGGCGCTGGCGGGTCAGCCGGTCAAAGCGCAGGTCGGCCCGCCCGATACCACGCAAGGGTCGGCCATCGTCGACGCCACGCTGGTGGGCCACGGCAGGCTGAGGGGACTCGCGTTCTTGCGCGTCGTCGCCAGCCTCGTCCCGTCGAGCGACGGCCACAGCGCCCCGCTCCTGAAGGCCTGGGATCTCCAGGTGAGCTGCGCCCCGAGCGAGTGATCCCGTCCCCGCGCCCGCGGCGCAGACCGGCGGTGCCACAGCCTCTCACGGCGAGGCGATCCGCCGGATCAGCTCCACTCCACGGGCCTCGCCGACGCCGGAGACCGCATCATCGCCTCCGGTCCACAGCCGCGCGATCTCCGCACCTCGGCATAGAGCGCCAGATAGGCGCTCGCCGTCCGCTCCGGCGCCCGGGCGAGCGCGCGGGCCCGCGAGCGCCGCGCCAGATCGAGCCGGCTGGCCGGATCGTCGATCATCGCGAGGAGCGCGCGGCCGAGCGCCCGGCGGTCGTCGGGGGGCACGTAGAGCGCGGCGTCGCTCCAGGTCTCGCGCAGCTCGGGGATGTCGCCGAGCACCAGCGCGCAGCCCGCGAGCGCCGCCTCGAGCACCGAGAGCCCGAAGGCCTCGTAGCGCGCGGGGAGCGCGAAGATCGCCGCGCGCGAGAGCAGCGACGCGACCTCGGGGCGGCTGAGCTCGCCGAGCGGATGGAGAGCGCGCTGGCGCCGCGGCTTGCCATCGACATCGAGGTTGCTGCCCGCGGCGTAGATCGGCCACGGCAGCGCCGCGGCGACGTCGCCGAGAGCCGCGATGTTCTTGGCCGGATCCCAGAGGCGACCGACGGTGGCAATGCTGGCCTCCTTGGCGCTGGGGCGGAACGCCTGCGGTGGCACGGCGCCGGGGATGATCCGCGGGCGGATCGGGCTGCCATAGTGCCCGACGAGGGCCCGTAGCATGGTGCCAGTCGGCGTCACCACGGCGTCGGCAGAGGCGAGGCCGGCCTGCACGGCGAGGCGATAAGCCTCGTACGCGGGCGGCGGGGGCGTCCCGGTGACGGCCTGCCACCACGAGAGCGCGCACGAGTGCGCGACGATGATCCTGGGGGCCTTGAAGGGCAGGGCGCCGTGGGCATACCCGCTGAGCTGGACGACGTCAGGGCACGTCCGCCGCTCGATCTCGAGCAGCCAGTCGCCCGCTCTCCACACGTCGCCCCAGGCGTCGTCCATCCATTCGAGACGAAACGAGCTCTGCACCAGGGTGAGCCGCTTGACGTCGAGCGCGGCCCGCTCCTGCGATCGAGAGAGCCTGCCGCCCATCGTCGCGAGGGTGACACTGACGCCGCGACTGGCCAGCTCCGCGGCGAGATCGACCGCGTGGGTGAAGGCGCCGCCGAGCGGGTCCGCCGTCATCAGGAGGCTCGTCAATTCCGCCATGCCCGCTCTTCGCTGCTCGCGCTCCGTGAGCGCCCCGGCGATCGGGGCGAACGCGGACTACGATGCAACGATGGGAAAAGCGGTGTCGCGCTTCGAACCGGAAATCAACGCCCATCCACCTCGTGCGAGAGGCGTCCGTGAGCGACGTTCGAGGCCTACGAGAGGCGGTAGCTGCGGTCGCGCTCGCGCGAAGAGCGCTGCTGGAGCTGCATGGCCTTCAGCACGAGGCGCACCAGCTTGCGCGAGTAGGCGATGCGGCTACCCGACTGCGGCGGCAAGCGCACTCCGAGCGACTGGGCCAGTCGCTCCACGTTCTCCAGCTTGGCTTCGTACAGGCACTCGGCGTCCAACATCATGGGCGCGGTCCCTATACATGTAGGATTCTATCTTGTCGAGAGCGAAAGTCGAATTCGACGTGCCCGTCAAGCGTCCGTCACACCGATGTTTCCCGGGCCACCGCGAGGGCGCCGCGGCGGTTGACCAGCGGATCGGTGACGACCGCGACGGGGATCCGCGAGAGCAGATCGGCAAAGCGACCCTTGGCGCGAAAGCCTTCGAGGAAGATTTCGCGACGAGCCGGGAGGATGGTGCTGGCGATGGTGCCAGTGACGTACACCCCGCCCAGCGAGAGCTCGCCCAGGGCGAGGTTGCCGGCCTCGGCGCCGTAAATCGAGGCGAACAGATCGACGGCGCGCTCGGCCGGGGGGTGCCGGCGGGCGAGGCCAAGCTCGGTGATCGCAGCGTTGCGGTCGTCCCCGGCGAGGCGAGCGGCGATGTCGGGCGGGGTGGCGCCGCCGCGGGCCGCGAAGAAATCGTAGAGGTTGCCGATGCCCATGCCGCTGACGACGCGCTCGTAGCTGACGTGATCGGGATAGCGCCCGACGAGGAACTGCAGGAGCTCGATCTCGAGGGGATTTCGCGCGGCGAAGTCGCGGTGGCCGCCCTCCGTCGGGAGCGCGAGGTGCTCGCTTCCCGTCCAGATCAAGCGGGCTTGACCGAGCCCGGTACCCGCGGCGATGACGGCGAGGTTCTGCCCGCGGCGCGTCGGCCGAGCCTCGGTGAGCGCGACGAGCGACGAGGGCGGCGTGAGCAGGCACCCGCGCGCGCTGGCCGCGAGATCGTTGAGCAAGACCACCTTGCCAATACGGAGCTTGCGAGCGAGGGCGCGCTCGTCGAGGCGCCACGAGAGGTTGGTGAACGCGGCCGTCCCTTTCTCGATCGGCGCCGCGACGGCGAGCGCCGCGACGCTGGGCAGCGCGAGGCCGGCCTCGTCGAGGAAGCGCTGCGCCGCGTCCTCGAACGTCGCGTGCTCACGGCTCGACAGCACCGCTTCGAAGAGCGGTGAGCGCCCGACGGCGTCGTAGATCGCGAGGCGCGTGTGCGTCCCGCCGACGTCCCCAACGAGGTAGGTGGGGCCAGTGGCGGGGCGGGCGGGCTTCTTCTTCTTTGCGGCGCTCATGGAGTGAAGCGCAGAGAGTAGCTGACCTTGGTCGTACCCGTCTTCGGTTTCTGGAAATCGATCTGCTCGAAGGCCTTGACCATGCACTCCGAGAACTCGTGGCCCTTCATCGGCGAGCGCGGCTTGGTGACGCTCTTCGGCTTGCCGCCGGCCTTGTCGATCAGGAGATCGATGCCGAAGGTGCCGCCCTTCTTCTGATCTTCGAGGAGGCCATAGCAGCGGCGGAACTCGTCGTAGTGGGGTATCACCGACTTGTGAATCGGCTCCTTCGTGGCGGCGTCGTTGGGGCCGCCGCCGATGTGCATGCCGATGTTGGCGACCTTGACGTTCGGCAGCGGGGCCTCGGGGGCCGGCGGGGGCGCCGCGGCGGCGCTCGCCGAGGGCGCCGCGGACGCGCTCGGGACCGGCTCGGCCGAGGGCAGCGCGGCGGCGGCGCTCGCTGTGGGCGCGGCCGGCGCGGCGGCCGGAGCGCTCGCCGAGGCGGCCACGCGCGCGGCCTCCGTCGAGGCGGAGAGCGCCGGCGCGCCGTCGGCCGGGCTCGTCGCGGAGGGGGTGGAGCACGCGGCCGCGAGCAGGCCAGCGAAGAGGAGCGGGGAGAGGTAGTGGTGGGTCACGGGCGGCGCGGACGGTGCCCGGAAGGCGCCGCGAATGCAAGCCGTGAGGCGGCGATCCGCGGCGATCTGCGCGCCGTCACTTCACGGCGGGCGCCGCCGACGCGCTCGGCGCGGCGCTCACGGCGGCAGCGACCTTCACCCAGGCCGGCTGATCGGTCGCCACCTGAGCGTACTGATACGTCAGCTTCACGTCACCGCTGCTCGCGCCGTCCTTGACCTCGAGCGTCAGTATCCCCGGGGCGCCGTCCTTCACCTCGGGATCCTCCATCTCGGCCACGGGCGCGCGCAGGTGCGCGATGAGCTGGATGGCGCGGTCGCACAGGCGCACGACGACGGGCTGAACGACGGTGGTGCCGTCGGCCGACTTGCTCTCGTAGCGCGCCAGGATCACCTCGTCTTTCGGGGCGGCGTGCCAGCGCCACACCTTCGTGAACGACGACGTCGTGCCCGCGGGCGCGCGGAGCTGCCCGTTGACGAGGGCCCGACCGAGGCGCGCGAGCAGCGCGGCGTCGACGCTCTTCTCCTCGACGAGCGCCGCCGGCGCGGGATCGTCGGCCGGGATCACGATCTCGGACGCGTTCGCGGCGCCGCCGCACCAGCGGAATCCGACGCTCGGAGCCTTCGTGGCCAGATCTTCGGCCTTCGCGCCGCTGCACCGCATGTGCGCATAGGGCGTGTCGCCGTGGCCGCCGCGGAGGGCGACCTTGCCAGTCTCGGTGCCACGCTTCCAGTCGCTCGCCGTCCACTCCCACACGTACCCGTGCATGGCGTGTACCCCGTAGTTGCTCGTGCACCGGTCGAACGCGCCCAGCGCCGCGATGACGCCGAGGCCCGTCGGGCAGGCCTTGGAGTCGAAGTGATCGCCGTACTCGTAGCGGGTGTTCGAGGGGCCTTTGCAGGCGTGCTCCCACTCGAGCTCGGTGCAGAGCCGCCGCCCCCGCGCCTCGCACAGCTTGCCGGCCTCGTCGCGCGATACCCCGGTGAGAGGCACCTTCGCGGGATCGTTGGGATATGGATAAGCATCGATGTCGAAGGACGTCATCGCCACGGCGTCGCCGGCGAGCTCGTCGGCCGGCACCCGCGGATGCTCGCCGCAGAGCGTGCCTGCGAGGAGCTTGCCGGCCGAGACCGCGACCACGGGCCCGGCGGCCGCAGCCGGCGCGGCCGGGGTTGTCGTCGCCGCGCCGGGTGCTGGAGCGGACGACGGCGCGGGCGCTGCGCCGTCGGTCGGGGGCTTCGAGCACGCGGCGGCGAGGAGGCCAGTCGCGACGACGGACGCGGCGACGGCGAGGAGCGCGCGGGCGGGGGAGAGAGCGGGAGTCATGGCGGAGCAGCCATCGTCGGAATCGCCACCCGCGTCAAACCCCTTCCTCGGGAGCTCGCGTGAAGGCCGCGCGTCGTCCGAAGCCAGGGGCGCCCGGCGCCGCCCGGGCGGGGGCGCTACGGCAGCAAGCCAACCACGCCTCGCACCAGCGTGCGGAAGATCGCCTCCGCCGCGGCGCGCCGCTCCGGCTCCGGCGTCAGGTAGTGAACGCGGATCTGAACGCGGCCGCTCCTCCGCACGATCAAGACCTCGTGGCCTTCCCGCGCGCGGAGCACCAAGAGCGGGCTCTCCCCGGTGGATGTCGGGGTGAAATCGGCCCGCGAGAGCGCCGCCACGAGGGGATCGAGCTGCCCTCCCGGCGGGAGATCCGTGCGCCAGTTCAGGCTGCGCAAGCAGCTCTGGTCGCGGGCGAAGTCCATCCGGCTCAACCGAGGCTGACGGTCACTTCGGCGATCGCGTCACCGCGGGTCTGACACTGCGTCTGCCGCACCTTCCAGGGGATCTTGCCGCGGAAGAGGCTGATGTAGAACTCCTGCGTCAGCTTCGGATGCTCGGTCCACTTCACCTTCGTGGCGAGGACCATCATCGCCAGCGCCGCCCCCTGGAAGATGTAGCAACGGGCCTTGTCCGATTTCCCGTAGCGGCTCAGGTAGAACGGAGCCTCGTAGTTGCTCGAGGCGCGGAGCACGAGCTCCTTCGGGCTGAACGCGTGCAGCGTCCAGTGGCCGAAGCCGAGCCCGCGGGCGATGGCGCAGCAGCCCGCGAGCGTGTTCATCGGATCGCCCGTCGGCGCGCCCACCATCCCCTCCCACTCCGGCGAGAGCAGGATATTGCCGAAGGTGTTGAAGACGCAGACCTGGCCCGCCTCCCGGAACAGGGACTCGGCGACCGAGGCGCTCCCGGGCTGCGTCTTCTCGAGCTGGTGGACGGCCTCGTAGATCGTCTCGCTGTAGTAATTCGACAGGTGCGCCGTGACGAAGACGCTGAAGGCCTGGACGAGGCCGCGCTCGTCGCCGCGGACGCCCCGGAGGAAGCCGCGGAGGCCGTCGGCGATGGCGCTGATCGTCTCTTCCTCGAGACCCCCGAACGAGGGCGCGACGTGCGACGCGAAGGCCGCCTCATCGACGAGGCGCGGCGCGGCGACAGGGGAGCCCGGTCGGAGCTCGAAGGCGCACCCGGCGTCGCGGAGCACGAGGCATTTCTGCTCGACGGCGGCCATGGATCCGGGCGGGAGCTTCCAGCCGAGCTCCGTCGCGGCGGCGGCGAACCCGGCGGCGAATGCGTCGGCCGGGTGGGCTCGGCGCACCCGGGCACCGTACTTTTCGGTCCACGAGTAGCCGTAGTGCAGATACGACCCCTCCGCGCGCCCACCGGTCGCGTCGACGTCGATCTTGAGCGTGCCGTGGCCCATCCACGCAAAGAGGTCCTGGGCAAGCTGGATGATCTCGATCGGCGTTTCGGCGCCGAGCCGCGCCGCTATGGCCTGGAGCAGCTCGCGCGCCGCGTTTTGCGCCGCCCGCGTGCGCACCGTGGTGCCGAGCTCTTCGCCGAGGGCGTCGTCGATGGTCTGATCGTGGAAGAGGTTGTAATGGTGACAGTGATAAACGTACGGCACCCCGGCGAGGAAGGTGAGATCCTGCGACGCGAGGAGCGAGCGGAGACCGTTGACGCGTTCCATGAGAGATGGCCTTTGCTTCGACTCAGAGGTTCAGTTGCTTGAGGCCAAGGAGGCGACAGGCCGACTCTTCGAGGCGCGCGGTCTCCTCGATCGAGAGCCCTTCGGCCGCGCGCAGCGACTCGAGCGGGATCCCGGTGCGGAGCGCCACGCGGAGCAGCACCGCGTGCGGATCGGGGGCGTAGCGGTCGAGGAAGTCCACGATGCGGGCCGCGCGGGGGCGCTCCTCGGTCTGGACCGAGGGCAGGTTGGCGATGATCCGGTCGAGCAGCCGTTTGAGCTGGAGGCGCACCATGCCGAGCGGAGCGCTCCTCTCGAAGACGCAGCCGCACACGAAGTCGGAGGTGATCTCCTTGAGCACCACCAGGGTATCGGCGGATTCGATGGTGGTTTGCATCTCGCTCGACCACGAGCCGAGCGCCTTGAGACCGTGGCGGTTCGCGCGGACCAGATCGCCGAAATAGCTCGCGACGTCCTCGATCACCCAGTCGGTCTCGTCCCGGACCCAGGCCTCGTAGAGCAGGCAGTCGGGCATGGCGGTGATGAACACGGCGCGGATCGAGGGTACACCCCGGACCGCATCTTCGAGAAAGCCTTGCGCCATAACTATCTCTAACGGGCTGTCATTGTTCCTCGAACGCGCGTTCGAGGCCTTGTTGGACCAGGGCGAGCACATCTCGCCGCAGCGATTCGGTGGCGACGACTCCGACGGCGAAACGGCCCCAGAGGGTGCCGACCTCGGCGAGGTGGAGGACCTCCCGCGGGGAGATGCCGATGGACATCCACCGGCGCGGGACGCCTTCGAGCGACGCGAGCAGGCTGAGCACCGACGACGAGAAGGCGACGTGCTCGGGGACCGCGCCGCGGTGCACGACGGGGAGCCCGTTCTCGTCGGCGATGAACGCCGAGGTGCAGGGCACGGCGCGGATCAACCACTCGAAGAAGGCCTGGAGTCGCTCTTCCATCTCGCCCGGAGGAGCCTCGAACGGGAGGAGGGGAGTCGGCGCGGCCGAGGGCGCCGGAGATCGAGCTTCGGCAGGCGGGGGAGGCGGGGCCGGAGGCGGCGCCTCGACGGGCGCGAGCGGGGCGCTCTTCGCGACGACAGGGCTCGTCGTCGGCGCGGGGACGTGGGGACGCAAAGGCGCCTGCTCCCGGGGCCGGAGGCGATTATCGCCGCGAGCCCCGGCGCCCGAGCCGGTTCCGTCGAGCAACGCGGACCAGCGGGTCCGGTCAATCCACGAGAGCGACGGCGTCGTCATCGGTGGCCTCCTCGATCAGGCCGAGTCGGGGCTCGAGCTCGGTGACGATGTTGTCGAACGCCGCCGCCGCCGCGGGCGGCCTCTTCCGCAAGAGGCCGAGAGGCACCCCCTTCGCGCTCGCGGTGAGGAAGAGCGGATCCCGCGGGACGTGCGCTTCGAGCACGAGATCGCCTGGAAACAGGCCCCAGGCCTCCTGGGCGACGCTGAGCGAGAGCTCTTCTCGGAGCTGGGCCATCGAGAGCACCACGGCGGTGAGCGAGACGCTCTTGCCCGCCTGCCGCAGCGACGCGATCACCTCGAGGAGCTGGGGCACGGTGCGGATCGAGAGCGGCTCGGTCTGCACCGGCGTGATCACATGGGTCGCCGCGGAGAGCACGCCGTACGTCGGCCCCATGAAGCCGGAGGGCGTATCGACGATGACGATATCGGCGCTCCGTGCGGCGTCGCGCAGGAGACGCGGGAGGCCGTCTTCCTCGGCCATCTTGGTACCCCAGCTCGCGATCTGGGACCAGGGCGGGTGACCGACCGTGAGGATGCGGAGCGTGTCGAGGCGCGTCGTGAGGATGACGTCTTCGAGGCGCGCTCGACCATCGAGGACCTCGGCGAGGCCACTGGCATCCTTCGGGCGCCCGACCAGCGAGTGCCCGATGCCGCCCTGAGGATCGGTGTCGACGAGGAGCGTCCGCCGCCCGCGGTTGGCGAAGGCGAAGGCCAGATTCAACGCGAGCGTGGTCTTGCCCACGCCGCCCTTCTGGCTGGCTACGGCGAGCACGATCATGGACGGTTTCTCCGGTTCTTGAGGCGTTCGATGTTGTGCTCCACGCGGCGATCGGACGGATCGATCTCCCGGCAGCGCTCGAAGAGCTCGAGCGCGCGGTCGTACTCGCGCCGGAGATAGGCGGCGGTCGCCTCCTGGATCAGGCGATCCAGCGGCGATCCGAAGGCGCGCGACGCGCTCGGCGTCGGGGTTTCTTTCGATCGCGGCGTCGCGCTCGACGGCGGCGTCGCGCTCGACGGCGGCGGGAGCACGCTCGGCGGCGGGGGCGTCGGCTCGACGGGGAGCTTGCGCGGGAACGGGATGAGCTGTCCGCGCTCGGCCGCTCGGTCGTACAGATCGCCGCGTGACGCGGGCGCTGCGGGAGGCGGCGGCGGTGGGGTGGAGCCGAAGAGCTCGACGTAACCGTCCTTCGCGCTCGCGGCCCGCTGCGTGGGCGGTACAGCCTCGGCCATCACGCCGGAGTCGCGCTTCGCCTCGTCTTCGCGCCGGGCCGACTCGAGGAGCAGCTCTTGCCACGAGTAGCGCAGCAGCGAGGCCTGATCCTTCCCCTCGGACGGGAGCGGGTTGACGCTGAATCGCCCGTGCCGGAGCCGCGCGAGCTCGAAGAAGGCCGCCTCGCCGTTCGTCGCCCCGGCGCTGCACCGGAAGACGCGGCCCCCGCGCACGATGACGCGCCCGCGCTGCTCGGGCTCGTCGTCGCGCCGCTCGACGCGGCCCGTGATCGCGATCTCGGCGTCTTGCCCGCTGGAGCACACCATCTGGACCAGCTCCGGCAACGAAAAGAACGACAGCTCGCCCTCGAACGCGGTGGTGGCGGTGCCCGGCCGAGGTTCAGCGGGAGGGGGGCTGGGGGTCGCCGCCGATTGTGGGGCGATCGCCACGCGATCGGAGGGCCTGTCCTTGTGGCTCGGATCCATAACACCCACGCGGAATCGTTATCGTCGCGTTCCGAGCGCTCCAGTCGCGCCGGACCACCTCGACAATTCCCAGCTCGCCAACGACGACTTCGGGTCGGGCCGGATCGCCTGGAGAGTACGGCGGACGCCGTGCCGGTTTCAATGCAAATTCCTCGCGCCGGGACGGATTTGTTTTTTGACGCGCTGAGACCCATTGGCGGTTCATCCCTTGCGAGGGGAGCCGACGTCGGCGCTGGCGCACCCTTGCGCGCCGCGTCGCGCAAGGCGCGGGGGAAAGTGCCAATCGCTCGGGAGCGGCTTTCAGGCGTGCTCCAGAGCCGGCGTTCGTGTCCGTCGTCGGTGGCTGGCATCGAACGACACAGGGCACCGGCGCTGTCGGTGATCTTCGTCGAGCCAGGCGCGCGGCCAGGGCGGAGGATCGGCTCTACGGTGATCGGGTGCCTTTGATCACGTCGTTGTGGGTGCCGTAATCCTGGCTGAAGGTGTGCCGGCCACCGCCGTTCGCGGTCGCGTAGAAGTAATAAAACTTCGTCGTCGCGGGCGCGAGGACGGCCTCGATTGACTTCATCCCCGGGTTGGAGATCGGCCCCGGCGGGAGGCCGTTGCGCGTGTACGTGCTGTACCGATTGGCCGGATCGCGGTTGATCGCCGGCGTCGGCTTGCCGGCGAAATCCGCGCAGGAGGGCGCCTCGGTCGGGAAGGCCACGCAGCCGTACGACGACGTGGGATCCGATTGCAGGCGCTTGGGCTTGAACTCGGGATCGATGAGCCGGTTCAGGAACACGCTGGCGATGAGCGGACGATCCTCGTCGACGGCGGCCTCTTTCTCGATGATCGACGCCACCGTGAGCACCTCGCGGCGGCCCCAGCCGAGCTGCGCCTTGAGCGAGGCGAGGCCGTCTTTGCGCGGCGCGAGGGCCATGTCCCAGCGCTTGTTCGCCTCCAGCACCAGGCGCTTGACGATCTCGCGCGGGTCGGAGTCGAGGCCGAGCTCGTAGGTCGCGGGGAAGAGGTAGCCCTCGGCGCTGTCGGGCGCGGCGCCGGCGACCGGATCGACGCCGGCCTCCGTCAGCAGCGCGGGATCGGCGCTGGCGGCGAGGAAGCCGCGCTTGCCCGCGATGTGAAGCTTCTCGAGTCGCGCCGCGATGTCGAACCGGCTGTAGCCCTCGGGGATGGTGCACTTCACGCCGGGCCGGAAGAACGATCGCGCGAGCATTCGCCGCAGATCCCAGGGCGAAGCGCCGTAGGGGATCAGGTGCGGGCCCGCCACGAAATCGCCGGTGCCGCCCGTCGCCGTGAAGAAGAGCGAGAGCGTCCCCGGGCTCTCGGCGAGGCCGAGCTCGACGAGGCGCGCCGCGGCGGTGTTGCTGTCGAGGCCCGCGGGCCAGTCGATCTCGATCGCGCCGCCCTGCACCTTCTCGGGGGCGCGCGCGCGGCCGTAGCCGAAATAGAGCATCGCCGCGCCGATCGCGAGCGTGCCTGCGAGCGTCGCGCCACCCCAGACGAAGGCCTTGCGGCGCAGGTCGACGGCGTCGCGGCCGCGCTCGGATCGCAGCCGCGGCTTGACGCTGGGCGGCCCGCGGCGAGGCGGTCGCGATTTGCCGGTGGCGTCGCGCGGGGAGCGCCGCTTCGGCGCCGTCGGGGTAGGGGGTGCGCCTTCGCTCATACGGCCGCTCTGCCGTGTAGCACAGGCGGGAACGACATAGGCTCTTGACAGACGCGGGCGGTCCTGCGCTTCTGGCGCGACAGTGGCGGTGATCGGCGCAGCACGGAAGCAGGGGTACACCGCGACGTCGGCGCGCGCGCTGCTGGCGTTCTTCCTGGTCGCCCTCGCGGCGGGCAGCACCGCGGCGGCGTGCTCCCTCGGCAACGTGGCTCACGACGATTGCACGACCGACACCCAGTGCGCCGCGGCCTTCGGCGCCGGGAGCCGCTGCCAGACCGGCTTCTGCACCGAGGCGACGAGCCCCGGTTGTCAGAAGACGGGCGCCGACGGCCACGCGTGCTTCGGCTGCACGCCCAAGGTCACGAGCGATTTCGAGACGGCCTGCACCGACGCGACCTGCGCGCCGTTCGACGACGCAAAGCGCCTCACCAAGCTCACCCCCGACGGCGGCCTGCCGCCTCTGCCGTGAACGAGGCCTGCGCGTGATCCCCTTCGTTTCTCGAACGTTTCGCGCTGCCTCGGTGGCGCTGCTCGCCGCCGCCGCGGTGCTCGGCGCGGCCTCTCCGGCGCGGGCCGGCCTCTGCAGCGCGCTGCCGAACCCGGTGTACATCACCGGCGGCGGCAAGGTGGCCATCGCCGATCTCGCCAAGGCCCTGAGCTCGAGCGGGATCAGCCTCATTTACAAGCTCCAGGGCTCCTGCCTCGCCGTCGATGCCATCCTCAATGGCACCCACGTCGGGACGATGACCGACACCGCGGCGAGCTACTGGGACGCGACCGCCGAGCTGAAGTGCGATCTCGATCCGACGGGCGTAGTGGCCGATCTCGGCCTCTCCGACGTGTTCCCCTCCACGTGCCAGTCGCTCCCCGGCGGCCTGCCGAGCAACCTGGGCGACTTCTTCGGCCCGGTCGAGGCGTACACCTTCGTGGTCCCCAAGATGTCGACGCAGAAGTCGATCAGCCGGGCCGCGGGCTACTTCGTCTTTGGCTTCGGCAACGACTCCGGCGTCGCCCCCTGGACCGACGAAAACTTCCTCTTCGTGCGCGATCCGAGCTCGGGAACGCAGCAGATGTTCGGCGCCGCGCTCGGCGTCCCGCCCGACAAGTGGAAGGGCGTATCGGCGACGTCGAGCGGTGATCTGGTGACGAAGATCACGGCGTCCACCAAGCCCGAGGCGACGATTGGCATCCTCACCGCCGAGGTCGCCGGTGCCAGCCGCGCCACCCTGAGCACGCTCGCTTACCAGGACGCCGATCAGGCGTGTGGCTACTGGCCCGACTCCACCCCTTCCGGCTTCGACAAGCGCAACGTGCGCGACGGCCACTACGCCGTGTGGGGCCCGCTTCACCTGCTGACGAAGCTCGACGGCATGGGCTATCCCATCAACAAGAGCGCGGGCGACGTGGTCGCTTATCTGACCGGGACCAAGAGCCCGCCGGGCGGCTTCGATCTGATCGCGCTCCTGGCCGGGGCCAGCATCGTGCCTGCGTGCGCGATGCAGGTGCGGAGGATGAGCGAGCTCGGACCGCTGACGTCGTTCGCGCCGGAGCAGGCCTGTGGCTGCTACTTCGACGAGGTGGCCACCGGCAAGACGACCTGCAAGGCCTGCACCTCGGCGGTGGAGTGCGGCGAGGCCGCCCCGAGGTGCAATTACGGCTACTGCGAGACGCAGTAGCCGCTCTCTCGCGGGGGCTCATCGCCTCTTCCAGCGGATCCCGTGCATGCGATTGGCGCTCATGACGAGCCCGGCGATCTCCCCCCGCCCGTCGCGCTCGAAGCGAACTCCGGCCCCGCTCCCCTCGAACGTATCGTGGAGCAGCGGACTCAGCGTCGTGGTGGGCGTGCGCCCGTAGGTCGCGACGACGAGCTTCCCGTCGTGGACCGTCAGCGTCAGATCGGTCGTCATCTCGTCACTCTCGTAGCGCCCCGCGTACTCCGTCAGCGCAGTTGCAGCGACGCTCGCCGGCTCGAAGCGCTCGAAGGCCTCTGGATCGGCGTCCCCTTGCTCTTCCACGAGGCGCGGAGGGTGCTCGTTCGAGCCGGGCTTCCATCGGAGCTGGATCGTCGTGCCTTTGACAGCGAAGGTCTGCGCGTCGATCGGCGTGAGCTCGCGCTCCTTCCCTCCATCGAGGCTCGTCTGCACGCCGAGGACGCCGTCGTGCGCGCGCACCGTGCGGGTCTCGAACGTCTCCCGGTCGAGGTAGGATCCGGCGATCGTGGTCGGGTAGAGTGCGGGTGTCGCTGTCGTGGAGGGCGCGATCGCCGCGGCGAGCTCGGGTATCATCACGGCGGCCACGGCGCTGGCGAGCGACACCGGCGCCGCATCCGCGGAGTTGCAGAGGACGGCGACAGCGACCTTCTCCGTGGGAAACCGCATGATCGCCGCGCGATAACCGGCCCACGAGCCCCCGTGCCACTCGCGCGGCACGCCGGCGACGTCGTCGATGACCAGCCCCATGGCGTAGGTCAGCTCTCGGCCATCGTGGAGCCGCCCGCGCGTCCGCAGGGTGTCGAGCATCGATTGGCCACCGACCTTGCCGGTGTGGAAGTTCTCCTCCCACCGCGCCAGATCGCGCACCGTCGTCATCACGGCGCCGTCGCCGGTCTGCTCGAAGTCGCTCATCGCGATACCGAGGCTCCCGTCGGCGCCTCTGGCGTAGCCGATCGCCCGCCGCGGCACGATCCGGGTGTGGTCGTCGTGAACGTGGGTATCGCTCATGCCGAGCGGATCGAAGATCCGCTCTTTCTCGAACGCCGCCAGCGTCTTGCCCGTGACGCGGCGAACGACGATCGACAGGAGAAAATAGCCGGTGTTGCTGTACGACCACGCCGAGCCGGGCGGGAAATTCAGCGCCCGCTGATGGGTGATCTCGAAGAGCGCGTCGTCGTCGTTGGTGAAGTCCGCGTCGTCGTGGCCGGTGATGGCGAGCAGCGCGGTGTAATCGCGGAGCCCGCTCGTGTGGTGAAGCAAATGGCGCAGCGTGATCGGCTCCCCGTACGAGGGCAGCTCGGGGACATGGTCGCGGACGTCGTCGTCGAGCGAGAGCCTCCCATCCTGGGAGAGCAACACGATGGCTGCCGCCGTGAACTGCTTGGAGACCGAGCCGAGATCGAACACCGTCGTATCGGTGATGGGCACGTCGTGCTCGAGATCGGCATGGCCGAAGCCGCGCGCGTGGACGATCTTGCCCTCCTCGTAGACGCCGACCGCGCAGCCCGGCCCGTGATCCCGGGCATACCCGGCGAACACGGCGTCGATGGCCTCGTCGCGAGCGCGCGCCGGGCCGAGGTCGAAGGCGAGGGCCGCGGCAGCGCCGGTGGCCGGGGGCTGGCACGCGGCGACCGAGGCCAGCCACGTGAGCGGGAAGAACAGGAATGGACGGAGCGGACGACTGGCAATCTTCGTGAAGGGCATGAGTGGCCGAGAGCGTATCTCGCCGCGCGACGACAGGCCATGTGATAAGGCCGCGCGTGATACGGACTCTCCACCTGCGCTGGCCGCCGTGGCACCGGAGCGGCGGGTTATCGTGGCTTCGATCCCGGCGATGCCGTAGCCTCGCCTTGATGAGCAGCACCCTCCACGTCGATCTCGCCGCTGTCGATCCCACCCAGTTCAAGATATTCCACGAAGACGGCGAGACCCTGGTGATCCCGCGGAAAGACAAGTTCCGCTGGGACGAGGGCGAGGTCCACCTGCGCTCGCTGGTGCTCGACGCGCAGGGGCACGTGGTGAGCGCGGGCTTCCCGAAGTTCTTCAACCTCGGTGAGCACCCCGCGCACGATCGCGCCCTCGCGGAAGCCATGGCCGGCGGAGCCGTCGAGTTCCCCGAGAAGATCGATGGCTCTCTCATCGTGGCCGATCGCATCCGCGGCGTGGCCCGCCTGCGCACCCGCGGGCGCCGCGATCTGGGCGAGTTCGCCGCCGAGGTCGAGCCGCTCGTCGCGCGCCTCTATCCGCGCCTGATTCAGTTCCTCCACGAGGATCCGCTGCTCGACGAGCACTCGATCCTCTTCGAGCTGGTGTCGCCGAGCCGCGCCGTCGTGCTCAAGTACGACGAGACGCGCCTCCACCTCCTCGGCGCTGTCTCCAAGCGGACCATCACCCCGCGCTGGGACGCGGCGATGCTCGCGTACCTGACGCGCGCCACCGGGATCGAGGCGACACCGATTCACCCTCTCCCGTCCGATCTCGACGCCGCGCTCGAGCAGGTGCGCGGGTGGAAGGGGCGTGAAGGCGTGGTCGGGCGCTTCGTCGACGCCGCCGGCGCGCCGCGCCTCATCAAGATCAAGGCCGCCGACTACCTGCGTTTGCACGCCTATCGCAGCATCTTCGGGGGCTCGGGCGCGCTCAAGGTCGCCTGGCTGCTCGACCTCCACGAGCCCTCCGAGATCATCCCCGCGCTCGCGCGCTACGGGCTCGACTGGGAAGCGGCCGAGTTTGCCCGCGCCGAGGTCGAACCGTATCTCGAGCGTCGACGAGCGATGCTGGCGCTCTTCGCCGCCCTGCGCGAGGTGGTCGCGCCGTGGCTGGGCACGCGGCAGAAGTCGGAGAAGCGTGCCTATGTCGATCGGATCCGCGCGCTCATGGCCTCCGACGATCGGTTTCGCGAGCAGCTCTGGTTCACCGCGGCGATGAAGCTCTTCGACGCCGATCTCGAGCGCGGCGACGCCCAGCTCATCGTCGACGCCGCCGCCCTCGGCGAGAGCCCGTCGACCCTCCTGGCCTGGCAACGCAACCCCGAGGCCGAAATCCGCGCCACCTTGACGGCGCCGGTGCGCGACGACGACGGCTGACGACCCGTGAGGAAACTTTTTCGCGCCTCGCGCGTCGAACCGCGACCCATGACGACGCCCTACCGCGACGACACCGACTCCCTCGAGGCCCGTCACGCATCGCTGTCCGAGGAGCTCAGCTCCGTCCAGACGAAGACCCGAGAGCTCGACGAGCTCAAGGCCTCCGAGGCACGCCTCGCGAAGGAGGTCGCCGACGTCGCGAAGAAGCTCGAAGGCCGGGCCGCCCGCCGCGCGCTGCCGCTGCTGGAGAGCATCCAGATCGCCAGCCCGTGCACGGCGAAGTGGGACGAGATGATCGGCGACGAGCGCGCCCGCTTCTGCACCCACTGCCAGAAAGACGTCTTCAACCTCTCTGCCATGCCGCGCGACGAGGCCGAGTCGTTCATGCGGGAGCGCACCGCCGACGTCTGCGTGCGGCTCTACAAGCGCTTCGACGGCACGGTGCTCACCAGCGATTGCCCCGTCGGCGTGAAGCGCAAGCGCCGCCGCAAGGCCGTCGCCGCCGCGGTGGGTGGCAGTCTCCTCGCGGCGGGCGCGATCCTCACGGCGTATTCGCGAGCCCAGCAGCCCTGTCCGGTGATGGGGACGATGACCGAGAGCCCGGTGATGGGAAAGATGGAAGCGACCCCGGTGGTGGGCGGGACCGGCGCCGCCCCCGAGATCCCGCCTCCCGCGCCGTCCGTCGCTCCCGAGACCCGGACGCACACCATGGGCGCGGTCGCGGCGCCTCTGCCGAAGAAGGTGACGCACACCATGGGGAAGCCGACCCTCCCCGGCGAGTAGCGCCGATCGCCGGCGCGACTCGATATCAGAAGCGCGGGAGGCAGCTCATTTCACGCGTGATCGCGTACCTGCCAATCGGCTCACCATGGAAGTCGACGTCGGCCTCGTACTTCATCCCGAGGTGCTTGCTCACGGCGATGGACGCGACGTTCCCCGCCGCGATGTGCGCGATGACGCGCGGCGCGTCGTGTGCCTCGAACGCGTAGCGCAGCGCCGCCGCGGCGGCCTCGGTCGCAAACCCACGACCCCAGTGCGCGGGAAAGAGGCTCCATCCGAGCTCGACCTGGGCCGCGTCGGTCTCGCGGAAGAAGGCCCCCACCGTCCCCACGATCGCGCCGCCCTCGCGCGGCTCGACGACGGCCCACCAGCCGCCGCCGTTGAGAAACCACGCGCCCGTCTGGGCCGCGAAGGCGCGCCACGCCGCGCGGCGATCGCGGAGCCCGCCCATGAGCTTCGTCGCCGCCGGATCGGCGAGGTTCGCCGCGTAAGCGTCGAAGTCGGTCATGCGGAGCTCGCGCAGGAGAAGGCGAGCGGTGGTGAGGCGCGGAATCGCGGTGAGCGGAGCGGGGGAGCTCATGGCCGGGACGTTATCATCTGTCCGTCGCCAGGTGCAGGAGAGTGGGCCGGCATCCTGACAGCGCCGTTTGCCGAGGGCGCTTGCCTGGTCGTATCCGAGGTCCGCGGCGCGGGTGGTACGCTGCGGGCCCATGTTCCTCATCCGACGCGTGCACGACGCCGAGCTGCCGACGAACAAGGCGGCGGTCGAGGCCGTCCAGAGGCTGCTTCGCCTCCGCTTCGGCGGCGTGCGGACCGAGGAGATCGACGATCTGCCCGAGAAGCTGCGGAACCCGTTTCTCCATCGCTTCAGCGCCATGCTGCTCGTGGCCGAGCGCCCGCGCACGGGCGACGTCGAGGGCTTCGCCCTGGTGCTCCGCGATCCCACGTTGAACTTCTGCTTCCTGGACTTCCTCGCGGCCGATCCCGAGAGCCGCGGCGGTGTCGGCGCAGCGCTCTACGAGCGCGTACGCGAGGATTCCAGGGCGTTTCGCGCGGATGGCCTGTTCTTCGAGTGCCCGCCAGACGCTCCCTCACCCACGCTCGACGAGGCGACGCTGGCCGAGAACCGCTCCAGGCTCCGGTTCTACGAGCGCTGGGGGGCGCGCCCCGTCGTCGGGACTGCCTACGAGAAGCCGGTGGGCCCGGGGGACGTCGACATGCCCTATCTGGTGTGCGACACGCTGGGCTCGACGCGCGCGCTCCGCAGGGCGCACGTGCGGCAGGTGGTGCGCGCGGTGCTGGAGCGGAAGTACAAGTACCTCTGCCCACCCGAGTACGTGGAAGAGGTGGTCTCGTCGATCGTCGATGATCCCTTGCGCCTGCGAGAGCCGCGCTATCCAGCCGCGCCCGAACGATCGAAGTCGCGCCCGGGCGCCGCCCACGAGCGTCGCCCCTGGGCCTCGCTCTACCCGCTGGTCGTGAACGAGAACCACGATATCCATCACATCCGGGAGCGCGGGTACATCGAGGCACCCGTCCGGGTGAGCTCGATCCTCGAGTCGCTGGAAGCGTCAGGCATGTTCCGGCGGGTGATCGCCCGGCAAAACCCGCTCGACGTCATCACCGAGGTGCACGACTGGGCCTTCGTGCGGTATCTCCAGCGGGCCTGCGCCGGGGTGCCCGAGGGTAAATCGCTCTATCCTTACGTGTTCCCCATCCGCAACAAGGCGCGCCCGCCGCACGATCTCTCGGTGCGCGCGGGGTACTACTGCATCGATACCTTCACCCCGCTGAACAGGAACGCTTTCCTCGCGGCGCGCGGCGCGGTCGACTGCGCGCTCACGGCGGCAGCCCACGTGGCCGACGGCGCGCGGCTCGCCTACGCGCTGGTGCGCCCGCCGGGGCACCACGCGGAGCGCGCCTCCTACGGGGGCTTCTGCTATTTCAACAACGCGGCCATCGCGGCGCAGAGCCTCAGCCGCCTCGGCAGGGTGGCCATGCTCGACGTCGACTACCACCATGGCAATGGCCAGCAGGACATCTTCTACGGCCGCGCCGACGTGCTCACCGTGTCGATTCACGGGCACCCGAACTTCGCCTATCCTTACTTCTCGGGCTTCGAGGAGGAGGAGGGCGAGGGCGAGGGCCTGGGGTACAACCTCAACATCGCGCTGCCCGAGCACGTCACCGGGGAGCGCTACCGCAAGGCCCTGGAGCGAGCCCTGGCCCGGATCCGCGACTTCGGCGCTCGGTTCCTCGTGGTGCCTCTGGGCCTCGACACGGCCAGGGGCGATCCCACCGGATCCTGGTCACTCGTGGCCAGGGACTTCGAGGAGAACGGCGCGCTCATCGGCGCCCTCGGCCTCCCGACGGTCGTCGTGCAGGAGGGGGGCTACAAGACGCGCACCATCGGTGGGTGCGCCACGAGCTTCTTCCGGGGCCTGACCCGCGTCGCGCAGATCGTGTGAGCGGCTCACCCGCTCGTGCCGCGACGCGGGGACCACGCGTACGCATCAGCCCGGCGCGGGGGTGCCGGGCGCCGGGGAAGCCGGATCCGCCTTCTTTCCGCGGGCGGGGCGGCGAGTCTGGGCCAGATCGTCGATCATCTCGACATAGGGACGCAGGAGGAACGTGACCAGCGACTGGCTCCCCGCGATCTCCGGATCAGCGTGGCTCTCGATCTTCTGGAGCACGACGCGCAGCGCCTCGCGGGCCGCGGCCCATTGCGGGCGACCGTCGGTGGGACCGCCGGCCTCGTCAGGCACCACGGTGGTGAACCCAAAGGCCTTTCCAAAGCGGTCGTGCGCTTCGCCGAGCTGCTGAAAGTGTCGCTCTCCGCCGAAGCCGGCGATCACGCCTTGCGCGCGCTTCTCGTGGAGGACAGTCATTCGCTGCTCCATGGCAGACCACTGTACCCGAGGCCTGCGGGTGATGAAGCGGAGCCCCTCGGGCGCCGGGAACAGCTGGCCATGAAGCCACCGAGCCTCGCTCGGGGAGGGGGCTTTGCCATCGTCCCGGAGGCCGGCCGCTCCGCCACACCATTGCTCGACGGCGCGCCAGCGATCGTCGGAGTCGGCGTTGGCAGCATCTTGCTCGGTCGCGTCGCCGGCGGCGTGCGCCTCGGAAGCCTGGGCGCTCGCGCGAGCGTGACGGAAGCCTTTCAGCTCGTTCACCGCCGCGTCGAAGCGCTTCCAGGGCCGCTCGATGTGCGGTGGCAGGGCGGTGAGCGGCGCGATCCCGTCGGGCAACGCGACCTCGTCGGCCTGGTGCTTGTGGCCTTTCGGGCGGATGACGGCGGCGAGCCGGGTGCCGAGCTGGTCGCGAAAGCCGATGACGTCTTCGGCCACCAGCTCGACGGGGAGAGTCAGTGTGGAGAGAACGGTCGCATCACTCACGGGGAAACCTCCGGAAAGAATGGACCTTCAGCGGTATCCGGCGAGTGACCACGAGCGCAAGTGGTATTGCACACTTCGCTCGAGCTCTGCTGGAGCCGCGCTCGTCAGGGCTGCGCGTCGAAGACCTTCAGGTAGAGTTCGTCGACCGCGAGCTCGCCCCCGACCGATTCGAGCGTGAAACGCTGGCCCGCCTTGAACTCACGCAGGACCCACGAATCGTCGTCTTTCCGCGTGTGGTACTCGACCAGGACCTGGTCCGTCGAGATGAGCACGTAGTCGCGGAACGAGGCGATTGTCCGGTAGTTCGTGAACTTCGTGCCGCGATCGTAGTCCGCCGTCGACTCGGAGAGGACCTCGACGAGGATCAGCGGGTTGAGGAGCGTATCGAGCTCGTCGTCCTCGAACTCCGGGCGGCCGCAGACGACGGAGGCGTCGGGATAGGTGTAGAGCCCGGTCGCCGGGACCTTCACTCGGAGATCGGACGCGCAGACCCGGCAAGGCTTCTGCCGCAGCAGCGCTCGCAGCTCCGCGCCGACGTTGATGACGATCTGGTTGTGCTCCAACGTGGCCCCCGCCATCGCGAACGCTTCGCCGTGGTGAAACTCGTGCTTCTGGGGCTGCATACGCTCCCAGGCGAGGTACTCCTCGGGCGTCCACCTCGTCTTGGCGACCGGCATCGCGCTCATGAGCTGGACCTTATCACGGGAGGGGCGGCGGGGCGCTCCGCCGAGCGCCGCGCGACGAACGAGACCAGGCTGCGGCGGGCCCGCGCTGAGACCTGGAGCGTCGGCGACCAGGCGATCGAGATCGTTGATCCGATACCTGCTGTCCTCATTCCCCAGCGCGACCAGCACGGCGCGCTCCACGACTACGACGGTTGCCGGTCGTCTCCCGCTGGACCGCTGGCCCCGGAAACACGATCGCCGATCGTCTCCCTCTGGACCCACGTCCACAAGAACACGGTACCGGGCCGTCTCCCGGCTGGAGAGCCGGTAGCCCGGAGACGGATCGATCCATCTTGTTGGGCGGGGCAACAAATCTTTCCCCGGGGTCGTCCGTCGGACCGCGACCCATGACGACGCCCTACCGCGATGACACCGACGCCCTCCAGGCCCGTCACGCTTCGCTGTCCGAGGAGCTGACCTCCGTGCAGACCAAGACCCGGGAGCTGGACGAGCTCAAGGCCTCCGAGGCGCGGCTGGCGAAGGAGGTCGCCGACGTCGCCAAGAAGCTCGAGGGCCGCGCCGCCCGCCGCGCGCTGCCGCTGCTGGAGAGCATCCAGATCGCCAGCCCGTGCACGGCGAAATGGGACGAGATGATCGGCGACGATCGCGCCCGCTTCTGCACGAGCTGCCAGAAAGACGTCTTCAACCTCTCGGCCATGCCGCGCGACGAGGCCGAAGCCTTCATGCGCGAGCGCACCAGCGACGTCTGCGTGCGGCTCTACAAGCGCGCCGATGGAACGGTGCTCACCAGCGATTGCCCCGTCGGCGTGAAGCGCAAGCGGCGGCGCAAGGCGGCAATCGCGGCGGTGGGCGGCGGCCTCCTCGCGGCGGGGGTGCTGCTCCGGATGGCGGCGCAGCAGACGATGGGCTCCACGAGGGGCGAGCCGGAGCTGACTCCGACCATGGGCGCAGCTCCGTACATGCCGGACACCTCCGACCCGGCCCCGAGAGATCCGCCGCCCGTCGCGCAGCCGGCGCCGCCTCCGCCGAACGACGTCGCGCCGACGCCGCTCAAGACCACCAAGCGGCTGCCGACGGCGACCGTCGAGCGCTCACCCATCGCGCCGGCCGCGCCCATCCCGCCCATCGCGCCCATCCAGGGCGTGAAGCGCTGAGCCGCTACCGGGCCGATTCGAGCAAGGATCGCAGCGCCGACCGCGCCGACTGCACCGTCTCGTCGGGGCCGGTGAGCTTGAAGAACCAGTTGCCGCGATCGGTCGTCTTCACGACCGCCCCGACGAGGCGAAAGTTGTTCTTCACCATCTGCACGGCCGACTTCTTCTGCGGGCCGACCGGGGGCGCCAGGGCGACCTTGTACGTGCCCGCGATCTCCACCGTCTCGATCGAGAGGCCGTGGCCGTTGACGAACTCTTCGCGCTTGGCCGACGGGCCGAGGTTGCCGTCGAACTGGTCGAACCACTCCTTGTAGGTCGTGGCCGGATCGCCTTTATTTCCCGAGCCGTTGAAGGTGACGAGGACCTCGGCCTCCTCCTTGTCGTTGCCGGCCTTGGGGACGTTGTACGAGGCCTTCTTCGCGCCGGATCGCGGGGCGTTGGGGGCGTTCACGGTCGTCCAGCTCCCGGGCGTGTCCCAGACCACCGGGGGCAGGGACGGGGCGGCGGTCGGCTGCGTCGTGGGTCCGTCGGGCTCGGACGCGGCGTGATTGCAGCCGGAACCGAGCGCGGCGGCGAGGGCGACGACCAGCGCGGCCTGCGAGGCGAGCTTCACCATGAAGCACAGGGGCTACACCATTTCGGGCGGACGGGCACGCGCTCCGGGGCGGCGACTCCGGCCATTCGTCCCGGAGCATTCGCATTTCAGGTGTAAGTCGTTCGGGCTCTCCGTACGTAGTAGTGGGCCCTGCCTGCAGCGTCGCTGAATGCGGCGCCCGAGCGGGGCTCGAGGAGACGGTCGGGATGGTCGAGGAGCTTGGGGATTACCTCGTTCGCCGCCTCATCGGCGAGGGAGGCATGGGCAAGGTCTACGAGGCCGAGGAGCGGCTCTCGAAGCGGCGCGTCGCCCTCAAGGTGCTGCACCCGGAGCTGGCGAGGAGCGAGCAGGGGCGCCGCCTGTTCCTGAACGAGATGCAGATCCTCGCGCACCTCGAGCACCCCAACATCGTCCGGAGCCTGGCCAGCATCGAGGTCGCGGGCGAGCTCGTGATGGTGCTCGAGCTCCTCGACGGCAAGACGCTCCGGCAGGTGCTCGCCGCCGAGACGCGGCTCGTGTGGAGCGAGGCCGTGCGGATCATCGCGGCGATCGCCGGCGCCCTCGCGGCCGCGCACGGGCAGGAGCCGCCGATCATTCACCGGGATCTGAAGCCCGAGAACATCATGGTGCTCAGCGACGGCGCGGTGAAGGTGATGGACTTCGGCATCGCCAAGGTGATCGAGGCGCTGAACCAGACCAACACCCAGAGCGTGGGCACGCTCCAGTACATGAGCCCCGAGCAGATCGACGCGCACACCATCGATCACCGGAGCGATCTCTACTGCCTCGGGCTGATCTTCTACGAGCTCATCGCGGGCGTGCCGCCGTTCCAGTCGGCCTCGCCGCGGCAGCTCTTGAATTTGCAGTGCACGGCCGAGCCGCCGCCCCTGCCGGACGCGGTGCGCGGCGGGCTCCCGCGCGGGGTCGAGCAGCTCCTGTTTCAGCTCCTGGAGAAGGCGCCGGAGGACAGGCCGTACCTCGCGGAGGACGTGATCGAGCGGCTGGAGCCGTTCCAGACCGCGGTCGCGCCGGTGGGTCGCGCGTCGGGCGCCGGCCGCACCGGATCGGGCGCGGGCTCGACGTTGACGCCGCAGCGCGCTCCGTCGCGCTCAGGGTCGTCGCCCGCGGTGAGCGTCAAGGCCGAGAGCGAGAGGGCCGCCGCGGTGAGCGCCCCACCCCGTGACGATCGCGCTCCCGTGGCTCGCGCCGAGGCGCCGAAGCCGGTCGAGCGCGCCGACACGATCGCCCTCGTCGATCAGATGGACCGGCCGCGCGACGTGCCCACCAAGATCGCGATTGCGGTCGTGGTGGCGCTGTCGTTGCTCGCCGGCATCGGCGCCTACGTGGTGCGATCGACCAGCGCGCCGGTCGACGTTCCGAGCGGTGGACCGACGGCGTCGATCGGGCAACCGCCGCCGCCCCGGAGCCCGAACAAGCGGTGAGCGGGCAGCGTGGCTCCGGCGAGATGGTCGCGCTGCGACGGCAGAGCGCCGAGGCCTCGGGCCACGTCGCGGGAGCCTCGCTGTCGCCGCTCGGTCGCGCGACGCGGTGGGCGTGCGGCGCGGGCCGCGAGCTGTGGCAGCTCGCCCTGACGGACGAAGCTGTCGCCGTGCGCCTGCAGCGCCTCGGCGCAGCGGGCGTGGGTGGCTTCCTCGACGCGGGGATCGACGGCGACGGCGTGTGGCTGGTGCGGAACACGAGCAAGTCGACGCTCGCGGAGCTGCTGCGCGCGCGCAAGGCGCCGACCCCGTGGCGCGAGGCGGTGGCGATCACGCTCGGGATCACGCGGGCGCTCGCGGCGTGCGAGAAGGCGAGCCTGTTTCCAGGGGCCGTCGTGCCGGAGTCGGTCGTGGTGCTCGAGCCCGCGGGCGCGCTGCTCTCCGCGGCGGCGCTCGTCGCGGCGATGGTCGGCGCTGCCGACTCGGTGGCGCGCGCGCCGACGGATCTCTCGCCGCTGTGGACGCCGCCCGCGCAGGCCGACGGGGCGCCGTGGGACAGCGCCGCGAACCGCTACGCCGTGGGCCTCGTGCTCTATCGGCTGCTGTCGGGGGAGCACCCGTTCGCGGGCGCGGGGCTGCGTCACGCGCTGCGCGAGGCGGCGCACCGCGAGGCCGCCCCGTTCGCGCCCGCGGTGGCCTCGGCGCTGCCGTCGGGCCTGCAGAGCCTCGCGCTGCGGCTGCTCGATCCCGACGCCGCGCAGAGGCCGGCGACGGCCGCGGCGATCGCCCTCGATCTCGAGGCGTTCCTCGACGAGACGCGGCGCCCGAAGACGCTGCCCGAGGCCCGCGCGAAGACCCGCGAGAAGGTCGACTCGGCGGCCCGCGCGGCGTCGCCGTCGATCGATCGCGAGCGCGCGGATCGCCCTGTTCCGAAGGCGAAACGGCCTCTCGCGTGGCTCGCGCCGCTCTGGCCGATCGGCGCCGGCGCGGCGGTCGCGCTCGCGGCTCTCGCGATGCTCGCGCCGGCGCCCGCGGCTCCGAAGACCATCACCGTGGCCTCGGGCGCGCCCCTCACCGCGGCTCACACCGGCGCGGCCGACTGCGCGTCATGCCACGCGCGGCAGGCTTCGGAGTGGCGTCGATCGGTGATGGCGCACGCCGTGAAGAGCCCGCTGTTCAACGCGCTCGAGAGCCTGATCGAAGAGCAGGTCGGTCGCGAGGACACGTGCCCGGGCGGCGCGGGGATCCTCCGCCGCGTCGACGCCGCCACGGCCTGCCGG
The DNA here is from genome assembly GCA_025362495.1 of Byssovorax sp. Lineage (GTDB taxonomy): Bacteria > Myxococcota_A > Polyangia > Polyangiales > Polyangiaceae > JANYGI01. Next base: position 21,654 of record JANYGI010000136.1, on the reverse strand, counting down.
GATCCGCAGACGCGGATCGCCATCACCGGATCGGGCGGCGAGCACTGGTGCGTCAACTGCCACAGCCCCGCCGAGAAGACGGACATCGGCTTGCCGCCGTGGGACGGCCGCGCCGGCGGCGACGCTCGCAGCCGGCTGCCGGTGCGCGATCTGCTCGGCGATCGCAGCATGGAAGGCATCTCGTGCGGCCTCTGCCACCAGGTCCACGGCCCGGTCGGCGCCCGCGGATCGCGCGGCTACGAGGGCAACCCGACGTGGACGTCGTTCCTCACAGGGGCCGTCTTCGCGGCCAGGCCCGAGGACGCGCTCGGGCTCACCGGGATCGGCAACAGCGGCTACCAGATCGATCCGAGCTATTTTCTGAGCGCTTCGGTGCACAAGGGCGGCGACCTCGTGCCGGGCGACGCGCACCAGCGCACGCCTCGCGCCACGAAGGCCTACCTGGCGTCGAGCGAGTTCTGCGGGAGCTGCCACGACGTGCGCCTCTTCGGCACCGACACGCTCGGCGTCGCGCGCGCGGGCGAGCACTTCAAGCGCCTGCGCAACGCGTACTCGGAGTGGGCCGCGTGGGCGAAGACCGAGGAGCGCGCCGGCCGCCCCGCCGCCACCTGCCAGGGCTGCCACATGAGCCAGTACCCCGGCACCTGCGAGCACAACGAGCCGGAAAACGCAGGCGACGCCGCCGATCCCGAGTGCCCGAAGGGGACGCATTTCGTCGCCCGCGCGCCGGGTACGTTCCCGAAGGGCCGCGCCGCCGACAACGCCGAGAGCATCGGCGACGTGGTCACGCACTACTTCTCCGGCGTCGACGTGCCGCTCTCGCGCGAGTTCCCCGAGGCCCTCGTCGACGAGCCCACCGTCGATCTCCACGGGCTCCCCCTGTCGGCGCGCAAGCGCCGCGATTTGCTGCTCCGGCACACGTTTCACTTCGCCGTCGGGAGCGCGAGCGCCGCGGGATCGACGCTGACGATCCCGGTCGATCTCGAGAACACCGGCGCCGGTCACCGCGTGCCCGCCGGCTTCAGCCAGGAGCGCGAGTTCTGGGTCCACCTCGCGGTGCGCGACGGCGACGGCCGCGTGATCTACGAGGTCGGCCGCGTCGATCGCAACGACGAGGATCTCCACGACAAGGTCTTCGAGCGCGTCGACGTGCGCGGCGATCTCCGCGACGGCCGCGGCCGCCCGCAAGGCCTCTTCGGCGCCGACGTGCGCGACGGCGCCGACGTCCCGCTGTGGCAGCCTCCGCCGATCCTCGGCGGGACGGCGTTCCGCGGGCGCGGCCTGATCAACTTCCAGAACGGCTTCCTCCGCTGCGTGCGCTGCATCGGGACCATCGGCGCGGACGGTCGCTGCGAGGCGCTCCCGGATCAGCTCGCGCACCGCGCCGATCGCTTCGTCGACGGCGACTACGATCTCGACACCGGCGAGTGCCGCTCGAACCTCACCGGCCTCAACGCGCTGTTCGAAACGTATTTCCCGGTGGGCGCGCTCGACGCGTCGCGCGGGCTCCTGAAGGGGCCCGACTCGATCATCGACACCCGCTCGATGCCCCCTGGCGTGCCGCTCCGGTACACGTACGAGCTGCCGCTCGCGGGTCGTCGAGGCCCGTTCAGGATCGAGGCGAGGCTTCTTTTCAGGGCGTTTCCGCCGTTCCTCGTCAAGGCGTTCATCGGCTACGAGCGCGAGCAGGCGCGGCGCGGGCTCCGGCCGAACGGGCCGCTCGTCACCGACGAGATGCTGTCGCGCCTGGAGATCGTCGAGCTCGCCCGCGCCACGACCGAGGTCCGCTGATGGATCCGCGCGCGAGCGATCCCGACGCCCCGGCCGCGTGGCCCGCGATGGTGTTCGACGCGCCCGTGCTGCGCGGCCTCGACGCCCGCGCGCGCCGCGAGATCGCCGAGGCCGGACGCCTGCGCGACTTCAACGCGGGCGCCACGGTGTATCGCTCGGGCGACGAGGGTGCGTCGTTCTTCATCGTGGCCTCGGGGAATGTCGCGCTCCGCGCCGTGCGCCGCGGTGACGATCGCGAGAGTGATCTCCGCGCGGCCGGTCCCGGCGAGTCGTTCGGCGAAGAGTCGACCGTCGGCCTCGGCCGGCGCGCGACGGCCACCGCGACCGAGCGCGCGCGTGTCGCCGAGATCCCCGTCCACATTTTTCGCCGCGCCGCCGCGCGATCGGGCAAGGCCGAGATCGCCGATCGCCTCGAGCGCGCGCTCCTCCGGAGCGCCACGCGCGATCTGCTCGGCACGCTGGCCTTCACGCGCGACCTGCCGCCGCGTGATCTCGACGTCCTGCTCGACACCGTCGTTCACCGCCGCGTCGCGCGCGGCGAGCCGGTGTATCGCCAGGGCGACGCCGCGACGGAGCTGTTCCTCATCGCCGACGGCATGGTGCAGATCCAGACCGAGGACGGCGATCGCCTCCGCGTCCGCGCCTACCTCGGCCGCGGCGATTTCTTCGGCGACGCCGAGGTCGTGGAGCGCACGCCGCGCACGACGAGCGCCGTCGCCGGCGGGCCGTCGGTGCTGCTCGCGGTGCCTGCAAAAGTGTTTCGCGAGCTCGCCGCCGCCCACCCCGCGCTCCTGCCGAGCCTCGGCCGCATCGCCGCCGATCAGCAGGCCGCGCAGCAGCTGGTCGTCGCCGCCGCCGCGAAGAACGCGACCCAGCACGTGTTCCGCGATCTCTACCGCCTCCAGGTCGCGCGCTCGCTCCTGGTGATCGATCTCGAGTCGTGCGTGCGCTGCGGCCACTGCGCGTGGGCCTGCGCCGACCTGTACGGCACGGCGCGCCTCGTGCGCCGCGGCGACAAGATGGTGGCCCGCGTCGACGACGCCGAGGACCGCGGCGGCGAGGCCTCGGCGCCGCAGCAGCTCATGCTGCCGAACTCCTGCCAGCACTGCGAGAACCCGGCGTGCATGGTCGATTGCCCGACCGGCGCGATCGGCCGCGATCCCGCGGGCGAGGTCTTCATCCGCGAAGAGCTCTGCACCGGCTGCGGCGCCTGCGCGAAGGCCTGCCCCTGGGACAACATCCAGATGGCCGTGCGCCCGGTCGCGGCGCTGCGGCCTCAAGGCGGCCCGGGCGAGTACGCCGAGCTCGCGGTGAAGTGCGATCTCTGCCGCGGCTACGAGGGCCCCGCGTGCGTGCAGGCCTGCCCGACGGGCGCGATCTTTCGCCTCAACCCGGCGGAAGAGATCGCCGACGTGCGCGCCGTGCTCCGCGGATCCACGCCGGATCGCGCCGCGGGATCGCGCGAGCGCGGCCCGTTCCTCGTCGCCGGCGCGGCCGTCGCTGCCGCGGGGATCGGCCTCGCGGGCGCGGTGATGCAGGCGCGTCTGCTCTGGGGACCGGGTCGCGGCGTCGGCCTCGGCGCCGGCATCGCCGCGGCGCTCGGCATGCTGCTCCTGCTCGCGTACGCCATCCCCAAGCGCCGGATCCGCGGCTGGATGAAGCCTCGCGCGAAGGTCGGTGAAGCGCCCGCGCCCCGCGCCGAAGCGCCGGTTCGAAGCGTGGTTCGCCCGCAGCTCACGGCCCACCTCGCGCTCGGCCTGGTCACGCTCGGCCTCGCGCTCGCGCACGCGCCTTGGCCTCCGTGGGCGCGCGCAGGCCACGGCGGCGCGCTGGCGCTCGCGCTCTTCGTCACCTCGATCGCAGGCGCGTGGACGGCGCTCACGTACCGGATCCTCCCGGCGCGTCTCGCGCGGATCGAGCGCAGCGCGGCCCTCCCCGAGGACTTCGTCGCGGCCCGTCGCGAGCTCTCGGATCGGCTCTACCGCGACGTGAGCGGCAAGAGCGATCTCGTCAAGAAGCTCTTCGAGCGCGTCCTCGTGCCCTACGCCAAGAGCTCGCTCGGCCCGCTGGCGCTGATCGTCTCGGGGCGTCGTCTGCGCGAGGAAGAGCACGCCCTCCGCGCGCGCATCGACGTCGTCCTCGAAGGCCGCGGGCAGGAGCGCCTCGCCGGCCTCGCCGAGCTGATCCGCATCGTGGTCGAGCTCCGCGCCCTGCCGGCGCAGCGCTTTCTCTTCGTCGCGATGCGCGTCGGCCTCCCGCTCCACGTCGTCACGTTCGGCGTGGCCACTGCGATGCTCGTGCTCCACGTCGCGCTCGCCGTGTGGAGGCTCGCCGGATGAGCGGGCGCGATCCGAACGTCACGCTCCCGTCGGGCGAAGCCCCGGAGCCGCAGAAGCCGCCCGCCGCGCCCTCGCCCACGCTCTACGCCGCGCGCCTCTCGGATCCGCGCGAGCGGGCGGCGCTCCCGCGCGAGCGCCACCGCGGCCGCACGCCGGGCCTCGCCGAGCCGACGTCGGACATCACGCGCTTCCGCGGCCTCCTCGCAGCGACGCTCGCCGGCGCCGGCGGCGCGCTCGCCGCGGCCTTGATTTTCCCTCCCGACGGGGGCCACGTCTCGCCGGGGCCGCTCTCGCGCCCGCACGAAAAAGCGAAGCTCGAGTGCGCCTCGTGCCACCGCGCCGAGAACGAAAAGGCCGCGCGGACCGGCCAGAACGACGTCCCCGAGAAGGTCTGCACGGGCTGCCACGGCGCCCACCCGTCGACGCGGCATGGGCACGAGAAGGTGCGCGCGGCCGGGGCGATGAGCTGCTCGACCTGCCATGTGATCCACGCGAGCGATCAAGGTGTTTCCTTCTCGCCGAGCGCGGATCCGATCCGCTTCGCGCCGGGCGTCGAGAAGACGATCGGCGATCTCGATTTCCACCCGGCGAAGCCCGCGACCGTGGCCATCCCCGTGGCCGGGAGCTGCGCGCGCTGCCACGATCCCGCGTCGGCCTCGGATCCGATCGGGCGCTGTCTGCTCGCGGGGCAAGAGCGGCTCGGGCCGGCGCGGCCCATCGTCTGCTTCGACGAGCACCAGGCAGCGCTCCCGCGCGACGATCTCCCGCGCGCCCGGGGCCGCGACGGCACCTCCACCGAGCTCGGCAGCGGCGTCTGCGCCGGCCAGCACACCCAGGATCGCCCGGTGATCTGGGAGGCTGCGCGCGAGGCGGCGGCGCGCGTCCCCACGCTCGAACGCGGCGGCGCGGGCGGCGCTCCCGGCCTGTGGACGGGCCTTGGCCTCGCCGCGGCGGGGCTCGCCTACGCGGCCGTCCGCGGCGCGGGCGCCGTCTCCGCGCGCAAGAAGCAGAAGGCCGCGAAGGCGCCGCAAAAGGCCCTGCTGGAGCCGGCCGCGCGGGTACGATTGCCGCAGATCAACACCAGCACCTGCCTCGGCTGCTACGCCTGCGTCGATGCCTGTCCGTACGACGTCCTCGAGATTGACCGCTACGTCGCCGTCGTCGCCCGCCCGGAGGCCTGCTGTGGACTGACGCTCTGCGAGCAGCGCTGTCCCAACGGCTCTCTCGTGATCACCGACGGGGAGCCCATCGGCGATCGCCCCCGCCTCCGCGGCGATCTGGAGAGCCTCGACGTCCCCGGCCTCTACCTCGCGGGCGACGTGACCGGCCTGCCGCTGATCAAGAATGCCATTCACCAGGGCGCCCACGCGGCGTCCGAGATCGCGAAAGGACTCGACGGCACGAGGCGAGCCGGCGGCGCGCTCGATCTGATCATCATCGGCGCGGGGCCGGCCGGGATCAGCGCCGCGCTCAGGGCCAAGGAGCTCGGGCTCACCTTCGAGGTCATCGAGCAAGGCGACGTCGCGCAGAGCATCCAGAGCTTCCCGCGGGGCAAGTTGGTGTTCGATCAGCCCCTGGATTTGCCGGTCGCGGGCAAGCTCTGGCTCCAGGAGTCGACCAAGGAAGAGCTGCTGTCGCACTGGCTCCGGATCATCCGCAAAGAGAAGCTCCCGATTCATCAGGATACCCGGATGACGGCGATCGAGCGCGACGGTGACGGGCTGTTTCGCGTCACCACCGAGCCGCGCGAGGGCGGGCGGCCCACGGCGCGGATGGCGCGTAGGGTGCTTCTGGCCATCGGGCAGAGAGGCACTCCGCGGCGCCTCCCGTTCGATCTCACGCCAGAGGCCGAGGCCCGGGTTCATTATCACCTCTCCGACGCCAAGAGCTTTGAAGGCAAGCGGGTCGTCGTCGTCGGGCTCGGGGACGTGGCGATGGAAGCTGCCATCGCGCTCTCGCGACAGCCCGGCACCACCGTCACCGTCGTTCACCGCGCCGGGGGCTTCACCCGCGGCAAATCGCGCAACATCACCGAGACCAAGCGCCTCGCCGAGTCGGGGCGGATCCAGATCCTCTGGCAGCGCGAGATCACCGCGATCGACGCCGAACGGATCACGTTCGGCGGCGCGGGCCGGGCATCGTCGACCCTCTATGACGCGGTCCTGGTGTTGATTGGCAGCATCCCGCCCGAGCGCGTCCTGCGGGCCGCCGGCGTGCGCACCGTCGCTGATGCGGCCAATCCGCCGCCGGCCTGACAGCCCGAAAGAGTGGCAATCAGCCGCGCTCGGCCTCGGCCTGCATCGCGGCCCAGAGTGCCTCGACGTGATGAAGCTCGGTCGGCGCCGCGCCCACCGCGATCCGCACCATCCAGCGGCCGTCGAGCTTCGCCGGGGTGACGTAGGCTTCGCCGCTCCGGTTGAGGCGCTCGGCCCAGGCCTGGGTGTGGCGGTCGAGATCCTCGCCCGAGAGCCCCTCCGGCTCGTGGCGAACACACACGGTCTGGAGGGCCACCGGCGCGAGCACGCGCCACCGCGGGTGGGCGCGCACCGCGGCGTCGAGCCAGGCCGCATGGGCGAGATCGCGGCGCAATCGCTCCTGCAAACCCGTCACGCCCTGCTCGCGGATCAAGCACCACAGCTTGAGCGCGCGGAAGCGCCGCCCGAGCGGGATCCCCCAGTCGCGGAGGTTCTTCACCCGATCATCGACGCTGCTCTGCAGGTAGCTCGGGTTGGTGCTCATCACCCGCACCAGGTGCTCGGGATCGCGCACGTAATAGAGCGAGCAGTCGAACGCGACGCCGAGCCACTTGTGAGCATTGACCACCAGCGAGTCGGCGCCCTCGACGCCTTCCCAGAGAGGACGGCACTCGGGCAAGATCATCGCCGAGCCGGCCATCGCGGCGTCCACGTGCAGCCAGAGGCCGTGAGCCTTCGCGAGCAGCGCTATCGGCCCCAGCGGGTCCATCGCCGTCGTCGTGGTCGTGCCGGTCGTGGCCACCACGGCGCACGGGCGGAGGCCCAGCGCGAGATCGGCGGCGATGGCCGCTGCGAGGGCCTCGGGGCGCATGGCGTAGCGCTCGTCGACGGCGACGCTCCGGACGTGGTTGCGGCCGAATCCCGCGAGTAGCGCGGCCTTCTCGATCGAGCTGTGGCTGTGAGCCGAGGTGTAAACGATGAGGGGCGTTTGCGAACCCTGGAGTCCGTCGCCCGAGAGGGCATATCCGCTGGCGCGCTCGCGGGCGCAGATCAAGGCCACGAGGGCGCAGGTGGAGGCCGTGTCCTGGATGACTCCGCTCCAGCCGTCCGAGAGGCCGAGGAGCTGACGCATCCAGTCGCACACCACCTCTTCGAGCTCGCTCAGCGCCGGGCTCGACTGCCACGAGAGGCCGAGCACGCCGAGCCCTGTGCTGAGGAAATCGCCGAGGACCGACGCCAGCAGGCCATTGGAGGGGAAGTAGCCGAAGAACCGCGGATGCTGCCAGTGCGATAGCCCGGGAACGAGCTTGGCCCCGACGTCGCGCAGGATGGCCTCGAACGGCTCGGGATCGCGCGGAGGCGCGGTGGGGAGCGAGGCCTTGATCTCGCCCGGCGCGACGCGCGACATGACCGGGAGCTCCTCGACGCCGGCGCGATAGTCGGCGATCCAGTCGATCAGCGCGTGGCCTTGGCGGCGGAACTCTTCAGGCGTCATCGCCCGGGACTACCACGATCGCCGCGCCGCCGCCGCGTCATCTCACCTCGCGGCGACGCCGAGCGATCGCGGCGCGAGAGGCGCTCGCGCGCGCTGCCGGGCCAGGTGCCGCCGGAATCGCCACATCACCCAGAGGTGCGCGTAGGCCTGGGAAAAGCGGTAAATGAACCAGGGCAGCGTCGGCTCGAACTCGTGGATGGCGGCGATGACGAACTGCCCATCGAGCACCTCGCGGAACTCGAGGCGACCGCGGCCGCGGCCGCTCGCGAGGACGCCCTTGGTGATGTAGAAGAGCTGGCGATCCTTGCCGCTCCGGAGCGGCGCGAGCTCGAGGACGAGGAGCGGAGTCTTCAATCCGAAGCCGTGAAAGCGGCAGGCGTGACCGTCGACCTCCACCCGGATGAAGGGGCGGAACCCCTCCGGCAGCCACCGCATGTACTCGTTGGCGACCCACTCGGCGTCGCGCCCAGGGGGCAGCGGCAAGCGTTGCACCGAGCGCACGTCGGAGCGTCGGGCGCTCGCCCGGGCGGGGGCAGACTGGTAGGCGACTGGCACCTTCTCGCGCCGCGACTCCGGCACCGGCGTGTCGCGGGGCGGCGCGGCGAGGGCCTCGCGCACGGCCTCGTCGAAGGGAGTCGCCGTCATGCCGGCGCGGTCCATGAGATCGCGATTGCGGGCGACCATCGGGTGACCCATGCTCTCGATCAGCGGCGAAACCAGCTCGCGCGGGGCGCCGGTGATCACCGAGACCCAGAGTCGCGAGAGGCTGCGCGGGATGAGCGGGAGCGGGAGAATGCGGCGCTCGACCCCGATCACCGCGGCGGTCCGCTTCATCATCGTGCGGTACGTCAGCACCTCGGGGCCGCCGACGTCGAACGTTTGACCGTAGGTGGACGGGTTGCCGAGCACGAAGCGCAGCAGACCGACGACGTCGCCGAGGGCGATTGGCTGCGTCGGCGACTCGGCCCAGCTCGGGCTCACCATGATCGGCAAGCGGCGGACGAGCCGCGCCATCATCAGGAACGACGAGCCACCGCGGCCGAGGATCAGGCCGGCGCGCAGCGTCGTCACGGGCACGCCGTAGGCGCCGAGCGTGCGCTCGACCTCGAGCCGGCTCTCAAGGTGGGCAGAGAGCTTCTCGCCCTCGGGGATGAGGCCCCCGAGATAGACAATCTGCTCGACTCCGGCCTTGCGCGCGGCGCGGGCGAAGTTGTCGGCGCAGATCAGATCCATGTCGCGGAACGAGCCCTGGGTGAGCCGCGCCGCCGGCATCATCGAATGGACGAGGTACACGGCGATCCGCGCGCCCACGAGCGCCTGCTCGGCGTCGAGGAGGGAGTAGAGATCGCAGCCGCGAAATTCGGCATACGCCGTGTTCTTCGGCGCCTTCTTCGCGTCGCGCGTCAACCCGATCAGGTGGTGCTCGGCGCCGATGGCCTCGCCCAGGGCGGCGCCGACGAAGCCGGTGGAGCCGGCGATCACGATGGTCGAGGAGGGTGTCTTCACGGCCGGGTCCTTAGTGTCTACCGCCGCGCGCGACCAGGTCACGATCGTGCCCCCTCGCCGCCTGCCCCCGGCGCTGGTAGCGGTCGATCCCCCGAAAGGAACGTGCTGACATGGACCGCATGAATCGACAGTGGCGCCTGGCTTCGCGACCGTAGGGCCTGGTCTCGAACGAGTGCTTTCAGTGGATCGAAGAGCCCGTCCCGACCGTCGCCGACGGTCAGGTGCTGATCCGCAACCTCTACCTCTCGATGGATCCGACGCAGCGCGGGTGGATGGCCCGTGACTCGTACCTCCCCGCCGTGAAGATCGGCGAGGTGATGCGCTCGTTCGCGGTCGGACGAGTCGAGACCTCGCGTCACCCGGGCTTCGTTCCAGGCGATCTCGTCCAAGGCATGTTCGGCTGGCAGGACTACGCGGTCGTCGCCGGGGAGGGGCGCGGCGTCACGAAGCTCCCTGCCGGCACGCCGATCCCGCTGGCGATGAGCGCGTTCGGCGCCACGGGGCTCACCGCGTACTTTGGCCTCCTCGATGTCGGCCGCCCCGTCGCGGGCGAGACCGTCGTCGTCTCGGGCGCAGCGGGAGCCACCGGATCTGCGGTCGGTCAGATCGCCAAGATCAAGGGCTGTCGCACCATCGGGATCGCGGGCGGCGCCGAGAAATGCGCCTGGCTCACGCGCGAGGCCGGCTTCGACGCGGCCATCGACTACAAGTCCGAGGACGTCGCCGCGCGTCTCGCCGAGCTGTGCCCCAAAGGCATCGACATCTACTTTGACAACGTGGGAGGCGAGCTGCTCGACGTCGCGCTCGCCCGCCTGGCGATGCGCGGCCGCGTGGTGCTCTGCGGCGCGATCTCCGGCTACAACGCGACCGAGATGCCCCCCGGACCGAAGAATTACCTGAGCTTGCTCATCAACCGCGGTCGGATGGAGGGGTTCATCATCCTCGATTATCTCCACCGCGCCGGCGAGGCGATCCAGGAGCTCGCCCCCTGGATCGCGTCCGGTCAGCTCAAGGACCGAGTCGACATCCAGGAGGGCCTCGAGAACGCGCCGAAGACCTTGAATCGCCTCTTCGCCGGGGAGAACCAGGGCAAGCAGCTGCTCAAGATCGCCGACTGAAGCCCGCGGGCAACGCGCAGCGATCGCCGGGCGCCGCGCGGCTGGTCGCCGAAATCCTCGCCTGATAACCTCACGCGCCCATGGCCGACGACAGATTCGCGGAGACGTTCGCGGCACCCTCGATCGGAGCGCCGCCTCTGGACGCGGCGTCGGGCGCGCCGTCGCCCAGCGGCCCGCCGATCCTCGCCGATCGCTACGCGATCCTCGGCCTGCTCGGCGCGGGCGGCATGGGCAACGTCTACAAGGCGCGGGATCTCGAGCTCGAAGAGCTGGTGGCGCTCAAGGTCCTCCGCCCGGAGCTGGTGGGCGCGCCCGGCGTCCTCGATCGATTTCGCCGCGAAGTGAAGCTCGCGCGGCGGGTGACGCATCCGAACGTCGCGCGGGTCTTCGACATCGGCGATCACCGCGGCGAGAAATTCCTGACGATGGAGCTCATCGACGGCGAGTCGCTCGGCGCGCTGCTCGGGCGCGAGCGGCGGCTCAGCGTGGCGCGGGTCGTGACCCTCGGCTCGGCGATCTGCGCGGGGCTCGCCGCGGCCCACGCGGCGGGCGTGATCCACCGCGATCTCAAGCCCGACAACGTGCTCCTCGATCGGGGCGGCCGCGTCGTCGTGACCGATTTCGGCATCGCGCGCGCCGTCGCTCCGGGCGCGGATCGCACCGTCTCGGGCCTGGTGGGGACGCCGACGTACATGGCGCCGGAGCAGGTCGAGGAGGGCGCGGAGATCGACGCGCGGGCCGATCTCTACGCGCTCGGCGCCATGCTCTACGAGCTCGTCGTCGGCGAGCCGGCGTGGCAGGGCACCTCGGTCCTCGGCATCGCGGTGGCGCGCCTGCTGAAGCCGCCGCCCGATCCCCGCGTGAAGAGCCCCGACCTGCCCGACGCGCTCGCGAGCCTGATCCTGCGCTGCATGGCCCGCGCTGCGGCGGATCGTCCGGCCTCGGCCGAAGCGGTCGCGGGCGTGTTCGCCGGGCTCACATTGCCCGCGTACGACCGATCGTTGACGGTGTTGCCCGACGTCCCCGTCGACGTCCGCGGCGCCTCCGCGAAGCGCGTCGCCGTGCTTCCATTTCGCAACGGCGGCGCGCCCGAGCACGAGTACCTCGCCGACGGCCTGACCGAGGAGCTCATCGATCTGCTCAGCGTGTCGCCCGGCCTGCGCGTGCGCTCGCGCGGCGTGGTGATGCGGTTCAAGGGCGTCGAGCGCGATCCGCGCGATCTCGGGCGCGAGCTCGACGTGCAGGTCGTCGTCGAGGGCTCGGTGCGACGCGCGGGCGGCGTCGCGCGGATCAGCGCGCGCGCCATCAGCGTCGCCGACGGCTTCCAGCTGTGGGCGCGGCGCTTCGATCGCCCGGAGGCGGAGCTCCTGGCGATGACCGACGAGACGGCGCAGGCGATCGCCTCGGCGCTCACCGTCGAGCTCGGCGCCGCTCCGCGCCTCATCTCGAGCGATCCCGAGGCGGCGGATCTCTACCTGCGCGCGCGCGCCGCCTATCATCGGTTCTTCTCTGACGCCGGCGGCAGCTCGATCGCGCTCTTCGAGCGCGCGATGGCTCGCGCTCCAGACGATCCGCGCGTGCTCGCGGGCTACGCGATCGCCCGCGCCCGCTGGGGCGCCTCCGACGCGCCGGGCCGTCAGGTCGCCGAGGCGGCCGCGGCGCGCGCCGTCGCGCTCGCGCCGCAGCTCGCCGAGCCCCACCTCGCGCTGGCCCAGGTTCGCTACCAGGCGGGCGACGAGGTCGCCGCCGTGCCCTCGGTTCGGCGCGCGCTCCGCCTCGTCCCCACGTGCGCCGACGCGCACGATCTCCTCGGCCGGATCCTCTCGGAGACGACGCGCTTCGCCGACGCGCGGCGGCACCTCGAGACGGCGGTGGAGCTCGAGCCGGATCATCACCTGCCCGTGCTCGCGCTCTGCCGCACGTACGAGCTCAGCGGCGACCACGCGAGCCTGGAACGCTTCATCGAGGCGCGGCCCGACCGCGACACCACGGCCGCGGTGATGTCGCGGATCTTGCTCTGGCGGCGCGACCGCGTGCGCGCCGCGCAGATGTTGACGATGCTCCCCGGCACCAGCGGCCCGAACCGGGTCTTCCGCGCGCTGCTCTCGGTGGCGATCGACGGCGTGCCGCCCTACGCCATGCTCGACACCGTGTTCGCGCGGGCGAAGGGGCGCGGCCTCGTGTTCCGCTGCCAGATCGAGGCGGAGTGCGCGCTCACGCTGGGCGACACCGAGCGCGGGCTCGCCGCGATCGAGCGCGCGGGGGATCTCGTGCTCTTCGATCAGGCCTGGATGGACTGCTGTCCGCCGCTCGCCGTCGTGCGTGAGCACCCGCGTTTCCTCGCCGTGAAGGCCCTCGTCGACGCGCGCGCGGCCCGCGTCGTCGAGGCGTTCCTCGCGCCCGAGGCGTGACGTCGCGACGGCTCGCGACCAGGATCTCGCCATGAACCTCTCACTCCCGGACTTCGAGCTTGCGCGCGCGCGGATCGCCGGCCACGTCCGCGTCACACCCGTCATCGCGTGGGATCCCCCGGAGATCGCCGCCCGCGTCACGCTCAAGCTCGAGCACCTGCAGATCGGGGGCTCGTTCAAGGTGCGCGGCGCGCTGAGCAGCCTCCTCGCCGAGGATCCGGCGCGGCTCGCTCGCGGCGTCGTCACCGCGTCGGGCGGGAACCACGGGCTCGGCGTGGCCTTCGCGGCGGCGCGCGTGGGCGCGAAAGCGGTCGTCTTCCTCCCGGATAGCGCGCCCGCCACGACGGAGCGACGCCTCGCCGCGCTCGGGGCCGAGGCCATACGCGGCGGCCGCGCCTGGGACGACGCGTGGCTGTCGGCGCTGGCTCACGCGGAGCGCACCGGCGCGCTCCCGGTGCATCCATTCGAAGATGCCCTGGTGATCGCGGGGCAGGCGTCCGTCGGCCTCGAGCTCTTCGATCAGGTGCCCGACCTCGACGCCGCCCTCGTCGCGATCGGCGGCGGCGGTCTCATCGCCGGCGTGGCCGCCGCGCTCCATGCGCGCGCGCCGGGGATCCGTGTCGTCGGCGTCGAGCCCGAGGGCGCGGCCTCGATGACGGTGAGCCTCCGCGCGGGCCGCGTCACGCCGCTCGCCGAGGTGCGCACCATCGCGGGGACGCTCGCGCCGCGATCGGTCGGTCCGAACACTCTCGCCATCGTCACGCGCGAGGCGGTCCCGGTGGTGCTCGTCAGCGACGACGAGCTCCGCGCCGCGATGCGCCGCCTCTGGGACGATCTGCGGATCCTCGTCGAGCCCGCCGGGGCCGCGGCCGTCGCGGCGCTCCTCTCGGGCCGCGCGCCGCTCGGCGACGCCCGCCACGTTGCCGTCCTGGTCTGCGGCGCCAACCTCGACGCGACGCTCGCCGCGCAGGTGATCGGCTGATCGTTCGCGCAATCGCCCGGCCGGGCGAGATCCTTCGCGCTCTTCCCGCGTAGAATGGAACCTCGCCGTAAGCCCCTTGTCGGGTCGGCGTTCCCCGGAGAGCCATGAAACCGACCCGCGTCGCCGTCCTCGCTGCCCTTGGCATGATGCTCACCAGCGTCTCGGTCTACTCGCTCACGCCGCCCGGAGGCCTCCACGGCGGCGGCCCGGGCCCGGTCGGCACCATCGGCGCCACGGTCGACACGGTCGCCGAGACCTCCGTGGATCAGACCGAGATCGCGCACTTCACGGCCGGCTCCACGCTCACCGTCGACGGCCGCCTCGGCCACCCGAAGCTCGCGCGCTCCGGCAACGGGGAGACGTTCGTGATGCTCGAGGTCAAGGGCGAAGGCAGCGCCAAGGCTCACGTGGCCGCCCCGGTGAACCTCGCGCTCGTCATCGATCGCTCCGGCTCGATGAAGGGCACCCGGATCCGCAACGCCATCAACGCCGCCACCACCGCGATCGGTCGCCTCAACGAGGGCGACACGGTCAGCGTCGTCACGTTCGACACGCAGGTGCAGGTCGTCGTGCCGCCGACGGTGATCAGCTCGGGATCGCGCGACCGGATGATGGACGACATTCGCCGCATCGGCCTCGGCGGCGACACCTGCATCTCGTGCGGGATCGAGCAGGGCATGTCGCTCATCGAGCAGACGCCCGGCAAGGTCAACAAGATGATCCTGCTCAGCGACGGCGACGCCAACCACGGCGTGCGCGACGTGCAGGGCTTCCGCAGCATCGCCCAGCGCGCCGCGAGCCGCGGGATGAGCGTCACGACCATCGGCGTCGACGTCGACTACAACGAGAAGATCATGGCCGCGATCGCCCAGGACTCGAACGGGCGGCACTACTTCGTCGAGAACGACGCGGCCCTCGCGCGGGTGTTCGAGGCCGAGGCCGAGAGTCTCACCTCGACGGTGGCCAGCGGCGCCGAGGTGGCGATCGATCTCGCCCCCGGCGTCGAGCTCGACCGGGTCTTCGATCGCACGTTTCGCCGCTCGGGCAACCGGATCATCGTGCCGCTCGGTACGTTCGGTCGGGGCGACGTGAAGACGGTGCTGATCAAGGTCAAGGTCCCCGCGCAGACCGACGGCAAGGTGGCTGTCGCCGCGGTCGATCTGACCTACCGCGATCTCGCCGCGGGCTCCGACAGCCGCTGCGCGGGCAAGCTCGCGCTCGAGGTCGGCGACGGCGCCGGCGCCGGCGATCTCGATCCCGCCGTGAGCGGCCGCGTCCGCCGCAGCGAGACGGTGACCACGCTGAACGAGGCCAATGGCCTCTTCGCCCAGGGCCGCGTCGTCGAGGCGCAGCGCAAGCTCGATCAGCAGGAGAAATCGCTGCGCACGGCCGCCGACGACGCGAAGAAGGCCGCCCCGGCCTCGCGCGCCAAGGAGATCGACGCCGACTTCCAGAACCAGATCGCCGCGATCGGCGGCGCCAACACCGGCTTCGCCGCGCCCGTCGCGGCCGCCAGGCCCTCTCCCGCGTTCGCGCAAGGCCCCGGCGACGTCGCCAACGCCTCGCCGTTCGCCGCGCCGCCGGCCGCTCCGCCGCAGGAGTCGCGCGCCGGCAAGAGCGCCGTGAAGCTCAACCAGCAGCGCGCGGTCGAGCTCGGCTTCTAGACTCCGTCGCTCCGGTGCGAGGGAGAATGGCTGGTGCCGCGGGGCATCGGCCATTCTTCATTTCAGGCCTTCCGCAGGGGCCCACCGCCGCTTCGAGAGTGGCCGGGGAACTGCCACCCTCTCACTGCGGACAGGTGCTGTCCGGGTAATACGAGGTCGACTTCTTGATCAGCGTGCACTCGTCGGCGCAGGTGGCCGCGCCGCACGCGTGGCTCTTCGAACCGAGCGCCACGGGCGGGCAGACCGCCGGGGTCGCCCAGCAATTCCCCCCGAAATCAGCGGCGTTGCACTGCCCGAGGTCGGTGAGCTGATAGGCGCACGTGGCCGCGCCCGGGCACTTCAGGTTGGCCAGGCCACCGCACGTCTTGCCGGGGGCGCACGCGCCGGTCTTCGCGATCGATTGCCCCTGCTTTTGCGCCACGGATGCGTTCCAGTACGTGACGTCGTCGCAGCCGCAAACCGGGGTCCGGTCGCTCGTCTCGACTCCACCCGTCGGGGTGCAGGTGCCTTGCTGGCAGGTGGGCGCATCGCAGTACATGCCCGGTCCACAGGGGTTGACCGCGGACCACGTGCACGCGCTCGGGCCCGTGCCGGAGCTCTGCGCGCTGCTGCTGGACGCGCTCGCCGTCGTGGCGTTCGACCCCCCGCCACCGCCCTGTCCGCTCGACGTCGCGGCGCTGCCGCCCCCGGTGCCGCTCGCCGTCGCGCCGCCCGTGCCGCTCGTCGTCGCGAGCGCGCCGCCGCTGCCGCTCGCGCCGCTCGCCGCGGTCGTGTCACCGCCGCTGCCGCAACCCCAGATCGTCACGAGCGCCGCTGCCGGCGCGAGGAGAACCATCGAGGACCATCGCATGAAAAGCTCCGCTGGTAAAAAGACGCAGAGCGCGTAGCAGACTCACGCGGTGCCTCGATGTCAAGGCGACGGGAGCGCCCCGCCGCGGTCGCGTCGTGTGCTAGCGTCGCCCCCCGCGCGCAATGAGGATCCGCTCGCCGCTCCGCGCCCTCGCGGCCACAACGCTCCTCGCGGCCTCCGCGATCGCGCGCGCCGACGGGGGGCAGCCGGTCATCGGCCCGGCGCAGGAGCCGCTCCTCGCCGACCTCCTCGGCAAAGGCGCCTCGCTCCCCGGCGACTGCGCGTGGGCCGGCGCAAACGTCGAGCAGACCCGCGTCGTCTCGTCGTACACCTGCGCCGGCGCCCACGTCGAGATCGAGCTCCACCACCCGACGGACGCGCCCGCCGACGCGGTGCGCACGCTGCGGTTTGCCCTCCAGATCAAGCCCGCCGCGCCGCCTCCTCCGGGCCTCGTCGACGCCCTCGCCGAGCGGATCCGCGCGCGCGAATCCGGCTTCGTGTGGAGCCTGAGCCGCGATCACGTCGCCGCGGGCGAGTCGACGGCGCCGGCGGCCTCGCCGCGCGATCCCGTCCTCCCGGGCGTCCTCGGCGCGCTCGCGCTCACCGGCCTGATGGCGGCGCTGATGCGCTTGATTTACCGGCGTCTACAGCGGGCAACGTCGTCCACGGCGGCGCTCGGGCCGCGCGCCCGGCTCGCCGCGGCCGCGCTGACGGTCCTCGTGTCCGCCGGCCTCGCAGCCGCGGTCCTCGGCGCGGCGCGGGCCTTCGGGGCCGCCGTCGTGGTGAGCCTCGATCGCAACGCGGGCGCGGCGGTCGCGGCGTCGGCCGTCTCGATGCTCGCCTGCGTCGCGCTCGCCCTCGGGGCCTCGGCGCTGCTCGCGCGCGTCCCGACCCGCCTGCCGACGTGGGCCCGATTCGGCGCTGGACCGGCGCTCGTGCTCTTGCTCGGTTATCCGCGGTCGCTCGTCCACGACTCCGCACCTTCGTTCGGGGCCGTCGTCGTGGGTAGCGCCAATCACACCTGGGTCGACCACCGCCGCGACCGCCCGCCGGTCACCTACCGCACGGGGGCGCTCGGGTTTCGCGAGCCGGGCTGGGCGCCGGAAAAAGCCCCGGGGACCCGCCGGATCGCGCTGATCGGCGACTCGTACGTCTTCGGCGTCGGCGTCGAGCGCGCCGATACCCTGTCGGCCGCGCTCGGCGCCGAGCTCGCCGGTCGCTCGCCGCAACGGCGCGACGAGATTGTCAATCTCGGCGTCCCGGGCAGCAACCTCCAGTCGTATGTCGACGTCTACGAGGCGGCGGATCGGCTCGGCCTCGCGCTCGACGTCGTCGTCATCTGCCTGACGCTGCCCAACGATCTCTCGCGCTGGGACTCGCAGGTGGCCCGGCGCGCCTCGGCCGCCATTGGCACCTTCAGCGCAGCGCGCTTCGTCCTCGGCGACGCGGCGTCCACACTGTGGGACCTCGCCCGGCTGGAACGCGCGATCACCCCCGCCGGGCTTTCGCACCTCGATGAGCAGCTCCGGCGGCTCGGCGCGCTCCGGTCCGCGTCGGCGCACCCACCGGAGCTGCTGTTCTATGCCTTTCGCGACGCCCCCGTCGAGATCACGTCGCGGCTCGGCGCCTTCGCCGGAGCGCGCGTCGTCCCGCCCGACCAGACGTTCCCGGACGACTTCCTCGTCGGCGACGGGCACCCGACGGGCACGGGAAACCGTCGATCCGCCCGCCGTATCGCCGACACGCTCGAAGGTCACTGATCGATCGTCCGCGGTCGCGCCAACGTCGGAGACAGAGCGGAGACGATTGCTCCCCGGATCTCCAGGATCCGTGTAAACTAGGCTCTTCGCTTCCTTGCTCGACTTGAAAGGACTTGAAATCATGCGTCTTCGCACCACTCTGCTCCTCGCAGCCGGTACTCTCGCGCTCGCCTCCACGCTGCTCGCGTCGAACGACGCGCGCGCCTGCGGCGGCTGCTTCCACGTCGCGAGCACCACCGAAAGCACCGTCGTCACGGCGCACCGGATGGCCTTCGCGCTCTCGCCCACGCACACCGTGCTCTGGGATCAGGTCCAGTACTCGGGCAACCCCGCCTCGTTCGCGTGGGTGCTCCCGGTCAAGCCCGGCGCGCGCATCGAGGCCTCCACCGACGCGTGGTTCGAGGCGCTCGACGCGGCGACCTCGGCCCGCGTCATCAGCCCGTCGGTCGATTGCCCCGGCACGGGCTCGTCCGGGTGCGGCCTCGGCTGTGGTGAGGCGCTCTCGTTCGACGGCGGCGGCACGGTGAAGGACATCCCCCAGATCACCGTCGTTCACGAGGGCACGGTCGGCCCGTACGAGACTGTCACTCTCCACGCCACCGTCCCCGGGGCTCTCCCGGCCTGGCTCACCAAGCGCGGCTTCGCCATCGATCCCGCGGTGCAGCCCCTCGTCGACGCCTACACGAAAGAGGGGTTCGACTTCATCGCCCTTCGCCTCTTGCCGGGCAAGGGCGTCCAGCAGATGAAGCCCGTGCGCGTCATCTCCCCGGGCATGTCACCCACGTTGCCGCTCCGCATGGTCGCCGCCGGCACCGGCGCGAACGTCGACATCACGCTCTTCGTCATCGGCGAGGGCGCGTGGATCCCGCAGAATTTCCCCACCGCCGTCGTCGCGCCGGGATCGCTCACGTGGGACTTCAAGACCAGCTCGTCGAACTACGCCGCCGAGCGCCGAGGCTTGCTCTCCGCCGGCAACGGCCGCACCTGGAACGAGGCCTTCGCGATCAAGGGATCGCTGCTCTCGCCGCTGACGAACCCCATCGATGGATCGACCATCAATTACCAGATCGGCAGCTCGTTCCCGGAGACGATCGCCGCAGCGTACGTCCAGCAAGGCCTCGTGGACGGCGAAGGCGTCGACGCCTCCTGCGTTCAGGCCTTCCAGAGCGCGGCGGGGAGCCTGGACCAGGTGGTCAATCCCTGCGTCCCGAGCGGGGGTACGGGCGGTGGAGGTGGCATGGGAACCGGCACCGGCACGGGCAGCGGCGGCAGCGGTGGAGTCGGGGGCTCCGGCGGCGCGATGTCCGGCGGTACGGGCGGCGGAGGGCCGGTGTGCGGCAGCCTCCAGGCGGGCCAGATCGATGCGCGCCAGTTCGCCTGCGGCAAGCTCGACGACGTCGCCGTCGCGCTCGAGGGCCTGCACCCGCACGACGTGACGATCACGCGCCTCGAAGGCAGCCTGCCGCGCGCCGCGCTCGCCGCCGATCTGGTGCTCCAGGCCTCCCCCGATCAGAACGACGTCTCCAACTGGTTCAACGTGGTGGAGTCGACGAACACGCCCGCGTGCCCCTCGGGCGGTCCGCCGGTCGTCGGCGGCGACCCGGGCCGCAAAGGCCCCTGGAACCGCAACCGCTGGGCGCTCTTCGCCACCGTGCTCGCGGCTCTCCTCGCGACGTTCGGCCGGCGCGCGACGCGGCCGGCGATGCCCGCCCGCGCGGCGCGGCAGCTCGCCCGCTCCTGACGGTTCTACCGGGTGCAACAGGGTGATACCCTCGTTGCACCCCATGGGCACGTTCGACCTCAGCTTGCTGATCACCCTCGAGGCCCTGCTCCAGGAGGGCAGCGTCACCGGCGCCGCGCGCCCCCAGGCCTCGTGAGCTGCTACTCGTACCCCGCGAGAAGGTGAGCTTCATGGATATCGCATTCATCGGTCACGGTCAGGTCGGCGGCGCGCTGGCGGATGGCCTGCAGCGGGCCGGGCACACTGTCACGCTCGCTGCCGGCGATCCGACGTCGCCCTCGGTCGTCAAGGCGCTGGCGCGGAACCCCGCGCTCCAGGTCCGCGCGGTGGCCGAGGCCGTCGCCGGAGCCCAGGTGATCGTCGTCGCCACGCCCTTCGCGGCGCTCGAGGCCGCCATCCCGCCGATTGCCAGTCTGCTCGCGGGCAAGGTGCTGGTCGACTGCACCAACCCCGTTGGCCCGGGGATGTCGCACGGCCTGGGCAGC
This sequence comes from Byssovorax sp., assembly GCA_025362495.1. Taxonomy (GTDB): domain Bacteria; phylum Myxococcota_A; class Polyangia; order Polyangiales; family Polyangiaceae; genus JANYGI01. Next base: position 1,317 of record JANYGI010000136.1, on the reverse strand, counting down.
AAGCGGTCCGGCAGCGAGTATCTGCACGAGCTCGCCCCGGGCGCGCGGGTGGTCAAGGCCTTCACGATCTATGGGTTCGAGAACCTCGAGAGCAGCGCTTACCCGGGCCACGACGTGCTCCCGGCGATGCTGATCGCCGGCGACGACGCCGCCGCGAAGGCCGACGTCAGCGTGCTTTGCCGCGATCTCGGCCGGGACCCGGTCGACACGGGCAAGATCGATCAGGCCTTGCACCTCGAGCACATGACGCTGCTCTGGGAGAAGATGGTCCGGCGCGAGCGCCACCCGGCCGGCCTGGTCTGGGCGGCGCTCCGGCGGTGAGGCGGTGAGGCGGTGAGGGGAGAGCGCGGGCTGCCGGGGGGCGGCCCGATCGGTCGGTGGAAAATTTCGCTTCAGATCCGCGGCCAGGCGCCGATCTGAAAAAAGAGATCCATCGCTGCATCCACTGGCGGCGCTCCGGCGAACTCACGCGTCGAGCTCTCGCTCCCGCTTCCCCGGAGACGATCCATGCGCCTTCAGCCCCCGCCCCCTCCCGCGCTTCCGCGTCGCGACATCCTCGATACTCTCCATGCGCTCGGCAGCTGCCGGACGCTTCTAAGGCTGGTCTCGGCCGCCGGCTTCGTCGAGGATCTCGAGGGGCAAGGCCCGCCGCTCACCCTCTTCGCGCCCAGCGACGCGGCCTTCGCCAGGATCACGGGAGAAGGCCGCGCGCTGCTCGAGCCCGGGCGCGAAGAGATGCTGATCGATCTGCTCGAGTACCACCTCGTCCGCGGCCGCGTCGATCTGAGCGCGGCGGTCGCGGTGGGCGGAGGAGTCCGCACCGTGCACGGCGCCGAGGTCCACCTCCACGCCGAGCGCGGCGAGGCGTGGGTCGACGCCGCGCGCGTCCACGCCTCCGGGATCGAGTGCACCAATGGCGTCGTCTACGTCGTTGACGATGTGCTCGCCCCGGCGCTCACCGAGGTGCGGGCCTGGATTGCGGCGCGGACCGCCTCTGCCGCGGAGCCGAGCGCGTGGGATGCGCGTAGCTCCGCCCGTGGAAGCTTCGCCGCGATGGACGACCTGTTCCCGCCGCGTGATCTCGATCTCGATCTCGAGCCCGAGGCGGAGGTCGACGCCCACGCGCCGCCGGGATCGCCCCTCCATCGCTCGCTCGCCTTCGCCGCGGGAGCCCGCCGTTTCTCGCCCTTCGCGCGCGAGCTCGCGTCGATTCCCTTGCTTCCCGACTGAGTCCGTGGTCCTCGCGGCGTGGTGTTGCATCAGCGCTTCACTCGATGGTGATCACGGGCCCTGCAGGTTGTCGACGTCAGTCCTAGA
>JANYGI010000123.1 GCA_025362495.1 Byssovorax sp. | reverse complement strand
CCCTGCACCTGAGCTACGACCGCCGGCGCTCCTCGTCCGGGAGCAGCGAGAGCTCCGCGAGGCGCGCGGCGGGGCGGGCGACGAAGCCATGAAGGATCTGCTCGAGGTGACCGAGCATGCGCTTCACCACCGCATCGTCGAAGCGCCGGCGGTCGTAGCTCAGGTGCAGGGTCAGCGCGCGGCGGACGACGCCGAGCAGCGTGATCGGGAAGCTCGATCGCTCGACCGTGCGCGAGTCGGCGACCGTCAGGCCGCGCGAGCCCTGCTTGAGGGCCTCCTCGACCGGGTAATTCTCGAAGACGACGAGGCTCTCGAAGAGCGGTGTCCCGCGCGGCACCGCGCTCCATCCCTGCACGTCGACGAGCGGCGTGTGCTCCCAGTCGCGGAGCACCGTCTGGCGCTGGTGCAGCTCCTTCAGCCAGGGCAGCACCGTCGCGCCGGGAGGTGCGTTCACGCGCACCGGCAAGGTGTTGATGAAGAGGCCGACCATGCGATCGATACCGGGCACCGGCGCGGATCGTCCCGAGACGGTGGCCCCGAAGAGCACGTCGTCCTCGCCGCTGTAGCGCGCGAGGAGCAGGGCCCACGCGGCCTGGATCATCGTGCTCGCCGTGAGCTGGTTCTGCCGCGCGAACGCCAGGATCGCCGCCGACGCGTCCTCGCTCAGTGTCAGCTTCTCGTCAGCATAGTCGGCCGCGCCGGGCGTGACGCGATCGACTCGGAAGGGCGTGGGCGCCGTGAAGCCGCCGAGCTCCGCGCGCCAGAACGCCTCGGCCCGGGTGCGATCCTGCTTCTCCAGCCAGCCGATGTAGTCGCCGTACGGGCGAGGCCGCTCGAGCCGCAGCTCCTTCTTCTGCGAGTACGCCTCGTAGAGCGCGAAGACCTCCTTCACGAGGAGCGGCGTCGACCAGCCGTCGAGGAGGATGTGGTGGCGGCTCCACACGAAGCGGTACGCGTCGTCGGCGAGGCGCAGCAGCGCGATGCGGAGCAGCGGAGCCTTCGCGAGATCGAACCCGCGGCGACGATCTTCCTCGGCGAATGCCACGACCCGCGCGGCCTGCTCGTCGGCGGGGAGCCCGCGCAAATCGAGCTCGATCAGAGGCAGCTTCACCTGCTTGCGGACGATCTGCACGGGGCGCTCGAGCCGCTCCCACGCGAAGCCGGTGCGCAAGATGGCGTGGCGCGCGACGATCTCTTCCCAGGCCCTGACGAACGCCGCGACGTCGACATCGCCCCGGAGCGTCCAGCCGATCTGCACGAAGTACACGCCGGGCTCGGCGGCGTACAGCGTGTGGAACAGCATCCCCTGCTGCATCGGCGAGAGGGGATAGATGTTTTCGATGTTCGTCCGGCTCATGCGATTCGATCCGTTCCTCAGCTGGGATCATCGTCGTCGACGACCCCGACCAGCATGTCGAGGGCCTCTTGCGAGAGGCCCGCGTCCTGGAAATCCGACGGCGTGACGCCGCGCGCCTCGGGCGAGACGCAGTGGGCGATGAGCGCCGAGAGCGCCTCGATATAGCGGCGCGCGAGATCCTCGATCGTGGCCTTCTCGTGGCGGTTCTCGCTGTAAATCCACCGCACGTGCAGGCGACCTTCGGCGATGGTCGCGTTGACGTCGAGGAGGTAGCGGCGGCGCGCGCGGGGGCTCCGCGCCGGGCCGCTCGACTCGCGCGCCCAGCGGAACGGCGACTCTTCAGGCAGCGCCTGATCACGCTGGCCGAGATAGTTGAACATCACGCCCGACTGCGGCGCGTCGCGGAGGCGCGCGGCGATCTCCGGCTCCCCCAGGTAGCGGAGCATCCCGTAGCCGAGGCCGCGGCCCGGGAGCGCGCGGAGCTGCTCCTTCACCGACTTCAGCGACTCACCCGGGCCTTCATTCTCCGGCAGATCGATCACGACCGGGAACACGGCGGTGAACCACCCGACCGAGCGGGTGATGTCGGCGTCGTCGAAGATCTCCTCGCGCCCGTGGCCCTCGAGATCGACGCGCGCGCCCGGCGTGCCCGTCCAGGCGCCGAGGACCTGGGCGAACGCCGTGAGGAGCACGTCGTTGATCTGCGTGCGGTAGGCCTCCGGGACGTCGCGCAGCAGCGACTCGGTCTCGTCGGCCGAGAGCGACGCGACCACGGCGCGGACCGATCGCTCGTGGTTCTCGCCACGGTCGTGATCCACGGGGATGGCGTGCTCCGCCGCGCGCGCGGGATCGAGCCAGTAATCCGATTCGCCGAGGATCGCAGGCGATTTCGCGTGCTCGGCGAGCTCTTCGGCCCACCGCTTGAACGACGTCGTCTTCGGCGGCAGCGCGACGGCCTCGGCGCGCACGCGCTGCCCGTAGGCCGTCCAGAGATCTTCGAGGAGGATCCGCCACGAGACGCCGTCGACGGCGAGGTGGTGGATCACGAAGAGCAGCCGGCTCGGTCGCGACGGCCCGAGATCGAAGAGCACTACGCGGAGCAGCGGCCCCGCTTCGAGGTCGAGGCTCTGCTGCGTGGTGATCGCCCTGGCCTCGATGGCGGCCACGGCGTCCGCGTCGGCGAGCGCCCCGAGATCGACGCGTTCGAACGGCGTCTCGGCCGAGGGAGGCGCGAACTCTTGCACGGCGTCCGCGCCGCGCCGGATCACGCGCAGCCGGAGCGCGTCGTGGTGGCGAAGGAGCTCGCCGACCGCGAATTCCAGGGCCGCGGCGTCGAGCGGCTCCTTCGCTTCGAGGAACGACATCTGGTTCCAGTGGGCCGGATCCTCGGCCGCGAGCTCGAGGAACCATCGCTGCACCGGCGTGAGCGGCGCGGTGCCGGTCACGGCGCTCTGCTCGGCCGAGACCGCCGCGCGCGCGCCGGCGACCGACGCGAGCTCGGCGACGGTCGGGTGCTCGAAGACCTGCCGCGGCGTGATCGAGAGCCCCGCGAGCTGGGCCCGCGAGACGATCTGGATCGAGAGGATCGAGTCTCCGCCGATCTCGAAGAAGTTGTCGTGAACGCCGACCTGCGGGAGCCGGAGCACCTGCGCCCAGATGCGCGCGAGCTCCTCTTCGGCGCGATCGCGCGGGGCGATGAACGCCCCCGAGGGAGCGAGGCGATCGCCGTCGTCCGGCGCGGGGAGCGCGCGTCGATCGATCTTGCCGCTCGCCGTGAGCGGCAGCGCGAGCTGCACCACGAACGCCGACGGCAGCATGTAGTCCGGCAGCGTCTCCTTCAGGAACGCGCGCAGCTCGCCGACGGTCGGCGCGGGCCCCTCGGCGAAGACCAGGTACGCGACGAGGCGCTTGTCGCCCGGCCGATCCTCGCGCGCGACGACCACGACCTCGCGCACCATCCCGTGGCGGAGCAGCGCCGACTCGACCTCGCCGAGCTCGATGCGGAAACCCCTTATTTTCACCTGGAAGTCGGCGCGTCCGAGGTACTCGATCGAGCCGTCCGGGAGCCAGCGCGCGACGTCGCCGGTGCGGTACAGGCGCGCGCCCTGGCCGCGGAACGGATCGGGGAGGAAGCGCTCGGCCGTGAGCTCGGCGCGGTCGAGATAGCCGCGCCCGACCTGCACGCCGCCGATGTGGAGCTCGCCGCGCACGCCGCGCGGGACGGGCTCGCCCCGCTCGTCGAGCAGGTAGACGCTGGTGTTGTCGACGGGTCGCCCGATGGGGATCACCGACAGACCCGGCCTGCACGCGAAGAAAGTGACGTCGACGGCGGCCTCGGTCGGGCCGTAGAGGTTGTGCAGCTCCGCCCTGCCGAGGCGCGCGAAGAACGCATCGACGAGCGGCGCCGAGAGCGCCTCGCCGCTGCAGAACACCCGCCGGAGTGAGGTGCACCCGGCCGCGCCGGCGTCGTCGAGGAACACCGTCAGCATCGACGGGACGAAGTGCATCGTGGTGATCCCGGCGGCCTGGATCACCTCCGCGAGGTAGCCCGGATCCTTGTGCCCCTCGGGCTTCGCGATGACCAGCGTCGCGCCGAACATCAGCGGCCAGAAGAGCTCCCACACCGAGACGTCGAAGCTGAACGGTGTCTTCTGGAGGACGCGATCGCGAGGGCCTACCTCGTAGGCCCTCTGCATCCAGAACAGGCGATTCAGGATGCCGCGGTGCTCGTTCATCGCCCCCTTGGGCCGCCCCGTGGAGCCCGAGGTGTAGATCACGTACGCGAGCGAGCCGGGCGTGATCCCTCCCCTTCCCGGCCGCGAATCAGGCTCCTCGGCGATCGTCGACCACCCGGTGTCGAGCTCGATGACCTGCGCGCCGTGCGCGGGCAGCAGGCCCGACAGGCGCGCCTGCGTGAGCACGACGGGCACCTTCGTATCGTCGAGCATGAAGGCGAGGCGCTCCCTCGGGTACTCGGGATCGAGCGGCACGTAGGCGCCGCCGGCCTTGAGCACGCCGTAGAGCGCGACGATCATTTCGAGCGACCGATCGAGGCAGACGCCGACCAGCACTTCGGGCCCGACGCCGCGCTTGACGAGGGCGTGCGCGAGCTGGTTCGCTCGGCGATCGAGCTGGCGGTAGGTGAGAGAATTCCCCTCGAAAACCAGGGCGATCGCGTCGGGTGTCCGCTCGACCTGGGCCTCGAAGACGTCGGACAGGCACGTCGCCTCGGGGTGCGTGAAGGCCGTGTCGTTGAGCCCGTGGATCAGCTCGTCGCGCTCGTCGTGCGAGAGGATCGCGAGGTCGCCCAGGCGCCCATCCGGGTGCGCGGCGATGCCTTCGAGCAGCGCGCGGAGGTGGCCGAGGAGGCGCGCGACGGCGGCCTCGTCGAAGCGACGGCGGTCGTAGGCCACGCGCACCAGGAGCGTCCGCCGGAACGCGGCGAGCACCGTGAGCGGGTACGGAGGCCGCTCCGTCGTGCGCGCGTCGGTGATCTCCAGCCCGCGGACGCCCTGCTTCAGGGACTCTTCCACGGGGTAGTTCTCGAAGACCACCAGGCTCTCGAAGAGCGGCGTTCCCCGGGGCATGTCGCTCCAGCCCTGGACCTGCACGAGCGGCGTGTGCTCGTACTCGCGCAGCTCGGCCTGCTGCTCCTGGAGGGCCTTGAGCCACGCGAGGGCGGGCGCGTCGCGGTCGACGGCGACGCGCACCGCGAGGGTGTTGATGAAGAGCCCGACCATGCGATCGATGCCGGTGACCGGCGCGGATCGACCCGACACGGTGGCGCCGAAGAGCACGTCGTCCTCGCCGCTGTAGCGGGCCAGCAGGAGCGCCCACGCGCCCTGCACGACGGTGCTCATCGTGAGCTGGTGCTGCCGCCCGAAGGAGGCGAGCTTGCCGGAGACGGCCTCCGGCAGCACGAAGCGCTGCTCCTCGAACTCCTCAATTTCGCCGGGCGCCGTGAGCTTTTCGATGCCGAGCGGCGTGGGCTCGCGGAAGCCGCGGAGCTGCGCGCGCCAGAAGGCCTCGGTCTTCGCGCTGTCCTGCGCGCCGATCCACGCGATGTAATCGCCGTACGGGCGCACGCGCTCGAGGCGCGCGTCCTTGCCCTGCGTGAACGCGTCGTAGAGCGCGAAGACCTCGCGCAGCACGATCGGCGTCGACCAGCCATCCATCACGAGGTGATGCCGGCTCCAGTAGAAGCGGTACGCGTCGTCGGCGAGGCGGAGGAACGTGAGCCGCATCAGCGGCGCCTGCGCGAGATCGAAGGGTTTGCGGCGATCGGCCCCGGCGACCTCGGCGCTGCGCGCGGCCTGCGCCTCGGGCCCGAGCCCGCGCAGATCCTCGATGATCACCGGGACCTTCACGCGCTTGCGCACGACCTGGATCGGGGCGTCGAGGCGCTCCCACAGGAACGCCGTGCGCAGGATCGGGTGCCGGTTGGCGACCTCGTCGAAGGCGCGCGTGAAGGCGGCGACGTCGAGGTTGCCGCGGATCGTCCAGCCGAGGTGGACGACATACGTCGCCGTATCTCGAGCCACCAGCGTGTGGAAGAGCAGGCCCTGCTGCATCGGCGAGAGCGGGTAGATGTCGTCGATGGTCTTGCCGCGGCCGCGCGCGCCGGGATCCCGCGCCGCGAGCGCGTCGATGAAGCCCTGCGTCAGCCTCGCGCGCGGGAAATCCGCGGGCGTGTAGCCGCCGGCCTCGGGCGAGATCGCGTGAGCGATCAGGGCGCGCAGCGACGCGAGGAAGCCCTCGGCGAGCCGCTCGATCGTGGCCCTCTCGTGCCGCGCCTCGCTGTAGGCGAAGCGCACGCGGAGCGCGCCCGCCGAGACGTTGGCGGCGACGTCGAGCAAGTAGCGGCGCCTCGCCTTGGGGCTGTGCGCGGGGCCGCTCGACTCGCGCGCGCGCCCGAACGTCGAGGTCTCCGGCAGCGCCTGATCGATCTGACCCAGGTAATTGAAGCTGATCTCCGCCGCGGGCATCGCCTCGATCGCCGTGCTCGGGAGGCCGCCGCGCAGGTAGCGCAGCAGCCCGTAGCCGAGGCCGCGCCGCGGGATCGCGCGGAGCTGCTCCTTCACCGACGTGAGCACGTTTGCAGGCGATCCGCCGAGCGGACACTCGATCAGCACCGGGTACACCGTGGTGAACCACCCGACGGTGCGGGTCACGTCGACGTCGGGGATCGTGTCCTCGCGCCCGTGGCCCTCGACGTCGACGAGGACGTTCGGCGAGCGCGTCCACGCGCTGGCGGCCTGCGCGAAGGCCGCGAGGAGCACGTCGCTGATCTGCGTCTGGTAAGCCTCCGGCACCTCGCGCAGGAGCGACTCGGTCTCCTCCGCCGTCAGCGCGAGCACGACGTGGCGCACCGTTTCTTCGGTGTTTGAAGCGTCGACGTGATCCACCGGGACGCGCGCGGCGTGCTGCCGCGCGTTCGAGAGCCAGTAGGCCTCCTCGTCGACGAGCGCGTCCACTGCGGCCTCCTCGGCGAGCCGCTCCGACCATCGCTTGAACGACGTCGTCTTCGGCGCGAGCTGGATCGCCTCGCCGCGGGCGCGCTGCGCGCAGGCCGTCCAGAGATCGTCGAGCAGGATCCGCCACGAGACGCCGTCGATGGCGAGGTGATGGATCACGATCAGCAGCCGATCGTGGCTCGCCGGCGCGAGCTTCCACAGCACCGCGCGGATCAGCGGCCCCGACGTGAGGTTCAGGCTCGCCTGCGCCTCGGCCGCGGCCTTCTCGATCGCGGCCGTGAGCGACGCCTCGGGGACGTCGCGAAGATCGAAGTAGACCAGCGGAACGGGCCCGTGCGGCTCGGTGATCGTCAGCGCCGCGCTCGTCATCTCGCCTGTCAAACGCAGGCGAAGCGCGTCGTGGTGCGCGATCAGGTGCCGGAGCACCTCTTCCAGGATCACCGCGTCGACGGGCTCCTTCATCTCGAGGAACGTCGACTGGTTCCAGTGGTGCGGCTCCTCCGGCGCGAGCTCGAGCCACCACCGCTGCACCGGCGTCGGCTCGACCGGTCCGGTCACGAGCCCCTGCTCGGCCGCGAGCGCGATCGTGGTCCCCGCGACCTCGGCGAGCTCGGCCACCGTCTGGTGCTGAAAGAGTTGCCGCGGCGTGATCGAGAGGCCGGCCTGCTGGGCGCGCGCGACGATCTGGATCGAAAGGATCGAGTCGCCGCCGATCTCGAAGAAGTTGTCGTGAACGCCGACCTGCTCGAGACGGAGGACGCCGCCCCAGATCCGGCAGAGCTCGGCTTCGACGTCGCTGCGCGGCGCGACGAACGCCTCGCCGGTGTCGAGCTTGTCGCCCTGATCCGGCGCGGGCAGCGCCTTGCGATCGATTTTCCCGCTCGACGTGAGCGGCAGCTCGGCGAGGACGATGAACGCCGCCGGGATCATGTAGTCGGGGAGCGTGTCCTCGAGGAAGCTCCGCAGCTCGCCGACCGTCGGCGCCGGGCCCTCGACGCACGCGAGGTAGGCGACGAGGCGCTTCTCGCCCGGGCGATCTTCGCGCGCGACGACCACGACCTCGCGCGTCGCCGGGTGCTCGGCCAGGGCCGCCTCGATCTCGCCGAGCTCGATGCGGAAACCCCTGATTTTCACCTGGTGATCGACGCGCCCCAGGTACTCGATCTCGCCGTTCGGGAGCCAGCGCGCGACGTCGCCGGTGCGGTAGAGCGGGTAGCCGTCCTCCGGAACGAAGGGATCGGCAACGAAGCGATCCGCCGTCAGCTCCACCCGGTTGAGGTAGCCGCGCGCGACCTGGACGCCGCCGATGTAGAGCTCGCCGCGCACGCCGACGGGCACCGGCTCGCGCCGCTCGTCGAGCAGGTAGATCCGCACGTTGTCGATCGGCTTGCCGATGGGAACGATCGCCGATCCCGGCTTGCACTCCCACGCCGTGACGTCGACGGCGGCCTCGGTCGGACCGTAGAGGTTGTGCAGCGCCGCGCGCGGCAGGCGGGCCGCGAACGCGTCGACCATCGCCGGCAACAGGGCCTCGCCGCTCGCGAAAACGCGCCTCAGCGAGCGGCAGCGCAGCCGCGCCGGATCGCGCCCGAGCTCGTCGGTGAAGACCTTGAGCATCGAGGGCACGAAGTGGATCGTGCTGATCCCCGCGCCCTCGATCAGATCGGCGAGGTACGCCGGATCTTTGTGGCCCTCGGGCTTCGCGACGACGAGGCGCGCCCCGAACATCAGCGGCCAGAAGAATTCCCACACCGAGACGTCGAAGCTGAACGGCGTCTTCTGGAGGACGCGATCGTCGGCCCCGAGGTGGTGAGCCGACTGCATCCATTGCAGGCGATTGAGCACGCCGCGGTGCTCGTTCATCGCCCCCTTGGGTCGCCCCGTCGAGCCCGAGGTGTAGATCACGTAGGCCAGGTGATGGAGGCCGAGATCGCCGCGTTCGAGCCGCGATTCAGGCTCTTTCGCGATCTCATCCCACCCGGTGTCGAGCCGCAGCACCTGCGCTCCGTGCGGCGGCAGCGCGGCCTCGACGTGGGCCTGCGTGAGCAGCACGGGGACGCGCGCGTCCTCGACCATGAAGGCCAGGCGATCGCGCGGGTACTCGGGATCGAGCGGCACGTACGCGCCGCCGGCCTTGAGTACGGCGTGGAGCGCGATCACCAGCTCCAGCGAGCGATCGAGGCACACCCCGACCAGCACGTCGGGGCCGACGCCGCGCTTGCGGAGCGCGTGCGCGAGCTGGTTCGATCGGCGATCGAGCTCGGCGTAGGTGAGCGCGTTCCCCTCGAAAACAAGGGCGATAGAGTCAGGAGTCCGGTCCGCCTGGGCCTCGAAGAGCTGGTGGATCAGCCGATCCTTCGGGTGCTCCACCCGGGTCGTGTTGAGCCCGCGGAGCACGTGCTCGCGCTCCATCGCCGTGAGGATCGGGATCTCGACGACGGGCAGCTCGGCGCCTTCGATCACGCCCTCGAGCAGCGTGCGCAGGTGCTCGATCATCCGATGGATCGTGGCCTTCTCGAAGAGATCCGAGTTGTACTCGAACGAGCCGAGCAGCCCGCCCTTCCCCTCCCCGAGGCCGAGCGTGAGATCGAACTTCGACGTGGCGATGCCGGACGCCACCGGTGAGAGGCGCAGGCCGCCCAGGCTCGGGGCCTCGCCGGGCGCGTTCTGGAGCGTGAACATCACCTGGAAGAGCGGCGATCGGCCGAGATCGCGCTCGGGCGACAGCTCGGTCACGAGGCGCTCGAAGGGCATGTCCTGGTGGGCGTAGGCGCCGAGGCAGGCCTCGCGCACGCGGCCGAGCAGCTCCTGGAACGTGATGCGCGGGGTGATCTCGGCGCGGATCGCCAGCGTGTTGAGGAAGAAGCCGATGAGTCCCTCGGTCTCCTGGCGCGTGCGGTTGAGGATCGGCGTGCCGACGACGAGATCCGACTGCCCGCTGTAGCGGTGGAGCAGCACGTCGAACGCCGCGAGCAGCGTCATGAACAGCGTCGCTCCCTCGCGTCGCGCGAGGTCCTTGAGGCCGCGCGTGAGGTCCGGCGACAGCTCGAAGAAGCGGCGCTCGCCGCGGAACGTCTGCACCGGCGGCCGCGGGCGATCCATCGGCAGATCGATCGATGACGGCGCGCCGTCGAGGTGCTTTTTCCAGTAGTCGAGCTGGCGGCCGAGGGCCTCGCCGTCGAGCCAGGCGCGCTGCCACTCGGCGTAGTCGGCATACTGGATCGGGAGGTCCGGCAGCGGCGACGCCTTGCCGCTGGAGAAGGCCTCGTAGAGCGCGGCGAGCTCGCGGTTGAGGATCCCGCGCGTCCAGGCGTCGGACACGATGTGGTGCATCGTGTACAGCAGGACATGCTCGTCAACGCCGAGGCGGATCAGCCGCGCGCGGAAGAGCGGGCCGCGCGCGAGATCGAAGGGAATCGCGGCCTCGGCGGCGACCTCGGCGCGCATCGCGGCCTCGCGATCGTCGGCGAGCATTTCACCAAGATCCTGGGTGTGGAAGCGCAGCGCGGCGCCTTCGTGGATCACCTGCGTCGGGCGACCATCGACGGCGGTGAAGGTGGTTCGAAGCACCTCGTGACGGCGGAAGATCGCCGCGAGCGCGCGCTCGAGGGCGACGGCGTCGAGCGCGCCCGTGAGGCGGATGGCCGCGGGGATGTTGTACGAGGCCGAGCCGGGCTCGAGCTGATCGAGGAACCAGAGGCGCTCCTGCGCGAACGAGAGCCGCAGCGGCTGCTCGCGCGGGACGCGGCGGATCGGCGGGACGACGGCGCCCTCGTCCTCGCGGATCGACTCCTCGATTTTCCCGGCGAGGCCGGCGATCGTCGGTGACTCGAAGATGGCGCGGAGGGCGAGCGAGGTCTGGAACGCGTCGCGGGCGCGGGCCACGATCTGGATCGCCAGGAGCGAGTGGCCGCCGAGGTCCGAGAAGCGCTCGTGGATGCCGATGCGCTCTCGGTCGAACACATCGGTCCAGATCGCGGCGAGCACCTCTTCCACCGGGTTGCGCGGAGCCGCGTAGCCGTCCTCGGACGCGCCTTCGACACGATCCTCGGAGGCCGCGAGCGCGCGGCGATCGATCTTGCCGTTGGGCGTGAGCGGGATCGTTGCGATCGCAACGAACGATCCTGGCACCATGTACCCGGGCAGGCGATCGCCGAGCCGCGTCTTCACGTCGGCGATCGCCGCGCCCTCGCGGAGGACGACGTACGCGACGAGGCGGCGATCACCGGGGCTGTCCTCGGGCGCGAGGACCACGGCCTCGGCTACGCCGACGTCGGCCGCGAGCGCCGACTCGATCTCGCCGAGCTCGATCCGGTAGCCGCGGATCTTCACCTGATGATCGATGCGGCCGAGGAAGACGAGCGCGCCGTCGGGCAGGGTGCGCGCGCGATCGCCGGTGCGGTAGAGGCGCGATCCGGGCGGGCCGAAGGCGTCGGCGAGGAAGCGCTCGGCCGTGAGATCGGGGCGGTTGAGGTAGCCGCGCGCGACGCCGTCGCCGCCGATGTAGACCTCGCCCGGGACGCCGGTGGGCGTGGGCTTTTGCTGCGCGTCGAGCACATAGACGCGGCTGTTGGGCAGGGGCCGCCCGAGCGGCACGATCGGCGACGGCGCCGGGTGCCCCTTCTCGACGGCGTACGTGAGCACGCCGACCGTGGTCTCGGTCGGCCCGTAGTGGTTGAGGATCCGCGTCTCGGGCGCGAGCCTCGCGACGCGCCCCACGAGCTCCCACGTCGAGGCCTCGCCGCCGAGAACCAGCAGCTTCTTCGGGACGATCCGCTCGGGATGCGCCGCAGAGAGCAGCGCCGCGAGGTGCGACGGGACAATCTTCAGGCAGTCGATTCGTTCACGCGTGAAGTACTCGGCGAGCGCGTTGGGGTTCGTCGTCAGCTCCTCGGCGATCACGTGCAGGCAGCCTCCGCTCACGAGCGGCGGGAAGAGCACGGTGTTGCCGAGATCGGCGGCAAACGTCGAGACGTGCGCGTAGCTCGCGTCGTCGCTCAGATCGAGGCGCGTCATCACGCCGCGCACGTAGTTGACGAGCTGGCGGTGCTCGATCGCCACGCCCTTGGGCTTGCCGGTCGAGCCCGAGGTGAAGAGCACGTAGGCCAGGTTCTGCGCGGTGACGGCGCTCTCCGGGCGCGCGTCGCTCTCGGCGAGGATCGCCGCGGCGTCGTCGTCGAGGCGAACGACGCGGACACCCTCCGGCAACGAGGCGACGAAGCGGCCCTCGGTGATCACCACGGAAGAGCGCGATTCGCCGAGGATCTCGGCGAGTCGGGTCGGCGGATACGCCGGGTCGAGCGGCACGTAGGCGCCGCCGGCCTTGAGGATCCCGAGCAGGCCCACGATCATCCCGGCCGATCGCGAGACCGCGAGGCCGACCACCGACTCGGGGCCGACGCCGCGAGCCTGGAGGTGATGCGCGAGGCGATTGGCGCGGCGATCGAGCTCGCCGAACGTGAGCCGATCGAGGCCGGCGACGAGCGCCATGCGATCCGGCGTGGCGTCGACCTGAGCCTCGAACAGCTCGTGAATCGCCTCGTCGGTCGAGAACGTCGCCGCGGTGTCGTTCCACGCGCCGAGGAGGCGCTGACGCTCGTCGTCGCGGAGGAGCGGCAGGTCGGCGAGGCGCGCGTCCGGCGCCTTCGCGACGCTGTCGAGCAGCGTGCCGAGGTGGCCGAGCATCCGCTCGATCGTCGAGGCGTCGAAGAGATCGGTGTTGTACTCGATCGAGACGCCGAGCCCGCCCGGGGTCTCGCCCATCACGAACGTGAGATCGTACTTCACCGTCGCGCTCTCGGCCTTCACGGGCCGGAGCAGCAAACCGGAGAGATCGATCGCCGATACCGGCGCGTTCTGCATGGTGAAGATCACCTGGAACAGCGGCGATCGACTGGGATCCGGCTCCGGTTGCAGCTCCTGCACCAGGCGCTCGAAGGGCATGTCCTGGTGGGCGTAGGCGCCGAGGCAGACGTCGCGCACGCGGGCGAGCAGCTCGACGAACGTGAGGTCACTCGACAGCTCGGTGCGGAGGACGAGCGCGTTGATGAAGAAGCCGATCATCCGCTCGGTGTCGGCGTGACCGCGGTTGGAGATCGAGGTGCCGACGACGATGTCGTCCTGCCCGGTGTAGCGGTGGAGCAGCACGTCGAGCGCCGCGAGCAGCGTCATGTAGAGCGTCACGCCCTCGCGCCGCGAGAGGTCCTTCAGGGCCGTGGCGATGTCGGCGGAGAGCACGGTGATCCGCTGGCCGCCGCGGTAGCGCTGCACCGGCGGGCGCGGGCGATCCGTCGGCAGCTCGAGAGCCTGGGGCGCGCCGGCGAGCTGCTTCTTCCAGTAGACAATCTGGCGATCGAGGATGTCCCCCGCGAGCCAGCCGCGCTGCCAGGCGGCGTAGTCGGCGTACTGGAGCGCGAGCTCGGGGAGCGGCGAGGCCTTCCCCGCCAGGAACGCGGTGTAGAGCGTGGTCAGCTCGCGGTTCAAGATGCCGCGCGTCCACCCGTCGGACACGATGTGGTGCAGCGTCAACAGGAGGAGGTGTTCGTCCCCGTCGAGCACCACGAGGCGCGCGCGGAAGAGCGGCCCGGTGATCAGATCGAACGGGCGGGCCGCCTCGAGCTCGGCGTGCCGGCGCGCCACGGCGTCGCGCTCGGCCGAGGGCACGGGGCCGACGCTGTCGATCGGGAACGGGAAGTCGATCGTCTCGTGGATGATCTGGGTGGGGCGGCCTTCCACCGAGGTGAACGTCGTTCGCAGCACCTCGTGGCGACGGATGATCTCGCGGAGGGCGCGCTCGAGCGCGCCGGCGTCGAGCGGCCCCTTGATACGGAGGCCCGAGGGGACGTTGTAGAACGCGCTCCCGGGCTCGAGCTGATCGAGGAACCACAGGCGCTCCTGCGCGAACGAGAGGCGCAGCGCCGCAGCGCGATCGACGCGCGTGATCGGCGGCGCCGCGAGGCCTTCTTCCTCGCGCATCGACGACTGCACGGCCTCGGCGAGCGCGGCGATCGTCGGGTGCTCGAAGATGGCGCGGAGCGGGACCTCGGCCTGGAACGCCTCGCGCGTGCGGGCGATGATCTGGATCGCGAGGAGCGAGTGGCCGCCGAGATCCGAGAAGCGCTCGAAGACGCCGATCTCGGGACGATCGAAGACGTCGCTCCAGATCCCGGCGAGGACCTCTTCCACCGGGTTGCGCGGGCCGACGAAGGCCGCGGCCTCCTCGATCTCGTTCGCTTCGAGGGCGGGGAGCGCGCGGCGATCGATCTTGCCGTTCGACGTCAGCGGCAGCGCGTCGAGCACGACGAACGCCGCGGGGATCATGGACTCGGGGAGCCGCTGCGCGAGCGAGGCGCGGAGATCGGCGACGTCGATCGTGCCGGCCGACGGGACGAGGTACGCGACGAGGCGCTTGTCGCCCGAGGCCTCTTCCTGGGCGAGGACGACGATCTCGGCGACGGCGGGGTGGGCCTGGACGGCGGCCTCAATCTCGCCGAGCTCGATGCGGAAACCCCGTATTTTCACCTGAAAATCGATGCGCCCGAGGAAGCAGATCGTCCCGTCGGGGAGGGAGCGCGCGCGGTCGCCGGTGCGGTAGAGGCGCGCGCCGGGAGGGCCGAAAGGATCGGGGACGAAGCGCTCGTCGGTGAGATCGGGGCGGTTCAAATAACCGCGCGCGACGCCGTCGCCGCCGATGTACACCTCGCCGGGGACGCCTACCGGCGTGGGCTGGCGAAGCGCGTCGAGCACGTAAACGCTGCTGTTCGGTAGCGGTCGCCCGAGCGGAACGATCGCCGTGGGCGCGGGCGCGCCGGGATCGACCGGGTACGTCAGCACGCCGACCGTGGTCTCGGTCGGGCCGTAGTGGTTGAGGATGCGGCAGTCGGGCGCGAGCCTGGCGATCCGCGCGATCAGATCCCAGCTCGATCCCTCGCCGCCGAGGACGAGCAAACGCCGCGGGATCAGCCGCTCGGGGTGCCCGGCCGAGAGCAGCGCAGCCAGGTGCGACGGCACGATCTTCAGGCAGTCAATCCGTTCGCGCGTGAAGTACTCCGCGAGGCCGCCGGGATCGGTCGTGAGATCCTGCGGGATGACGTGGAGTGTGCCGCCGAGGCAGAGCGGCGGGAAGAGCACGGTGTTGCCGAGATCGGCTGAAAACGTGGAGATGTGCGCGTAGCTCGCGTCGTCGGGCAGGGCGAGCCGGGAGCCGACGCCGCGCACGTAGTTGACGAGCTGGCGGTGCTCGATCGCGACGCCCTTGGGCTTGCCAGTCGAGCCCGAGGTGAAGAGCACGTAGGCCAGGCTCGACGAGGTCGCCGCGCTCGTGGGACGCGCAGCGCTGACGGCGGCGAGCGTGGCCGCGTCGACGTCGAGGCGCACCACCGTGATGTTCGCGGCGGGCATGACTGACGCGAATTCGCCGAGGGTGACGATCACGCGCACGCCGGCGTCCTCGACGATCTGGGCGATGCGCGAGGCCGGGTACGCGGGATCGATCGGCACGTAAGCGCCGCCGGCCTTGAGGATGCCGAGGAGCCCGACGATGATCTCGGCGGTGCGGCCCATCGAGAGGCCAACCACCGAATCAGGGCCGACGCCGAGTGTCTGGAGGTGGTGCGCGAGGCGGTTGGCCTGCGCTTCGAGCTCGCGGAACGTGAGGCGCGTCGATCCCGCGACTAGCGCCGTCGCGTCGGGCGTCGCGTCGACGCGCGCCTCGAAGAGCTGATTGATGCGCTCGTCCTTCGCGAACACGACCGCCGACTCGTTCCACGTGACCACCACGCGGTGCTTCTCGTCGTCGGTCAGGAGGGGCAGCTCGCCCACGCGCGCGGTGGGACGCTCGAGCATCCCCGCCAGCAGGCGCTTGAGGTGCTGCAGCATCCGCTCGACGACCGGCAGGTCGAATCGCCTTCGATCCGAGCTGATCCGCACCATCAAGATCTTCTGGAAGACGGCGACGACGGTGAGCGGATAGTGGGTGCGCGTCTCCATCCGCGCCTTGTCGACGGTGAGGCCGCCTGCGCCCTGGAGCAGCGCCTCGGCCTCGGGGTAGTTCTCGAAGGCGACCTGGCTCTCGAAGAGCGGGAGGCCACGCGGCACCTCGCTCCAGCCCTGGACCTCGACGAGCGGCGAGTACTCGTACTCGCGGAGCTCGGAGTACTGCTCCTGCAGCGCCTGGAGCCAGGGGACGATCGGCTGCTCGGCGGGCACCTTCACGCGCACCGGGAGCGTGTTGATGAAGAGGCCGACCATGCGATCGATCCCCGGCACCGGCGCGGAGCGGCCCGAGACGGTGGCGCCGAAGAGCACGTCGTCGTCGCCGCTGTAGCGCGAGAGGAGCAGCGCCCACGCGCCCTGCACGAGGGTGCTCAGCGTGAGCTGGTGCTGCCGCGCGAAGGCCTGGAGGCTCGCCGATTCGGCCGCGGTGAAGACGAGCATCGTCTCGTCCACCTCGTGCGCTTCGCCTTCTTTTGCAGGGTGATCGACGCGAAACGGGGTCGGCGCGACGAAGCCGGCGAGGGTCTTCTTCCAGAAGGCCTCGGCGCTCGCGAGGCTCTGCTTGTTGAGCCAGCCGATGTAGTCACCGAAGGGCTTTACCCGATCGAGGCGCGGCTCTTTCCCCGCGCCGTAGGCCGCGTAGAGCGCGAACACTTCCTTGACCAAGAGGGGGAGCGACCAGCCGTCGATGATCAGGTGGTGGAGGCTCCAGATGAAGCGGTAGGTGTCGTCCGAGAGGCGCAGGAGCGAGAGGCGCATCAGCGGCGCGCGGGTGAGATCGAAGCTCTTGTTGCACTCATCGGCCGCGTAGCTCGTCACCCAGGCCGCGCGCTCGGCGGCGGGCATCTCGCGGAGATCGCGCTGCTCGACCGGGATCAAAACCTTCTTGCGGACGATCTGCATCGGCTTCTCGAGCCGCTCCCACACGAAGGCCGTGCGCAGGATCGGGTGCCTGTCGACGACCTCCTGCCAGGCGCGCAGGAAGGCGGCTTCGTCGAGGTTTCCTCGCAAAGTCCAGTCGATCTGCACCGGGTAGGCGGCCTGCTGCGAGGCCACCAGCGAGTGGAAGAGGAGCCCCTGCTGCATCGGCGACAGGGAGTAGATGTTCTCGATGTTCTTCCGGCTCATGATCCGATCCCGCTCTTGATCCGACGTGCGACGTCAGTCGTCATCCAGGCCCGCCAGCATGTCGATGACGTCCTGGGTCAGCTCTTCCTGCTGGAAATCCGAGGGCGTGTAGCCGCCCGCGTCGGGCGAGAGGCAGTGCGCGATGAGGCCGCGCAGATCGTCGAGGTAGCGCGCCGCGAGGCGCTCGATCGTTGCGCGCTCGTGCTTGGCCTCGCTGTACAGGAAGCGCACCGTGAGCACGCCCCTGGCCACGCTGGCGTTGAGATCGAGGAGGTAGGGGCGGCGCGCGCGGGGGCTGTGCGTGGGCCCGCTCGACTCGCGCGCCCAGCGGAACGGTGACGACTCGGGCAGCGCCTGATCGAGCTGCCCGAGGTAGTTGAAGCTCACCTCGGCCGGCGGGAGCGCCGCGAGCTCGGCGCTCACCGCGTCGCCCTCGCGAAGGAAGCGGAGCACGCCGTGACCGAGGCCGCGCGTGGGGATGGCCCGGAGCTGCTCCTTCACCGACTTGATCGTCGCGCCCGCGTTCGCGTGAGCGTCGACGTCGAGCACCACCGGGAACACCGTGGTGAACCACCCGACGGTGCGGGTGAGATCGACGTCGTCGAACAGCTCTTCGCGGCCGTGGCCTTCGAGGTCGACGAGGGTGACGTCGGAGGCGGTGAGATCGCCGAAAGCCTGCGCGAATGCCGCGAGCAGGATGTCGTTGATCTGGGTCTGGTAGGCCTCGGGCACCTCGCGGAGGAGCTGCGCGGTCTCCTCGGCCGTGAGCGACACCGAGACGACGCGCATCGTCGACTCGAGGTTGTCGCCGTCGTCGTGATCGACCGGCAGGCGGCCCGCGCGCGCGCGCACCGGATCGAGCCAGAAACCGCGCTCTGCCGCGACGATCTCGCCGCGCGCGTACTCGTCGAGCTTCTCGGCCCAGCGCTTGAACGACGTGGTCTTGGGCGGGAGCGCGATCGCCTCGCCGCGGCGGCGCTGCTCGTAGACCGTCCAGAGATCGTCGAGCAAGATCCGCCACGAGACGCCGTCGACCGCGAGGTGGTGCACGACCAGGAGCACGCGGCTCGGGCCCTCGGCGCCGCTCTCGAAGAGCACCGCTCGGAGCACCGGGCCGGCCACGAGATCGAGGCTCGCCTGCGCCCCGGCAGCCGCCTTCTCGATCACCGCCTTGCGATCGCTCCCGGCGACGCCGGTGAGATCGACGCGCTGGAGAGGCACGTCACCGCCGGGGGCCGCGAAC
Source organism: Byssovorax sp. (assembly GCA_025362495.1). Taxonomy (GTDB): domain Bacteria; phylum Myxococcota_A; class Polyangia; order Polyangiales; family Polyangiaceae; genus JANYGI01. The sequence goes on along the minus strand of JANYGI010000123.1, from coordinate 19,987 downwards.
GTCTGCGCGTCGCCGACGAGCCGGACGCGGAGCGCGTCGTGGTGCGCGAGCAGCCCCGCGAGCGCTTGCTCCAGCGCCGCGGCGTCGATCGCGCCGGGCACCTCGAGGAAGCTCGACTGGTTGTGGTGGTGTGGATCGACGAGCTGCTGCTCGTACCACGAGCGCTGAATTGGTGTCAGAGGTGCCTGCCCCGTAACGGCGCCCTGCTCGGCCGAGACCTCGGCCGTGAAGCCCGCGACACAGGCGAGCTCGCCGATCGTCGGGTGCTGGAAGAGCTGCCGCGGCGTGATCCAGAAGCCGGCCTGCTGCGCGCGGGCGACGATCTGGATCGAGAGGATCGAGTCGCCGCCGATCTCGAAGAAGTTGTCGCGCACGCCGACCTGCGGGAGCCGGAGCACCTCGGCCCAGATCCTCGCCAGCGCCTCCTCGGCGCCCGCGCTCGGGGCGACGAACTCCTCGCCCAGCTCGGGGCGCTCGCCTTCCTCCGGCGCCGGCAGCGCGCGGCGTGAGACCTTGCCGTTCTCGGTCAGCGGCAGCGCGGACAGCAGCACGAACGCCGCCGGGACCATCGAGTCGGGGAGCTTGTCCTTCACGAAGGCGCGGAGCTCGCCCACCGTCGGCGCTTGTCCCTCGCGGCAGACGAGGTACGCGACGAGGCGCTTCTCACCGGGCCCGTCCTCGCGCGCGAGGACCACCGCTTCGCGCACGGCCGGGTGCGTGTCGAGCACCGCCTCGATCTCGCCGAGCTCGATCCGGAAGCCGCGGATCTTCACCTGATGATCGATGCGGCCGAGGTACTCGATGTCCCCGCTCACGAGGACGCGGGCCAGATCGCCGGTGCGGTAGAGGCGGGCGCCCGGCCTCGGATTGAAGGGATCGGGGAGGAACCGCTCGGCCGTGAGCTCGGGCCTGTCGAGGTAGCCGCGCGCGACGCCGGCGCCGCCGACGTACAGCTCGCCGGGGACGCCCAACGGGGCGAGCCCGCCCCGCGCGTCGAGCACGTAGACCTGGAGGTCGGGGATCGTCCGGCCGATGACGCTCGACCACGAACGATCGAGATCGCCCTTGTTCACAGGGCGATACGTGACGTGCACCGTGGTCTCGGTGATGCCGTACATGTTGACGAGCTGCGGCTGCACGTCGCCGTGGCGGTCCCACCAGCCGCGGAGATCGCCGACGTCGAGCGCCTCGCCGCCGAAGATCACCAAGCGGAGCCGGAGCGCCGGAGGCTCGGCGGACGAAGCCGACTCGTCAACGTGAACGAGCTGCCGGAAGGCCGACGGCGTCTGGTTCAGGACCGTCACCCCCTCGTCGCCGAGGAGCTTGTAGAAGGCCGCGGGCTCGCGCGAGATCCAGTACGGGACGATGACGAGGCGGCCGCCGTGGAGGAGCGCGCCCCAGATTTCCCAGACCGAGAAGTCGAACGCGTACGAGTGGAACATCGTCCACACGTCGCTCGAATCGAAGCGGTACCAGGCGTCGGTCGCGGCGAAGAGGCGCGTGACGTTGGCGTGCGTGACCATCGCCCCCTTGGGCTTGCCGGTCGAGCCCGAGGTGTAGATCACGTAGGCGGTGCGGTACGTATCCGGCGGGTAATCGAGGCGATCGGTGCTCTCGGCGGCGATCGTCGCCCAGCCTTCGTCGAGGCAGATCACCGCCGCACCGTGGGCCGGGATCGTCGCGACGAGCTCGGCCTGCGTGAGGAGCACCGCGACCTTCGAGTCGTCCACCATGAAGGCCAGGCGCGGCTTCGGATACTCGGGATCGAGCGGTACATACGCGCCGCCGGCCTTCAGGATGCCGAGGATCCCGACCATCATCTCGACCGAGCGCTGGACGCAGAGCCCCACCAGCGCGCCGGGCTTCACGCCCCTGCCGACGAGGTAGCGCGCGAGCTGGTTCGCCCGGGCGTCGAGCTCGCGGTAGGTGAGCGTGCGCCCCTCCACCGTGAGGGCCGGCGCGTCCGGGCTGCGATCGACCTGCGCCTCGAAGAGGCCGTGGATCGATGTCTCCGTCGGGTACACGACGTTGACGTCGTTGAGCTCCGTCAGCAATCGGTGACGCTCGGCCGGCGAGAGCAGCGGCAGATCGCCGATCTTCGCGGTGGGATCGGCGACGACGCCCTCGAGGATCGCGCGGAAGTGGCCGAGCATCCGCTCGATCGTGGCGCCGTCGAAGAGATCGACGTCGTACTCGAACGAGCAGACCAGGCCGTCCCGCGTCTCGCCCATCACCACGGTGAGATCGAACTTCGACGTCGCGCTCTCCGACGCCACGCTGGAGATGTGGAGGCCCGGCAGCGCGATCCCCTCGACCGGCGCGTTCTGGAGCGCGAAGACCACCTGGAAGAGCGGGCTGCGGCCGAGATCGCGCTCGGGCGCGAGCTCGGTCACGAGGCGCTCGAAGGGCATGTCCTGGTGGGCGTAGGCGCCTAGGCAGGTCTCGCGGACCTTCTTGACGAGCTGCTGGAACGAGAGGTCCCCGGTGAGCTGCGCGCGCAGGACCAGCGTGTTGACGAAGAAGCCGATCAGGCCCTCGGTCTCGGCGCGGGTGCGGTTGGCGATCGGCGTGCCGACGACGAGATCGTTCTGCCCGGTGTACCGGTGGAGCAGGACGTCGAAGGCCGCGAGGAGCAGCATGAAGAGCGTCACGCCGGAGCGCTGCGCGAGGGCGTTGAGGCCGTCGCCGAGGCCGGGCGCGAGGGTGAAGAAGCGGCGCTCGCCCCGGTGCGCGGGGATGGCGGGGCGGGGGCGATCGGTCGGGAGATCGAGCACGCCGGGCGCGCCGCCGAGGGCCTGCTTCCAGTAGGCGAGCTGCTGCTGGAGCGAGTCGCCCGAGAGGAAGGCCCGCTGCCACGCGGCGTGGTCGGCGTACTGGAGCGGGAGCTCCGGCAGCGCGGGCGTCTCGCCCGCGACGAAGGCGCGGTAGAAGGTGCCGAGCTCGCGGTTCATCACCCCGCGCGACCAGGCGTCGGACACGATGTGGTGCATCGTCAACGCGAGGACGTGCTCGCGCGGCTCGAGCTGGAAAAGCCGGGCGCGGAGGAGCGGGCCGGCCGCGAGATCGAACGGCCGTCGCGCGCCGTCGGAGAGCTCCGCGGCGAGCGCCGCGTCCCGGTCGGCGCGCGTGCCTTCGCCGAGGACCGTGAGCGGCAGCGGCACGTCGAGCGACGGGTGGATCACCTGGACGGGGCGCCCCGACGCGGTGGCGAACGTGGTGCGCAGGACCTCGTGCCGCGCGACGAGCGCCACGAGCGCCCGCTGGAGCGCGTCGGGATCGAGATCGCCCTCGAGGCGCAGCGCCAGCGGGATGAGGTAGGACGTGTCGTCGGGCTCGAACTGGTTCAGGAACCAGAGGCGCTCCTGCGCGAACGAGAGCGCGAGCGGCGCGCTCCGATCGGCGCGGGTGACGGGCGGGATCGCCGCGGCGGGCCCCCCGTGGAGCGCGCGCTCGACCTCGCCCGCGAGCTCGGCGGGCGTCGGCGCCTCGAAGAGGCTGCGCAGCGGCAGCTCGACGCCGAACGCGGAGCGGATGCGGGCGATGGCCTGCGTGGCGAGGAGCGAGTGGCCGCCGAGCTCGAAGAAGCCATCGCGCGCCGAGACGATCGGGACCTTGAGGACCTCGGCGAAGATCGCGGCGACGCCTTCTTCGACCGGGCCGCGCGGGGCGACGTGGGCGCGCGCCTCGACGATCGAGGTGTCCGGCGCCGGGAGCGCGCGGCGATCGACCTTGCCGTTGTCGGTGATCGGGAGGGCCGCGAGCACGACGAAGGCCGACGGCACCATGTACTCGGGGAGCGTTTCCTTGAGGAAAGCCCGGAGATCCGCGGCCTTCGGGGCTTCGCCCGAGCACACGAGGTAGGCGACGAGGCGCCGGTCGCCGGGGCCGTCCTCGCGCGCGAGGACCACCGCTTCGCGCACGGCCGGGTGCTGATCGAGGACGGCCTCGATCTCGCCGAGCTCGATCCGGAAGCCGCGGATCTTCACCTGATGATCGATGCGACCGAGGTACTCGAGATCCCCGCCTTCGAGCACGCGACCGAGATCACCGGTGCGGTAGAGGCGCTGCCCCGGGTGCCAGGGATCCGGGAGGAAGCGCTGGGCCGTGAGCTCGGGCCGGCGCAGGTAGCCGCGCGAGACGCCGGCGCCGCCGACGTACAGCTCGCCGGGGATGCCAATGGGCAAGAGGCGCTGCTGCGCGTCGAGGACGTAGACTTGGAGATCGGGTATCGAGCGGCCGATGACGCTCGACCACGGGCGATCCAGATCGGCGAGGCCGACCGGACGATAGGTAACGTGCACGCACGTCTCGGTGATGCCGTACATGTTGACGAGCTGGGGCCTGGCGTCGCCGTGGCGCTCCCAGAAGCCGCGGAGACCGCCGAGATCCAGGGCCTCGCCGCCGAAGATCACGTACCGGAGCCGCAGCGCGGCCATGGCCGCGGGCGAGGCCGAAGCGTCGATGTGGGCGAGCTGGCGGAAGGCCGATGGAGTCTGGTTCAAGACCGTCACGCCCTCGTCGCCAAGGAGCTTGTAGAAGGCGGAAGGATCACGCGAGATCCAGTGAGGGACGATGACGACGCGGCCGCCGTGGAGGAGCGCGCCCCAGATTTCCCAGACCGAAAAATCGAAGGCGTACGAGTGGAAGAGCGTCCACACGTCGGCGGAGTGGAAGCCGTACCAGGCGTCGGTGGCCGAGAAGAGGCGGACCACGTTCTCGTGCGTGACGAGGGCGCCCTTGGGCTTGCCGGTCGAGCCCGAGGTGTAGATCACGTAGGCGAGGCCCGACGGGACGGTGCGGTTCACCGGGCGATCGCCGCGCTCTTTCGCGATCTGCGGCCAGTCGGCGTCGAGGCGGATCACCCGGGCGTGGTGCGGCGGGAGCGCGCCGACGACCTCGGCCTCGGTCACGAGAGTGCCAATCTTCGAGTCCTCGATCATGAAGGCCAGGCGGTCCTTCGGGTACTCGGGATCGAGGGGCAGATACGCGCCGCCGGCCTTGAGAATGCCGAGGATACCGACCACCATGGCGAGCGAGCGGCGGACGGCGAGGCCGACGAGGACGTCTTTGCCGACGCCGTGCTGGAGGAGGTGATGGGCGAGGTGATTGGCTCGCTCGTCGAGCTGGCGGTACGAGAGGCTCTCGCCCTCGAACGTCACGGCGCGAGCGTCTGGACTGCGCTCCACTTGCCACTCGAAGAGCTGCTGGATCGTCGTCTCGACGGGGAATGAGACTCCCGCGTCGGTCCACGCGAGGAGCATCTGGCGCTCGGTCTCGGGCAAGAGCGGGAGATCGCCGACAGGCATCGTCGGATCGACAGCGACGCCCGCGAGCAGCGTCGCCAGCCGATCGACCAAGCGGTCGATCGTTGCGCCGTCGAAGAGATCGGTGGCGAACTCCAGCGCTCCGCCGATGCGGCCGCCGGTGTCGGCCATGGTCAGCGTGAGATCGAACTTGGACGCGCGGCTCTCGACCGTCTGCCGGCGGAGCGTGAGCCCCTCGAGGGCCATGGGCTCGCTGGGCGCGTTTTGCAGGGTGAAGAGCACCTGGAAGAGCGGTGAGCGGCTGAGATCGCGCTCGGGCTCCAGCTCCTGAACGAGGCGCTCGAAGGGCATGTCCTGGTGGGCATACGCGCCGAGGCAGGCCTCGCGAACGCGGCCGAGGAGCGCCTGGAACGGGAGCTCGCTCGGGACCTCGGTGCGGAGCACGAGGGTGTTGATGAAGAAGCCAATCAGGCCCTCGGTCGCGGCCTGGGTGCGGCCGGCGACCGGCGTACCGACGACGATGTCCGACTGCCCCGTGGTGCGCGCGAGCAGGACGTCGAACGCCGCGAGGAGCAGCATGAACAGCGTCACGCCCTCGCGGCGGGCGAGCTCACGCAGGGCCGCGGAGGTGGCCGTCGTGAGGCGGAAGAGGCGATGATCTCCGCGGTGCGATTGCGTGGCCGGGCGCGGGCGATCGGCGGGGACCACCAGCGCGCGCGGGGCGCCCGCGAGGCGCCCCTTCCAGTAGCCGAGCTGCCGCGTGAGGACGTCGCCCTGGGGCCAGCTCCGCTGCCAGGCGGCGTAGTCGGTGTACTGGATCGGGAGCTCGGGCAGCGCTGACGAGCTGCCCGAGCGACCGGCGTGGAAGGCGTCGTAGAAGGCCGCGATTTCGCGGTTGAGAATGCCCAGCGTCCACCCGTCGGACACGATGTGGTGCATCGTCAACAGGAGCAGGTGATCGTCGGCGGCGACGGCGAAGAGGCGGGCGCGAAGGATCGGGCCGGCGGCGAGATCGAAGGGACGACGGGCCTCCTCGGCGGTGGCCTTGCGCAGCGCGGCCTCGCGGGCGCCCGGCGCGATCGCGGTGAGGCTCGTGAGCGAGAGCGGCGTCGCGAGGTGCTCGTGGACGATCGCGGTGGGGAGGCCGTGCTGCGCGGCGTACGTCGTGCGGAGGATCTCGTGACGATCGACGAGCGCAGCGATGGCGCGGCCGAGGGCGTCGATGTCGAGCGGACCCTCGATGCGCACCGCCAGCGGGACGACGTAGGTGGGATCGCCGGGCTCGAGCTGATCGAGGAACCAGAGCCGCTCCTGCGCGAACGAGAGCGCGAGGGCGCCGCCGCGCGGGGCGCGCACGAGGGGCGGTGCTGCGAGGGCCTCGCCGACGCGGAGGGCGGCCTCGACGCGGACGGCGAGCGCGGCCGGCGTTGTGGCCTCGAAGAGCGCGCGGAGCGGGATCTCGACGCCGAACGAGGCGCGCACCCGCGCGACGACCTGGGTCGCGAGGAGCGAGTGGCCGCCGAGATCGAAGAAGCCATCGTACGCGGAGACGACGGCCACCCCGAGGACCTCGCCGAAGATCGCGGCGAGGACTGCTTCCACCGGGCCGCGCGGCTCGACGTGGACGCGGGGCTCGGACGAGAGATCGGGCGCGGGGAGCGCGCGGTGATCGACCTTGCCGGCGGGCGTGAGCGGCATCGCGGCGAGGCGGACGATCGCCGCCGGGACCATGAAGTCCGGGAGCGCGGCGCGGAGGTGGGCCTTGAGATCGACGAGCGGCAGATCGCCGGCGACCACGTACGCGACGAGGCGCTTGTCGCCGCGATCTTCGCGCGCGATCACCACCGCGTCGCGCACCGCGGGGTGCTGCGCGAGGACGGCCTCGATCTCGCCGAGCTCGATCCGGAAGCCGCGAACCTTGACCTGGAAGTCGGCGCGGCCGAGGTACTCGAGCGTGCCGTCGGGGAGGAAGCGCGCGCGATCGCCGGTGCAGTAGAGGCGCTCGCCGGGGGTGAAAGGATCGGCGATGAAGCGCTCGGCGGTGAGAGCGGGCTGGCCGAGGTAGCCGCGCGCGAGGCCGACGCCGCCGACGCAGAGCTCGCCCGCGACGCCGAGCGGAGCCAGGTTGCGCGCGGCATCGAGGATCAGGATCCGGGTGTTGGCGATGGGCTTACCGATGCTGGGTTTGCCGCCGCCCGCAAAGCACGGGCCCAGGCTGGCGCAGATCGACGTCTCGGTCGGGCCGTAGGCATCGATGAACTGACGACCGGGCGCCCAGCGCGATACCAGCTCTTCCGAGCACGCCTCGCCGGCCACCACGATCGTGCGCAGATCCGGGAGCGCAGCCACCGGCAGCGCCGCGAGCACCGACGGAGAGATGGTGAGCGCCGTGATCCGTTGATCCACGAGCGTCTTCAGAAGATCCGGGCCGGGGAGCAGCGCGTCGGCGTCGGCGAGCACCAGCGTGCCGCCGTTGAGCAACGCCATCACGATCTCCCACACCGAAGCGTCGAAGCTGAGCGATGCGAGCTGGAGGACGCGCGATCCGGGGCCCGCTCCAAAGGCCTCTGCATGGACCGCGGCCACGTTGACGAGGCCGTGGTGCTCGACCATCACGCCCTTGGGCTTGCCGGTCGAGCCCGAGGTGTAGATCACGTAAGCAAGATCGGTGTCGAGCGCGAGCGGAGCGGGAGTATCGCGGGGCTCGGCGGCGATCGCCGGCCAGTCGCGATCGAGGCAAACGACGCTCGCTTCGTGCGCGGGGAGCGCGGCGGCGACGCTGCCCTGCGTGAGGAGGATCGCGACGCGGGCGTCGGCGAGCATGAACGCGAGGCGATCGTCCGGGTAGGTGGGATCGAGAGGCACGTACGCCCCGCCCGACTTGAGCACGCCGAGGACGGCGAGGATCATCTCGAGCGAGCGAGGCATCGAGATGCCGACCAGGGTCGAGGGGCCGACGCCGCGGGCGCGCAGGTGGTGAGCGAGCTGATTGGCCCGCTCGTCGAGCTCGCGGTACGTGAGCGTTTGCTCCCCGAAAACGAGGGCGATCGCGTCGGGCTGGGCCGCGGCGTGGGCCTCGAAGGTGCCATGAATCGTGGCGCCCCTGGCGAAGGCGACCCGGGTGCGGTTGAAGTCGACGAGCAGAGTCTGGCGCTCGGCCGCGGGGAGGATCGGGAGCGACGCCACGGTGGCGGAAGGATCCGCGACGACGCCTTCGAGCAGGATCGCGAGGTGAGCGCCGAGCCGCTCGATCGTCGCCGCGTCGAAGAGATCGGTGGAGTACTCGAAGAGCGCGGTGAGGCCGTCCGGGCCCTCGATCATCGCCAGCGTGAGATCGAACTTGGCCGAGTCGCCCGCGGCGCGGAGGCCCTCGACCCGGAGGCCTTCGAGGACGACCGCCTCGCGAGGCGTATTTTGCAGGGTGAACGTGACCTGGAAGAGCGGCGAGCGGCCGAGATCGCGCTCGGGCACGAGCTCTTGCACCAGGCGCTCGAAGGGCATGTCCTGGTGGGCGTAGGCGCCGAGGCAGGTCTCCTTCACCTGCTGGAGGAGCGCGCGGAAGCTCATCTCGCCGGTGAGCTCGGCGCGGAGGGCCAGGGTGTTGATGAAGAAGCCAATCAGGCCCTCGGTCTCGGCCTGGGCGCGGCCGGCGATCGGGGTGCCGACGACGAGATCGCCCTGGCCGGTGTGGCGATAGAGCAGGACGTCGAACGCCGCGAGCAGCGTCATGAAGAGCGTCGTGCCCTCGGCGCGCGAGAGCTCCGCGAGGGCCTGCGCGGTGGTCCTGGAGATCGGGAAGGAGCGACGAGCGCCGCGGTGCGACGAGGTCGGCGGGCGGGGGCGATCGGCCGGAAAATCGAGGGCGGCAGGGGCGCCGGCGAGGTGACCGCGCCAGTGAGCGAGCTGCGTTTCGAGGGCCGCTCCGACCATCCAGCGGCGCTGCCAGGCCGCGTGATCGGCGTACTGGAGAGGGAGGTCCGCGAGCGGCGAGGCGGCGCCTTTGGCGAAGGCCCGGTAAAGAGCGCCGAGCTCGCGCGTGAAGATGCCATTCGACCAGCCATCGGAGGCGATGTGGTGCACGGCGAAGAGAAGAACGTGCCTGTCAGCGCCGAGGCGGAGCAGGCGAGCGCGGAGGATCGGGCCGTGGGCGAGATCGAAAGGACGGCGCGTCTCGGCGCCGATCTCGCGCTGGATGGCGGCGTCGGATTCCGTGGCAGAGAGGAGTGACAGATCGGTGATCGACCAGCCGTGGTCCATCGAAGGATGGATGACCTGCGCCGGCTTGCCCCGGACGGTGGTGAACGTGGTGCGGAGGATCTCGTGGCGCGCGACGATCGCGGTCAAAGCACGTTCGAGGGCCGAGGTGTCGAGAGGGCCTTCGAGGCGGAGGGCCGAGGCCATGACGTACGAGGGATCGCCGGGCTCGAGCTGATCGAGGAACCAGAGGCGCTCCTGCGCGAACGAGAGCGCGAGGGTGCCTTCGCGAGCGGCGCGGGTGAGCGGAGGGAGCGTGACGCCGTGGCCCGCGCGGAGGGCCGCGTCGACGCGGACGGCGAGCTCGGCCGGCGACGGCGCCTCGAAGAGCGCGCGCAGCGGGATCTCGACGCCGAACGCGGCGCGGAGGCGAGCCACCGCCCGGGTCGCGAGGAGCGAGTGCCCGCCGAGATCGAAGAAGCCGTCGTGCGCGGAGACGCGCGGGAGCCGCAGGATCTCGGCCCAGGTGCCGGCGATGGCCTCCTCGACCGGGCCGCGAGGGGCGATGAAGTCGCGCGCTTCGATGGACGGCTCCGGAGCCGGGAGCGCGCGGCGATCGATCTTGCCGCTCGGCGAGAGCGGCATGGCGTCGAGCACGACGAAGGCCGCCGGGAGCATGTGCTCGAGGAGCTTGTCGTGCAGGTGGCGGCGCAGCGCGGCCGCGGTGATCGCCTGGGCGTCGCGGGCGACGACGTAGGCGACGAGCCGTTTTTCGCCGCGATCCTCGCGAACGATCACCGCGACGTCGCCGACGGCGGGGTGCTGCGACAGGACCGCTTCGATCTCGCCGAGCTCGATGCGGAAGCCGCGCAGCTTCACCTGATCATCGACGCGGCCGAGGTAGTCGAGCGTGCCATCGGGGAGGAAGCGCGCGACGTCGCCGGTGCGATAGAGCCGTTGCCCGGGCGCGGCAGAATAGGTATCGGGGATGAACTTTTCGGCCGTGAGCTCGGGCCGGCCGAGGTAGCCGCGCGCGAGGCCGACGCCGCCGACGCAGAGCTCGCCCGGGACGCCGATGGGCTGAAGCTCGCCCGCGGCGTCGAGGATCAGGATCCGGGTGTTGGCGATGGGCTTACCGATGCTGGGCTTGCCGCCGCCCGCAAAGCACGGGCCCAGGCTGGCGCAGATCGACGTCTCGGTCGGGCCGTAGGCATCGATGAACTGACGACCGGGCGCCCAGCGCGACACCAGCTCTTCCGAGCACGCCTCGCCGGCCACCACGATGGTGCGCAGATCCGGGAGCGCGGCCAGCGGCAGCGCCGCGAGCACCGACGGAGAGATGGTGAGCGCCGTGATCCGTTGATCCACGAGCGTCTTCAGGAGATCCGGGCCGGGGAGCAGCGCGTCCTGCGCGGCGAGCACCAGCGTGCCGCCGTTGAGGAGCGCCATCACGATCTCCCACACCGAAGCGTCGAAGTTGAGCGACGCGAGCTGGAGGACGCGCGATCCGGGGCCGGAGCCAAAGGCTTCTGCGTGGACCGCGGCCACGTTGACGAGACCGTGGTGCTCGACCATCACGCCCTTGGGCTTGCCGGTCGAGCCCGAGGTGTAGATCACGTAAGCGAGGCTGTCGGCCTCCGCGAGGGGCTCGGGGCGCTCGCGGCGCTCGAGGGCTATCGCCGGCCAGCCGCTGTCGAGACAGAGCACCTCGGCGCCGTGCGGCGGGAGATCGGCGACGACGCCGGCCTCGGTCAAGAGCACCTTGACGCTGGCGTCGGCGAGCATGAAGGCGAGGCGCTCTTCCGGGTAGGTGGGATCGAGTGGCACGTACGCGCCGCCGGCCTTGAGGGTGCCGAGGACGGCGACGATCATCTCGATCGAGCGGCGCATGGAGATGCCGACGAGGATCTCCGGGCCGACCCCGCGGGCGCGGAGGTGGTGAGCGAGCTGATTGGCACGCTCGTCGAGCTCGCGGTACGACAGCGTCTGGTCCTCGAAAACGAGGGCGATCGCCTCGGGCTGCCTCGCGGCGTGGGCCTCGAAGACCTCGTGAATGCAGGCGTCCTCGGCGTGCGGTCGGGCCGTGTCGTTGAAGGCGACGAGGAGCGTTTGCCGCTCGGCAGCCGCGAGGATCGGCAGCTCGTGGAGGCGCCTTGTGGGATCGGCCGCGGCGGCGGTGAGCAGCACGGTCAGGTGCTCGATCATCCGGTCGATGGTGGCGCCGTCGAAGAGATCGGTGCTGAACTCGAACGATCCCGCGAGGCCAGGCACCGTGGGGCTCTCGCCGAGGGCGAGGGAGAGATCGAACTTGGCGGTGGTGTTGGGCACCGTGCCGCGCTGGAGGACGAGGCCCGGGAGCGCGAGGGGCTCGGACGCGTTCTGCAGCGTGAACATCACCTGGAAGAGCGGCGATCGGCCGGGATCGCGCCCGGGCTCGAGCTCCTGCACCAGGCGCTCGAAGGGCATGTCCTGGTGGGCGTAGGCGCCGAGCGAGGCCTCGCGCACGCGCTGGACGAGCTCGCGGAACGGGGGATCGCCCGAGAGATCGGTGCGGAGCACCAGCGTGTTGAGGAAGAAGCCAATCAGCCCCTCGGTCTCGGGCCGCCCGCGGTTGGCGATCGGCGTGCCGAGGAGGAGATCGCTTTGCCCGGTGAGGCGATGAAGGAGCGCCTCGAACCCGGCGAGGAGGGTCATGAAGAGGGTCGCGCCCTCGCGGCGGGAGAGGTCTTTGAGGGCGCGCGTGAGCTCGGCCGGGAGGGTGAACGCGCGGCGATCGCCGCGGTGGCTGGGCACGGCGGGCCGCGGGTGATCGGTCGGGAGATCGAGCGACGGGGCGGCGCCGGCGAGGCGCGCTTTCCAGTAGGCGAGCTGGCGCTCCGACTCGGCACCTTCGAGGGCGCGGCGCTGCCAGGCGGCGTGGTCGGCGTACTGGATCGGGAGCCCCGGCAGCGTCGGGGCGACGCCGGCGACGAACGAGGCGTAGAGGGCGCCGAGCTCGCGGTTGAGCACGCCCTGCGACCAGGCGTCGGTGACGATGTGGTGCAGCGTCAACAGGACGACATGATCGTCGACGTCGGCCTCGAGGAGGCGGGCGCGGAGGAGCGGACCCGTGGCGAGATCGAAAGGGCGATGGGCCTCGGCGGCGATCTCGCGGAGGATCGCGGCCTCGCGCGGGGCGGCGGGCAGCGCGGCCAGGCTGGTCACCGGGAGCGCGACGGGCTCGGCGGCGCGGATGCGGGCGACCGGGCGACCATCCTTTGCCGCAAAGACGGTGTGGAGGACCTCGTGGCGCGCGACGAGGGCCGAGAGGGCTTTGCCGAGCGCGTCGCGATCGAGCGGGCCGGTGAGGCGGCGGACGAGAGCGATGTTGTACGTGGGATCGTCGGGCTCGAGCTCGGCGAGGAACCAGAGGCGCTCCTGCGCGAACGAGAGCTCGAGATCCCCTGCCCTCGCCGATCCGGGCAAGGGAGCGAGCGCGGGCGTCGTGGCCGGCGCGCCGCCGCCGAGAGCGCGCTCGACGCGGCCCGCGAGCTCGGCCGGCGTCGGCGCCTCGAAGAGATCGCGTAGAGGCAGCTCGACGCCGAAGGCGCCGCGGATGCGGGAGATCGCCTGGGTGGCGAGGAGCGAGTGGCCGCCGCTCTCGAAGAAGCTGTCGTGTGCGCCGACCTCGCCGACTGGCACCTTGAGGACCTCGGCGAAGAGGCCGGCGAGGGCCTCTTCGATCGGGCCGCGCGGCGCGACGCGGAGGCGCGCCGAGCCCGATGTGCTCTCGGGCGCGGGCAAGGCGCGGCGATCGATCTTGCCGCTCGCCGTCAGAGGGAGGGCCTCGAGGATCACGAAGGCCGAAGGGACCATGTAATCCGGGAGCCTGGCCTTGATGAACGCGCGGAGATCCGACTCCATCGGCGCGGCGTCGCGGGGGCACAGGTAGGCGACGAGGCGCTTGTTCCCCGGGGAGTCCTCGCGGGCGAGGACCACGGCCTCGCGCACCGCCGGGTGCTGATCGAGGACCGCCTCGACCTCGCCGAGCTCGATGCGGAAGCCGCGGATCTTCACCTGGAAGTCGGCGCGGCCGAGGTACTCGATATCGCCTGTCGGGAGCCAGCGGGCCACGTCGCCGGTGCGGTAGAGCCGATCGCCCGCGGCGCCGAACGGATCGGCGACGAAGCGCTCGGCCGTGAGCTCGGGGCGATCGAGATACCCACGCGCGACCTGGACTCCACCGATGTAGAGCTCGCCGCGGACGCCCTCGGGGACGAGCGCGCGGCGCGGATCGAGGAGGTATATCTGGACGTTGTCGATCGGCTTGCCGATTGGCACGATGGATGAGCCCGCGATGGATTCCCAGGCCGTCACGTCGACCGCGGCCTCGGTGGGGCCGTAGAGGTTGTGGAGCGCCGCGCCCGGGAGGAGCGCGTGGAAGGCGTCGACCATCGAGGGCAACAGGGCCTCTCCGCTGGCGAAGACCCGCTGGAGCGCGGCGCAGCGTCGAGCCCGGGTGTCGCCCGCGAGCTCGTCGAGGAAGGCCGTGAGCATCGACGGGACGAAGTGCAGCGTGGTGATCCCGGCGGAGGCGATCGTCGCGGCGAGATACCGGGGATCCTTGTGGCCGTCGGGCCTGGCGACGACGAGCGTCGCGCCGGACATCAGCGGCCAGAAGAGCTCCCAGACGGAGACGTCGAAGCTGAACGGCGTCTTCTGGAGGACGCGATCGCCCGGGCCGAGGCGGTGGGCGTCCTGCATCCACGAGAGGCGGTTGAGGATGCCGCCGTGCTCGTTCATCACGCCCTTGGGGCGACCGGTCGAGCCCGAGGTATAGATGACGTAGGCGAGGGAAGAGAGGCGGAGATCGCCGCGCGGGAGCCTGGAATCAGGCTCTTTCGCGATCTCGTCCCAGCCGGTGTCGAGGCGGAGGACGGTGGCGGCGTGGGACGGGAGGAGGCCTTCGAGGTGCGCTTGCGTGAGGACGACGGGAGTCTTCGCGTCCGCCAGCATGAAGGCGAGGCGCTCGGTCGGGTACTCGGGATCGAGAGGCAGGTACGCGCCGCCGGCCTTGAGCACGGCATGGAGCGCGATCGGGAGCTCGAGCGAGCGATCGAGGCACACGCCCACGATCACCTCCGGTCCGACACCCAGCTTGCGGAGAGCGTGCGCGAGCTGGTTCGACCGGCGATCGACCTCGCGATACGAGAGCTCCTGGCCCTCGAAGACCACGGCGATCGCGTCGGGATCGCGGTCGACCGCGGCCTCGAAGAGCTGGTGAATCAAGGCCGCGTCCGGGTACGCGGTGGTCTTGCCGTGGCTGCGGGCGACGAGCGATCGGGCCTCGACCGCGCCGATCATGGGGAGATCGCCGACGAGCCGCGCGGGATCGCCCGCGAGGGCTTCGAGCAGCGTGACGATGTGGCCGAGCATGCGCTCGGCGACGGCGTCGTCGAAGCGGCTCCGGTCGTAGCTCAGGCGGAGAGACAGGGTGGTGCCGCGGAAGGAGCCCACGAGCGTGAGGGGGAAATTCGACTCCTCGCTGGTGTGGCCGTCGACGACCTCGATCCCTCCGAGGCTCTGCAACATCGACTCTTCGAACGGGTAGTTCTCGAAGACGACGAGGCTCTCGAACAGCGGAGTGCCGCGCGGGATCTCGCTCTGTCCCTGGATGGTGACGAGGTGGCTGTGCTCGTGGTCGCGGCGCTCGGCCTGCTGGGATTGCAGGGTGCGGAGCCAGTCGATAACCGGGCGCGACGGCTCCACCAGCACCCGCGTCGGGAGGCTGTTGATGAAGAGGCCAATCATCTTCTCGATGCCGGGCACCGGGAGAGAGCGCCCCGACACCGTGGCGCCGAACAGGACGTCTTCCTCGCCGCTGTAGCGCGAGAGCAGGACGCCGAAGGCGCCGATCATCAGCGTGCTCAGCGTGAGCTGGTGCTGGCGCGCGGTGCTCTGGAGCGCGGCCGACACCTCGGGTGAGAGGGACGCGCGGAGATCGACGACGTTCGCCGGCCCCGTGGACGGGTGATCGACGCCGAAGGGCGTGGGCGCGCTGAAGCCGCGGAGGCGCTCGCGCCAGAAGGCCTCGACCGTCTTGACGTCCTGCTTCTGGAGCCAGCCAATGTACTCGCCATAGGGGCGCACCCGCTCGAGCCGGGCCTCTTTTCCGGTGGCGTGGGCCTGATAGAGGGTGAAGACCTCTTTCAGGAGGGGTGGAGTCGACCAGCCATCGAGGAGGATGTGGTGCGAGCTCCAGATCGATCGGTACTCGCTCTCCGAGAGGCGAAAGAGGGTGAGGCGCATCAGCGGCGCGCGCGCGAGATCGAAGCCGCGGCGGCGATCCGCGTCGAGGAACGAGACGAGGCGGGCGGCCTGATCGGCCGGCGAGACGCCGCGCAGATCGTGCTGCTCCACCGGCAGGCGGACCTTCTCGCGCACCACCTGGAGCGGCTGCTCGCGCCGCTCCCACACGAACGCGGTGCGGAGGATCGGGTGGCGATCGGTCACGTCCTGGAAGGCGCGTACGAACGCGTCGACATCGACGCTGCCGCGCAGCGTGAAGGCGCGCTGGACCACGTAGACGCCGCCTTCGGAGGCATACAGCGTGTGGAACAGCATGCCCTGCTGCATCGGCGACAGCGGATAGATGTCTTCGACGTTCTTCCGACTCATCTGGGCTCCTCGGGTTCCAGGGTGCCCCTCGGGGCATCCTGGGGCCGGCACGGTGATGATCGCGATATCGCGAGTCGCGCCCCGCCGGACCCCGGAGCGCAGCACGCCAGGGTAGGCGCCCGAAGCGCAATTTGCCAGCATTCCCGCTGGCTTCGACGTCGATCGCGACGCGTGCCGCTGGTCGCGCGCGGCTACGCAACGTGACGCAGAGAGCGTGAAGTGCCGTGGCCGGGATGGCCGCGGGCAGCCATTCGACAGACCATGAAGGGCCGCTTCGTCAGCGAGCACGCTTCGTCCCCACGCGGAGGCTCACCGGGGGAGAACAGCGTCGGAATCCAGGGAAGCGGCCATGCCAGGAATCGCCTCCGGCAGGGTGCGCCGTCGTAGACCATGGCCCCTTGGCTGTCAACGGGGCCTCGCTTCCGGTGCGCTGCCGGGATGATCGGCGACGTCGCTCGACACGGCGACTTCGTCGCGAAAGGGGCGCGCGCACGCGGAGCAAGGCCATCGTCGCGCTGGACGCGCCCGGCAAGTAGAGATGACCGAGCCCCGCGCTGCACGTGATGACATCGACAGCGGAGCCGCTCGCGAGGCTCGATCGGATCGCGCCCAGCGCGACGTGGAGCGCCGAGCCGACGATCTTCCGCGGCGCGGTGTCAATCACCACGAGCAACCGCGTGATGCGGTCGGTCGCGAAGAGGCAGTCGACGATCAGATCGCCCTCGCGAGGTAGGCAACGATTCCGCTGTCATGGAGGATGAGAGCGCCAAGCACCAAGAGCACCAGCGGAGTGACGATGTGCCCGTGACGCTCGATTGCCCTGGCCACGATGGGGCGCCGCACCAGGGTGTACCCGAGAAAGCACCAGGCCCCGAGGAGCAGAAAGAACACCAGCGATGTTGCCAGCCGAAGAACATCGCGACAATGGCGAGATCGTCGAGGTTCGTGGCGAAGAACGTCGCGACGGAGGACAGGAGCCACGACCTGCGTCGCCATTGCTACAGCGCGAGCAGCGCGCGGCACAAGCCGATTTCGGGCCGCGGTCATCGCGGCAGCGACAGGCGCGCCTCGCAGCCCGGGCGATCGGAGCGGTCCTGGAGCGTGAGCTTGCCGCCGTGGGCCTCGGCGAGCTGTCGCGAGAGCGCGAGCCCGATCCCCTGCCCCTCCGCCTTCGTGGTGAAGAACGGGACGAACAGGCCGGTGGCGTCGGCGATCCCTGGACCTTCGTCGATGACGCGGATCTCGACGCAAGGGCCGGCGAGCGACCAGGCGACGCGCACGCCGCCGCCGGTCGTGAGCGCGGCCTCGACGGCGTTACGGACGAGGTTGATGAGGAGCTGATCAAGCTGATCGGCGTCGCCGCGGACGACGACCGATGGCCCGCCGTCGATGACCACCGGTAGCCGGGTCTCGAGCGCGACGGCGCGCTCGATCCACGCGGCCACGGTGACCGGCTCGAAGCGCGGCGGCGGCAGGCGCGCGAGGCCGGCAAAGGCGCCGAGGAAGCGGCCCAGCGCCGCCGAGCGCCTGGCGATCACGCCGAGGCCGCGCGCGAGATCCTCGTCGGCGTCGGTCGGCCTCGGCGCGCTCCGGAGCAGCGAGAGCGAGCTCTCGGCGATCGATTGGATGGGCGCGAGCGAGTTGTTGATCTCGTGCCCGAGCACGCGGACGAGCCGCTGCCAGGCCTCGCGCTCGCGCTCGTGGAGCGCGCGATCGAGGGGCGTGAGCACCAGCAGCGTGTGGCTCCGACCTTCGAGGCGGAACACGCTCCGGCGCAGCTCCCACTCGCTCGCGCCCTCGGGGAACGTGAGCGTGCGCGGCGCCTCGCCTCGGAGCAGCTCGCCGAGTCCCACCTCGGCGGCGAGGCGGCCGACCAGCGCCGGCGAGGCCCGGTCGAGGACGCGCTCCGCCGCGCGGTTGACGAGGCGAAGCTTGCCAGCCGGGTCGCAGGTGAACACCGCGATGTCGATCTCGGCGACCACCTTGGCAAAGAGCGCCGAGGCCTCCAGCGCCGCGAGGCGTTGCGCGCGGAGCGCGGCGCCGAGGGCGTTGAGCTCGCGCGAGGCGAGCCCGAGCGCATCGGCGCCGTCGGAGTCGCGGCCGCGGCTCGGGCTCGGGCTCAGGCTCGGCATCGACATCGCGATCGAGAAGTCGCCCTCGCGAAACGACGAGAGCACGCTCGACACGTTCTGGAGCGGCCGCGCCACGCGGCCCGGGATCGAAAGGCCGAGGACGAGCCACGCGAGCAGCACCAGCGCGCCCAGCGACCAGCTCACCCTGGGCGCGAGATCGCCCGAGAAGAGCAGGACGAGCGACACCACGACGCCGGGCAGGCCGGCCGCGAGCGCGAGCCCCCCGACCCGCTGCTCGTGGCGAAGCGCGAGGCGACGCCGCAGAGCGCCGCTCATCCGGAGACCTTGATTCCCCGGAGCTGGAGCCGGCGATAGAGCGCGCTCCGGCTGAGCCCGAGCGCCCGCGCCGCCTCGTTCACGTTGCCCGAAGCGCGCCGGATCGCGCGATCGATGACCTGGTGCTCGGCCTGCTCCAGGGTGAGGTGATCGGTAGGCAATGCGGGGCCGGTGGTCGGGCGGAGATCGAGATCGGCGGACTCAATCCGATCGCCGTGCGCGAGCAGCACGGCGCGCTCGATGACGTGCTCGAGCTCGCGGACGTTGCCAGGAAAGGCGTGCGCGAGGAGCGCGTCCATCGCCGCGGGCGAGAGCTCGATGGTCGGCTTCGCGTAGCGCTCGCGCGTGCGGGCGAGGAAGCACGCGGCGAGGAGCGGCACGTCGTCGCGGCGCTCGCGCAGCGGCGGCAGGCGGATCTCGACGGTATTGAGCCGGTAGAGCAGATCCTCGCGGAAGCGCCCGGCCTTCACCTCCGCGCCGAGGTCGGCGTTGGTCGCGGCGATCACCCGGACATCCACGCGCTCCACCTTCGTCGAGCCCACGGCCGAGAGCTCGCCCGACTGGAGTACGCGGAGCAGCTTGGCCTGCTGGCTCGCGGGCATGTTCCCGATCTCGTCGAGGAAGACCGTGCCCCGATGGGCGAGCGTGAAGGCGCCCGGACGATCGGCCCTGGCGTCGGTGAACGCGCCCTTCACGTGGCCGAAGAGCGCGCTCTCGAGCAGCGCCTCGGCGATCGCTCCGGCGTCGATGGCGATGAAGGCCTCGCCGCGACGCCGCGAGATGGCGTGCAGGCGGCGCGCGATCACCTCTTTGCCGGTGCCATGCTCGCCCGTGACGAGGACGTTGGCGTCCGAGGGGCCGACCTTGTCGACGACGCGAACGACGGCGCTCATCGCGCGCGACGCGGCGATCACCTCGGGCCCATCCGCGGGGAGATCCGTGGGCGCGGGCGCGCGCCGCGAGGCTCGCAGCGCGCGGCCGATCTCGATCTGCGCGGCCAGCACCGTGAGGAGGCGGGCGTTCTCCCAGGGCTTCTGCACGTAGTCGCGCGCGCCGCGGCGCATGGCCTCGACGGCGCCGTCGATGGTCCCCCACGCGGTCATGACCACGATGGGGAGCGCCTCGTCGGCGGCCCGGAGCTGGCTCACCAGATCGAAGCCCTCCTTGCCCGACGTGGTGTCGCGCGCGTAGTTGAGATCGATCAGCGCGAGGTCGAAATCGGCCTCGCGCGCCGCCGCGATCGCCGCCGCAGCCGACGTCACGGCGGTGACCGCGAAGCCCTCCGGCTTCAGGAGCAGACGCAGCGCCTCGAGCACGTCGACCTGATCGTCGGCGACGAGGATCCGCGGGGCCGGGCGGGCGATCATCCGGGCGAGTTTCGCTTCAATCCGCGCGCAGCGCCAGCATCGGGCTGATGCGCGTGGCGCGCCGCGCCGCGAGATAGCTGGCGAGGAGCGTGGTCGC
>JANYGI010000096.1 GCA_025362495.1 Byssovorax sp. | reverse complement strand
TCGTCGGGCTCGTACTTGCGGCCGCGATCCTTGCGCTCGTCGCCCTTGGTCAGGACCTTGAACACGTCCTCGAGGGTCTGCGAATCGCGGCGCATCTCGAGCAAGAGCCAGCCCTTCTGCACGATCAGCGCGAAGAGCTCCGGGCGGATGTCGCTGCCGTTCGGGCCCATGAACTGGAACCGGTGGGCGTTGTCGTCCGTGGGCATCTCGGTGACGTTGCCGGCGCCGGGGAGCTTCGAGAGCGCGTCCTGGACCTCCTGCGCCGTCGGCGGCTTCTGCCCCGAGGCGTAGGCCTTCTGCTCGTGGACCATCACCACGTAGCGGACCTTGTCGCTCTTGGCGCGGATGTCGTCGAGCGGGCCGTCGGCGACGACGCGACCCTTGGACACGATGATCGCGCGGGCGCAGGCCGTCTCGACCTCGCTCAGGTTGTGGGTCGAAAGAAGCACCGTGCGCTCCTTGCCGATCTCCTTGATGTACTTGATGACCTCCGCCTTCTCGTTGGGATCGAGATCGGCCGTCGGCTCGTCGAGGATCAGGATCGGCGGATCGTGCACGAGCGCCTGCCCGAGCCCGACGCGCTGGCGATAGCCGTGCGAGAGGGCGCCGATGTTCTTGCCGAGCACCTGGGCCAGGCCGCAGACATCGACGATGCCCTTCATCCGCTTCTTGAACGTGGACTGCTCGAGCCCGCGCATGTCGGCGACGAACTGGAGATACTCCCAGACGCTCATGTCCTGGTAGAGGGGCGCGCGCTGCGGCAAGTAGCCGATGCGCTTCCGGACCTCGAGGGGATCGTCGAAGACGTCGAACCCGTGCACCTTCGCCATCCCGGACGTGGCCGAGATGAAGCAGGTGAGGATGCGCATCGTCGTCGACTTCCCGGCGCCGTTCGGCCCGAGGAAGCCCACGACCTCGCCGCGATGGACCTCGAAGCTAACCTTGTCGAGTGCGCGCAGCGATCCGTACCGCTTGGTGAGGGCGCTGGCCTCGATCATCACATCGCTAGACAATCCAACCTCCTTGGCTCCTTGTCGCCGTCATCGCGGCGGGGGGGCCCGTCGCGTCGCTGGGACGCCGGTGTAAATCGCGAAACCGCTCGAAATACGCTCAAAAATGGGCGCTTTTCGGATGGCCCCCCGAGAGGGGGCGCCATCCTAGCGGCGAGGCGATCCCTGTCAACTCAGCGCCCCGTAACCGCGCCGTTTCGTCCCTATTCCCGAAAAAGTCAACAGACTGCGCTCCGACGGCCCTCGCGACGCGCAGAAACTCCCTTGACAGATCGTCCGTTATAACGGATGTTCCTCGGGTCGCGCCGAGCTCCGGCGCCTCCCCTGAACCGTGAACACCTTCATTTCCTGCCGCTGTTGTTGTCCCGAGCCGGTGGTCTCCCACCGTTCGCCGCGCGGCTGACGCGCCGAGCGACGGGCGGGCCATCGGCGAAAGCAGCCGCGGCTCGATCAACGCTCGATCAACGACGACGAGGAAGAGGCCCACGCTCCCGAGCTCGGGGCGGGTGACTTCTTCAGCACGGTTTCGAGAGGAGGCTCCCCATGAGGATCGGCTGGATTGGTGGCTTGACGCGCAATGAAGCGCAGCTCGCGCGGATGGCCGGATGGGCCGGGCACACGCTCGATTTTCACTCCGGCGAGATGAGCGGCAGCGGCGCCGATCAGCTCCGTCGCCTGGTGGAGCGCGCGGATTTCATCGTGCTGGTGACCGAGATCAACAGCCACGGCGCGGTGATCCTCACGAAGAAGATGTGCCACCGCCTCGGCCGCGGCTCGCTGGTCACGCGCTCGTGCGGCACCGGCCGCTTTCAGTCGCTGCTCGACGCGCTGGCGATTCGCAACGATCGTACGCTCGCCGCTGCCAGCTAGAACGACCGCCCGACGGAGCTTCATGATCTCGCATTCTTCGCCCGCCCTTCGCTCGCCCGCGCTCGCCCGTCGCGGGCTCGCGCTCTCCCTCGCCGCGCTCTTCGCGCTCACGCTCTCGGCGTGCGGAAAGGCCGCGCCGGCCGGGGGAAACGGCCCGATCCAGATCCTCAACGTCTCGTACGATCCGACCCGCGAGCTCTACGAAGAAGAGAACGCCGCGTTCGCGAAGGCGTGGCTCGCGAAGACCGGGCAAGCGGTGACGATCAAGCAGTCGCACGCCGGCTCGGGCAAGCAGGCGCGCGCGGTGATCGACGGGCTCGAGGCCGACGTCGTCACGCTCGCGCTGGCCTACGACATCGACGCCGTCGCGAAGGACGGCTCGATCGCCGCCGACTGGCAGAAGAGGCTCCCGAGCAACAGCGCGCCGTACACGTCGACGATCGTCTTCCTCGTGCGCAAGGGCAACCCCAAGGGGATCAAGGACTGGGACGATCTCGCGAAGCCCGGCGTCGCGGTGATCACCCCGAACCCCAAGACCGGTGGCGGCGCGCGCTGGAACTACCTCGGCGCCTGGAGCTACGCGCTGGCGCAGACCGGCGGCAGCCCGGCGACAGCGAAGGATTTCGTCGGCAAGATCTACAAGAACGTCCCCGTGCTCGACTCGGGCGCGCGCGGCGCGACGACGACCTTCGTCGAGCGCGGCCTCGGCGACGTGCTGATCACCTGGGAAAATGAAGCACTTCTCGCCGTGAACGAGCTCAAGGCCGGGGCCTTCGAGATCGTCACGCCGAAGGTCTCGATCCTCGCCGAGCCGCCCGTCGCCGTCGTCGACAAGGTCGTCGACAAGCGCGGCACGCGCGCCGTGGCGCAGGCGTACCTCGAGTTCCTCTACACGGAGCAGGGCCAGCGCCTCGTCGGCAAGCACTACTATCGCCCGCGGATGGCGAGCGTCGCGAAGGAGTTCGAGAAGCAGTTCCCCGTGATCGAGCTCGTCACCGTGGAGAAGCTCGGCGGCTGGAACACGCTCCACCAGACGCACTTCGCCGACGGCGGGATCTTCGATCAAATCTACCAGGTGGGGAAGTGACAGCGAGCGCGGCGCGACGGCGGGCGCCGCTGCTGGAGAGGCTTCTTTTGAAGCGCCGGGGCGTCCTGCCCGGCTTCAGCCTTTCCATGGGGATAACCGTCGTCTACCTCTCGCTGATCGTCCTGATCCCGCTCGCGACGATCTTCCTGAAGACCTCGACGATCGGCTGGGCGCGCTTCTGGGAGATCGCCCTCTCGCCCCGATCGATCGCCGCCTACGAGCTCAGCTTCGGCGCCTCGTTCGCCGCGGCGCTGATCAACGCCGTGATGGGCGTGATCCTGGCGTGGGTGCTCTCGCGCTACCGCTTCTTCGGCCGCGGCCTCGTCGACGCGCTGATCGATCTCCCGTTCGCGCTGCCCACCGCCGTCGCCGGCATCGCCCTCACCGGCATCTACGCGAGCAAGGGGTGGCTCGGCCGCTACCTCGTGCAGATCGGCGTCCAGGCCGCGTTCAGCCGGCTCGGGGTGATCATCGCCCTCGTGTTCGTCGGGCTCCCGTTCGTCGTGCGCACCGTGCAGCCGGTGCTGGAAGACATCGATCTCGATCAGGAAGAGGCCGCCGCGACGCTCGGCGCGACCCGCTTCCAGACCTTCCAGCGGGTGACGCTCCCGGCCCTGTGGCCCGCGGTGATCACCGGCTTCACGCTGGCCTTCGCCCGCGCCCTCGGCGAGTACGGATCGGTGGTGTTCATCTCCGGCAACATGCCGATGAAGACCGAGATAACGCCGCTCCTGATCATGACCAAGCTCGAGCAGTACGACTACGCGGGGGCCACGGCGATCGCCGTGGTGATGCTGACGATCTCGTTCGCGCTGCTCCTGGTGGTCAATCGACTCCAGGCCTGGAGCGGCAAGCGGGTGTCGCGATGAGTGGCAGTCGCCGCGCCGGCAAGGACTCCCCCGTGGTGCGGGTGATCCTCATCGCTCTCTCGCTGATCTTCCTCTCGCTCTTCCTGTTCCTCCCGCTCATCGCGGTGTTCGTCGAGGCGCTCCGCGACGGGATCGGGGCGTATTTCAAGGCGATCACCGCGCCCGATACCCTCTCTGCCATCCGGCTCACGCTGCTCACGACGTGCATCGCGGTGCCGCTCAACGTCGTCTTCGGCGTCGCCGCCGCGTGGACGGTCACCCGCTTCGATTTTCGCGGGAAGAACCTGCTGATAACGCTCATCGATCTCCCGGTCGCCGTCTCGCCGGTCATCGCCGGGATGATCTACGTGCTGCTCTTCGGCGCGCGCGGCGTCTTCGGTCCGATGCTCCAGGCCCACGACATCAAGGTCATCTTCGCCGTCCCCGGGATCGCCCTCGCGACCACGTTCGTCACGTTCCCCTTCGTCGCGCGTGAGCTCATTCCCTTCATGCAGGCCCAGGGCTCCGACGAGGAAGAGGCCGCTCTGGTGCTCGGCGCGAGCGGCTGGCAAACGTTCTTCCGGATCACGCTGCCCAACATCAAATGGGGTTTGATCTACGGCACCGTCCTCTGCACGGCGCGGGCGATGGGGGAGTTCGGCGCCGTATCGGTGGTGTCGGGCCACATCCGCGGCGAGACCAACACCATCCCTCTCCACGTCGAGGTCCTCTACAACGAGTATCACTTCGCCGCGGCCTTCAGCGTCGCGTCGATCCTCGTGGCCCTGTCGCTCGTGACGTTGACGATGAAGAAGCTGATCGAGTGGCGGGGCCTCGTGGCCCGCAAGACGGCGTCGGATCGCGAAGACGAGCGCGGCGGCGCGGGGATCGCGGAGATCGTCGCAGGCGGGGACTACAAGAAAGCAGCTTGAGGCCGTCTGCCTGCGCCCGTACGGTGCAGAGTAGATGTCTGCAGCAACCTACCGACGGCCGGGCTCCGAGGCGCGCCACGTTCGCAACCTCGTCTTCGAGCGGCTGCCCTCGGTCGTGCGCGATCGCCTCACGAGCTGCCTCGCCTCGGGCGGCGCGCCGACGCCGCTGCTCGTCGACGCCTCGCGCCGCAGCCCGCCCTCCGCGGGGCGCTGGCGGGTGCTCGCGGCCCTCGCGGTCGTGGCCGAGGGAGTCCTCTGGTTCAAGGGCTTCGGCGACGCCACGAGCCCGTTCGCGCTCCAGAAATTCAGCTACGCCGCCGCGCACGGCGTCGCGATCTTCGTCCTTCTTTTCTCGGTGATCCGCGCGCTGCGCATCGCCCGCGGACAGGGCGGCGCGCCGTTCCCCGAGGGCCGGTATCTCTTCGCGCTCGACGTGGTCGAGGTCGATGGCCCGCGCGTTCGCCTGACCGAGCTGCACACGCTCCGCCGCGTCGAGGCGCGCCCCGGCAAGCGCGATCCTGCCGTGGTGCTGGTCTTCGCCGACGCGCACGAGATCGTCTTCGAAGGGCAGCGCAAGGCCGAGACGCTCGCCGTCACCGTGAAGAGCGCGATCGACGCCGCCGTCGCGCTCGTCCTCCCCGACGATCAGCCGCGGATGAACCGCATCGATCCGTTCTTCGAGCTGCGCGTCTCCGACGACTGGGCGAGCGCCGAGGCCGACGACAAGGCCACGCGGACCTGGGTGATGCGCGCGCCGTTGCCCGCCGTCTCGGCGGCGATCCTCGTCGCGTCGGTGGTGCTCGGCATCGGGCTCCACGCGCTCCGCAACCGCCTCAGCGACGACGAGATGTTCGTCGAGGCGATCGAGATCGCCGACCGCACCAGCGATCCGCACCGGTGGAAGATCGGCGAGTACAGCGGGGTGCGCCACCTCGACGAGATCGACGCCATCCGCTTCGAGCGCGCGCGCGGCGACGCCGAGGCGCTCATCGATTACCTCCGCCACGCTCGCGCGCGCCAGGGCATGGCCGAGGAGGCGCTGTTCGAGCTCGGCAAGCACGATCCCACGGCTTTGAAAGCCGCAATCCAGCGCGGCGGAGCCGGCGCTATGCGCGCCGAGGACGCGCTCTACGAGCTGCGAAAAGGCGATCTCGACGAGCTCGTCACGTACATTCAATCGCGCGGTCCGCGGGCCGAGCAGGCCGACGATCAGCTCTTCGCCCTCGCGCGTAAATCCGGCGAGCCGAAGAGCTACCGCTTCTACCTGGCGCACGGGAAGCGCCATCGCGACGAGGTGCAGAGCGCGCTGCTCCCCGAGGCCGCGTACGCCGAGGCGGCGAAGACGAGCGACGTGGTGGTGCTGAGCGACTTCGTGCGCGAGTACCCGGACAGCGCGCACGCGGCCGAAATCAAGGCGAAGATCCACGGCCTCTACGTCGACGCGCTGCGCGTGTTCCGCGCGACGAAGCCGAGCGCGGCGGGCCTGCGCTTCGTCACGACGCTGCTCGCGGACCTCGAGGATCGCGGCGATCCGTCGGTGAACCTCGACATCGACGCCGAGCAGGGGCCGGCGATCATCGTGGGCGACGCGAAGCTCGCGAAGCGCCACGGCGCGGACTACCTGCCCATCAACGTCGACTTCAACGAGGTGACGATGCACGAGGTCCAGGGCGAGATCCGCTCCGCGCTCGAGCAGTGGATCGCGTCGTCGTTCCCGCACGGCGCCGTCACGCCGCGGGGCGCCGGGCTCGGCGCCGAGACGGGGCGCCCGCGGATCGAGATCACGGTCATGCCCGTCGCCGACGAC
This sequence comes from Byssovorax sp., assembly GCA_025362495.1. Classification (GTDB taxonomy): domain Bacteria; phylum Myxococcota_A; class Polyangia; order Polyangiales; family Polyangiaceae; genus JANYGI01. Next base: position 39,771 of record JANYGI010000096.1, on the reverse strand, counting down.
GCGCTGGCCTCACCTCACGCCAAGCTGCGCGTGGCCGACGTTCGCTTCCAGATCGCCTTCTACGCCGTCGTCCCGTCGCGCCCCGAAGAGCTCTCGTGGCGCGCCACGACGCCTGGCGTGAAGGTGTTTCAGGGCGCCTGGAACGTCGAGGACGCGGACACGCCGGACGTCGATCGCGGCGGCCTCGCGCGTCGGAGCTACACGATGATGCGGCTCGACGGCGCGGCGCAGGTGGTGGAGCGGATCGAGAAGGATTTCTGAGATCGAGCGATCAGGGCCGGTGCTTCGCCAGCTCCCGGATCGCCTGCACGATGCCCGCGCGCTGCGGGACCGAGGCGCTCTCGAGGCTCGGCGCGAGGCCGACGTAGGGCACGAACGCGCCAGCGAGCAGCCTCGGCGGCGCGTGCAGCTCGTAGAACAGCTCGTCGACGGTGCGGCGGATCAGGTGCTCGCCGAAGTTGGTGACCTCGGTCTCCTCGTTCACGTAGAGCACGCGGTTGGTCTTCTGGACGCTCTTCTTGATCGTCGCCCAGTCGACGGGGTGCAGCGATCGCAGATCGATAACCTCGGCGGTGATGCCCTCGGCGCGCAGCTCGTCGGCGGCCTTCGCGCACTCCATGACCATGCGGCCGTAGGTCACGACGGTGACCGTCTCGCCGGCGCGGACGATCTTCGCCTCGCCGAAGGGGATGAAGAGATCAGGCGTGTCGGGCCAGCTCGGGCGCCACGCGCTGCGATCGCCGAGGGGCGCGTCGATCATCTTCGCGAGCTGCTTGTCGTCGCCGGGCTCGCCGGGGATCTCCTCGCCGGGCAGCGATTTCACGCGCATCAGCGCCTTGGGCGCGAGGAACATGACCGGGTTCGGATCGACGATCGCCGAGAGCATCAGGCCGTAGGCGTCGCGCGGCGTGGCGGGCATGACGATCTTCCATCCGGGCAGATGCGTCGCCGTCGCGTCGAAGGAGTGCGAGTGATAGAGGCTGCCGTGGATGCCGGATCCCACGGGCGTCATCATCACCATCGGGCAGTTGAAGTCGCCGTTCGACGACCAGCACATGCCGCCCGCGAGCTTGAGCAAGTCGATGGTGTTGTACACGTAGTCGCAGAACTGGATCTCGGCGATCGGCCGCTGCCCCGCGAGCGCGAGGCCCATCGCGGCGCCGATGATCCCCCGCTCGTCGAGCGGCGTGTTCCACGCGGTGCGGAGGCCCTGCGTCGCCGTGAACACACCACCGAGCGGCGGGCCCACGTCCTCGCCGAGGATGTCCGTCACGCCGAGGCGCTCCTCGCCCACGTGCAGGGCCATCCGGATCGCTTGCACCATCGTCGCCATCAGCGTGCTCCTCCGTCATTCACGTTCTTGGTGGCGAACACGTGATCCCAGATGCTGCTCGGATCCGGCGGCGCCTCCTCGCGGACCTTCTGGTAGGCGGCGAGCAGCTCGGCGGTCATGCGCGTGCGCATGTCGTCGAGCGTCGCGCGCGAGAGGATCCGCCGCTCGACGAGCCTGGCCTCGAAGCGCGCGAGGCCGTCGACCTCGTCCTCGACGAAGTTCGCGCCCGACGACGACGAGTGGCCGTAGAGCCTGGAAACGTGGGCTTCGAGGAGGAACGGCCTCCGCTCGGTGCGCACGTACTCCATCGCCTTCTGGAGCTCGCGGTACGAGACCTCGGGATCGTTGCCGTCGATGGTGGCCGTCTTGATCCCGAAGGCCTTGCCGCGATCGCTGATGCGCGGCTCGCCGTGCTGCGTGCCGTACGTGGTGGAGATCCCGTAACTGTTGTTGGTGACGATCATCAGCAGCGGGAGCTCGTTGCCGGGGCGCGAGGCCCAGATGAGGCACGTCGCGAAGTCGCCCTCGGCCGTGCCGGCGTCGCCGCCTTGCACGATGGTGATGCCGCGCCCGCCCGCGCGCTTCTGGGCGATCGCGGTGCCCGGCGCCATCGAGAACTGGACCTCGATCGGCGACGAGATCGGCACGACGTTCCACTTGCGCGCCGAGTAGTGGCCCACGAAATTGCGGCCTCCCGAGTAGGGATCGGTCTTCACGCTCTTCATCTGGCGGAGCGAGTCGATCGGCTCGGCGCCGAGCGCGAGCAGCGTGCCGCTCGATCGGTAGTGGAGGTGCAAGTAGTCGTGCGAGAGCCCCTCGCCCTTGTTGACCAGGAGGCCGAGCGGGACGTTGAACGCCTCCTCGCCGGGCCCGCCGATCCAGAAATAGCCGTCGCCCTGGCGGATCATCGTGATCAGTCGCTCTTCGAGGAGGCGCGTCTGGAGCATGAGCTCGTGCATGCGAACGAGCAGGTCGGGCGCGAGGTGCGCGTCGACACCGTTGGTTGCGTGGTGGATCGGGCTCGTGTTCATGGGGGTGCCGCGTTCTAGCGAAGCCTCGCGCGGGGCGGGAGTGGAAAGGCGCGCGGGGCGGTACGGCGCGTTGCGTAAGAGACGCGATCGTCGGGGATCCGGGACGGCGCGGTGCGTTGCGATCGGTCGATCGGGGCCACTTGCCGATGACCTGGGCTCTGCGATCGGTGAGCTGAGCGACCCGATCACCGAGGTGGGCGACGCGATCACCGAGCTGGGCGACGCAATCGCCGAGCTGGGCGCGGCAATCGGTTCAGGTGGGCGCTGGGATTGGCGCGCTGGGCGACGCGATCGATGACCTGCGCTCTGCTGTCGCCGACCGTTCGACACCGCGGGCCAGGGCGATTCTTCGCGGTACTGCACTGGTCTGCTGGGACGCACCCGTGCACTGGAGCGTGCCTGTCCGTGCGCAGGCATCGGCGTGAGAGGACAGTGCTTCGAGGTGGTAGCTCTCCTCGTCTCTACCGCCCGAGGCGCGCGCGGATGGCAGCCCGCGTCGCGTCCGAGAGCGTGGCGAGGTAGGCGTCCGGGAAGGTGCGAAGCGTCTCGTCGGGGAGCGCGAGCAACGCCTGCTCGGGGGTGAGGCCGGCGAGCCGCTGCTCGGGCGCGAGGCCGGCGAGCCGCTGCTCGGGCGACAGCCCATCGAGCACCTTCCGGATCATCTCGTCGTAGCCTTCCAGGTCGCTCATCTTCATGCCTTCCACGGTGGATCCAGTTTGCTCGGACAACCAGCGCTTTCCTTCCGGTGTGTGCGCGACGTCGTGGCCGAAAGAGCGTAGCAGATCGTCGTCCTCCGCCTCGGCCACGGTGTCGATTTCGAGCACGTAGAGCGCGAACGGACCGCCCGTCAGCTCCCAGTAGCCGGCGCCTCGATCACGCCAGACGAGGCCGAGCGTCCCGACATCGATGTCGAGCGAGGGGGTGCGCGTGGGCACGAGCAGCGCACCGCAGAGATCGCCCCGCTGCTCCAGCCTCTTTGGCTGGTCAGTATAGTGCAGGTGCAGATAGGCCCAGAGCCGATCGAGGTTGCGAGCGCGGTAGGGTCGCCCGGTGCTCTTGAATTCGAGGATCGTGTCCCTGGGGAGAAGACCCCAGAGCTTGCGCAGCGTGCGCGCCTCGCCTTGGTCCGGCTTCACGACGCGGAGTAACAGGTAATCCGCGCGCAGTGGCTCAGTCGAGAGCTGAACCTCGCTCCGTACCTCGAATCGAGGTGGCGCGCGCTGATTCAGCAGCGTGTTGAGCATGACGTGCCAGACGGTGCGAGAGGTCCCCATCGAGAGCGGCTATAATCGACTCTCCTCGTGCAAGGCAAGGATCCGCGAGACGCGTCGAGCGTATTTTGCGGGTCAAATAGGTGCCCAATTGCAGCGCTGCGGAGCGCCACAGGGGAGCTGCGCGACGAGTCCGCGCCGCGCAAACGCCCCATGGAATGACCGCCGAGCGCGGCAATCACGCCCTCTTCCGCCGCCGCGCCCCGGCCATCGCCAGCACCATCATGCCCACCATCGCTCCCGCCGCCGACGCCGGCGCGCCCGCGTCGCTGCACCCGCAACCGCTGCTCGCGCCACCGCTCGACGCCGCTCCGCCGGTCCCGCCCGCGCCGCCGACTCCCGTGCTCGTCGCCCCACTTCCACTCGACGCCGCTCCGCTGCCGCCCGCGCCGCCGACTCCCGTGCTCGTCGTCATGGCCTGTCCCAGCGTCGCCTCGGCCCTGGCGATCACCAGCGGAGCCCCCTCGCCGGTCGCCTGGAACACCGTCGCGAGATCATCCCCCTTGGTGTTCGTGGTATTGGCCGACTTCAGGAACTCGACATACTCCCGTGTCATCGACTGATAGTAGAGCCGCGCCGAGAGCGTCACTTGCCCCGCCGCGTCGGCCGGCCAGGTGAGATCGAGAGTCACCTCGTCCGAGCTCTTGTAGCCGCCGTTTCCGTCGCTGAAATCGATCTCGCTCGTCGGCGTCGTCGTCTTCGAGGCCTTGAAGCCGGCCGGCGGGATCCGCGTATCCGAGATGATCATGTCGTGGAGCGCCAGGTGCGACTCGGCCACTCCCTTCGAGCCATCCCACGATCCGTGCTCGGCTTTGTACACGTGGACGGCCGGAATGGCCTGGATTTTCCCGGTCGCGAGATCGTACCCGCCGGCGAGCGGCGTCTCCTTCTTGTCGGCGCCGACGAACGTCACACCGATCCACGCGCGCCGCGTCTCGGCGTAGCCCGTCGGGAATTTGTGGCCAGTCAGGTTCTCGACCTTCACCTTGACCTGGAACGCGCCGCCGGGCGTCACCAGCTTCGGAGCGCCGCTCAGCGTGAGCTTGACCCCCGCGGCGAGGTTGTCGAGGGTGCCTTGCAGCGCCTGCGCGAACGACGCTGCGTTGGCCGTGGCGCGATCCGGGTTCGCCGCCATCACCGCCTGGATGCCCCAGTGATTGCCGCCCACGAAGCCGTGCTCGCGGGGATCCGCGTGGAGCGGCGAGTCGAAGAGCTTGGTCACGGGCTGCATCCCGGCCTTCTTCGGCATGTGGCAGTCTTGACAGGTCTTCTGGCCAGATTTGCCGAAGTCGCTGCTCTGCCACTCTTCGTAGGTCGTATCGAGGGGGAACTCGAGGCCGGTGTCCTTGCCCATCGCGTCGCGCAGGTGCACGTCGGGGTTCGTCACCTGGTGGCACTGGCCGCAGAAATTGGCGCTGGCCATCGACTGCTCGACGACCGAGGTGTGCGCCGGAGATTGCGTGTCTTCGTAGGGGCCGTGCTTGCCCGTGTCCTCGGTGAAGACGAGCTGGGCGTCCGAGAGGATGTACGGAGCGTCGACGCCGGTGCTCTGGGTGGCGCGGTGGCAGGTCTCGCAGCCGATACCCTGCCTGTCGATGTCGTCGAAGGCGCTCCCGTCCGGCGGCGTCGCGTGGCCGGACACGAACGCTGTGGGCGAGTGGCAACGAAGGCAATACGTGCCCACGCCCGGCTTGTCCTGGTTGGCGACGGCCAGGGCCGCGAAGAACACCGGATCGCGGGCCGCGTTGGCCATCATCGTCCCGGACCAGGTGTCCGAGGGGAGGAATGAAGTATCGCCGTTGATCCCGCCGCCGTGGCACGAAGCGCAGGTGTCGGCGTCGGTGAAATCGGGGAACGCCAGGTCGCCCGGCTTGGTGCCTTTGAGCGATCCGGTGTTGGCCAGCGCGCCCGCCTCGGCGGCGAGGACGAGCAGAATCGCGAGCAGGCCGGAGCGGGCAGGGGAGCGCATCCGTCGATGCTATCCTATCCATGCGCCCTCGCCACGCGGAAAGTGCGGCGCCCCGTCAGCTCTTGTTGTAGTCGGTGTTCTCGAGCAAAATTACGTTGGTCTTGGACCGCGACTCACCCACGCTCGTCACGTAGACAGCGGGCTTGTCTTGCACGGGACAGACCTTCTCGCAGGCGCCGCAGCCGATGCACAGCGACGGATCCACGTGCGGCCGCTGCACGTGGACAGTCTCCATCTTCGGATCGCCGCCGTCGGCCGAGGCCATCGGGAGGCGCCGCGGGACGTCGGCCTCTTCGACCCAGATGGCCTTGGGCGACGTCGGGCAGAACTCTTCGCAGACGATGCAGGGCGTGGCCATCGACCACGGCAGGCAGCGCCCGAGGTCGTAAAACGCCGTCCCGATCGAGATGGCCTTCTGCCCGACGCCCAGCTTTTGCTCCTCGGTGATCTTCTGGATGGCGCCCGTCGGGCAGACCTGCCCGCAGAGCACGCACGAGTGCTCGCAGTAGCCGATCCGCGGGATGAGGATCGGAGTCCACATCCCCTCGATCCCGGACTCGAAGAAGGCCGGATGAAGCGCGTTGTTGGGGCAGACCTTCATGCACTCGGCGCAGCGGATGCAGCGCTCGAGGAACTCTTTCTCGGGGACCGAGCCCGGCGGCCGGATGACGCGATGATCGTAGTTGGCGTCGATCACGTCGGCCACGCGGGTGACGGGGAGCAGGGCGGCGCCCGCGGCGGCCGTGGCGATCGCCGTGCGACGACCGGTGTCAGGCGTGGTGATCGCGCTCTTCCGATTGGGCAAGAAGCGGAACTTGATCACGTCTTCCGGACAGGCGTTCTCGCAGTTCATGCACATGTGGCACTCGTCCTGGCGCCACTTCACGCCGCCCTGGGGCGAGTCGGCGCCCTGGCAGTGGACGAGGCACAGGTTGCAGTCGGTGCATTTGCTGTGATCCTTCTCCATCCCGAAGAGGGCGAACCGCGCGAAGAGCCCGAGGAACGCGCCGAGCGGGCAGAGCACCCGGCACCAGAAGCGCGGGATGAAGCGGTTCATGAACAGGATCGCGATGAACAGCGATCCGACGAGCCAGGTCTGGTGGAAATAGAACTGCTTCTCTTGCCAGACGGTGCCAGCGAGGAAATCCTGTCCGCTGTCCGAGGCGACCTGGAGCGAGCGAACCCCGGTGAGGCCGACCAGCGCGTTGATCGCCGTGGCCACGTACTGCGCCGCCGGGATCACCGCGAGGCCGATGGCGCGGACAGCGATGCAGATCGGATCGAAGATCCCGCCGATGGCGCTCCCGGTGACGGCCGCCGCGAGGAAGAAGTAGAGCAGGTAATACTTCACCCGCTGGCGCGCGTACGTCTTGTTGGACTCGACGCGCTTGTTCCCCTTGCCGTAGCGCGACGGGAAGATCCACCCGAAGAGATGGTGGAGGGTTCCAAAGGGGCAGATCCATCCGCAGAACACCCGGCCGACGACCAGCGTGAGCGCGAGCAGGCCAACCGACCACAGGAGCCCTCGATAGACGGTGTGCGTCGAGAGCAGCGTCATCGCCGCGACGAACGGGTCGGCCAGCAGGAACCCTTCCACCGGGAGCGGCAGGCGAACGCGGGTGTCGGCCGAGGCGAACGAGCCACGAAACGCCGTGTGGAACAGCAGCCACGAGAACAGGGCAAAGGTGCCACCCTGGATGAGCCGGCGCGCCCAGACCAGGACCTGGATCATCTTGCGCGCAGGGAGCCCCGAGCCGGAGCGGGCCTTGGCCCGAAAGAGCCGCGCGAGCAGGCCCGGTTTTTGGCTCGTCTTCGGCGGGGCCTTCGGAGCGCGGGGCGAGGCGATCGTTGGATCGGGCGTCGTCGAGGCCACCGCTCAGACCTCTTTGAAGCGCAGAGTCTGCCAGTGCATCGTGCCGATCCCGCGCTCGTGCCCCATCTTCAGATAGGGTATCTCGTCGGCGGTGCGCCCGATGAGCTGGCAGCCATAGGCGTCGGCGGCGACCTGATCGGTCGTGGCGATCACCGTGTGCATGTCCTTCGCGTCGGCCACGTTGCCGCCCTGGGGCCCGTTGCGCATCAGCACCCGGGTGGCGTCGACGATGGTGAGCGTGGGCTGGATGAACTGGGCCAGATCGGCGATGGATACGTCGATGTTCTGGTGGAGCCGGTTCCTGCGGCCGCCGAGCGATCCATACCAGTTCTTCATCGCCGCGGTGTACTTCGCCAGGTTGTGGTGCTTGGCGATGGGTACGTTGATGACCTTGTCGGCGTTGACGAGGGGCGTGTAAACGAGCCACTCGTCCAGGACCTCGCCCTTGAGGCGCATGGTGCGGAATCGGTGCGTGGCCGGGAGGATGACCTCGGCCCCCATGTCGTACGCGGCCTTCCAGATGCCTGAGCGCTGGAAGCACCGATTGGGCTCGTTGCACGAAGCATCGGTGACGACGACGTGCTTGGCCCCGGCGTCGTAGCAGAGACGCACCACCTCGGCGACGACCCTGGGGTTGGTGTTGGCCGCGTGGATCGGCGTGCGATCCCAGCCGATGTTGGGTTTGACGACGACGATGTCTTGATTGCTGATGAAGCGCTTCATCCCGCCGAGGGCCTCGACGGCCTTGCGGACGAGGGCGGCAGGATCGGTGTCGTTCTTGGCGACGACGAGCTCGGGCAAGTCGCCAGGAGCGCTGGAGAGGCGGAAATCCCGGGTGATCGCGCGATCGATCGCCGCCGGACCGGCCCCGGCGCCATGGTCCCAGCGGGCCCGGGCGACGGCCCCGGCGCTCCCGAGCACGAGGCCCGCCGCGCCAAGGCGCTGGATCAGCTCGCGGCGGGTCAGATCACGTAACGGCACGGGCGCAGGTTAGCCCGTCAGGCGCGCGGTCTCAAGCGGCCAGGTCAGTGAGCATGAATGGGGTGCTGTTCGCGCGCGGTCGACGGCCTCGCGTCGTTGACGAACGCAACGCGCGCGAGGGCGAGGGCGCCGAGGATCCCGAAAGCGTAGCCGGCCTGCGGCGCGTGCTCGATCGCGAGGCCGAGGCCGAGGACGTAGAGAAAGAACGCGAACGGGCCGGCGACGATCACCGTGATCACCGAGCCTGTCGAGGTGTTCGAGCTGATGCCCGCGGCGAAGAGGCTCGTGAGGATCGTGAGGAGCAGCGAGAAGCACATGATCGGCACGGCGCCCGAACCGCCGACCAGGGTGGCGATGCCGCCGCCGGTGAGCGCGATGCCCGCGGCCATGGTGAAGAGGCGACCCGAATCCGTACGCAGATAGCTCATGATTTCTCCGCTCGACGTTGCTTTGCGCCGTCGGAAAAGCAGCGCGCGTGCCAGGGCCGTGCGCGCACGAATCGCAGGAGAAATCGCGGCGATCCCGGCCTCGCGCGACGAGATCCTGCAAGGTCCGCGCGGCCCGCGCACGCGGTGCGTCGGGGGCTTGCCCTGCTTGACGCCTCGCTCGCGCGCCGGAAGAATTCCGGCCAACCCTCGGGCGAGAAGGCGGTGCCGTTTGCGATACTCCAGGATCCTGCTCGCGCTCGGCGCGGCGCTCGCGATGAGCGCGCTCGGATGCAACGAAGATGGTGCGAACGGCTCCGACTCGCCGCCGCCCGTCAACCCGCCGAAGGCCCAGACGCTCACGTACCCCGCGGGCCCGTACAACGTGCAGCCCGGGGATGTCGTCGCCAACTTCTCGTTCACCGGATTCACCAACCCCGCGACGGGGACGACGACGCTGGTGAAGATCCAGCTCGCGGATTTCTACAATCCCCACGCCGGCGACGCGGGCTATACGCCCGCCGATCCCTCGGCCGATGATCGGCTCTATCCCGCGGGCTCGCCCTACGGCGCCGGGACGCCGAAGCCGCGCGCCCTCGCCGTCAACATCGGCGCGATCTGGTGCGGGCCCTGCAACTTCGAGGCGAAGTCGGAGCTGCCGGCGCGCTACGCGAAGTACAAGCCGCTCGGGGGCGAGTTCCTCTTCCAGCTCGCCGACGGCGCGACGCAGGGGAAATCGGCGACCGAGAAGGATCTCGTCAACTGGACCAAGAAGTACGCGGTCGATTACCCGGCGACGATCGACGCGGACAAGCAGCTGACGGCGTTCTTCGATCCCAACGCGTACCCGGCGAACATGATCATCGATCTGCGCACGATGCGGATCGTGGCCGTCGTCGCCGGCGTCCCCGACGAGGCCTACTGGGGCAAGTTCGCCGCGACGATCGCCGACAAATAGAGCTGTTTCACGGCGTCGGCGTCGGCGTCGGCGCGGCCGGCGGCAGGGCTGCCGGCGGCGGCGCGGGGGGCAACGCGGCTGGTGGGAGCGCGGCGGCGACGGCGGTGTCGACGGGCGGCGCGACGCTGCCGGCGGCGATCGGGGCGGGCGCTCCAGGCGCTACGGCAGCGGGGTGCGGCGCGGCGGCCAGGGCGGCGGCGGCCTTCGCGGCGGCGGCCTTGAGCGCGTCGCGCTCCTCGGTCAGGGCGGCCTTCTCGGCGGCGAGGATCTCCAGCTTCTTCCTGGCCTCGGCGAGCTCGAGCGCGGCCTTCGCGACGGCGGCCTGCTCCTCGTCGCGCTCCTCCGTGAGGGCTGCGAGGGCGCCTTTCTGCCGCGCGTTGTCGATGTCGCGTCGGACCTGCTCCTCGCCGCAGGTCCGCTTCTCCGACGCGGCGATGTCTTCGCAGGCCTTGATCCGCGTCGCGTAGCTCTGGAGCTGGCGCGCCCGGTCGGCGTCGGCGACGGAGCCCGTCTTCGTGAACTCGTCGAGGGCCTGCTTGTACATCGCGCGATCGGCGTCGCGCGCGGCGCTGCACGTGGTCGCGGCCATCGTCGCCATCTTGTGCGAAGCGGCGCAGGTCTCGAGCTTGTCGAAGGACTCGGACCGCATCTTCTTGGCCTTCTCGAGCTCGCTCGCGACCCGCAGCGTCTCTCGCTTCGAGAACATCACGCCCGCCGCGCCGAGGCCGATGAGCAGCATCGCGCCGAGCGTGACCTTGAAGCGCATGATCGTCGTCTTCTGGCGGTTCCTGCGGCGATCCTCGGCGCGCGCGGCCTCGCGCTCGGGCTCGAGCAAGACGTCGAGCTCCTCGCCGAGCTCCTTCATCGTGGGGCGATCGTCGGGCTCGAGCGCCATCCATCCGGCGAGCGTCTTCTGGATCGCGGCGCGCGCCGGGCCCTGGAGATCGGGCAGCGCGCTCGCGGCGAAAGGCTCGGTGGCGCGCGTCTCGTGCGCCGCGGCGAGCTCGTTGCGATCGGTGGCCGTCTCGCCGGGGAAGAGCTCGGGGCCGACCAGCGCCGTCAGCAGCGTCGTGGCCACGCCGTAGGTGTCCATCTTCTCGCTCAGCGGGATGATCCCCGGGTACGCGCCGCTCAGCACGGCGACCTGCTCCGGCGCGGCGTAGAGCGCCGTCCCCGCGACGAACGTCGCGTCCTTCTCGGCGGCCACGCCGAGGTCGAGCAGGATCGGGTGAACGCGCCCCGCGAACACGGCGAGGTAAATGTTCTCGGGCTTCACGTCCTGGTGCCGCAGGCCGGCCGCGTGCAGCGCCTCGAGCCCGTGGGCGATCGGGCGGAAGATGTCGTGCGCCTCGCGCAGGCCGAGCGGCCCGCGCAGCAGGCGCTCGGCGAGCGTCTCGCCCTGGTAAACAGGCATCGTCAGCCACACGTAGTCGCGCGTGGTCCCGTGATCCTTGAGCTGGACGACGTTGGGGTGGCCGACCGTCGCGAGCATCACCAGCTCGCGCTCGACGTTGCGGCCCGCGTAGAGCGAGCGCGGCAAGATCTTCAGCGCGGCCTGGTGCTCGGGGACGTCTTCGCGCTGCGCGACGTAGACCTTGCCGAACATGCCCTGGCCGAGCAAGCGCACGAGCCGGTAGTGCTCGCCGACGAGATCACCCGTGCCGGGCAGCACGATTACCGACGGCGGCGCGATCGAGTCCGCGAGCTCGAGGCGCGGCCGACGCGACTCCGACGCGGGCCCCGGGCGCGATTCGTCCACGATGGTCCGGGCGAACGCCTGGATCATCGTCGTGCGGAGGTGCGGCAGCGGGGTGGGCACGGCGGTGGCAATCGTAGCTCGACCGGTGGGCAGATACGGAACAACCGGCGAAATCCGGCGCCGCAGAGCCAGGCTCGGGAGAGCCTGGAGGTCCGGCGTGCGAGCGTCTTTTCTCCTGCTTTATCCCGCGCTTCCGGGGTTCTCTGCTCGCCTCCCGCCCGTCGCGTCCGGGCCGACGTCGGGCCGGGTCCGTGGCTTGCAAACCATCGGATCGGTGGAGCCGACGATCACGGAGGGGAAGCCGCCGCAGGACGACGCGCTCGCCGCGACGGCGCCCGTCGCCCCCGCGCGCCGGCAGCACGTCGCGCTCATCGTGGTGGTGCTGATCTCGTTCGTGGCCGCGGCGTGGGTGGCATCTTCGCTCTGGGCGGGGCTGCTCCTCGGGCTGCTCACCGCGTTCACGATCGAGCCGTGGCACCGGCGCTTGCTCGCTCGCTTTCCGCGTCGCCCCGGGCTCGTCGCAGGGGTCGCGATCGTCGCCGTCGCCGTTGTCTGCGCGGGCCTCCTCGCGGCGCTCTCGTTCGTCGTGACGCGCGAGCTGATGGACGCCGTTGCCGTCGCGCAGGAGCGCGTGCGCGGCTTCTCGTTCGCCGACGCGCTCAGCCCCGGGATCACCCGTCGCCTCGGCGCGATGGGGATCACGCCCGCGCTGATCAGCGCGCGCCTCGCGAACCTCGTCGACCAGGCCACGGCGGCCGCGTCGCGCGTCGTCAGCTCGGCGGTCGGCTCGACGGTGTCGATCCTCGGCGGCGCGCTGATCGCGCTGATCACCGCGTATTACACGCTCAAAGACGGCGTCCCGCTCGAGCGTCGCCTCGCCGAGGTCCTCCCGCTCCACCCCGCGACGACGCGCGAGCTGCTCGACGATTTTCGCAAGGTCGGCCGCGGCACGCTGATCGGGAGCGTGTTCGCCGCGCTGATCCAGGGCGCGTTCGCCGCGGTGGGCTACCTCCTCGGGGGCGCGCCCCGCGCGGCGCTGCTCGGCGTGATCACCGCGGTCGCGTCGTTCATCCCGGTGCTCGGGACGATGCTGGTGTGGATCCCGGTCGGTATCGTCCTGCTCGTGGAAGGCCGGATCGCCGCGGGGATCTTCGAGCTCGCGTGGGGCGTGCTCGTGACGACGACGCTCGTCGACTACGTGATCCGGCCGGTGGTCGTGGGGCGCGGGAGCCGCTCGCACCCGCTGCTGTTTCTCATCGGCGTGATCGGCGGCCTCGAGGTGTTCGGCGGCGTCGGCGTCTTCGCCGGTCCGATCGTGATGGCCTTCTTTGTCTCGGTGCTCCGCATCTATCGCCGCGAGGTCGTCCGCTGATCGGGGTGGGCCCCGATTGCGCCGGCCGTTCGCCGCGCCCAGAGATCGTCGTGGAGGGGATCATGGCCGACAAGCCGATCCTGGTCGCGGTGGATTTCGCGGAGGCTTCGCGTCGCGCGCTCGAGACCGCGCAGGCGATCGCGGCCGGCCTGCGGGCGCCGATCATGCTGCTGCACGTCTACACGCTGCCGCTCTACATGTACCCGGGGATAGAGCCGCTGCCGGTGCCGCCGCCCGTCGCGTTCGAGCCCGAGCTCGACGCCGCCACGCGCAAGGCGATCGCCGCGTTCGGCGCTTCGTACGGGATCCCGGCGTCGCGGACGCTCGTCCGCGAGGGCGATCCGGTCGACGAGATCCTCGCGACCGTCGCCACGATCGGCGCGCAGATGATCGTGATGGGCACGCACGGTCGTCGCGGCCTCTCGCACCTCTTGCTCGGCAGCGTGGCCGAGCAGGTCGTGCGCCGCGCGTCGGTCCCGGTGCTCACCGTGCGGGTGCGCTCATGAGCGGCGACGCGTTCTCGGCGGCCGAGCTGTGGCGCGCGCCCAACCTCGTGAGCCTGCTCCGCGTCCCGCTGGCGATCGCGTTCCCGTTCGCGGCGCGCTCGGCGCCTGCGGCGATCCTGGTGCTCGGCCTGGCCGGCGCGACCGACGTGCTCGACGGGCTGCTCGCGCGGCGCCTCGGCGCGGTGACGGCGCTCGGCGCGGTGATCGATCCCGTGGCCGACAAGCTCTTCGCGCTCTCGGCGATGGGCTCGCTGGTGATGCTCCACAAGCTCCCCTGGTGGGGCGTGCCGGCGCTGCTCGCGCGCGAGCTGCTGGAGGCGCCGCTGCTGGTCTGGAGCCTGCAACGCCGCCTCCACGGCGACCGCGCCCCGGTGCTGGGCTCCAACGTCGCCGGCAAGCTCGCGACGGTCGCGCAGAGCGCAGCGCTGCTGGCGGCGATCGCCGCGCCGTGGGCCCTCGCGCCGGCCCTGGTCGTGGCGGCTGGATCCGCGGTGGTGGCCGGGGTGATCTACTGGAAGCGCGAGCTGCGACGCGCGCGGAGCACCATGGAAGCGCTCGATTGTGCCGGCACGGCGAGAGGAAAATAAACCCGCCGCCGCGCCAGCGCCGCCGTATCCCGGTCCCACCGGAAGAGGAAAAAGTCGTGAGTCCTCCGAAGGACGATAGAACTTTTACTTCTGGAGCTGCCGGGAGAGCTTCCCGAAGAGGCCTCGGCACTTGCTGCGCTGAAGGCGCCGCTTCCGGAACCAAGCGCCCCACGTCGAGAGGTGATCCCCTTCACTCGGGTAACCGGCGCGTTCGATTCGCCTGCCTCCCCGGTCGATCATGGAGGTGAGCCCGGCGGGTCCGCGACAGGGACGTCTCACCTCCCGAACCGAGGCGACCAGTCTTGACTCCGGCGGAGTCAGGTCAGGGGAGGCCTCCGTCCAAGCCGATCCCACCATCCACAGGATTCACGCCGCCGTCCATCGGGTTGCCGCTGCCGCTCGAACCCCCGGGGGGCACGCACATCCCGGCCCCGTTGCACGTGAAGCCGGACATGGCACCGCAAGGCAGCCCGATGTTCGCCGGCTTGAACGTGCCAACCCCGTTGTTGCAGGTCCCGGCAGTGCACGGATTGAAGTTCATCGGAACATCGGTGTCGTCATTGACCACCTGGATGCCACCAGAACCGTTACAGACACTCTTCTTGCAGTCGCCGTCGGTCTGCTGGCCGCCGGGACTGCCGTTCGCCGCGTACGCGGGCTTGCACTGCTGGTTTACGCACTTGCCCGTGGTGCACGCGCTGTTCATGCCCGCGCACGCCCCGTCGCTGAAGCACACCACCCCGCCGGAGCCCATGCTGCTGCTGGTGCTGCTGGGGCTGCACATCCCGCCGAAGCAACTGCCACCGGGGCAGGATGTGCCGTCGGCGAGTTGTTGCGTCACGCAGGTCCCCGCGATGCACATCGTGAGCTGGCACGGATCCGTCGTCATGGGGCAGACCGGATTGCAGGTCGACCCGCTGCCGGTGCTGCTGGCGGCGCTGCTGGCGGCGCTGCTGCCGGAGGAGCCGCCGACGCCTGCCGAGCTGCTGCCTGCGCCGGATCCGCTCGCCGCCATGCTGCCAGTGGCCGGGTCCCCGCCCGTGCCGCCGCTGCTCACGGAGCTGTGCCCCGTCGAGGTCGAAACGACCCCGCCCATTCCACCCATCCCGCTCGTGGTGTTCACCCCGGTCGTGACGCCGATGCTGGCGCTGCCGCCGGAGCCGGCGCTGGTGCTGGCAGGATCGAAGTCGCCGAGCGCCAGCGTACAGGCGGGCACCGCGAGAGCGACAGAGACACAGAGAAGCGCTATTTTCGAGGAAGAAAGCATGTCAAAACGTCCCCTTGGCGCCGAGGTAGCCGAGGCCGAGCACCGGAGTCACCCGGGGCTCTTCAGCCGGTTTCTTTGCAGGCAGCGTGAGAAGCAAGATCGTCCCGGCGGCCGCGCCGACGCCGCCGACGATGAACCCGACCGTCGAGAGCGCGCCGAGCGTGTGGTACGAGCCGAGCTCGTCGAGCTTGTCGGCGGGACAGCCCCTGGCGCACGAGGTGGCGAGATCGCCGTGCTTGCCAATCGCCAGGCCACCGGTGACGGCGCCGAGCACGAGGCCGACGCCGCCGACGCCGAGCGCCACGAACCCGAGCGTCTTTTGCGTCGATCCGCTCGCCGCCTCGGGGCTCGTGGGGACGACGGGCGGCGGCGTGGGCGTAGCAACGGGACCGACCGTCGGGATCGGCGGAGGCACGGATACCGGCGGCGCGACGACCGTGGGGGCAGGCGGCTTCGCGACCGCAACCGGCTTGAGCTCGAGAGTGACAGTCCCCGTCGCGCCCTCGCGGAGCGTGATTGAAGACTCGGCGGGCGCAAAGCCCTCTGCGCTGGCGCGGATCAGGTGCGTCCCCGGATCGGCCGGTCGCTTCACCCCGAGCGCGGCGCCAGGGATAGGCGCGTCGTCGATTGTCACTCTTGCGGTGGAGGTGCCTTTGACGGTGATCACCACCTGAGGGACGCGGGGCGCGAGCGACGCGACCTCGTTGCGCGCTGTCTCGACCGCCTCGGCCCACGTCGGCGGCGAGCTGGCGGCGACGCCCTCGCGCCCGATGCGGTTGTACGTCTCCTGCGCGGCGACGAGCTTGCCGAGGCCCACCTGCGCGCGAGCCAGGCCGAGCTGCAGCGTCGGCGCGTGGATGATCGAATCGGCGCGGGCGAAGCGATCGGCCGCGGTGGTGAAGTCTTTCTTCTCGAGCGCTTCCTGCCCCTCGCCGGCGAGGGTGCGCGCCGTGGCCCGGTCGGCGTCGGAGGTATCGGCGTGCGCGGCCGAGGGCGCGAGCAGCGCGGTGAACAGCAGGGCGGCGATCGATCGACGGAACATCATGGGAAGGCCTGGGAGCGGGGAAGGACGAGAAGCTGAGGAGCTGCGAAAGCACCGCGCATTCAGATCCCGAAATCGGTTTTCTTCGATGTCGCGATCGGAGGCGTCTTGGTAGCCGGCTTTCCGACCTTCGGGGTGGGCGTCTTTGCGACGACCGGCGTTTTCGTGGTCGGCACGACAGCGACGGGCGCAGCCGACACGATCGGAGCCGGCGGAGCGACGCTGACGATCGGCGCCGCGACGACCACGGGCTCCGCCGGTGAAGGCGCGGGGCTCGGCGCCGCGACGCTCGGGGTCGTCTCGGCCGCGATCGGGCGCTGAGGCGGCCGGCCGCCGGTGAGCAGGAAGAAGGCCGCGAGCCCGCCGACGGCGAGGAGACCCAAGGCGCCCGCGATCACCGGCACCGGCGAGCGACGGCCGCGATCCGCCGGCATGGTCGTGAGCGCGGCGACCACCGGGCCCGCCGTCTGGAGCCGTGGGCGCGGCATCGGCTCGGGCCACGAGCCGCCGTCGGACACCGGATCGGAGATGCTCGGCCGCGACAGATCCGCCGCGCTGCTGCGCGCGAGCAGCGAACGATCCGCCCCGCTCACGCCGAGCCCGAGCGCCGGCGCGAGCGCGTCGGCCAGCTCTTTTGCCGTCTGGAAGCGCTGATCCGGATCGCGCGTCGCGGCCCGCGCCCACCACGCGTCGAACCCCGCGGGCACCTCCGCGAGCGACGACGGCACCGGCACCGGGTTGACGATGATCTTCACGAAGAGATCGCCCAGCGCGGCGCTGTCGAACGGCAGCTCGCCCGTCACGCACTGGAACACGACGACGGCGAGCGCCCAGAGATCCGATCGATGATCGACCTCCTTCGTCCCCTGGGCCTGCTCCGGGCTCATGTAGTAGGGCGTGCCCATCACCGAGCCCGTCTTCGTCTTGCTGTCGCTGCCGGTGAGCGCGATCGACCGGCTCTTGGCGATGCCGAAATCGAGCACCTTGGCGATCTCGCGATCGTCGTCGTGGACGAGGAAGATGTTCGCCGGCTTGAGGTCGCGGTGGACGAGCCCGGCGGCGTGGGCGCGCGAGAGCGCACGCGCGACCTGGAGGGTGATCGCCAGCGTCTCCGGCAGCGCGAGCTTGCCCTGCCGCATCAACCGCGCCTCGAGGTCCTCGCCTTCGAGGTACTCCATCGCGATGTAGGGCGTGCCCTCCCAGGTCCCGTGATCGAGGATCTGCACGACGTTGGGGCTGCGGAGCTGCGCGGCGCCCTTCGCCTCGCGCTCGAAGCGGGCGCGCACCTCGGCCGACGTGGCCCCCTCGGCGTGGATGAACTTCACCGCGCAGGGCACGTCGAGCCCGGTGTGGTGCGCCAGCCAGACCGCGCCCATGCCGCCCGCGCCGAGCAGGCGCTCGAGCCGGAAACGATCCGCGACCACCATGCCTGCGACGAGATCCAAGGATACCTCTCTCTCGCCGCGAAGCCCCGGGGCGTGAGGTGCTGGTGTGGCCTCGAAATGAGGCGGCGGCCATTCAGGCCGTCGCGAGGTCTGGCCACGGGCTTCCTCCTACGATACGAAAGGAGCGGTAGATCGGGAAGATCGAATGAAGAAAATGCTTTTCCACGCGGCTACCACGGCCGCCCTGCTCGGCCTCGTCGCCTGCGCCGGGGCGCCTGCCGCGAAATCACTGTCGTACGAGGCGCGCGCGGGCGCGCCCGGCACGTCGGTCGAAATGGCGGCGATGGTGACAGCGGTGGACAGCGACGGCGTCGCCGATCCGCCGTCACGCGAGATCAGCTTCAAATCCGAGGAAATCGGCTCCGGTTCGCTGCGTACCACGCAGAACATGGGCTTCGCCGCCGGCGCCGCTGCTCCCGCGCCGCCGCCGCCTCCTGCGCCGCCGCCGCCGATGAAGCCGACGATCACGCCCGGTGATCCAGCCGCGAAATCGAGCGCCGGTGAGATCGCCGCGATGCGCGCCCCGCTGCTGGTGTACACGGCGCAGATCACCGTCGCCGTCTTCGAGGTCGCGGCGGCGCTCACCGAGGTCGAGGCCGTGGGCCGCGATCTCGGCGGCTTCCTCGCCCGCCGCGACGACAGCGCGATCACCATCCGCGTCCCGGCCTCGCGCTTCGACGAGGCGGTGAAACGCCTCGAAAAGGTGGGCGACGTGCTCCACCGCAACGTGACGGCCGAGGACGTCACCGAAGAGTTTCGCGATCTCGAGGTCCGCCTCAAGAGCGCGCACGCGGTGCAAGCGCGCCTGACCGATCTGCTCGCCAAGGCCCAGAAGGTCGAGGAGAGCGTGCTGATCGAGCGCGAGCTCGATCGCGTCACCGGCGAGATCGACAGGATCGAAGGGCGGATGAAGTTCCTCCGCGACAAGGCCACGTTCTCGACCATCACCGTGACGTTCTCGTCGAAGGCGAAAGAGTCGCTGAATCAAGGCCCGTTCCGCTTGCCGAGCCCCTGGCTCAACCAGCTCGGGCTCGGGAGGCTCCTCCAGCTATGAAGCGCGCTCTCTTCGTCCTCGCGGCCGCGGGCTCGCTCGCGCTGCTCGGGTGCGGTCGATCGTTCATCCCCGCGACGCCGCCGGGCTTCGTCGATCTCGGCGAGGGCTACCCCGACGGCGAGTACCGCGCGACGACGGCCGACGGCGCCGTCATCGGCATCCGCGCCTTCGACAACGAGCCGAAGGGCGAGCTCGCCTTCTGGGCCCGCGCGCTCGAGAACCGCATGCGCGAGACCGGCGGCTACGCCCTGCTCGAGAAGAAATCGGTCACCAGCCGCGGCGGTCTCGTCGGCACCGAGCTCGACTTCGGCCACGACGAAGGGCGCACGCCCCACCTCTACCGGATCGTCCTCTTCGTCACCGACAAGAAGATCTTCGTGATCGAGGCCGGCGGCGCGAAGCCCGAGATGGACCGCCAGGCACCGCAGATCGACTGGGCAATCAAAGGCTTTCTGTCGAAGTGAAGGCCCGCCCAGCGAGGCCGCACCCGGGGCTGGCGCGATCGCCGGTTCCGCGTCATGACACGCCGCCCAATGACCCATCCCCTTCACGACATCGTGCTCCCCGACGATCGCACCGAGTTCTTCCCGGTGGTCGTCGAGATCCCCAAGGGCTCGAAGCTCAAGTACGAGCTCGACAAGAAGACCGGCCTCTTGATGCTGGATCGGGTCCTCTTCTCGTCGGTCCACTACCCGGCCAACTACGGCTTCATCCCCCAGACGCACGCCGGTGACGGCGATCCGCTCGACGTCCTCGTGCTGATGCAGGAGCCCGTCTATCCGCTGACGATCGTGCGCGCCCGCGCCATCGGCGGCTTCTTCATGCGCGACGATCAGGGCGAGGATGACAAGATCGTCGCCGTCGCCGTCGACGATCCGTCAGTGGCCCACTACCGCCACCACAGCGAGCTCCCGCCTCACCTCGTGAAGGAGCTGCTCCGCTTCTTCCGCGACTACAAGATCCTGGAGAACAAGCTCACCGAGGTCGAGGAGATGTACGACCGCGAGCGCGCCCTCAAGGTGATCGAGGGCGCCGTCGCCGGCTATCGCGCGAAGAGCGGCTGGAACAAGGGCTGAAATCGCGCCCCACCACGCCTCGCATGGAGCATGGTGCCGCTCATGGAAACCCAGCGCACCGTCTTTGCCGCGGTCCAGATGTCGAGCCAGGCCGACGTGGGCGAGAACCTCGATCTCGCCTCCGAGCTCCTGCGCGAGGCGGCGCGCCGCGGCGCCAAGATCGCGCTGCTGCCCGAGAATTTCGCTTATTTCGGCGACGAAGGCGGCAAGCGCGCCCACGCCGAGGTGCTCGCTCCCGACGCCGAGCCGGGGCCGATCGGCATCCGGCTCGCCAGCGTGGCGCGCGAGCTCGGCATCCACCTGATCGCCGGCGGGATGCCCGAGCGCTCCGACGATCCCGACCGCCCGTTCAACACCTGCGCGGTGTTCGGGCCCGACGGCGCCCTGGCGGCGAAGTACCGCAAATGCCACCTGTTCGACGTCGATCTCGTCGAGCGGCCGTATCGCGAGTCGGGCTCGACGACGCCGGGCGACGAGGTCGTCGCCGCGACGATGGGCGGCCTCCAGGTCGGACTCTCGATCTGCTACGATCTCCGCTTCCCCGAGCTCTATCGGGCCCTCTCGTCGCTCGGCGCCGAGGTCCTGGTGGTGCCCGCCGCGTTCACCATGACCACCGGCAAAGACCACTGGCACGTGCTCTTGCGGGCCCGCGCCATCGAGTCGCAGAGCTACGTGGTCGCGGCGGCGCAGTGGGGCAAGCACCCGCTCGGCCGCCAGACGTACGGCAAATCGTGCATCATCGATCCCTGGGGCGAGATCATCGCCCAGGCTTCGGAGGGCGAGGGCGTGATCACCGGGATCATCGACCGTGCCTATCTGGAGCAGGTCCGCGGGAGCCTGCCTTCGCTCAAGCACCGGCGGCCTGGACTGACCTCCTCCTCCTCCTCGCGCGAATGAGCGCCTGAATCACTCCGCGATCATCAATCGATCGCTGCACGGCTTGGCGTTCTCGTCGGTGCGCAGCCCCGCGATCTTGAGCGGATCGCGGTCGAGGCCCCTGAGCTCGCGGGTCACCTTGGAGACGATGAGCGCGTCGAGGTTGCCGCTCGAATAGGCCGTCTGCGTGCCACCGCAGCTCGACTTCGGATCGCCCGCGCCCGTCGAGGCGGGGCCGGCGCCGCCGCGAAGCACGAAGAGGTTGGTCGCCCCGGTGTACTGGGCAATCTGGCGAAAGACCACCTGCCCCAGCGTATCCATCCCCGAGGCGGCCACGGTGAAGACCTGGATCCCCTTGTGCGCGGCCTCGCGCATGTCGGTCGCATAGTCGCTGTCGTTGGCGTAATCGAGGTGCGGCGGCGCGTCGGCGATGAGGAACGCCATCCGCGCGACGGCGTTGCCGCTCCACTCGAGCCCCGTCAAGCCGACGTGCAGGCCTTCGTTCATCGACTCCGGTGTGTCCCCACCCCCGCTGGCGCTGAGCCCGGCCACGGTGCGGGAGAACTTCGCGGTGTCGCTCGTCATCGGGTAGACGCGGGTGACGAACGCGTCAGAGCGATCCTTGTACTCGACGAGGCCGATCCGCAGGCGCACGTTGCTCGCGGCCAGCGCCGTCGCGACCTTCTGGATGGTGGCCTTGACGGCCGCGATCTCCTCGGACATCGAGCCGGTCGTGTCGAGGATGAAGGCCAGATCGACCTCGCGCGTCGGCGGGAGCACGCGCTTCACGGAGAGCTTGAGATCGACGACACCGTCGCTCTGATCGAGGCTCACCGCGGCCGATACCGCGCTGTTCTGGCAATTCGTGCTGGCCTTGAGGGCGCGCCCCTGGAAGCCCTCGGCGTGGGGAAACAGGATGGTGCGCCCCGAGGCCGTGGTCGTCAGCGTGACGCTCTTGCCGCTCTCGTCGCTGACCACGACCGGGCAGCGCGGCACCGCCTTGCCGTCGGCGTCGCGCACCACGATGAACTGGCGATCGGCCACGCTGGCGCGGTGAAACGGCTGCCCTTGCTCCGAGGCAATCCACTTCTGGAATTCACGGTAGTTGGCGTTGTCATCCCACTCGCCGGCCTTCACGGAGGCCGCGGCCGGCTCGGGGACGAAGGGCATCGAGCGCGCTTCGTCGCCGGCGATCGAGGCGGGTCGGCGCGCGAGCTCGGCGCGAGGCGCGGCGCTCGGCGCGGGAGCAGGCGAGTCGTACTTCTTCGCGGCGGCCACTCCGGAGATCACGGGGGCCGGCGGCGGGGGCGGGGGCGCCGCGGCGGGACGCCCGCCCGAGTCGTCGCGAGGCGCGGTGGCCGTGGCTGCGCGGCGATCCTTTGCGGGCTCCGCTTCCTCGACGCTCGGCGCGGGCGCAGCGTTCTTGTCGGCCGACGGCGCCCCGTCCGCGTCGCGCGTCACCGCGTTGGCGGTGGTCGTGGGCGCGTTGCCCGGCTCGGCGGGGGCCATGGCCGGCGAGCCGGCGCAGGCAGCCAGGAGGACCAGCGAGAGCGAGCAGAGGGCGAGTCGGTTTCGCGTCATGGTGACGGGGGGAACGCCGCGCATCGGCCGAGCTTACAGGCTCTCCCGGATCGACGGCGCTACGGTGTCGCGGGGGCGGCCGGCGCGGGCAGTGCGAGGCGGAGCATCGACTCGGTGGCTCCGCGTGGATCCAGGCGCACGTCGAGCGAGGCTGTCCCGCGGGCGCGATCCCAGGCCGCGAGCCGGAGCGCGCCCGCGGGGACACCGCGCCACGCGAAGCGCCCGTCGTCGCCGGTGATCGTCGCGAACGGGTGAGTGAGCACGAGCAGCGTCGAGGCCTGTTCGGTCCCGAGGTGTTGATGGACTGAACAGCGCACGTCGATGAGGCCATGCGCCTCGGTGAACGCGATCGGCGTCCGCAGCCCCGAGCTCAGGAGCGGGACGTTGAGCAGCGTCGTCCCGCCCTGGGTGGCGACGAAGGTGTGGAGCTGACCGCTGGTGGAGCGCGCCGCGATCGGCAATCGGAGCTGCGCTATCGCCACCGAAGGAGCGAGCCCCGCGCCGTGATTCTCCAGGACGAGCTCGCCCGGGGGCGGGGCGAACACCCACCCTTCGAGCCCCGCCGCGACGTACGCCAGCGCCCCCGCTACTGGCCTTCCGTCGCGATCGACCACGACGCCGCGCACGATGCCGGCCTTCTCCTCCGGGACGGGCGTCGGCGCGTCGGCCGGCGACGCCGCGGTGGACACCGCCGGTCGTGCCTTCAGGAGAGCTGTTTGCGCCGCCGGGGGCGGGCCGCCCGCCGCCGCCCACAGCGCGAGCGCGACCCCGAACGTGATGGTGTATTTGAGCAGCGTGAGCACCAGCAGATCGAGCGCGAAGGCCCGGAATCCCAGGCGTTTCTTGTACGCGAGGCCGATGAGCACCAGCGGCGGCAGCGCCGCGTAGCTGGTGAAGATGGCGTGATTGAGGGCGCCGATGTCCCACGGGTGCTGCCAGACCGGGCCCGACGCGAACAGGAAGATGGCGAGCGCGATCGCCAGGAACCCCCAGAATTGCAGGCGCGTCAGCCGCTGAAACGGTGGCTCGTCGGGGCGGTCGTCCGGGGGAGAGGCCATGAGCTCGGGCTCACTCTTCCTGGAAGTCGAGGTCTTTGCCGTAGGTCTCGTCGAGCCCGCGGAGCGCGAGGAACGAGAGCGAGAGCGCGAGTACGCCCACCGCGCCGGCGCTGCCGAGGACGCCGAGGAGCGGCTTCAGCGCCTGGAACAGCAGCGACATCGGCACGACGGCGCCGCGCACGAAGTTCGGCGCCGTCGTCGTCGCGGTGCCGCGGAGGTTGGTGCCGAACTGCTCCGAAGCGACGGTGATGAAGACTGCCCAGTACCCGGCCGAGAAGCCGAGGCAAACGCAGATCGCATAGAACGTGAAGAGCGATTGGCCGGCGACGAGGAAATACGCGCCGACGAAGAGCACGCAGAGCAGCAGGAACGCCGTGAGCGCGCGCTTGCGCGATTTGAGGACCTGGCTGAGCGCGCCGCTGGCGAAGTCGCCGACGGCGAGGCCGATGTAACAGAACATCACGGCGCGGCCGGGCGCGGGGGGAACCGTCATGCCCATCGCGCGGCCGATCTCGGGCGAGAGGCCGATGAGGATCGCCACGACGTACCAGACCGGGAGGCCGACGACGATCACGCCGAGGTAGCGCCGCGCGCGGGACCAGGTGGAGAAGAGCTTGAGGAAGCTGCCGCGGGCCACGCCCTGCTGCTTCAGCTTCTCGAACATGCCCGACTCGAACACACCGACGCGGAGGAGCAGGAGCGCGAAGCCGAGGCCGCCGCCGATGAAGTACGCCGTGCGCCACGAGAACAGATCGCCGACGAGGGCCGCGACGACGGCGCCGAGGATGCCAATCGTGGCCACGATCATCGTGCCGTAGCCGCGCGCGTCCCTGGGCATGCTCTCGCTCACCAGCGTGATCCCCGCGCCGAGCTCGCCCGCGAGGCCGATCCCCGCGACGAGGCGGAGCGCCGCGTACATGGGCACGCTGGTGACGAAGCCATTCAGGACGTTGGCGATCGAGTAGATGAGGATCGATCCGAAGAGCACCGAGAGGCGGCCGCGCTTGTCGGCGAGGACGCCCCAGAAGATGCCGCCGAGGAGCATCCCCGTCATCTGCATGTTGAGCAGGAAGAGCCCCTGCTTCAGCGCCTCGTCGCCCGTCACGCCCAGCGATTTCAGGCTGGTGAGGCGGATGATGTTGAAGAGCAGGAGATCGTAGATGTCGACGAAGTAGCCGAGCGCGGCCACGAGGACGGCGAGGCGGATGCGCGGAGCGGCGCCGGCGTTGCTCATGGGTCCTCGCGATGGGGGGCGTGGGGCGCGATCGCGCGCGGCGGCTACTCGTCGCCGTCGTCGGAAGACGGGAGCGGCTTCGGCGTCGGGAACGCGCGCGGCGCCACGGCGTAGAACGGATCGGGCCCGGAGAGCACGCGCACCAGCGAGGGCTCATTCGCACGGGCCTTGCCGGTGAACGCGGCGAGCCCGAGCTCGGAGCCCGACTCGTTGGCGTTGAGCGTCGCGTGCACGCGGTAGAGGCCGGGGCGGCGGAACGCGTCGCGGGTGCAGCCCTCGCCGAGCAGGAGCGTCATCGTCGTCGCGGCGCCGGGCTTGAGCGTGCGGAACAGCTCGCGCGGGATCCCGTGCGTCGCCGGCATCGAGCTGCAGCGGAGCACGCCGTCGGGCCCGTCGATGCGGAAGCCGATCATCCGAGAGTGGATCGCGACCAGCATCGGGCGGTGGCCGACGTTGGTCGCGGTGAGCGTGACGGCGGCGCGGCTCGTCGACGACGCATCGACGAAGGGCGTGGTGGTGAGCTCGAAGCGCGGTGCGTTCTCGTCGACGACCGGCGGCGGAGGCGGCGCCTCGGTCGCGGCGTCGGGCGCCTTCGGATCGGCCTTCTTCGGATCGCTCGCCTTCGGATCCGGCGTGGTCTTCGCGTCGGGCTCCGTCGCGTCGCCCGGCGGCCGGGCGGGCTCGATCACGTCGGGCGGCGCCGCCGCCGAGAGCCGCGGCGTGCGATTGAAATGCAGCAGCATCGTCGGCGCGGTGAGCTCGCGCAGGGACATCGTGTCGGGCGGGAACACCGTGCTCTCGACGACGAACGGGCCGCCGTCGGGCGCCTTCTTCTTCGACCAGGCCGGCTGCTTCGTCGCTTCCCAGCCGAAGTACGCGTGCACCACGGCGCCGCCCACGAGCCGCGCCGCCGCGTCTTTGCCGAAGCAGAAGAGCCGCGGATCGAAGGACTCGACGTACGACTCGCCCGGGCGGAGGAGCAGCGAGCTCGCGTCGGGGAAGCCGTCGGGGCGGAGCGGAGCCGGCAGCTTGCACGTCGTCGCCTTCGCCACGTGCTTCGGCTTTGCCCACTTTCTCGGCTTCGGATCGACGGGCTCCGTCGGCATCACGTACGGCTCGGACTCGATCTCGAAGCGGAGCAGGCGCACGTCGGCGGGGATGCGAAGGGGTTTATCGCTCTCGTTGTCGAGGCGGAACGTCCACGGGCCTTGCGGCGCTGTCGCCACCATCCAGGCGCGCACCGCGGGCAGGGGCAGCGGATCGGCCTCGGGCGGCGCGGCCGGCTTCGGCGCGGCGATCTTCGGCGGAGCGGCCTTCACCGGCGCGGCGACCACCGCGGGCGGCGACGCGGCGGCGGGCGCCTCGACGGGCGGAGACTTCGGCGGATCGACGGCGAACGCCGACGCCGGGAGCAGCGTAGCGACGAGGACGCCGATCAAAGAGGATCCACGCGTGCGCATTGGGGCAACGCTTACCGCGGCTGGCGGGTGGACGCTTCAGCTTTGTTGCGCATGCAGCGAGCTGACGGATCCCACCGGACTCCGAGCTTTCATTTCGCGGGCCGCGCTCCTAGCGTGCGCGACGAACCTGGATGCGCGGCCTTTACGCCATCGTCGACATCGAAGCGCTGGCCCGCCGCGGGGTTCCGCCCGTGCCCTTCGCCGAGCGCGTGCTCGCCGCGCGCCCCGCGGCGATCCAGCTCCGCGACAAGCGCGGGCACGCGCGCGAAACCCTGGCGTTGCTGCGGGCGATAGCGCCCCTCGCGGCCGCCGCGGGCGTGCCGTTCTTCGCCAACGATCGCCCGGATCTCGCGCTCCTCGCGGGGTGCGACGGCGTCCACGTCGGCCAGGACGATCTGCCCGTCGCGCTGATCCGTTCGGCCTTTCCGCGGCTGCGCGTCGGCCTCTCGACCCACGACGCGGCCCAGGTCGAGCAGGCCGCCGCCGAGGCGCCGGATTACCTCGCCGTGGGGCCGATCTTCGCGACGGCGAGCAAGGACAACCCCTCGCCGGTGGTGGGGATCGAAGGCCTGCGTGAGCTCGTCGGGTGCGCCCGCGCCGCGCGACCGGGGCTGCCGATCGTCGCGATCGGTGGCATCACGCTGGAGACGGCGGCCGCGGTTGGAGCCCTGGTCGACGCCGTCGCGGTGATCGGCGCGCTGCTGCCCGAGGCCGGCCTCTCTGCGGTGGAAGAGCGCGCCCGCGCGCTCCACGCGACGATCCTGGGAGAACGAGAACGACGATGAGCTTCACCTTGATCCTGGCTGTGACCGCCGCCGTGGCGGGGTCGATGGGCTACTTCGCCGCCCGCAAGAAGGGCGACGAGCCCGACGCGCTGCCGCCGAAGCGGAAAGACGAGCTCGACCGCAAGAACAAGGACGAGCACGAGATCGAGCGCGAGGAAGACGAGAAGGACGAGTACGGCAAGCCCCCGCCGGAGCCGAAGAAGACCGCCGCGGTGAAGGCGATTCCGAAGTCGGGCGGCAAGGGCGCGTCGAAGCCGGAGAAGCCGGAGACGCCGGAAGAGAAGACGAAGAAGATCTTCGCCGGCCTCCCGCTCTCGCTTGGCGACGTGGTCTCGGATCACCACGAAGAGCGCTGGCTCGCGGGGGCGCTCGTCGCGCGGGAGCAAGGGCGGGTGATCTCGGCGCTGTTCCTCGCTCCCGAGGGCGCGAAGCTCTCGGCCGTCGCGGCGTTCGCGGCGCCGCGCAAGGAGATCTTCTGGATGGACCCGGCCGAGCTCGACGCCACCGACGAGCCGCCCGCCACGATCGAGCTCGCGGGCATCGCGTTCCGCCGCAAGGCGAGATTGCCAGTCACGATCGAGCGCCTGGGGCAGGGCGCGCCCTCGATCGGCGAAGAGGCCATCTGGGGTGTCTACGACGGTGGCCCGGCCGAGGTCGCCGTGGTGCTCGTGAGCGAGGGCCGCGTGTACGCCTGGCAGGGCCGCAAGCTCGACGAGGATCGCTACGATCGGCTGGGCGAGGGCTAGCGCGCACACTCGACACCCCCGGCCCTCCCGACGACGCTCGAGCCTCGCGCGCGTCGCCAAGGACGTCAGTCCGGGCGTCGATCCGAACACCATCACGGGAGAGATGCTGGGGACTCCCAGCTACATGAGCCCGGAGCAGGGGCGCGGGAACACAAACCTCGACCACCGCTCGGATCTCTGGGCCGTCGGCGTGATTGCCTATCGGTGCCTGACTGGCCAGCTCCCCTTCAGGGCCGAGGTGCTGGGCGATCTGCTGATGAAGATCATGGTCGATCCGCTGCCCGTGCCCTCGATGGTGGCGCCGGTCCCGCCGGGCTTCGACGCCTGGTGGACGCGGGCCATGGCGCGAGAGCCGGAGCAGCGCTTCCAGAGCATGAAAGAGCTGGTCGAGGCGCTGCGCCTCGCGCTCGATACCACGCTGCTGCCCGCCCCCGAAACGCCGCTGCCGTCGGCGTCAATCTCGCCGGTCTTCAAGCCAGTCAATCGCACCGTAAGTCTGGCAGAGCCCCTGTCCGAGCCGGGCGCCGCCCTCGTCGCGCCGGGCTTCGCAGGGGCGATGAACACGCCGAGCTTCGCCTCGGCCTCGGCCCAGCTCCCGCTGGCGCCGCTCTCGTCCATGCCACCGCGCCCCGGCGATCTCAGCGCGGTCACTTACCCCACGGCGTGGACGGGCAACGCGGCGGCGATATCCTCTCTCCCGCCGCTGCCGGGGAGCCCCGCGCGAGCGGCGAGCGGGCCAATCGGTCCCGTGGTGACTCTGGCGCTCGTGGTGGGTTTGCTCGGCCTCGGCGGCGCCGGGGCGTTCTTCGCCCTCCGCGATCGATCGGAGCAGAAGGCCACCGAGCCGGGCCGGAGCCAGATCGCGCAGCCGGCGCCGTCGAGCGCGGCCAGCGTCGCGGCGGCGCCCAGCGTCGTCCCCGATCCCACGGTGGACGCCGTGGTCACGGTGGAGAGCGCTTTGCCAGCGGCGCCCCGCCCAGCGCCTCTCGTGAGCGCCAGAGGCACCGTCGCCACCAGCGCTCCGCGGCCTCCCTCGACGCGACCGCCTCCCGTCGTAGCGCCCCCGCCTCCCACGGCGAAGAAGCACGAAGGCATTTACTGAGTCGGGACGTGCCCTTGGCGCGGCGGGGCGGCCTTCTGGCGCGGCGGGTCGCGCTTCTGGGACAAGGGGGGCGACCTTCTGGCGCAGCGGGGCGCCCTTCCGGGACACCCTTGCGGCCGCGCGCCTATCGCAGCGTCTCGCGCATGTCCTGGATCATCGCGATCATCGTCAGCGGCACCGACGCGTTGCGATCCAGGTTCACCACGGCCCTGGCCACGGCCTCGTAGCGCTTCGCGGCCACGCCCGCCTGCCGAGGGGCCGTGTCGACGCACTGCCGCGCCTCGCGCGCCAGCGAGGCGGCGAGGGCGCGCAGATCGTCCTTGAGCTGATCCTTGTCCTTTTCGCGCGACTCGCCGAACGCGACGGCGGCGCCGAGGTTGGGCGCGCTCACGGCGGCGAGCGCCTCGGAGACGAAGGCGTCGCGGGCCACGGTGCGCTCCTCGTCGACCAGCTCGAGCGCGAGCGAGGCGCTGCCCGCGGCGAGCTCGACGGCGAGATCGTGGCGCTCTTCCGGGATGCCGCGGGCGCGGAGGACGGAGCGCACCACCTCGTCGGGCAGCGGGGCGAAGCGCACCGGCAGCGTCCGCGATCGGATGGTGTTGAGCAGGCGATCGGGCCGCGCGGTCAGCAGGATGAAGTGCGTGCCGTTGCGCGGCTCTTCCAGCGTCTTCAGGAGCGCGTTGGCGGCGCCGATGCTCAGCTCTTCCGCGCGGCGGACGATGAACACGCGCGCCCGCCCTTCGTGCGCGGGGTAGGCCGCGTGGGCGAGCACGATCGTCCGGATCTGCTCGATCGAGATCTGCTGCGTCTCGTTCTTCGGCGGGGTGAACGTCTCCGGCGGGTAGAACGCGCGCTCGATGATCATCACGTCGGGGTGGTGCGGCGAGCGCGGGCGCTCGTCCGAGAACGTCACCGCGCGGCGGCAGGCGTCGCAGCGGCCGCAGCCGAGCACGTCGCCCGCGTTGCACACCAGAGCCTGCGCCAGCGCGAAGGCCGCGAGCTCTTTGCCCGTGCCGTCGGAGCCCTCGAAGCGGTACGCGTGGTGGACGCGATTGCCGCGGAGAGCCGTCTCCAGCGTGGCCACCGCCGTCGCTTGCCCGCGGATGTGATTGAAGGGCACGGCGGCTGCGTAGCATGCTCGCGCCGGAGCTGCGATAGCCTGCACCGACGATCCGGTCTTCCGGTACATTCGGCGCTGCTATGCGCAGAGCCACACTTCTCCTCGGTCTCTCGTCCTCGATCGCGCTCCTCGCGCTCCCGTTCACGGGCTGCGGCGGCGATGGAGGCTCGGCGGCCACGGGGTCAACGTCGGGGGCGTCGTCGTCGTCGAGCGGGACCGGCGGATCCGGCGTCGATCCCTACGATCTGGCCGTCGCCCCGGCATCGTGCGCCTACGATTGCAGCGGCGCTCCGTGCGCCGAGGCGACGGCACCGTACGAGTGCCCGAGCGCGCGCGACTGGAAATCGATACCGCACCTCGCCGCCTGCGCGGCGTACACAGGCACCTTCCCGGCGCCCACGCCGGGGAAATGCACGGCGAGCGCGCCGACCGGCGACGCGCTGAAGTACGCCGGCGTCGATCCCGGGGATCCGAAGGTGCTGGTGATGCCCGGCGGCCGCCGGATGACGCCCGCCGGCGCCGAGCTCGAGTTCACCGATCCTCGCAGCATGACCAGCAACGTCGTCGCCGTGCCGGGGACGACTCTGGTTCTCACCGTCGACACCGGGTACGGCGATCACATCGTCCGCGCCGTCGACGTGACCCTGATCGACAAGGGGCCTGCGGTCGCGATCAAGGGGCAAGTCAACTTCCAGAGCCCCGAGGCCCTCAACCAGGGTATCGCGTTCTCGGCGCCGGACCGGGTCTTCGTGGCCACCTCGCTCGGGCATGTCCAGGCCTTGAAGCTCGACGTCGCGACCGGCGCGCTCACCCGCGACAACCCGGGTTCCATCGAGATCCCCCCCGAGACGCAGGGCGGCGACGAGGTCTATGTCTCCGGCGTGGCGGTGAGCCAGGACGGGAAGCGACTCTTCATCTCCGGCGTCCGCGACAAGCGCCTGCTCGTCGCCGACATCACCGCGGGCGGGCCGAAGTACGGGGCGATCCTCGGGCAGGTCACGCTGGGGCAGCCCGAGAGCTACGGTATCTACACCGATCCGAGCGACGTCACCACGAGCCGCGTCTACGTGCCTCAGTGGGCGGATCACGTCGTCAACGAGGTCGACGTGACCAGCCCGGCGGCCCCGAAGATCGCCCGCACCTTCCAGGTCGAGAAGGATCCCGAGGGCGTGGCGTTCCTCGACGGCCGCTGGATGGTGGTCGGCAACGATCTCGGCGACACGCTCTCTCTCCTCGATCGCGTCGCTGGCACGGTGAAGTCCATCCCCGTCGATCCGAGCGAGGGATTGCCGGGCCTCGAACCGTCGAGCCTCACCTACGATCCCGTGGCGAAGCGCCTTTACGTGGCCCAGGCCGGCGTCAACGCGGTCGGGGCCTACGACGTGGATCTGACCAAGGATCCGCCGACGATCCTGCCCGCCGGCCGCCTGCCGACCCAGTGGTGGCCCTCGGGCGTGGTGGCCATGCCCGACGGAGCGGTGGTGATCAGCAGCCTGATGGGCCGCGGGACCGGCGCCTCGATCGACGGCGACTACAACCTCCTTCACGGCGGCCTCCAGCGCGTCCCCGTGCCCACGACGGCCGATCTCGTGGCCGGCGACAAGACGGTGCTCGCCAACAACCGTATCGGCGCGCGCCCGGGCTACCCGACGATCACCTGTCCTCCCGGCGTGGACGACTTCCCCATCCCCGCGACCAACACCGGCAAGCGCTCTCCGGTGATCGATCACGTGTTCATCGTCGTCCGCGAAAACAAGAGCTACGACGCTCTGCTCGGGGACTTCGCTGCGGGGAAGGGCAACCCCGAAGGCACGTTGATGCCGCCTCCGCAGATGGACGCGATCTGGACCAACTTCCGCAAGCTGGCGAGGACGTTCGCGACCTCGGACAACTTCTACACGCCGGCCTTCATCTCGACGCAAGGCCACCTCTGGACGACCCACGGGCGCACCGACGACTTCAACGAGCGCGAATGGCCGGTGACGGGGTACGGCCGCAGCCTGCGCACCGACGCCGACTCGGGCGGCGTCAACGAGCTGGGGCGCCCCGGCGAGGGCTCGCTCTTCGACTGGCTCGGCAACAACAACGTGCCTTACGACATCCTCGGCGAGATCGTCGGGTTACCCAGGAACCCCCCGGCCGGGACGAACCCCATCGACTCGCACTATCCCGGCGGCCCCGTGCAGAGCATCGCGTATCCCGACGTCGAGAAGGCCTGCTACGTGGCGGGGCGCGTCCGCGTCGTCTGCGACATCAACCCGGTCGTGTACCTGACGCTGCCGAACGATCACACCCTCGGCGTCTCGCCCAGCAACCCTTCGCCCCAGACCATGTTCGCCGTCAACGACGAGGCCACGGGGATCCTGATCGACGCCATCTCGCACAGCCCGATCTGGCAGAGCTCGCTGGTGATCGTCACCGAGGACGATCCGGCGCAAGGATCGGAGTCGGTCGACTACCACCGCACGGTGGTGATGATGGCCTCTCCGTGGGTGAAGCGCGGGTACATGTCCCATACGCACATCGACGTCTCCAGCATTCACAAGCTGCTGGCGCACGTGATGGCCTTACCGTACCCCAATCGAGAGGTGGCCGACGCCGCCCTCCCGCTCGACGCCTTCAGCTCGACGCCCGATTACACGCCGTACACCCGCGAGAAGCGGACTCACCCGCTCGCCTGCGGCATGGAGGCGACCCCGGCCGAGAAGCGGCTCACCGACTCGTGGGATCTCGGCGAGGTCGACGCGCAGCAAGGGCTCGACGAGCAGGTGGAGCGGTGGCTGGCGGGGAAGCAGTATCAGGTGTTGCCGCCGCGCCTCGAGAACGAGGTCCAGACCCGGCTCGAAGCGCGCAAGCGCGGGGAGCGGGGGCGCGACGACGACGATCGCTGACTGCCCCCGCCGTGTGAATCAGACCGCGGCAGCAGCCGGCTGATCGGCGTGCTCGATGGCCTCGATGTCGAGCTCGAGCTTGACCTTCTCGCCGAGGGCGATGCCGCCGGTCTCGAGCGGGGCGTTGAAGCTCACGCCGAAGTCCTTGCGGTTGATCGTCCCGCGGACGGTGAAGCCCGCCACGTGGTGGCCGTAGAGGCTCTTCGCGGTGCCGGTGTACTCGACCTCGAGCGCGACGGGCCTGGTCACGCCGCGGATGGTGAGGTCGCCGTGGACGACGTAGTCGCCCTCCGACTTGTGCTCGATGCTGGTGCTCTTGAAGGTGATCTTGGGGTGGTTGGCGACGTCGAAGAAGTCGTTGTTGCGAAGGTGGTTGTCGCGGTCGGCGTTGCCGGTGTCGATGCTGGCGACGTCGATCTCGCCCTGGAACACCGACTTCGTGAAGTCTTTCTGGTCGAGCTGGACCGAGCCGGTGTAGGTCTTGAACGTGCCGCGCGCGGTCGCCACCATGAGGTGCTTGACCGAGAAACCGACATGGCTGTGAACGGTATCGAGTTGCCAGGACATGAGAATACCTCTGTCGCCGGGCGCTGTGGAGAGGCGCTCCAGGCGTTGAACGGTGCCGTGAACGGGGGCGAGGCCGGAAGTTGTGTCGTTTCACCTGGCGGCGCAATGCACCGGAATGAAACACTGTGTTGCAGGATCTGCAACGGGTGGATCGGGCGCCGGTTCGCGCCCGGATCACGCCCCGGCGCGGGGCTTCGGGTACTTCGTGCATCGCGTGGTGAGCTCGCGCGCGATCAGCTCGTGGAAGGCGCGGACCTTCGGCGGCAAGAAGCGCCCGGCGCGGTGCAGGAGGTAGAGCGCGGCGCCCGGCATCACGTACGGCCGGAGCAGGTGCACGAGCCGGCCCTCGTCGAGATCGCGCTGCGCGACGAGGCGCGGGAGGACGGCGATGCCCGCGTCGGCGACCACGAGCTCCTTGGCGAAGCCGACGTCGGTCGCGGCGATCACGTACGAGAGGCGCACCGTCGTGGGCTCGCCGCTGCCGTCGGCCTTGCGCAGCACCAGCGTCGACGCCGCGCCGCCGAGGCCGAGCTGCACGACCCTGTGGCCCGCGAGATCCTCGGCGCGCCGCGGCGTCCCGTGCTTCTTCACGTACGCGGGCGACGCGACGGTGATCAGCTCGAACTCGAGGAGCTTGTGCGCCACCAGCGCGGAGTCGGGCAGCCTGGTCGCGGCGCGCAGCGCGACGTCGACGTGCTCGGCCTCGAGATCGACGAAGCGATCGGTGATGAGCGCGCTCACCAGGACCCGGGGAAACTCGCGGGAGAACTGCGCGATCGGCGCGGCGAGGACGCCCTCGAAGCCCGGCGGCGCGGTGATGCGGAGCTGCCCCGACGGCGCCGCGTGCGCGTTGAGGACCGCGGCGTTGGCGTCGCCGAGCAGCTCCAGGATCTCGGCGACGCGGACGCGGTAGGCCACGCCGTCGTCGGTGGGCACGACGGCGCGCGGCGTGCGGCGGAGCAGCGACACGCCGAGGGCCGCCTCCAGCCGCGCGATCCGCCGGCTCACCGTGGCCTTGCTCTCGCCCATCAGCTTCGCGGTGGCGGTGAACGATCGCAGGTCGACGGCGAGCGCGAACGCGCGGAGATCGTGGACGTCGCCCACCAGCGCTTCGTAGTCGGCGGCTTCGCGCTTCATCGGGGCGGCTCACGGTACGTCGTTAGCGCCGCGCTGTCTCGACGACGCGCGCGCGGCGGGCGGCGCCGTGATCGCCATCAGCCCAGTTTTCGCAGGATATTTGCCGTGGTCCACGTCAGCTCGGCGCGGCTCACGGGCTTGGCGACGTGCTCGTCGAAGCCGAGCGAGAGGGCCAGATCGCGATCGGCGCGGCTCGTGAACGCCGTCAGCGCGACGGCGGGGAGGTGGCCTCCATGGATGGCCTCGTGGGCGCGCACGCGGCGGATGAGCGCGTAGCCGTCCTCGCCGGGCATGCCGATGTCGCTCACCAGCAGGTCGGGGTGGAACGTCGCCATCAGGTCGAGCGCGTCGAGCACCGAGTGCGCGGCGGCGACCTCGGCGCCGGCGTCGCGGAGCACCATCACGAGCAGCTCGCAGGTGTCGGGATCGTCGTCGACGACGAGCACGCGCGCGCCGACGAGCGACCCGGTCGTCGAGCCCGGCGTCGGGGCCCGGCGCTCGCTCACCGACGCTGGCCCCGGCGTCGATCCGCTCGCCAGGGGCAGCGTCACGGTGAACGTGGCGCCCTGGTGCTCGCCCGCGCTCGCGGCGGTGACCGTGCCGCCGTGGAGCTCGACGAGGTGATGCACGATCGCCAGGCCGATGCCGAGCCCGCCGTGCGATCGCCGCGTCGTGCTCTCGGCCTGACGGAAGCGCTCGAACACGTGCGGAAGGAAGTCGGCCGTGATGCCGCGACCCTCGTCCGCGACGATGATCCGCGCCGAGCCGCCGTCGCGCTCGAGGCGCACCGTGACGCGCCCGCCCCGGGGCGTGAATTTCACCGCGTTGCCGAGGAGGTTGGCGACGATTTGCTGCAGGCGAGCGCGATCGCCGAGCACCTCGCCGACGCGCGCCTCGATCACCGCGTCGACCTGGATCGATCGCGCCGCGGCCGGGATGGCCGCCGACGCCAGCGCCGCCTCGACCACGGCGCGCAGATCGACCGGCTCGCGATCGAGGGGGATCACGCCGGTGACGATCCGCGAGACATCGAGGAGATCCTCGATGAGCTGCGCCTGCGCTCGCACGTTGCGCTCGATCGTCTCGAGGCCCTTCTCGGCGGTGAGATCGTCGACGCGCCTGGCCTTCAGCATCTGCGTCCAGCCCAGCATCGACTGGAGCGGCGTGCGGAGCTCGTGCGAGAGCACGGCGAGGAACTCGTCCTTGGCGCCGGCGGCGGCCTGCGCCTCGGTGCGCGCGGCCCGCTCGCGCACGAGCAAGGCGGCGACCTCGCTCTGCTGCCGCTTCTCGAGCGCGCGCACCTCGTCGTCGATGTGGCGCCGCTCGCGCAGCTCGGCGAGCTCTTGCTCGGCCTGGCGTCGCTCGGTGATGTCGCGCGAGATCCCGATGACGCCGAGGAGCCTGCCGGCGCTGTCGCGGTAAGGGGCCTTGGTGGTGTGGTAGACGCGCGGCTGCCCGCCGATGATGAGGCGCTCGTCGACATCCCGGGGGCACCCGCTCTCCATCACCTCGCGATCGACCGCGATCACGGCGATCGCCTCCTCGGGCGAGAAGAGCGCGTGGTCCTTCTTGCCAGTGATCGCCTCGGAGGGCAGCCCGAACAGGCCAGCTCCGGGGGCGTTCATGATCACGTAGCGACCGCTGCAATCCTTGGCGTAGATAGCGTCGCTCGTGCCGTCGAGCACCGACCGGAGGAACGCTTCGCGCTCGTCGAGGCGCCGGCGCGATTGCTCCCGTTCGGACACCACCGCGCCGAGACCGAGGGTGGCCAGCGCCGCGACCACGAGGAACCCTTCGGCGGCGAAGAGGCTCGTCGCCGGGTCCTCGCGCGCGAAGTCGCCATGCCCGGTGCAGGTGCCCCACACGGCGGCTATGGCCACCAGCAGAGTGCCAGTCGCGGCGCCGCGCATCCTGAAGCGCAGGGCCGCCGCCGTCAGGGGGAGAAAGAGCAGGTACGGGCGAAGGATGGGATAGCTCGACCGGAGCTCGGGCTGCCGCGCGAAGACGACGACGGCGCCGACGAGCAGGAACCCGCCGAGCACGACCGCCTCGGCGAGCTTGGCGGGGCGCAGATCCGGGCGCGGCGCCGCGGCCCACGCCAGCAGCGCCGGGGCCACGACGAGCGTGCTGACAAGATCCCCCGTCCACCAGGTGAGCCACGCTTGCCGGAGCGCGCCCGGCGAGACGACGCCGCCGAGCGCGAGGTCGGCCACAGCGAGCGACGCGCCGAGGGCCGAGCCCACGACGGCCGCGATCCCCCCGAGGGCGAGGATGTCCTGGAAGCGGTCGAGCGTGCTGCGAAAGCCGGCGAACCGGCGCAGCGCGAGCGCCCCGAAGAGCGCCTCGAGCGTCGCCGCGGCGGAGAGCCCGCAGGCGACGAGCGGCGGCGCCCCGCGCAGCAGGCTCGTCGCGAGCGCCCCCACCAGGATCGCGGGCCAGAGGCCATGTCCGCCGATCAGCAGCGCCGCGAGCGCCACGCCGGCAGGCGCCTGCATCGCCGGCGGCAAGCCGGTGACCGGCGCGATCCACTGGACGATCGCGCCGACGACGAAGTACCCCACCGCGACCGCGATCAGGCGCTTTGCGGCAACGAGCTTCTCTGGATTCGATGTCGGCCCGCCCATCATGGCGACGACGGCATGAGCCCGGCAGACACGAGCGTCAAGCGAGTGAGCATCTTCGCGGAGCGCTGGAGACGCTCCGGCCCGGCGAGGCTCGGCCGCCCGCGGCGCGCTCGGCGCATCCGGGGCATCACTGGCATCGAGTGATTCAAATCACGCAAGCTCCTTGCAATCGCGTCCTGGCACCCTCGTCGATTGCCGAAGCGGAGGGCCGCCCAGAGCAGCGGCAGGAAGAGCACGTGCGGCAGCACGACCTGGACCCACGGCGTCGATCGCGGCTGCGAGAAGAGCACCGCGGACCCGCCGACGAGGACGATATCCACGAGGGTGGCCTCGGCGAGATCGCGCGACCGCGTGCTCGGCGGCGGCCCTGCGAGCCACGTGAGCAGCAGCGGGGCGACGACGAGGATCCCCACGAGATCGCCTGCCCACCACACCATCCACGTCCGGAGGAGAGGGATGCTGTCGGTGTGGCCGACGGCGATGCTCACCGCGCCCACCGTCGCGGCGATCATCGAGCTCCCGATCCCCGCGAGCAGGATCAGGCCGAGCACGTCGACGAGGCGATCGAGCGACGTCTGGAATCCAGGGATGCGCCGCAGCGCGTAGGTGCCGAGCACGGCCTCGAGGGTGTTGCCAGAGGCGATCGCGATGGCGACGCCGGGGGGCGCGCCGATCGAGAGCTCCGTCACCCGAGCGCCAATCGCGACGCCGGGCCAGAGCCGATAACCGCCGAGGACCAGCGCAGCAAGACAGACCCCGGAGTCGGGCCAGACCAGCGAGGCGACGCCGTGCATCGGTATCAGCGCCGGTCCAGTCCTGCCGAGCAGGACGTAGATCAACGTCAGCGCGACGATGCGCCCGGCATGAAGGAGGTGCTCACGAGGCGACACGCGCAGGGCCATTCGGGCTCGCGCGTGCTTTGAGCTTCGTCAGCGGAACGTCAACCCGGGGGAGCGAGCTCTGCCGATGAGCCTCGGCGCGCCGGTCGGGCCTTCGCGCTCGGTTCAGAAGGTGCCGAGCACGCCCGCCCCGCCGACGCCGACGAACGGCTGCCACGTGAACGTGGGCCGGGGCGCCACGAACCCGCTGCGCGAGCGGGCCTTCTGGAGCTCTTTCACCGTCTTGCGCACCAGGGCTTTGTTGTACTGGCCGGCGTACACCCGCGCGTCGATCTCGGTGAGCTTGTGATCGGTCTCGCTGCCGTCATAGGCCGTGTCCGACCCGAGGCCGACGAGGAGCGCATAGGCCCCGTAGAGGCCTATCGCCCCACCCACCACCGAGAGGACCACCGGCAACGTCGCGGTACTCTTGAGCTGGCTCTCGCTGGAGTTATCGGGCTTCGGCTCGGAGCAGCCGCCTTTGCAGCCGCTGATGAACAGCGGCACGCTCACGCCGATGATCGCGAGGCCAACCCCCGTGCCGATTGCGCCGGAGTAGATCCCGCCCTTGTTTCGCCGGCTCACCACGTCATTGAGCTCCTCCGAGCCGGTCGTCTTCTCGAAGCGCCGCGCGAACTCGTTCTCAGTGAGCTTCGTCCCGACACCGTCCTTGAAGAAGTAGTCGCGGCCCTTGCTCTCGACCTCAATCTTCTCCTTGTTGACGACGCTCTTGACCATCTCGCTGTCGCTCTCGTCCTTGACGTCGACCTCGAAGCCGGCGCCGAACGGGGTGAGCTTCCTGGCGGCCTCTTCCTTCTCGGGCACCCTGGAGGTGATGTTGATGACCGCGGCGAGATACCCCTTGATCTTGCGCCTGTGGAGCACCTTGAGCTGAGTCGTCCCCGCGGCCGAGGCGAACTTGAGCACGTCGACGCTGGCGGTGACCGAGGTCTCCTCGCCGGTGGCGTACTCGCCGTCACCGTAGATGAGGGCGCTGACGTAGCCATAGCCACACTGCTTCTTGGCGCAGCACTCCTCGTACTCGGTGGTGTCGGTGCGAGAGACGCGCTTCTCGGTGTTGAGCTTGTACATGAAGTGGGTGGCGTGATCGACGTCGCCGCCGAAGCCGAACGTGCCCAGCGTGGCGCTGGCCTTGGCCCCGGCCGACAGCTCCTGGGCGTCCTCGAAGGTGCTCGACAGGGCGCTCGACTTCGGTTCGCCGAGGAACTTCACGCAGGGGTTCGGCCGCGCGACCTCTTCAATCGCGCGCCCCGGCTCGGGCAGGGAAGGCAGGATGCGCCCGAGGATGGCGTCGTCGTCGCTGGGCAGCGGGATGAGCAGGTACGACGGCCCGAGCGGCGACGACTCCGCGGCGTCGCGCGCCGAGTTGAGCCGCGGTACGGGCGTGCTCCCGCAGCCCGCGAGGGCGCCGAGCGACAAGGAGAGGAGAGCGACCCCGGAGACGGTTCCCATGCGCATTCTACGCGCTCTGGTAGTCTCGCCGGGGTTGCGGCGTCCACGGGATTTTCGCCGATCCGAGCGCGGGGCCGGCATTGTCGTCGTCACCGTACTATTCGTACGGCTCCTCCTCCGCCTTGGCCGCGCGCCCGGCTCGGCGAAAATCGGCTAGCGTTTTCGCTTCGGTGCGCCGGCTTTCTTCCTGGCCGCGACGACAGGCTTCCTCGCGGGAGCGGCCTTCTTCTTCGCGGCGACGGGCTTCCTCGCGGGAGCAGCCTTCTTCTTGATGACGACAGGCTTCCTCG
>JANYGI010000084.1 GCA_025362495.1 Byssovorax sp. | reverse complement strand
GGCCACATGTGGGGAACTACGGGTGCCTCGGCGGCGATGGCGCTACGCTCGCCGGCATGTGTGCGCGGTACACCCTCACCCGGACCGAGCTCGGCGGCGTCGTGGAAGCGCTTGGCGCCGACGTCGATCCTTCGGCCGCGGCCATCCGCTTGCCACGCTTCAACGTCGGGCCTTCCCAGATCTGCGTGATCGCGCGTGCGGGCCGGGGTGGTGACGAGGGGAACGACGGCGCGGCGCGGCCGGTCCCCACCGCGGCGACATGGGGCCTGCGCCTCGGTAACCAGCTCGTCGTCAACGTGCGCTCGGAGGCGGCGGGGACGCGGCGGCCCGGGCTGCAGCGGTGTGTCGTGCCGACCGATGGCTTTTACGAGTGGACCGGAGAGAAGGGGCACAAGCGGGCGATATGGTTTCATCGCCCCGGCGGAGAGCTGGTGTTGCTCGCAGGCCTGGCGGGCGAGGGAGACGAGGTCGGGGCGCTGCCGAGGTTTGCCGTGCTGACGGCGGTGGCGCGATCCCCGGTGAAGGAGGTCCATGATCGGATGCCCGTGGTGCTCACCGGGGCGCGGGCGCGAGCGTGGTTGTCGCGGGGAGGGCGAGTGGAAGGAGAGGCGGTGGAGCTCGTGGGGAGGGAGGTTTCGGCGCGGGTGAACCTGGTGGCGAACGATGACGCGGAGTTGCTCGCGGACGCCGAGGCACGCGGGGCGGCGAGGCAGATGCGGCTGCTGTGAGGTCAGCGTGTCGGGCATGGTGGACATCGACCAGGTGGACGTGCGACATGCAAGGCGAGATGAATGACGACTGCTACCGCGGGATTCATCGTCTACGATGGTGACACCGTCGTGGCGAAGGACGTGAGCCGGGATGACGTCATTGAGTACTTCGGCCGATGGTACGCGTAGAGCAGCGCAATCGGGGAATGGATCCGACGGGACTTCGGCGAGTGGTTCATTCCGGGATCGTTCGGCCGACGCCAGCGAAGGTAATCTCCAATCATGATCTCTACGGAACGCCAGACACGCGCACGGAACTGCATCCTCGCGGGCGCTCTCGGTGACGCGTGGGGTGGGCCGTACGAGGGCGCCACTGGCCCGGTTCAACCCATCTTCCCGGCCTCCCCGCGGCTCTCGGACGACACCTGGTTGACGCTCGCCACCTGTGAAGCGATTGTGCTGAGCCAGGGCCGGGTGCAACCCGAGCAGATCGCCGAGCGCTTTCGCCACTGGTTCGAATCTGGCCGCCTGGTCGGGGTCGGCGCGGCCACGCTCAAGGCGCTTCGGGACCTCGCCGCGGGGGCTCACTGGGCTCTTGCCGGCGCTCGCGGCGAGTTCGCGGCCGGCTCGGGGGCCGCTATGCGCGCGGCCCCACTGTCGTTCTTCTTGAATCCCGCGATCGAGGCCGACCGTCGGTTGCTGCGCGACGCCTCGCGGATCACCCATCACAGCGACGAGGCGTACTCCGGCGCGCTGGCCGTGAGCGTTGCACTTCACCTCTGCCTGGCGCGCGGGGCCGTTCCACGCGATCTCCTCGCCCTCGTCGCCGCGGAGATGCCGGACACCGCGGTCAACGACCGTTTGCTCGAGCTGGCGGCCTATCGTCAATCGCCCCGCGACGCCGCAGCCCAGCTCGGGTGTTCCGGTCACGTGGTAGACGCCGTCCCGCTCGCTCTCTTCATCGCAGCGACGACCGCGGGAGAGACCATGAAAGCCGTGATATCGACCGCGGTCTCCCTCGGCGGAGACACCGACACGATCGCGGCCATTGCAGCCCAGCTCGCTGCCGCAGGCGGACAGCCGCCCCCCTCCGAGCTCCTCGCGAAGCTCCCCGAGCTTCCACAGATCGTTCCGGTGCTCGAACGGTTCATTGCGCTGGTGAAGTGAGAGAGGAAGTCATCCAGAGTGGATGGCGTGTCGCAAACCCGGACGACGGCGCGTCAACGGGCGCTTCTCTGCTTCCGCCTCACCGGGTGACGATCCCCACCTCCGCCGAGCGCGCGACGTCGTGGGGCTTCTTCTCGAAGCTCGCCTCCCATGGCGTCTCGGCGAAGCCATCCACCGTGGGAGACCAGCTATCGCGCTCCACGCTCACCTTGTATTTCACGCCGCCTGGAAGGTGGAGCCCCAGCGCCGCGAGAACGGGCACCACCGCCGCGCCTCCCCGTGTGGCGATGAAGTACCGCGCATCATGAGAGAAGAAGTCCGCCGGTCGAATCGAGACGAGGGTCGCTCCCGTGCCGTCGGTCGACCATCGGATGTCGGAGCCGGCCCCGGACGTGTCTCCCGCCGTGGGCGACGTCAGGACAGGAAAGGACGGTAGCTCCACGGTGGCTCCCTCCACGCCGGCGAGGAGCTGCGGAACGCTGGCGAGGGATCCCCCTTCATCGACGTTGCCCGTGGTTACCAGGGCAGTGAACGAGGCCCCGGCGAGAGCGGGGACCACGAACGTCACCTCCGCACCCGACGTGGTCCCGGTCGCCAGTCGCTGCGCGAAGTGCGCCCCCGCGGACTGCATCCGCAGCAGGGTGGAAACATCGCCTTCACCGGCGCTCCGGTGCGCCGGGAACGAGACCGTGGATTCGCCGAAGGGCGGCGCCTTCCAGCTCACCGCCCAGGCGGTCTGGGCGCCGCTCGTGATCATGACCTCGGCCGAGTCGTACCCCACGTAGTGCTTGGGGGCCTTGGTGACCGGATCGATCGTGCAACGAAACGCCTGGAAATGCGCCTTGCTCGACGCCGAGCCCGTCCACTGTAGCGAGGTGGTCTTCTCCAGCGGGTTTGTCGGATTGGCACTCTCGGCCACCCCGTTCGCCGTCGTGTCGAGCGCGTCGAGGATGATCGTCGATCCCATCGAATCGCCGTCTTTCTCCGGGAAAGTCACCACGATATCGGCGCTCCTCGCCTGCGGGTCCGGGGCTGGAGCCACCGTGCCGCGAAGCTGGATCGTGGGCTCGTGGTCGAGGAGCCCGACGAAGATCGACGCGCTCTCGTCGTCCGTAGGGCGCACCGTCAGATTGTAGGCCCCCGCGACCGCGGGCGCCTCGCAATGGCCCTCGGCATCGGTCGTCAGAATGGCATCGCCGATCGCCACGCGCGACCCGACGATGGGCGCGCCGTTGTCGTCCACGATGGTCGCCGAAACAGCGTCTGGATCCACGATGACGGAGGAGCACGCCGCGAGCGGGAGGGCGCGAGAGAGGGTGAGGACGAGTCCAGCCAGGGTAAGGGTATGCATGGGTCGGCGGCCGAGCAGGACGCGTGCCAGCGGGCGCTCGATCTTCGCGTGAGACAACCGCGCTCGCCGCGTGTCCGGGGTCTGGACGGGTAACTCCGGCGAGCGCGCCGGCGATCACCGCGCCCGCCCCGGAAGAGACCTGATCATGGCCGCCTTGCTCCACACCGTCGCTCCCGGCGAGTGCCTCCGCTCCATCGCCGCTCGCCACGGCTTCGCCAACCCCGACGTGATCTGGCGCCACGAGGACAACGCCGCTCTCCGCCGCGCCCGGCCGAGCGCCAATGTCCTCGCGCCCGGCGACCGCGTCGCCATCCCCGAGAGAGAGCCGAAGGCCGTCGAGTGCGCCGATGGCCAGAAGCATCGCTTCGTGGTGCGCCGCCCGCCGACACGCGCTCTGCGTGTGGTGCTCGTCGACGCGGCCGGAGACGCGATCACCGGCGTGGCCTACGTGCTCACGTTGCCGGACGGAGAGCGCCGCGGCACCACCGACGGCGACGGCGCCGTCGACCAGAAGAACCTCGGGGTCGACGTCACGACAGCCCT
This sequence comes from Byssovorax sp., assembly GCA_025362495.1. Lineage (GTDB taxonomy): Bacteria > Myxococcota_A > Polyangia > Polyangiales > Polyangiaceae > JANYGI01. Next base: position 146,731 of record JANYGI010000084.1, on the reverse strand, counting down.
CCTCGAGCTCCCCGATCTCGGGATCCGCCGCACCCTCCGCATTGGCCACCTCGATCCCCACCACGCCGACGCCGGGTGGCGTCAGCGCCTGGTCAACCTCGGTTACGCCGGCGACGAAGCAGGCCTGTCCGCGTTCTCGACCGAGCAGCGGTTGCCCGCCGACGCCACGCCCGAGGCGGTGCGCGATCGGCTGCGGTCGGTCCACCGCAGCTGATCGCGGAGCGCGAGGCCGTCAGTGCGTCGCCGCCGGCGGCGCGGCAGGCGCGGCAGGCGGAGCGGCCGCGGGAGGCGTCGCGGGCGGTGCCGCGGCGGCGGGCGGTGCGGCGGCGGCCGGCGGCGCCTCGGGGGGAGGCGGATCGGGGAGCACGTACATGGCCTCGGTGAGCTCGAGCTGGTAGCGGACGTCGTACGGCACGTTGGTGTGGAGAACGCGGTTCGGGTAATCGTCACTGCGCTTGGCGAACACCCAGTCGTTGTGGCGAGGGGTGCCATCGGCGTTGGTCTCGTGACCCGTCGGCCGGCCCCACGTGAACTCGTCTCCTCCGTTGTACTGACGGACCGTGCCGCGGAGCAGGATCTCGCGGTGGCGACGGTTGGTGGGGTCGAACGGATGGTACCGCAACGTCCCCCGGACCAGCGTCGCTTTGGTGAACACCAGCTTGATCCCCTCGCGGATCGCCTCGAGGAAGCTCCACCTCGCGTTCTCCGAGGGCGGCGGGTCGTCGAGCTGCGCGAGGGTGAACCCGTGCGGAAAGCCGAAGGTGGGTGTCCCGGCCTGGTGCCCGTAGGACCACGCGTGGCCCTCCGGCTCGTGCTTGAACCGCGCGGTCGTGTCGTCCGTGAAATTCGCGCCGCAGTACTCCGACTCCCACCAGATCAGGGCGCGCATGAGCTTCTGCCATCCTGCCAGATCGACGTCGCGCCCGGCCATGGCCGGATCGAGCTTGCCATACGCGCTCGCGACGACCGCGTTGATGGCCAGGGACAGCGGATCGGTCGCCGAGGCATCCGGCTCCCGGTGCGGCTTGGGCCAGAGCTTGGTGTTCATTCCCCACATGCGAAACTGGACGAGCTGGAGCGGCGGATCGTGCGGTCCAGCAGCCGTCGCGGCTATCCCGGGAGGGATCGCCGCGCCCGCCACGGTGAGCGCCGCTATCGACAGCTCGCCGTCGCCGCCGCGCATCTTCTCCTTGCCGGCCGCGTCGACGACGGGCACCTGCCACTCGACGACCATCGCTCCGAGGGTCTTCGCGCCCGCGGCCCGGCCCCACGCGCGGGTCCGATTGGCAATCGCGACGATGGGTTTGCGCCGGCCGGCGACGGGGAAAGGCAGCTCGACCGGGGGGATCTTGAACGCGCCTTTCACCGCGTCGCCCTCGACGACGAGCGCGTCATCGTCGGTGATCGCCAGGACCACCTCCTGAGCGACCTTCTGGAGGCCGGTCGCCGTCCAGATGCCATGTACGGTATCGTCGAGGGCGAAGGCCCGCCCCCCGGCGCTGATGTCGGGCCCTCGCCAGCGAAAGCGTAGCTGCCAGTCGGCGGAGAGGGTGAGCGAGGTGGGTTTGCCGGCGACGAGCCTCTTCCGGCGCGCCAGCAGATCCTCGAGGATGGGCCGGTCGAGGCCGAGGAGCTGGAGCTCGGCCATCCACATCGGCATCTCGGGGTGAACGACGGAGGGCCCGGTGTCGTCGAGCTTGCGGTCCCGGTTCGCGCGGATCGGATAACGCACCATCCGACGAACCCGGCCCTTGGCGTAGAGAGCGCTGTTGGCCTTGGTGTGCGCGTCGTCCTCCAGTCGTTCGAGGTGCCCGCCGACGGCGGCGATCACTCCATGCGGGGAGTTGACCTCGCCCATCGCGTGCAGGGCGCTCGACGCCGCGGCCTCCCCCGCGGCGCGCGCGGCTTCGGCGGCGTCGAGCGCCGCCTTCGCGGCGGTCATCGCGATCATACGGTCGCCCCTGGCCTTCGCGCGCGGGGCGTCCTCCGTCGCGGCGCTCTCGTGCTCCAGCTCGCCGAGGGCCGTATCGAGCGCGGTGCCCGCGTCGGCGAGCGACTTTGCCAGCGTCGTCACCGCGGTGGTGGCGGCGGGCTGGAAGAGCGCGTCGACAGCGTCGAACGCGGCGTCGAGCGGCGCTGCTTGCGCGTCGAAACCACCGTCGCCCACGAGCGCGAGCCGGGGTCGGTGAAGCGCCTTGCCGATCGCCGGCGTGGCGGCGCTCTCCCTCGCCGGTCCCGCCTTCGCCGCTTCGAGCGCGGTCTTCGTCGCCACGAGCTCGGTCTTCACGACGGGCAATCGCGCCGACGCGATGGCCTTTCCCATCTCCGTTTGCGTCCTGGCGATCGTCGGCTTCGCGCTGACGAACACCTTCTGCACGAGGTCGTCGAGCGAGCCGGCCTTCGTCGCCGTCTCCTCGTCGAGGTGCTTCTTCGACGCAAAGGCCCGCAGGAAGAGGGCGCTCGAGATCGGCTCGCACAACGGCGAGGCCGTGAAATCGTGGACGATGAGCTCGTTCGCCTGCCCCACCAGCGGGCCCGCCGCCGTACCGTTCGGACTGGCCTCGGTGTCGTCGACGAGCGCGATCTGCATCCCCACGAGCACGATCGAGAACAGGCCGACGATGTGCGCTGGCTCGGCGTCGGCCGACTCGACCAGCACCTGCACGGGGCCGAACGCCTTCGTTGGTTGATCGAGCCACAGGTGAACCTCGAAGCCTCGCGAGGCCGACGATCCGCTGGTGGCCACGACCTGGTCGTCGACGGGGCCCCCGGTCGCCGTGGCGCGCATGGCGATCGGCTTCCCGCTCGGATCGAGCAGGGTCACCCGCACATGACGCGTCGGTCCATCGATGGTCCCCTTCACGATCACGCCGCGCTCGCGCGGTTGGACCGCGGCCGGGGCCACCGCCGCCGCCTCGCCCTCGTGGGTAATGGCGGCCTTCTGAGCGAACCCCGCGCGCAGGTAATCCTTCGCGTCGTCGGTGTCGTGCTGCGGGGCGTGATCCCACAGCACCGGCGCGATCGACAGCTCCTCCGGCGTGGTGAGCGCGACGTTCCTCCGTGGCAGCGCGAGCACCGCCGCGCGCAGAGCGATCACCGCCGTATCGCCGGGCGCCACGTCGTGCGTCCCCTCTGCGGGCAGCTCGAGCTTGCGCTCGACCCAGGCGCGCTCGTTGCTGAAGATCTTCTCTTTCAGCATCTTCTCCGGGAGCGGCCGCGCCCCGCGGCTGGTGTAGAAGTGCGCTGTCTTCGGCACCTCGAGGGTGAGCTTCTCATCGTACTTCCACGACCTCGACGCGGCCGCGGCGTCGCCTCCCGCGGGCAGCTTCATCAGCTTGCCGTCGGGCCCCGCGCGCCACGTCGAGAGCGTGTCGCCGTCGGCCATGTAGACCCAGATGTCGACGAGCGGAGTCGTCCCACCGTCGAGGACCACGCTGATTTCACACTTCGGCATCGGGGAGGTCCCTGGCGCGCGGTGGTGCGCGGGTCCTCGATCCGTACACGATTCACGCGGGCTCCGTCGACCCTGACGAGGCCCTCAGCCGGGCGCGCCGCGACAGATGATCTGCACCGCCGTGCGCATCGCAGCGCGGTACTCCGCCGGCGTCGCGACGCGGTGCTTCATCCCGTACGATGTCGCGTCGAGGTGCTCGGCGAGATCTTTCGCGGAGATCCCCGCCTCTTTCCACCGCGCGGCCACACCCGAGCTGCGGAGCAGCCGCGCGACGTCGCTCACGAGGGCTCGTTCCATGTCGCCCACCGAAGGACCGATGAGCTGGATCGCCGTCTCCAGCAGCTCGTTCATGTGCTCCGAGCCTGGCTGGCCGAGCGCGATCCCGTGCACCGCCTCGAACGCGCCGAGCAGCCGCTCCTCGACGCCGAGATCCTCGCGGCCGAGCGCCGCGACCGACGCCGCGCGGACAGACGCCGTGAGGTGCGCGACCGCCTCCTTGAACAGGGCCTCTTTCGTCGCGAACGACAGATAGAGGCCCTGCCGCGACAGGCCCGCTGCGCGCGCGAGATCGTCCATCGACGTCTTCTTGAAGCCGTAGCGCAGGAACACGCCGGTGGCGGCGTCGAGGATCGCCGCGCGCCGCGCCGCCGTGGGATCGAGGGCCTCGGTCATCGCTCAGGCCGCTCGGTGCTTGGCCGCGGGGGCGAGCGAGAACGACAGGCCCGTGAGCTTCTCGCTGACCTCCCAGAGCCGCGCCGCCACCGCCTCGTCTTTCCCGGCCTTCGAAACGCGCGCGGGCGCCGGCGCGCCCCGCAGCTCGAACAGACCATCCGGGCCCCAGTAGGTGCCAGTCTGCGCCGAAGGATCGGTGGCCGCTCGCAGCGTGGGCAGCGCGCCGTCGTGCGGCTTCATCGCCAGGAGCGGGTTGAAGAAGCGCGCGGCGCCCATGGTCCGCTGGAGATCGGTGGCCGTCCAGCCCGGGTGAGCCGACGTGGCGCGCACGTCCGAGCCGGCCGCCGTGAGCCGCCGCGAGAGCTCGAGCGCGAACAGGGTATTGGCGAGCTTGCTCTGCCCGTAGGCGCGAAAGGGGACGTAGGACCGACGCTCCCAGTTGAGATCGTCGAAATTGATGCTGCCGAAGGCCTGCGCCGTGCTGGAGACGATCACGAACCGCGCGCCGGGCGTCTTCAGGACGAGCGGTGAGAGGCGCGCCGCCAGCGCGAAATGCCCGAGGTGGTTGGTGCCGAATTGCAGCTCGAAGCCCTGCTTGGTGCGCCCGAGCGGCGGCACCATGACTCCAGCGTTGTTGATCAGCAGATCGAGCTTCTCGTGCTTCGCCGCGAAAGCCGCCGAGAACGCCGCGACCGAGTCGAGATCCGACAGATCGAGCGCCTCTACCGTGACCGTGCCGGAGGGCTTGTCGGCGAAGATCTGCGCCACGGCGGCCGCGCCCTTCTCGGCGTTGCGGCACGCCAGCACGACGTCCGCGCCCTTCTGCGCGAGCATCCGCGCCGTCTCGAGGCCGATGCCGGTGTTCGCGCCGGTGACGATGGCAGTGCGGCCGGTCTGATCGGGGATGTCGGCGAAGGTCCAGGCGGTCATGCGATGCTCCAGGGTCGAGGTTGACTGACGGGGTTCACTTTACAACCGGAGCCAATGTTGTCAAGTGCGTCCCGGGGTCACTGCGGGCGCTCATGCCTTCGAGGCGACGAGGGGCCCGCTGCCGGATTCGTGCAGCTTCTTCTCCAGGTACCAGGGGCGCGAGGCGATCGTCATCAGCGGGTAGAAGCTCCCGAGGAGCACGGCGAGGACGAACAGCAGGATGAAGCGGCCCGTCCCCAGCGTCGGACGCGTACCGAGCTGGTGCACGCTCGGCGCGTGGGAGGCCACGACGAACGGCAGGTGCGTGCACTCTCGCCGCTCGACGCAGGCGTAGATCGCCGCGTTGCAGTCGTCGTCGACCGTGGTGAACGCGCCGTCCCGGGCCGGTATCCGGGCGCGGACGCTGTCGTGTCTCACCAGTCGCGAGGGCTGGTTCTTGGGCTTCACCCACTCTTGCCAGGTGCGCTGTCCGGTGACCTCGGCCATCACCACCTTGCCGTCGAAGGCGAGCAGCTCGTACGTCGGGAGCACGGCGCCGGCGAGGACCGCAAAGCAGATCGCGAACGCGATAGCCCACTTGCCATGAAAGCGCGCGCGGCCCTCGGCCGTCTCGCCCGGCGGCTCCTTCGAGATCACCATCCGATCGCGGCGAGGTGGGCTCAGCACGGGTCCGCGGCCCCCGCCGCGATAGCCGTCCTCACGCGCGCCCGGCTTCGAGGCTCCGCGGAGCTCACCGGTGATGTGGACCCGATCCCCGGCGCTGATCACCGCGCGTCGCGCGCGCGAGGTGCGCCCGTCTTGCACGAGGACGACGAGGTCGTCCTCGATCACCACGTGATCGTTTGGCTCGACCTGCACGCGAGTGCCGTCGTCGCAGCGGACGATGAAGGGAGAGACCCGGACCTCGCGGTCGACCTCCCGCCACTGGTGGCTGGTGTTGCCCTTTCTGGTTTGCTGGGTGCCCTGTTGCTGGATCTCGAGCAGGACGACCGGCCCTTCGTGGCCCGGCGGGCACTCGACCTCACCGAAGATCACCGCGGCGCCGTCGCGCAAAGGTGCTTTCGGGTCGAAGGCCCTCTCGGCGCGCGCGCGGCGCCGGTGGAACGCGGAGAGCCCGAGCGCGGAGAAGAACAACGCGGTCATCAACCCGTTGCCGAGGACCTGCACGAAGAACGCGCTGATCTCCGGAGAGATGTCCGCAGTCACCTCGGGGATGTTTGCGGCGGTCCGCGGCGGTGATTCGCCGCTGGGCGCGACGTCTATCCACGGATGCTCGTCGGGGGCGTTGACCTCGCGAACCACGAGGAAGAGCCCCACGAACAGCGCGCCCGCGATCAGGATCACGGTCACGATTTTTCCGACCATCCGCTGATCGGAGGCTGGATCCGCCGCGAGAGCAAGCGAGATCCGGCCTCTTCGCGGCTCGGCGCGAGCGTGTCAGTTGATCAGGCCGTCGCGGCGCCGGTCGCCGGGGAGCTCATCCCTCCTCGACAGGCCTTGCTGGCGTAGCTCCCGAGCTGGCGGGTCAGCACCGTCGCGCTCACGGCATTGGCGACCGCGGCCACGCCGGGGATCATCGCCACGACGACGCTGAGCGCCGCGCGCGTCGCGAGGCCCGCGGTGATCGCCCCGAAGATCGGCCTCCACGGCACCTCGGTGATGCCGAGTCCATGGGCCTTGCCGATCCTCCGCGCCATGATGCCATAGACCGGTACGAGCACGATCTCGTCGGCGAAGGGGATGGGCGAGAGCACGGCGCCGAGGGCGGCGGAGAGGAAGCTCGTTTGCCACACGATGCGGCTGACTCGGGCCTTGGTGGATTCATCGGTCATGGTGTGTTCTCCGGGGGTCGGTTGATCGCGATCCTGATTCGCCGCTTCAAGGCCCGAGCTTCCTGGGGGCTCGAATCAGCGGCTCGAGCCCCGCCAGGGCCGCGAGGATCGTGGAGCCATTGTTGACGACGGCGGCCACTCCGGGCGTGATCAGCCCCGCTGCGCCGAGGGCGATGGCGATGGCGTTCGGCACGATGACGAGGCCGAGGCCGCGGTGCACGTGCCGCATGGCGCGATCGGCCACCGCGAAGGCGTCGGGGAGCTTCTTCAGGCCGCCTTCGAGGAGCACGACGTCGGCCGTTTCGAGGGCCACGTCGGTGCCGCCTTCGAGCGAGATCCCGACGTCGGCGACGGCGAGCGCGGGCGCGTCGTTGATGCCGTCACCGATCATCGCGACCGTCTTGCCCGCGCGCTGCAGCTCCTTGATGTGGTGGGCTTTGTCCTCGGGGAGCAGGTGCGCGAACGAGGCGTCGACGCCGACGCGCGCGGCCACCGCGGCGACCGGGCCCGCGGCGTCGCCCGACATCAAGATCACCTGACGACGCGAGCCGGCCTTGAGCGCGGTCACCACGCCGCGGCTCTCGGGGCGGGCCTCGTCGGCGTAGCCGATCACCGCTTCGAGCCGGCCGTCGATCGCCACGCAGAGCGACGACGCGCCCGCGCCGCCGTGACGATCGAGCACGTCTTGCGCGGCCCGGCGCACCGGCACGGAGTCTCTCCGCATCAGGCGCGCGCTACCGATCAAGACCACGCGCGAGCCGACGCGCGCCGACAGGCCCGCGCCGATCGAGACCGCCTCGCTGCCGAGCTCCGCTTCGGGCACGGTGACGCCGAGGCGCTCGGCGTGGCGACGGATCGCGGCGGCCACGGGGTGCGATTGGCGGGCCTCTGCCGCGGCTGCGAGCGCCACGATCTCGCGCTCGCCGAGGCTGCCCACGGTCACGACCTCGAACACCTCGGGCTCGCCGCCCGTGAGCGTGCCGGTCTTGTCGAAGACGATCACGTCGACCTTCGACATGCGCTCCAGGAACTGCCCGCCCTTGACGAGCACGCCGTCGCGCGCGGCCGCCGTCATCGCCGCGAGCGCGGCCGTCGGCACCGCGATCCGGATCCCGGTGCCGAAGTCGGTGATGAGCACGCTGGTCATCCGATCGATCTGCCCGGTGAGCGCGGCGGCGACGCCGGCGACGCCGAACGTCGGAAAAACAAGGCGATCGGCGATCTGCTCGGTGTCGCGCTGGAGGGTCATCGGCTTGGCCCCGGCGCCCTCGAGGATCTGGACGATCTTCGCCGCGGTGGTGTCGGTGCCGACGCGATCGACGGTGATCATCAGCTGCCCTTCGGCGACCACCGAGGCCGCGAGGACGCGATCGCCGACGCGCCGCTCGCACGGGATCGACTCGCCCGTGAGGGCCTTCTCGTCCACGAGCGCGACGCCGCGGTACACGATGCCGTCGGCGGCGATGCGGCCGCCGGCCTCGACGACGATCCGATCGCCGACGACGAGCTTCTTCACGGGGACGCGCACCGTCTCGCCCTCGCGCACCAGCCACGCGTCCTCGGAGTCGAGCTTCATCAGCCTGGAAATGGCCGCGCGCGCGCGGTCCGTCGTCTGCGCGAGGATGATGTCGCCCGCGCCGAGGAGCCAGGTGATGAACGACGCGGTGAGCGGCTGCCCCGTGCCGATCGAGATCCCGACGGCCGCGAGGTCGAGCAGATCGACGCTCGCGCGGCGCTCGGCGAGGGCCTTGAACGCGCGCCGCGCCGAGGGGATCGCCGTGAGCGCGATCGCCGTCGCCACCGCGGCGGGCGGCGCGGCGCCGGTGGCCGTCGCGGCGAGCACCACGGTGTTGAAGGCCATCGCGCGCCACTCGGGTCGCGCGAGCTCGGGCGCGGCCTCGGGCCACTCTTCGATCGCGCTGTCGCGGGCCTCGGCGAGCACGGCCTCGGCCGTCGTCTCGGCGCGCTCGAACTGCACGAGGATCGACTGCGTCGCCGGCGACGCGCTCGCGCGGATCACGCCGGGGCGACCGGCGAGCCAGGTGGCGAGGCGCGCGCGCTCGACGTCCGAGATCCCCGACAAACGAAGGCGAACGCGGCCCTCGATCGCGTGGACGACGCTCACCGAGCGGCGATCTTGCGCCGGCCGCGTGAGCATGAAGAGCCGATCGCGGAGCGCGCGCACGAACGCGCCCGTGGCCCCTGCGCCGTCGTGAAAGCGCACATCGATCAGCGCGAGATCTTCGCGGTGCTCGTGCTCGACGACCTCGGCGCGATCGCCGAGCCACGCGAGCAGCGGCGCCGTCGCGAGCGAGTCGCGGGAGCAGCCGTGGATGCGGACGCGCCCGGCGCCGATCCGCTGGACCTCGAGCGCCGCGCTCACGAGCCGGGCTTGGGCGCGCGGGGCGGCGGCTCCGGCGGCGAGCCCCCGCGCTCGATCTCGCGGCGGTGAAGCTGCGCGAAGATGTTGTACGACCAGTAGAGCAGGTTGTCCCAGCGCGGCAGGCGGTCCTTGCCGACGACGAACGAGTACGCCGAGAGCGCGGCGAGCCCGGCGGGCACGATCGTGCGCAGATCGGCGCGATACCCCGTCAGCTCTTCCACCATCACGTTGAGCTCGTGCGCCGCCTCGATGGCGATGAGCCCGGGCTCGCGGCGGATCCGGCGCTCTTCCTCGGACGGCGGATCGAGCCCCGCGGCCCCGGCGATGCGCGCGAGGATCGACTCGGGATCGGCGAGGCCAGGCTGGTACTCGACGAGCAAGCTGCCGGTCGTCGGCGAGTGCGCGACCGAGGTGATCCCGGGCTCGGCCTCGAGCGCGGTCCGCACCCGGGTCGCGGCGTCGAGATCACGGAGCGGCTCGGCGCGGACGCGGAGGCGGCCCGGGTGATGATGAATGAGCGAGAGCGCCGCGCGCGGGGCGGCGACCTTCGCGGAGCCGGACTCGCTCACGCTGCGCGATCCTGCCTTCCCACCGACGTGGGCGCGGTGCCTTGCGTGCGAGCGGCGCGCGCGCGCTCCGTCTCGTACTTCGCCCGCGCCTCCGCGAGCAGATCTTCCAGGTGCTCGCGCTCCATCCCGACCGCGCGGCTCGCGAGATCCATCACGCTGTACACGCGCGAGATCACGTTGACGGCGAGGGTTCGAGACGAGTCGACCGTCGTGCGGACGGCCCAGCCACTCGTGAATCCAGCAATGAAATAGCCAAGGCGTTCCATCCGTCGACTGCTCTCCTGATCTCCGCGGTGTGGGCGCTCTCCGAAGCCACCGAAGGGCCGATGCACGGCCAGGGTCGGCAACGGTAGCACCGATCGGCGGGGGTATGTCCCTCCTGTGGTCCGCGCGGGGGTGGCGAGCACGATGAGCCACACCCCGAGAGGCAGGGTGGACCACAGGAAGTGTGGCGCGCCACTCTGGCGATCATGAAGATTGTTGCAGAGAACATGAAGAATATTTGCCGCAGAAACGCCGCGGCAAACGCGTAACATCACCGCAGATGGAGTCGATCAAAGATCCGAGCGACGTTGCGGCCTTCTCGAACGGCGTCGCGCCCGCGGGCGACGTCGCGATCCCGCTGATCGAGCCCGAGGCGCGGTCGCCGCGTCGGGGCGGCTGGTACACCAAGCTCGTCGCGCATTATCTCAAGCGAAACGCGGCGCGGGCCGCGGCGTCGCCCGCGAAGGCCGATCCGCGGACCGCGAGTGATCGCGCCATCTCCGCGATCCGCTGGGCGTGCATCAAGTCGGCGATCTCCGGCGCGACGGCTGGATCGGTGTCGACGAGCGCCACCATCTTCACCGCCGAAACCGAGGGCCTCGGCGCCATCGTGGCGGGGCCGATCGCCGCCCTCGCGATCGGCGGCGAGATGCTCTATCGCTCGGCGGTCCACGTCGATCTCTCGTGCGAGCTGGCCTCGATCTTCGACGTCCGGTTCGACCCCGGCGACAGCAGCGACATCTGGCGGCTCTACGCGCTGGCGTTTGGCACCCACCAGCACGAGAGCGAGTCGGAGGATCCGGGGCGCGCCCTGGTGCACGACGTGACCCACGCAGAGGCCGAGCAGATCGGCGAGAAGATCGGGCAAAAGGTGCTCGGCGAGAGCGTGATGCGCAACATCGTGCCGGTGCTCGGCATCTTCGCTTCGGCGGTGACGAACTACCGGATGACGCACCGACTCGGCGACACGGTGCGGCGGTACATGCGGTATCAGCGCGCGCTCGACGACGCGAGCTCCCGCGCCTGCGCGGCCTGCGTCGACCATCTCGATCTGGTGATCGAGGGCATGTGGTTCATCTTCACGGCTGATGGCAAGCTCAGCCCCGAAGAGGCGGCGTTCCTCGCGCACATGCTCAAGAAGCTCGACACGCTGCAGCGCCACGCGGTGCTCGCGCGCTTCATCGAGGACGAGCACGACTGGTCGGAGCGGATCAAGACGGCGATCCCCGAGGCGCTGCGCGACGAGTTTCTCTACGTGCTCGAGGTGGCCGCCGCCGTCGACAAGGAGGTGGGTCTGCCCGAGCGCAAGATCCTGCGGCGGGCGTCGGAGTCGTTCGGTCGCGAGTTCTCGGCCGCGCGAGTCGAGCGCATGATCAAGGAGTTCGAGGATTTCGGGGTGCTCGAGCCGCCCGTGCAGCCGCACGCCGAGTGAGCCTTCGCCCCGGCGACGCCGCGGCGCGGAGTCGCCAATGACACGTCGAGATCGCGCGCTCTACAAGGCGCTGCCGCTGAAGTGACACAGGCGGGAGGCATCCTGCCTCCATGGTTTCGGCCGCCGAGCACTGCCCCTCCGACGACGAGGTCCCGCCGCCGAGCGGGGTTCGTCGTCGATCGGTCGGGAGCGCTTCCGCCGCGGAACTACCGCGATCACCGGTCGCGGACGCGGGCTCGTCCGGGGTCATGGCGGAGGTGGTCGTCGAGCTCTGCGGCGACGTGTGGGAGCTCGCCTCCACGCTCGCTCCGCTCCAGGGCGCCTGGCTCACCCTTGGCCTCCCGGAGCTGGGGAGTGCGGCGCTCCGCCTCGCGCGCGGGCGTCACGAGACCTCGCCGCCCGTGCCCTGCTCCACCTGGCTGCGCCGCAACTGGCCGACGCTCGTCCCTGGCAGTCGCGCGCTGGACCGGCTCGTGGGCCTGATGGTCGACAGCATCTGCTGATCTCGAACGCCGATCGGTCTCGATCGAGCGGACAGGAAGCCTTGACTCACGCGCTCGACGTGTGATTGATGACGTGCCGCGATCCTGGCTGTCGCACTGCCAGCGCCTGCGTCCCGCGATCACGCTTCCCGACTCCAACGGAGATCAAGAATGAGCCATCATCATCACCCCGACCACGCCGCCTCGATCAACGAGTTCGTCAATTCCGAGCACGGGCAGGGCGCGATGGACGCGCTCGCGCAGAACGGCATCGTCGGCGCGGACGCCGAGAACGTGATCCAGCACGCGGCCGCCGCGGCCCACGCCCACGTGGAAGAGCACGCGCAGTCGACGGGCATCCTCGGCGCGCACCCGGGCAAGAGCTTCTTCGCGGCGTTCGCGGCCGGGCTGCTCAAGGGCGATGGCGTGTTCGGATCGCTCACCGACGGCGCCGAGGGCGTGATCTCGGGCCGCATCGCCGAGGCGATCGCCACCAAGGCGGGCCTCGACCCGTCGATGGCCTCCACCGCCGCGGCCGCGGTGACTCCGTTCCTCGTGACGTTCCTCAAGGGCAAGCTCGGCCAGAGCTGAAGCGCGACTGATACGCTGAAGATGACGCGGGCCGGGCGAGAGCGCCTGGCCCGTGCTCGTTTGAGGCGCGATTAAGAGGCAGAGAGCGCGACCGATCAGGATCCGAACAACTGCGGCGCCTGCAGGCACGATTGCCTCGGGGGCGCCTGCGTCGCGGGGGCCTGCCAGCATACCTGTCTGTCGGTGCAGAGCGTACCCGTCGGCGGAGGCTCGCTCACGGCGATTGGCAATCAGGAGATCGGCGGCGGGATCTTCGCGCTCGACGACACCTTCGTTTACTGGACCGAGTACCCCGGCGCGTGGCCGGGCGCCGCGCAGCTCATGAAGACCCCGAGGGCCGGCGGACCGACGACGGTGATCGTCACCGATGCGTGGTATCCCATCGCGCTCGCAGTGAACGACGGGTATCTGTACTGGACCGAGTTCACCGACAGCGATATTGGCCCTCAGGCGCCGTCGACCGGCGGCGTGCGCCGCGTGGCCGTGAGCGGCGGCGCGACGGAGGCGCTGTTCACCGCGCACGACATCACGTGCCTCGCCTTCGACGACGCATACGTCTACTTCGTCGACGAGGGCGTCTACTGGGTCGATCCGGGCAATGGCACCCTGATGAAGCTCGCGAAGTGACGCTCCTCGCCGCGGCGACGGCGCGGAGCCCGCGTGATGAACGCTGAAGAATAGTTGGCCTCGCAGGGAGAGTCGTGTCGCGCCACTGGCCTCGTTCGCCTCGCAGGCGGGGGCGCGGGCGGCTGGCGCCGGGCTGCCTCTGGCACCCTCGCCCGTGATCCCGCGCCACGCGGCGCGCGGGATCGGGGCGCACTCCAGGGTGAATCTGACCCATGTTGCCGGCGCAATCGAGGCTCGAACCCTGGGTGTCGTGATTTCCGGTTTGCGATCGAGGGGTTGCAAACACCTCGCCTGGGGCTGCCATGACCCACCCCGAGGCGGGATCGCCGGACTGGCCACCTCGGGGGATCGCCAGCCTGCGGCGAGAGGGTGCATCACTTCGCGCCTTCGCGCAATCGCGCTGGGCCAAGTATTTTTCGTGGATCGCGACGTCGCGCGGACCGCGGCCGCGCGCGAAGGGCCAAGTTCTTTCGCGTCATCAGGACATGACACGGCCTCCCGGCCCTCGCGCGGATGGCCAAGTTAGATGATCTCGTTGATGCTCGTCGCGCGCCCCGGGGCTCGTCGTCACGCAGCGACGGCGGGCCCTGGCGCGAGGCTCACTTGCCCACGGGGAAGAACGCGCCGCAGCACCCGTGGAAGAAGTCGCAGAGGAATGGCCCCGTCTCCTGGCACGAGCCGACGGTGCTCGAGTCGATCGAGCACGCGCAGAGGCCGTCGCCCTGGCAGGTGGCGATCCACTCGTCGGTGCCGCCGCCGCAGAGGCCCTTGCCGATGCAGGTGGAGTCGGAGCCGGCGCCGCCCACGATGGCCTTCGAGCACGAGAGCGCGGACTTGCACCCGATGTACGTCGACATCTTGTCGGCGCAGATCGGGATGGCGCAGCTGGTGGCGTCGGCGACGTGGTCCTCGATGCAGCTCGCCACGTCCTTCACAGCGTCGAGGCACGACGGCCCGGCCGCGAGGCTGCTCGTGCAGCGAACGAGGCAGTCGCTGCCCGCGCAGCCCGCCTTCAGCTCCGCGTTGCAGAGAGCGAAGCACAGAGGATCTTCGACGCCGGTGCCGCTCGACGGCGAGGACGAGGTCGATCCGCCGACGCCGCTCGAAGAGGACGACGACGTCGAGGTCGAGGTCGCTCCGCCGGGGCCGCCCGTCGTCTTGCCGTTGCCGTCGACGACCACTTTACCGCCGCAAGCCGCCGCGCCGAGGAGCGCGCCGGTCGAGAGTACAAGAAAGAAAAAGCGCATGCGCGAGAGCCTATCATCGCACCGGGGCGCACGCTCGACCGGGCGGGCGCGACTGTGGATCAGGGGTCGACGTCGAGCGGCGCGATCTGGATCTCGGGGCGGCCGCCGCTGCGCCGGACGTAGACCACGTGTTGCATCGGCACCATGCGCCAGCTGGCCTTGTCGAGCGTGAGCGGCTCCGAGGCGATGATGCACGAGCTCGCGTCGTCCCCGGCGCCCGCCATCTTCCATTCGCCGTCGTGGAGGCCGTAGGAGTGTCCGGTGGTGTACCAGATGCGGAGCAGGCTCTCCTCGGGAGGGTGGTAGTCGTCGCCGAGGCCGTCGTAGTTGCCGTGGTCGAAGGTGTGGCAGGCCGCGACGATGTCGTTGCCGTCGCTGACGAAGAGGTTCATCGGCGAGAAGGTATGGATACCGAGGCTCTTGCGCACCGTGGCCAGCACGCGCAGCGTGGCCTCCAGAGCAGCGGCGATGTCCTGCGCGGCGAGATCGGCGTACGGATCCGCGAGCTGCGAGAGCAAGAGAGCGTAGATCCACTCGCTGTCGGTGGATCCGCGGATGGCGCGTGCGAGCTCGGGCACGAGAAGCGGCCACAGCGCGGGCTTCATCTCGTCGAAGCGGTGGAGTTGCCCGTTGTGGGCCAGGGCGAGGCGCGCGCCGTCGAACAGGAATGGATGGAGGTTCTGATCGGAGATGATGGCGCGGGCGTCGTAGGCCACGCCGCGGAGGTGCGCCAGCACGCAGGTGGCCTTGACCTTCCGCGCCATGGCGAGGAGGTTGCGATCGTAGATGGCGAGCTGGGTGGTGCGGTACACGTGGGGAACGTCCGGCAGCTCGGATCGCGCGTCCCACGCGAGGATCCCGCAGCCCGCGAGGTTGAGGCGGTGAAGGAGCGCCGCCCGGTGCGTCTGGTTCACGAACGAGACGTCGGGCTTGTAGAGCAGATCGTCGAGGAGGATCGGCTGCCCGAGATACGCGAGGACACGACACATTCACTTGACCTCGCCCGGCCCGGCCGCGGCGGCAAGTCGAGACCACACCTGGCGACGTTCGATGGTAGCCTCGCCGTCGATGAACCCCGAAGCGCTCCTCGTCGAGCTCGAGTCGTGCACTCACGCCCAGCGCATGCGGCGAATGGTCGAGCTCGGGCAGCGCGCCGCGCGCGGGGACGATCCGGCGCTCGCGGCGCTCCTCGCGAGCCTCGCGAATCACGAGAGTGCCTATCCGCGGCTCCTCGCACTCCAGAGCTGCATGGGCAGCCGCGACGGCGCTCAGGTGCTGCGAGCGCTGGCCGATCCATCGCGCACCCTGCGCAGCCGCGCGGCGGGCGTCGTCCCTCACGCCTGCAACGACGCCGAGGCGACTGTCGCTCTCGGCCTCGTGACCGGTCGTCGCGTGCGCGCGCGCCTCGTCGCGGCGCTGGTAAGGCGCGGGCGAGGAGGCGTGGTGGACGCCTTCCTCGACGCGCGGATCGCCGAGAAATCGCGCCCCGATGCCCACTCCGCCGACCTGCTGCCGTTCGGCTCGTTGCCTGCGGTGCTGCGCAATCTCCCCGCGTTTCGCCTGGCCACGAGCCCGCTTGGCTGGGCGCGCCTCTCCACCCGTCATCCCGAGCTGGCCGCGGCCGAGCTCCGCGTGGCGATCGAGGCCTCGCCGACGATCGAGCCCAGGGTGCGCGCGACCGTCGATGTGACGCTGGACCGCATCACCCGTCTTCGCCCCGAGGCGGCCGTGCATCTGGTGCGCGGTCTGCTGGAAAAAGGCGTCGAGCCGACGGACACGCTGGTGATCGACTCCCTGGTCCTCCTGGCGCGCAAGGCGCCTTGCGCGATCTTCGACGTGCTCCGGGCGCGCGAGGCGAGCAACGGTCTGACGAAGCCGCCCGGGGTCTTCGAGGCCACCACGTTCGACCGCGGCGCGCACCGCCTCGGCGCGGCGCGGATTGGCCATCTGGTGCGCCACGCCTGGTCCGCGCTCCCCGAAGGCACCGAGGGCCGTCGCTGGTTTCTCCGGCTCTCGCCGGCCGATCAGGACGAGGTCCTCACCGCCTGGATGCGCGACGGGAAGGAGAGCTGGGGAGCGTTCCTGTTCCGCTACGTGCCAGTCGACGGTCCGCGCGCCCAGGAGCGCGAGGCGGCGTTTCAGCGCTGGTCCCACGCGGCGCGCGGCGCGTCGGGCGTCGTCTACCCGGAGCAGATTGCCACTCTCCCTCTCGATCTGCGCGTGCGGGAGGCGAATCGCCATCTTCACGACGTGGCCGCGCTCGCGACGTACGCCGGGCGACGCCTCGGCTACGCGGAGTATCTCCCCTTCGAGCGGGCGCAGGAGGTGCTGGCCACGTGGCTCGGCGACCGCGACGCGGAGCGCCGGGGCGAGGCGCTGCGCGTGCTCCTCGGCACGGTCCGCTTCGAGCGAGCGCGGATGGCCGACGCGCTGGCCCTCTGCCGCCGCGCGAAGAACGAGCAAGATCCGGTGCGATTGGCTATCTTCCCGGCGCTCGAGAGGTTGCCTGTCGGCGCCTTCCTCGCGGCGCACCTGGAGCAGCTCGGGGGCGCGATCGCCGAGGCGCTCGACGCGGCCGATCTCTCGCACGCGACGTCGGTGGCGATCGAGCGGCTCGTGGTCCGCCTGTTCCAGGTCGACAGGGAATGGGGCGCTCGCTGGCTCGCCCGCCTCGCCGAGACGCGCGGCGCGGTCGCGAGCCGTGGATTGCAGCATGCGCTCACCGAAGCGGACGTCGTTGCGCTCGCCGCCGCGCTGACTCCGATCGTCGTGAGCTGGGTCGAGCACGAGCGGTCGGCGAGCCTCATCGCCCTCGCCGAGAGCCTCCAGAACAGGCTCTCTTCCGTGCCCGCGCTCGTCGATGCTCTCGAGCGGATCGCGTCCGGAACCCCGCTCGCAGACGTCGCCGCCTCGGCGCTCGGCTTGCTTCGCGCCCACGCTCACCGCCGCTTCATGGCCCTCGTCGCCGTCCTCGTCGCCGCCGATCCCAGCATTGCCATTCTCCCGTTGGTGGCAAAGTACGTGAGCTTGCGCCGTCAAGATCTGCTCTACCCGCTGCTCGGCGCGGCGCCGATGGTCGGCCGTTTCGCCACCGGCAAGACCCGCTGGGCCATCGACTTCGAGGTCGGCCATGTCCGGTGGACACCGCGGCAACACGAGCTTCACGCCGCGACGCAGGCGGCGATCCTCGCGCCCGAGGGGTGCCCTGTTCCCGACGCCCGCAAGGCCCTTCACGCGCTCGCTCGGCTGGTGTTCGCCTCGCCCGCGCCGGTGCTGGCGCTGGCGTCGGATCCGCGCTCGGCGGTGCGCGATCTCGCGGTGATCGCCCTCTCGTGGCTCGATCAGGGGCAGGGGACACCGATGCTGCTCGAAGCGCTCGGCGACGCTCGCGCGCGCACCGCGATCCACGCTCTGCGCAAGGTCTTCCAGGAGACGAACGAGGCGCGCGTGCTCGCGTGGCTGCGCGCTGCGCCGCGCGGCAAGGTCACCGTGGGCAAGGAGGTCGCGCGGCTGCTTGGCACGCTGGGCGGCGAAGAGGCTTTTGCCGATCTGATGGCCATGGATCAGCCCGGGCTCCACCGCGATGTCCGCGTCGCCGTCCTCGGGGCGATGAATGACCACCTCGACCGGCCCGAGGCCTGGACGGCGCTCGAGCGCGCCGCCGGAGATCCCGACTGGGCCGTGGCGTCGGTGCTCTTTCGCGTCCCCGTCGGCCGGCTCATCGCCGCTGATGACGCGCGGCTCAGCGGGATCCTGGCCCGTTTGCTGGTGCGCCCGGGGGTCGAGGAGCGGAGCGATCTGCTGCTCCGCGTTGCCTCGCTCGCGCTGGCCGACGTGGAGCGCCACCTCTTCGGGGCCTGCCTCGCGCTGATGAGCTCACTCGATGTCCGGGAGTGCGGAATGGCGATGACGGCGGTGCTGGGGCGCATGCTGCCGGGCGAGGCCGAGCTCGTCGCGTCGTGCATCGAGGCGCTGATGAAGGCGCCGCGGGTGCTCGGCGCAATCCTGGACGAGCTGGGGAATTGCGTCGGCGTCCACGCGGCGCCTCACCGGATCCAGGTGGCGCGCGCCACCGTGGAGCTGCTCGCGCGCGATCCTCGGATGGCCGTGAAGCACCTCGATCTCAGCTCCTGCGTGCTGACGTGGCGCGAGCTGGCCGATCTGTTGATCTCGCTCACGTCGCGCGACGCCCTCCACTTCGATTTGATGGTGCAGGCCCTCGAGGTGACGAAGGCCTGCGTCGAGCCGGAGCTGCTGGAGGCGGCGCTGGCGAAGCACTCCGATGCTCGTTTGCGTCGATTGGCGCTCTGCGCCCTGGAGACGAGCGCCGAGCGCGAAGGGTGGACGCCCGAGCGTCGCGAGCGGCTCCGGGTATTTCGAGCGGATTTCTCGTCGCTGGTGTCCGGTCACGCCATCTTCGTGTTCCCGCCCGACGAGGCAGCAGCCGAGTAGCTCAGGGTGCCTGTCGTCGCAGCGTGACGAGGGCGCGCGTGCCGCCTCCGGTCCTCGGAGCGAAGCGGAGCGCGCCGCCGTACTCCGCGGCGATCGCCTGGATGAGCCAGAGTCCGACGCCGAAGCCACGCACCCCGTCCGAGCCCGGGCCGCGCACGAAGCGCCGCCCCAGGCTCCGCGACGGCGTGAACCCGGCGCCCTCGTCCTCGACCACGATGCGGAGGTGATCGGCGTCGCCCTCGATCAGCACCCGGACGGGGCGCCCCGGGCCGTATTTGACGGCGTTGGAGACCAGCTCTCCCAGGATGCAGCCCAGGTGATCGCCGTCGACCGAGGCCACCAGATTGCCACTCTTCTCCACGTGAATCGTCGGTGCATGGCCCGCGCGCGCGCCGCGATCACGCCGCCACCCGTCGAGGATCTGCTCGACGTGGACGCCGACGTCGAGCGAGGTGCGGCGGGGCTTGCGGGCCTCGCGATCACCGGCGATAACCGCCAGCTCGCGGGCGAATCCCTGGAGCGCTTCGAGCCCCGCGGCGGGATCCTCTTCGAGGGCGCGCACGCGGGCAGAGAGGCCCTCGCTCACGCGCGCGAGGAAGGTGTCTCGGGTCGTGAGCTCGCGACGGAGCGCGGCGCGGCTGCGCGGCGCGAGGCGGCTCACGATGCCTCCGAGGCGGCCAGCGCGACGAGCGGGATCGCGGGACTCTTTGCGGGCTCGACGTGGAGTCCGAAGGTCCAGAGTCGGCGGCCGCCGGCGAAGGCGATGAGCGTGACCAGCCCGACCTGGAGCAGCCCGGCGCGGACGATGAGCCCGGGTATCCCCCATTTCTCCTCGGCGATGGTGGCGAGCCCCTCCGACAGCATGTCTCCGACGATGACGAAGATGGCGAACGTGCCCGCGATCCGCCCGCGCATGGCGGCGCTGGAGACGCTGTTCTGGGCGACGTCGGCGAGCGTGGTGCTGGTCAGGGTCAGGCTCTGATCGAGGCAGAGTATCGCCGCGAACGGGAGCACGGCGGTCGCCGCGGCGGCCCCGGCGACGCGCCCCGCGGCGGCGATCACCAGGCCATCGAGCAGCATCGTGATCAGGAAGATCTTCCCCAGGCTCCCGACGCGGTGAACGACCAGCGGGAGCAGCGCCGCGCCGAGGGCGGCGACGACCGCCGCCGCCAGCGCTGCGTAGCGGACCGCGTCGTCGCTGCCCTGGAGAACGTGCTTGATCACCATCTCGCTGTTGTAGGCCTCGGAGACGACCTCGACGAGCCAGGTGCCCGCGAGGAGCGCCACGAGCGGGCGCTGCTCCTGCTTCGCGAGGAAGCGAAACCCGTCCGCCAGGCTCCGCCCGAAGTGGCGCAACCGTCCCTCGGGCGCGCCGGTCAGAGTGGCAATCTCGGAAGGCGCGGTGTCCGCCGCGGGCCGGCAGCCGAGGTAGAGCGCGGCGATGAACCCGAGGTTGGTGAGCACGTCGAAGGCGAAGAGGATCCAGGTTCGCCCCCCGACGCGCTCCATCACCGCTCCTCCGAACAGGAGGCCCGCGAGCACGGCGACGGTGCCGAGGAGGCTCGTCACCGACGAGAACGTCACCAGGTGCGTCTTGTAGCGAAGAGGCGCGCCGCGCTCGTCCACCAGCAAGGCACCGTGCTTGTCGCGCGAGGACGACTCCTCGTGGAGGAGGTCGACCGAGAACGCGATCCGCGTCGCCCGGAGCCCCGTCTTCATGAAGGCCGACACCATCACGTACGGCAAGATCCGCGCGATCGTGGGCGGCCCCGAGGCGAGCATCACCACCAGGAACGCGAGGAGCCCGGTCTCGAAAAGTCGCCCTCCGAGCACGACCTTCCATCGCCAGAGTGCCAGTCTGGCCGCCGAGGACCGCGCCATCCAGTCCGCGAGCGGGCCGGAGATCAGCGTCCCGACGAGGAAGCACACGAGCGCTGGCAACATCAGCGTCGCGCGGGCGCGCTGCGTCTCGGCGAGGTTGGTGTGCATCAGCGTCACCGCCCAGGCCGAGACCGCGATACCGACGTCGTCGATCAGCGCTCCGGTGAGGTAGTTGCGAGCGCGATGCTCGGTGCGGAAGAATGCAGCGTAGTCGCTCGCGAGCCGAGCGAGCGCCGAAGGAGGGGCGGTCGGGTCGATGGGCATGCGAGGTCAACGCGGCTCGCGCGCGGGCGTGACGAACTTTCTGAAATCGATCGGGGGATCGCGTCGACGCGCGTCCTCGATCCCATCTACGAGGCGTGTACGACGGCCTCGGTCTGCAAGAACGCCGTCGTCGGCGCGACTGGCATCATGGCGGGCTGCGTCGGCAAAGGCATCTGCGGTGACGACGAGTGGGCCGCCCAGTGCGACGATACGGGCCTCTGCGAGTGCTCGACCAGCAAGGGTATCGTGGGAACCTGCCAGGAAACGGGCCCATTCCTCTGCGATTTCTGGCGGGGCTGCTGCGGCGCGTTCTTCCCCGGCGGCGGGTGAGCCTCGCGCTCCGCGGGGGTCTGGCCGGCTCCGGCGGCTCGCCGGAGGGCCGCCCTGCCGGGAAAGGCACCTCGAGAGAGGCTATCGCCGGTTGCGGCGCTTCGCCTCGGCCTCGTCGGCGAGGGCTTCGGCCTCCGCCTCGGCCTCTTCGCGGCTCCGTCGTCCGCCGCCGGTGGCGAAGCGGACCTTCCTCGCGGCCTCGCTCTCGGCGTCGACGCGGGGGCCGCCGCGCCGGGCCTTCTCCTGGTCGTTCGTGCCGAGCAGGAACGACACGCCCTTGTCGACGACGCGGCCCACCGCAGCGGCGCGCTCCTCGCGGCGGAGGCGCTTCGCCTCTTCCTTGCGCTGGCGATCGCGCACCTCGGTCCAGTCGTCTTCGTTGGCCATGAAGGCGCGCAGGCCGTGGATGCCGATGGCGATGCCCCAGAACAGCGCCGGCGCGAGCACCTCGTGGAGCCGCCCGTGGTTCATCAGGCCGAGGAGCATGAACGCGGTGTTGACGATGAGGTAGATGCCGAGGTGGCGGGTGAAGCCGCGGCGCTTCTTGCGGATCCACTTGTCGCGCTCGGCCCGCTCGCTCGCGAGCTCGGCGCTCTCTTGATCGCGGAGGCGCACCGCGCGGCTGGCGTCGCGGAGCGTGGTCGTGTCGACGCCGACCTCCTGCGCTGCGGCGAGGAGATCGTCGTACGCGAGCTTGCCGTCGTCGCGCGGCATCGCGGCCTGCTGCTCGACGGCGCGGGCCAGGATCGCGCGGACCTCTTCTTCGCTGTAGCGGCGCGCCGTCGTGTCGCTCGCGCTCGCGGAGCTCGCGGGGCTCGGGCTCGTGGTCGGCGCGGCGACGCGCGGCGCGGGCGCGAATTTCACGGCCGGCGCGGCCTCGCCTCGCGCGGCGGCCTCGAGCGCGCGCACCACCTCGTCCATCGACGCGAAGCGATCGGCAGGGCGCTTCGAGAGGCCGCGCAGCACCACGGCCTTCACGCGCTCGGGCACGCCGGCCTTGTCGAGCGCGGCCTCGGCCGGCTCGTCGGTGAGGATCGACGCGGCGATCATCAGCGCGTCGGTGCCGCCGCGCCACGGGAGCTTGCCGGACAGCAATTCGTAGGCGAGGACGCTCCACGCGAACTGATCGGCGCGCCCGTCGAGGGTGTCGCCGCGGATCTGCTCGGGCGCCATGTAGAGCGGCGTCCCGACGCGGACGCCCTCGGCCGTGAGCGTCGGCAAGGCCTGCGACGTGGCGGCGGTGGGATCGACCTCGCTCGCCGTGCGCCGCGCGATCCCGAAGTCGAGGACCTTCACCACGCCGTCGCCGCGGACCATCACGTTCTCGGGCTTCACGTCGCGATGAACGAGCCCTTTGCGGTGCGCGGCCGCGAGCGCGCGGGCCACGTCGATGAGCCACCCGAGCTTGATTTCAGGGGTGATCGTGGCCTGGCCGACCGCGCCGCGGAGCGTGTGCCCGTCGACGAGCTCCATCACGATGTAGGGCGTCCCGTCGGCCTCGCCGACGTCGAAGATCGCCACCGCGTTGGGGTGATCGAGGGCGGCGGCCGAGCGCGCTTCGCGGAGGAGGCGGCCCGTCGATTCGGGCGAGACGCCGCCGTCGGAGATGACCTTGAGCGCGACGCTGCGCTCGAGCCGCGGATCGTGGGCGCGGTAGACGTTGCCCATTCCGCCCTGTCCGATCAGGCCGTCGATGGTGTAGCGCTCGAAGGTGCTGCCGGGTTTGAGCATCGCGGCCGGCAGGGTAGTGCAAATGGATCGCGCGCAGGAGGGAAGTCCGCGATCCGGGTCGATGACGTGGTCGGCCGCTCTTCATGTCGCCCGAGCAGATCCAGAGTAGCCGCGACGTCCGATCCCACGACGGGACAGAGCCATGCAGGTGAGGTGATACCGGGCCTCACGATCCCGTGACCGGCGTTCGCATCGCGTTCGGGAGCGCCGCCGAGGCGCCCCGTCGATCGTCGAAGGGCCGCGCCGCGGAGCTCGATCGAACCTCCGCTTCCTCGCCGGGCACGGCCGAGCCCGCAGCTCGAAACGCGCCGCCGCGCGCGAAGTTGCTGCCGGCTTTGAGCCCTGCACCCGGAGGGGTAATGATCCGATCTCGCGCCCCTCCGGAGAGAACACCATGAGCCAGATCGACCACGGAAAAATCGCCTTCGAGCGCGGCGACTTTGCCGGAGCCCGCGCGCTCTTCGAGGAGGCCGCCGCGGCCAGCGATGCGCAGGGCGCGCACCACCTCGCGACGATGCTCTCGCGCGGCCAGGGCGGCCCCGAGGACGCGCCGCGCGCCGTGACGCTCTACCAGCGCGCCGCGGAGGCCGGCGTCGCCGAGGCGGCCCACAACCTCGGCGCCGCGAGCGCCCTCGGCCACGGGACGCCGCGCGATCTCGCCAAGGCCCTGCACTGGTATACGGTCGCCGCGGAGCTCGGCGATCGCGACGCCCTCCACCGCGTCGGGACGATGCTCGCGACCGGCGAAGGCGCGAAGATCGACGTCGAGCGCGCCGCGACGTACTGGGAGCGCGCGGCGAAGCTCGGCAGCTTGCCATCGATGATGCTGCTCGGTCGCGTCCACGAAGGGAGCTCACCCGCGCCGGCGATGCGATGGTTCCTGGACGCGGCGAAAGCGGGTGAGGCACCGGCGCGGGACGCAGCCAAGGCGTTGATTCCGGCGCTGACGGCGGCGGCCGAGAGTGGCAATGTCGAGGCCCAGTATTCCCTCGGTACCGCGATGATGACGCTCGGACTCGATCGCGCCGGGGCCGCGCGCTGGTTCGAGGCCGCCGTGAGCAAGGGGGACGCGGGAGCGCAGCGCAGCCTGGCATCCTTGCTCGAATCGGGCGACGGCGTCCCGAAGGATCGAGAGCGGGCGATGACCCTCTATCTGGCCGCCGCGGAGGCGGGCGACGCCGCCGCGCAGTACAGCGTGGGTGTCGCCTCGGTCCAGGGTAAAGGCCTCTCGGTCGACGCCGAGAAGGGGATAGCGTGGCTGCAGAAGGCCGCCGAACAGGGCCTCTCCCGCGCCTGCTTGCCGCTCGCCAACCAGCTCGCCATGCTCGATCGCGATGACGAGGCGCGCCCGTGGTTCGCCCGCGCCGCCGGGCACGGCACCGCGGTCACGATGCTCCACATCGGCCGCTGGCTCCGCGACGGCATCGGAGGCCCCGTCGATCGGGTGCAGGCGGCCCGCTGGTTCATGACCGCGTTCGTGGAGCACAAGAACGCTGACGGCATCACCGAGATGCACGAGCTGGCAGGCGCGATGACCGAAGACGAGCTGTGGGCCGCCGCCCGGCTCTCCGGCGGAGAGAGCGTGGCGGCGACGTTCCTCTCGTTACGGGGAGAGCCGGAGTCGACCTGACGCTGCCTGGTCAGCCCGACGGATCGCCGAAGCTGCGCAAAAACAGCTCGCGAATGGCCTCACGCCCGTCGTCGGTCAGAGTCTGCGTGCCAATCCCGGCGAAGGTATCGCTGGTGATGGTCGGCATCGACGCCAGCTCCCACGCCGAGCCGCTCCAGCGGAACCAGGCCTTCTTCGGCTGATCGTAGACGAAGAGCGGTTTGTTCCACAGGCGCGCCAGCTCGGCGCCCCAGCCGGTGCCGCCGCGAACGGTGTCGTCGGCCTGGATCACGCCGACCACGAACACCTGATTGGCGCCGTTGATCTGGTGCCAGATCGTCTGGATGATGCTGCGCACCAGCGGGATCTCGCTGAGGACGCGGCCGAGGCGCTTCGACACGTAAACGAGGCTGAAGTCGCCCTTCTTGAGATCGTCGTCGCCGAGCTCGACGACGCCGCGGCTGCGCTCCAGCGTGGTGTGCCCGGCGAAGCTGTAGTTGACCTCGGTCATGCCCCAGCGCTCGGCGCAGGCGCCGAACTCGGCCTCTGCGCCCTTGCCGCCACCCGAGAGGAGGCGATGCCGGCGCGGGTTCTTCGCGCGCTCGGACGGCGCGGGCACGTCCTCGTCGATGATCCGCATCGAGTGCGGATCGAGCCGCAAATGCAGGTCGGCGAGATCGGCGCTCTGGTGGTCTTTCAGCAGGCGGAGGCGCACCACGTCGCGCTCGGGCGCGAGGAAGACCACGACGTCGAGCTGAGTCGCGAATCTTTCGATCGGTGCAGGTAGCTCGCCCGACGCGCGCGGCGCGGCGTCGACGTTGACCGAGATCCAGAGCTCGACCGAGCGATCGTCGGCCAGCTTCGCCAGGGCTTCTATCGCGCCTTCACCGGCGTGGTCGAAGTCGAGCCCGTCGAGGATGATGACGTCGGGCTCGAAGTGAGCGACGTCGCGCGAGAACTCCACCGCGTGGAGGATGCTGGCGATCGACGAGCGGCCGCCGCGCGGGGACGGCGCGCCGCTCGCGGCCGGCGCGACGTGCGAATAAAGTAGCCGGTTGCGCTCGACGTCGAGCTTCACCTCGGCGGGGTTCTCGAGCTTCGACGAGGCCGCGAGATCGCGGAAGATCTCGTCGTAGTAGGAGCGAACGTGATCGACCGCGTGCTCGTGCGAGATGTGGAGGACCTTGCGGTCCCGGAGCAGGTCGTCGAGCGCTATCTGCACCAGCAGCGCTGTCTTCCCCACTCCGGCCCGCGCGGCGATGACGCCGACGTTCCCCCGGCCGAGCCCCCCGTGCATCGACTTCTCGAAGACCCGCATGGGACTTCGTTCGTTGACGTCTTTGCGATACATCGCGCCCCCCCTGTTCGTGACTACTTCGCCTTCTTGGCGAGCTCTTCGCGGTACTTCTTCATGAGCTCTTCCGCGATCGCCCCCGGGAGGAGAGCGTAGCGCGAGAACTCCATGGAGAACTCCGCTTTCCCTTGCGAGGCCGAGCGAAGAACCGTGGAGAAGCCGAACATCTCGGCGAGCGGCACCTCGGCCTCGACGCGGCAGAACGCGTCTCCTTCCGAGCTACCGATGATGATGCCGCGGCGCTGCATGAGCAGGCCGACGATTCCGCCCTGGTACTCGCTCGGCCCCTCGCAGCCGACCTTCATGATCGGCTCGAGGATCTGCGGGCCAGCCTTCGGGTAGACCTCGCGCCAGGCGCCGCGGGCGGCCTCCTGGAAGGCGATATCCGAGGAGTCGACCGCGTGCGCGGCGCCGTCTTCGAGCGTCACCGACACACCGGTGACGGGAGCGCCGATGAGCGCGCCCTTCGGGAGCATCGAGCGGAAGCCCTTCTCGACGGCCGAGATGAACTCCTTCGGGATCTTGCCGCCGGAGATCTGGTCGTCGAAGCGGAAGGGCTCGTCCGTCCAGGGCTCCATGAAGCCCATGACCTTACCGTACTGGCCCGAGCCGCCGGTCTGCTTCTTGTGCGTGTAGTTGTAGTCCACGCGCTTGGTGATCGTCTCGCGGTAGGCGACGCGCGGCGGGCTGGTGATGACCTCGGCGGCGTACTCGCGCTTCATGCGCTCGATGTAGACCTCGAGGTGGAGCTCGCCCATGCCGGCGATGATCGTCTCGCCGCTCTCGGGATCGGCGCTGACGCGGAAGGTCGGATCTTCCTTCGTGAAGCGACGGAGGGCCTTCGACATGTTCGTCTGGGACTTGTTGTCCTTCGGCGAGACCGTGAGGCTGATGACCGAGTCGGGGACGAACATCGACGACATGGCCACGTTGAGCCGGCCGTCGGTGAAGGTGTCGCCCGAGTTGCAGTCGACGCCGAAGATCGCGACGATGTCGCCGCACTCGGCCGAGTCGATCTCGACCATGTCGTCGGAGTGCATGCGCACGAGGCGGCCGACCTTGTGGCGCTTGCCGGTGCGAGTATTGGTGACCTCGCCGCCCTTGCTCAGCGTGCCCTGGTAGATGCGCAGGTACGAGAGCTGGCCGTATTTGCCGTCCTCGAGCTTGAACGCGAGCATCACGAGCGGCAGGCTCGGATCGCTGGCGAAGGTGACCTCCTCCTCGTTCTTGTCGAGATCGACGCCCTTGTTCGTGACGTCCATCGGGTTGGGCAGGTAGGCCGTGACGCCGTCGAGGAGGAGCTGCACGGCCTTGTTCTTGTAGGCCGAGCCCATCATCACGGGGGCGATCTTGAGGGCGATCGTCGCGTGGCGGATCGCCGCGACGACGACCTCTTCGGTCACCTTCTCTTCGAGCACCGCCTCGGCCAGCTCGTCCGAGAACATGCTGAGCTGGTCGAGCATCTCGTCGCGGTACTTGTTCGCGTCGGCGACCATGTCGGCGGGGATGTCGCCCTCGACGATCTTCTCGCCGTTGGGGCCTTCGAAGCGGAAGGACCGCATCTTCACGAGGTCGACGACGCCCTCGAACTTGTCCTCGAGGCCGATCGGCAGCTGGAGGAGCACGGGGTTCAGCGCGAGCTTCTCGCGGAGCTGATCCTTGACCTTCAGCGGGTTGGCGCCGGCGCGGTCGAGCTTGTTCACGAAGGCGATGCGCGGGACGCCGTAGCGGCGCATCTGGCGGTCGACGGTGAGCGACTGCGACTGCACGCCGGAGACGGCGCACAGCACGAGGATCGCGCCGTCGAGCACACGGAGCGCGCGCTCCACCTCGATGGTGAAGTCGACGTGCCCGGGGGTGTCGATGATGTTGATGTTGGTGTCTTTCCACGTGCAGTACGTGGCCGCCGACTGGATGGTGATCCCGCGCTCACGCTCGAGGTCCATCGAGTCCATCTTGGCGCCGACACCGTCCTTGCCCTTCACGTCGTGGATCGCGTGGATCCGCTTCGTGTAAAAGAGGATGCGCTCCGTCAGGGTCGTCTTCCCCGAGTCGATGTGGGCGCTGATTCCGATGTTTCGCAGATGGGACAGTTCGGTGGTCACGACAGCTCCGTGGGTGGAACCGAACCTTCAAGGCAAGGCGGCTCCATCGAAATTCGGCCGCTTAATAGATGCGCGCGCCGTTTCGCGCCAGGACAAAAGGTCCCGACGCTGAAAACCTGGGTTTACGTGGGCTCACTTGGGCTGGATCCGCGAGAGGCCGACGGTCTCGTCCCACTCGGTGCCGTACCCGTCGTAGCGGATGCGGTAGCGCTCCTGGCCGACGATGCCGGCGATGATCGCGGGGTAGATCTGGCCGTGCCACTCGACGCGGACGCGGTCGCCGATCTTGTACACGTTGGTCTGCGCGGCCTGGATGGCCTTGGCGCGGACCTTCGCGGGCGGCTCGGGCTGGACGACATTGCCCTCGACGAGGCCCTTGATCTTGTCCTTCAGGACCGTCTCGTCCCACACGTCGTCGTAGCCGTCGTAGTGGACCCGGAACTTGGAAGAGCTGGGCGCTTCCTTGATCATCGCCGGGTAATCTTTGCCCTCCCACTCGACGAGCACGTGATCGCCGACCGCGAATTTGCGCGAGCAGCCGGCGAGGGACACCAGCAGGACGAGCAGGAGCGGTGCGGATCTCGGGTTCATCGTCGGTGACGGCTCGCGGCGGGCGCGCTGCTTAACCCCGGCGCCCCTCGCGGGCAAGCGGGGCTCGGCACGACCGGGGCGCGGCGCGGGGGCCTCGTCGCAGGGCGTCGTCAGGCAGGCCACGGCGACGCGGCGCGCGGTCGGCCAGGCCCGGATGGGCGGCCGCAATTTTCAGGATGGTCGTCAAGTTCCTGCTCCCAGGGACGATCTGCACCCCTGGATCGGCGAGAGAAGATCGGGGTCGCGCGGATGTTGCGGCACCTATTTGCCGCAGGAACCGTGGCGATTTCCGCGCGACATGGGCTGGACGGTTCGTTCGGTCAACGATAGCGTCTACCGGGCGGACCCAGGAAGTCGGTCGTAGATCGGGCGTTTCGCCTGGCTCCCTGTACCTTGACGTGGAGACGGAGAACTTTCCGAGATGAGCGCGCAGGCGACATTACCGCTGGATCCCGGAGAGCTGGTCGCAGGGAAATTCCTGATCGACCGCGTGCTCGGGGTCGGCGGTATGGGTGCCGTGTTCTCGGCCATCGACCAGGCCACCGGCGAGACTGTGGCCATCAAGTGCCTGCTCCCGATCTTCGCCGACAACACCGACGTGAGGACGCGCTTCCTCCGCGAGGGCAGCGCGACGATGCGGCTCAAGAGCCCGCACATCGCGCAGGTCTCGAGCACCGGGACGCTCGACGACGGCGTGCCGTACATCGTGATGGAGCACCTCGACGGCCGCGATCTGCGCACGGTCGTGCGGGGCTCCGGGCCGCTCGACGTGAGCACCGCTGCCGCCTATGTCGGCCAGGTCTGCGCGGCGCTCTCCGAGGCCCACGCGCTCGGGATCGTTCACCGTGATCTCAAGCCCGCGAACCTGTTCCTCACGCGCTTTCCGAGCGGCGCCCCGCTGATCAAGGTGCTCGACTTCGGCATCGCCAAGTACACGAGCGCGAGCCTCCTCGGCGATCAGGTCGAGATGACGAAGACGCAGACCGTGCTCGGCTCGCGCGCGTACATGTCGCCCGAGCAGATGCTTCGCCCGAAGGAGGTCGACGCGCGCGCCGACATCTGGTCGCTCGGCGTGATCCTCTATTTCTTCGTCACCGGGCACAACCCGTTCACCTCGGACACGACCGAGGGGATGATCATGCGGATCGTCAGCGGCGCGGCCGAGCCGCTGGCGACGCAGGTGGCAGATCTGCCCGAGGGCTTCGACGCCGTCGTGATGCGCTGCCTCTCGAAGCGGCGCGAAGATCGCTTCTCCAACGTGACGGAGCTCGCGCGCGCGCTCGCGCCCTTCGCGCGGCACCTGCCCGATCGCGCGACGATGGAGCTCGACGAGGAGCCGGGGCAACCGCGCGGCGCGCCGCCCCCCGCGCCGAGCGGGCCGACGATGCGCGGCTACTCGGTGCCCGAGCCGTCGCAGCCCGGCCTCTCGCAGAGCGGCCCTTCGCGGACCTCGCTGAGCCGCACCAGCGTGCCGCGCGTGGCGCGGGGATCGCTGGCGGCGCTGGTGGGATCGATCGGCGCGATGGTCGTCGCCGCGGTCGTCGTCGTGACGTCGATCACGAGCGCGCGCCACGCGACGGCGCACGCCGACGAAGCGTTGATGCCCGCAGCGCCGACGCCCGTCGCGATCGAGCTCGCGGTCGCGACGGCGAGCCCGACGCCCGTCGCCGTCGTCGAAGATCCTCTCCCCGCCCCCTCGCCGTCGGCGTCGATCGGGCGCCCTGCTCCGACGGCGGCGCTGCCCTCCGCGAAGGCGACGTTCACGAAAGCCCCTGGATCGAAGCCCGGGAGCGCGCACAAGCCGTCCACCCCCGCCGCGGATACTCCCTGGTGAGCGCGCCCCGCCGCGCCGAGACAGCGCGACTGGCCGCGTCCAGTCGACTCCTCGTCGGCGGCGTCGCGGCCATGATCTTCGCGTCGTCGTCGGCGCTCGCGGCGCAGCCCGCGTCGACGAAGGAGCAGGTGCTCACCCTCTACAACCACGGGAAAGAGCTCCTCGACGCCGGCAAGACGGCCGAGGCGTGTCAGGCCTTCGAGGCGGCAAAACGGCTCGATTTCACCGCGCTGAACCTCATCCTGCGGCTCGGTGACTGCTACGAGCGGCTCGGGCGCACCGCGAGCGCGTACAGCCAGTACCAGCAGGCGGTGTCGCTCGCCGCGGCCGCGAAGGACGCTCGACAGAGCACGGCCGAAGAGCGCGTCGTCGCGGTCGAGCCGCACCTCGCGCGGCTCGTCGTCGCCCTCGCGCCCGGAGCCGTGGGCGTCACGGTGCGACGCAACGGGGAGGCCCTCGCCGCCGATCGGCTCGGCAAGCCCGAGCCGGTCGATCCCGGTCGCTACACGTTCGAGGCCGCCGCGCCGGGGAAAAAGGCCTGGACGACGGCGCGCGACGTCGTCGCGGGATCGACGATCGCCGTCGACGTGCCCGCGCTCGAGCCCGTAGCCAGCGCCGCTCCGATCGCGGCGCCCATCACCCCCGATGCTTCGTCGAGCCCGCGGCGGGCGATCGGGATCTCGCTGCTCGGCGTGGGCCTCGCCGGCCTCGGCGTCGGCGCGGCGTTCGGCGTGCGCGCGCTGTCGAAGCTCGCCGGATCGAAGGCCAACGGCCACTGCGACGCGCAGAGCTTCTGCGACGACGCGGGCTTCCAGCTCCGCAGCGATGCGCAGGACGCCGCGACGGTCTCGACGGTCACGCTCGCGCTCGGCGCGGCGGCCACGGTCGCGGGCGCCGTCCTCTGGATCACGGCGCCGTCGAGCGCGAAGGCTCCGCCGAGGGCACCGACGTCGTCGTCGGCTCCATCTCTCTCGAGGCTGCGCGCGGGGGCGACGGGCGACGCTCACGGCGCGGGGATCTGGCTGCAAGGAGCGTTCTGATGCGATCGCGATCCGCTCTGCTCCTCGCGCTCGCGTGCGCCTCGGCGCACCTCGTCGGCTGCGGGGTCGTCTTCGGCATCGACGATCCGAAGCACCGCGCGGCCGTGGTCTGCGGTGACGGCGCGATCGGCGCCGACGAGGCCTGCGACGACGCCAACGCCAAGCCCGGCGACGGCTGCGACGCGACCTGCGGGATCGAGCCGGGCTACACCTGCGCGGGCGAGCCGAGCGTCTGCACCCGCTGCGGCGACGGCGCGATCGAAGACCCGGAGGCCTGCGACGACGGCAACATCACGTCAGGCGACGGCTGCGACGCGACCTGCGCGGTCGAGCCCGGCTACGTGTGCGTGGGCGAGCCGAGCGTGTGCGCGGTCTGCGGCGACGGCGCGCTCAGCGGCGCCGAGACCTGCGACGACGGCAACACCAAGCCCGGCGACGGCTGCAGCGCGACCTGCACGATCGAGCACGGGTTCACCTGCGTGGGCGCGCCCAGCGCCTGCACCACGAAGTGCGGCGATGGCGTCGTCGCCTCGACCGAGCAGTGCGACGACGGCAACACCACGGCGAGCGACGGCTGCGACGCGACCTGCCACACCGAGCACGGCTTCGGCTGCATCGAGGAGCCGAGCATCTGCGCGATCCACTGCGGCGACGGGACGCTCGGCCCCGGCGAAGAGTGCGACGACGGCAACAACACCGCGAACGACGGCTGCAGCGCCAAGTGCGCGCGCGAGCCCGGCTTCACCTGCGACGCCGTCGTCGAGCCGACGAAGTGCGTCGGCATCTGCGGCGACGGCCTGGTCGTCGTCGGCGAGGGCTGCGACGACGCCAACTTCGCGCCCAACGACGGCTGCGACGCGACCTGCCACGTCGAGCCGGGCTACGTCTGCGGAGGCGCCGCGGGCAAGCCTAGCCAGTGCGGCCCGCTCTGCGGCGACGGCCTGATCATCGCCGGCGAGCAGTGCGACGACGGCAACACCCAGAGCGGCGACTGCTGCTCGGCGAGCTGCCAGGTCGAGCCCGGCTGCGAGATCGAGCCCAACGACACGACGGCCGAGGCCAGCGTGCTCTCGAGCAGCATCAACCCGGTCGGCTTCACCGGCGACGGGAAGATCCGCGGCGCGATCGGCGTCATCGGCGACGCGGACGTGTTCGCGTTCGATCTCGCGCCCGCGCAGTCGGTGGTGCGGATCGAGACCTTCGACGCGAGCGGCATCGACTGCCTCGCCGGCACCGATACGAAGCTCTCGCTCCTCAACTCGCTCGGCGTCCCGATCCACGTCGACGACGACAGCGGCGTCGGCGCGTGCTCCGCGCTCGAGCTCCACCTCGCGTCGGGCGGCTATTACCTCCGCGTGCAACAAGCGACGAACGCCGCCGTGATCCCCGGCTACACGCTCGAGGTCGACGTCCAGCCGAGCGCGGGCGCCGAGAGCGAGATCAACGATGCGGCCGTCGCCGCCAGCGTGTTCTCCCCGATCGACGCGTACATGACGGGGAGCCACCAGGCAGCGGCCGATCTCGATTATTTCAAGCTCACGATCCCTGGCACCATGCCCGCGTCGCTGCGCGCGGAGATCATCGAAGGCGCGGCCGAGACGTGCGAATCGACCGGGATCCAGAGCCGATTGACGCTCTTCGACGCCTCGGCAAACCAGCTCGCCGACGACGACGTGGGGCAGGGGCGCGGCCTCTGCTCGCTCCTCGACGGGACGGGGACTCTGCCGTCGCAGCCCGGCGCGCACGACCTCGCCCCGGGCACGTACTACCTGCGCGTCGCCGCCTCGACCGCCGCGTCGGGGGCATCGGCGCAGTTCGACTACCGGCTCGCGGTCACCGTGCGCTGAAGCGGATCACTGCGCGGCGAAGGGCCGGAGCGCGCTCGCCGTCGGCGCGTCCGCGAGCACGGGTGCCGGGATGATCCGCACGTGCGCGTGCGCGGCCTCGGGAGCGCCCATGCGATCGGCGTAGGCCACGAGCGCGCTGGTCTGCTCTGTCACGCGCTTCGCGAGGCGCTTCGCCGCCGCCGACGCGGCCTCGCCCTGTAGCTCCTTGTGCGAGCGACCCGCGCCGATCATCCACTCCTTCTCGTGCACGCGCATCGGCTCGACCACCGAGAAGAGGATCGTCCCGGTGCGCACGTCGAGGAGATCGGCCTGCACGAGGCCGCTGCTCTCGACTGTCACGCCCGGCGCGACGAACATCCCGATCACGGTCGGGTAGAGCCACGCCCAGCCGTTGAGGTGCGTCGAGTCCTCGAAGCGCTCCGAGTAGAGCAGTAGATAGCGCAGGCGGTAGCGCGCCGCGATCAGGCGCAGCCCCTCGATCCCGCCGGTGTTGGGCAGCTCGGTCGAGACGTCGCTCACGTGCGAGTAGTGCGGGCCGCCGATCAGCGCCGTCGCCAGATCGCGCGCCGCGACGCTGCGCGTGCCGATGGAGACCTCGCCCTTGGGATCGAAGGCCTGCGCCAGCGGGACGACGCCGATGCGCGCCGGGAACTGGAGATCGATCGGCGTCGAGAGCACGTGCTGTAGATCGTTCTCGCCGAGCGCGCCGCCGCCGTCCTTCGAGAACATCGATCGATCGAGCACCACGGGCGCGGGCGCGGCGGCGACGGCCACGGGCGCGGCGACCGACATCGGCGCCGAGGCGCCGCACGCGGTGAGCAAGGAAAGCAGCGGAATCGCCGGGGCAAAGCGGGCAAGCCAGGTCTTCATGGCGCGAAGAACGAGGCGCCTCGCGGGCGCTTACACCGGCGGCGCGAAGACCCTGGATCGATACCAGCGCAGCTCGTCGATCGACTCGCGGATGTCGTCGAGGGCGCGGTGGACTTCCTTCTTCTTCGGCGCGTGGTATGGCGCGGGATACCAGCGGCGCACCAGCTCTTTCAGCGTCGACACGTCGACCATGCGGTAGTGGAGCAGGCCGACGACGCTCGGCATGTAGCGCTCGAGGAACGCGCGATCCTTCCACACCGAGTTGCCGCAGAGGGGGGTGGTCCCCTTCGGGATCAGGGGCTCGAGGAAGGCGTGCGTCGCGGCCTCGGCTTCGGCGAGCGAGATCGTCGACTCGCGGATGCGATCGATCAGGCCGGATCGCGTGTGGAGATCGCGCACGAACGGGTTCATCCGCGCGAGCTCTTCCTCGGGCTGATGGATGACGAGGCACGGGCCCTCGGCGATGAGGTTGAGCTCCGCGTCGGTGATGATGGTGGCGATCTCCACGATCACGCACGCCTCGGGCTCGAGGCCCGTCATCTCGAGATCGACCCAGACCATGCGCTGAAGAGCGTCCGCCATCGGCGCGAGCATAGCCGAACCAAGGGGTTTGCGCGCGAGCGCAAACGCCAGTGAAAAGGCCGGGTTTTGCTCCGACCCTTCGCGTGCTAAACATCCGCGAAACGGAGGCTCTCCCCATGCGTGACGTCTACATCGTCGATGCGATTCGTACCCCGCGCGGCCGCGGCAAGGCTTTGAAAGGTGCCCTCTCGGGCCTGCACCCGCAGGAGCTCCTCGCGAGCGCGCTCGTGCGCCTCGCGCAGCGATCGGGCCTGCGCGTGGAGGACGTGGAGGACGTCGTCATCGGCTGCGTGACGCAGGCCAACGAGCAGGGCGCGAACATCGCGCGCAGCGCCGCGCTGACGGCGGGCTGGCCCGACACGGCGACGGGCGTGACACTGAACCGCTTCTGCGGATCGGGCGCGCAGGCCGTGAATTTCGCGGCGATGGGCGTGATGAGCGGCCAGCAGGAGTGCGTCGTCGCCGGCGGCGTCGAGAGCATGTCGCGCGCGCCGATGGGCAGCGACGGCGGCGGCCTCGACGGCAACAACCTCAACCTTCGCAAGAAGATCGCCATGGTGCCGCAGGGCATCTCGGCCGATCTCATCGCCACGCGCGAGGGCTTCACGCGCGCGGACGTCGACCGCTTCGCCCTCGAGAGCCAGCAGAAGGCCGAGATCGCGATCAAGGAGGGCCGCTTCGCGAAGAGCCTGTTCACCGTGCACGACGTCGATGGAAAGGCGCTGCTCGATCACGACGAGCACCCGCGCGCCGGCGCGTCGATGGAGTCGCTCGGCAAGCTCGAGCCGGCGTTCATCGGCATGGGCGCGATGCCCGTCGGGCCGAACGGCGAGACGTTCGATCAGCTCGCGCTGCTGCGGTATCCCGACACCAAGGCGATCAGCCACGTCCACACCGCGGGCAACTCCAGCGGGATCGTCGACGGCGCGGCGGCCGTCCTTTTAGCGTCGGGTGACTATGTCACGAAGCACGGGCTGACGCCCCGCGCGCGGATCCGCGCCACCGCGACGGCCGGGGCCGAGCCGGTGATCATGTTGACGGCGCCCGCGCCCGCGTCGGAGAAGGCGCTGCGCCTCGCCGGCATGAGCGTGAGCGACATCGATCTGTGGGAGATCAACGAGGCGTTCGCGACGGTGCCGCTGCAGACCGCGCGCAAGCTCGGGATCGATCCCGCGCGCATCAACGTCAACGGCGGCGCGATCGCGCTCGGTCACCCGCTCGGCGCGACGGGCGCGTGCCTCGTCGGTACGGCGATCGACGAGCTCGAGCGTCGCTCGGCCGCCACCGCGCTGATCACGCTCTGCATCGGCGGCGGCATGGGCGTCGCGACGATCGTGGAGCTCGTCTCGAAGGTGTCCGCGCAGCGCTGACCGCCCGGCCCCCACCGCGGGGCCGATGGACTACGCTCGCGATCATGGCGACCCCGGGAGCTGCTGCCGGCGGACACGTGCATGATCACGATC
This sequence comes from Byssovorax sp., assembly GCA_025362495.1. Classification (GTDB taxonomy): domain Bacteria; phylum Myxococcota_A; class Polyangia; order Polyangiales; family Polyangiaceae; genus JANYGI01. The sequence goes on along the minus strand of JANYGI010000084.1, from coordinate 110,295 downwards.
ACGATCATCTGCGCGATCACCATCACCCGCCGGCCGCCACGGGCGCGAAGGCGGCCCTCGGCGGCGGGCACGATCGCGACGACCATCACCACCACGATCTGAAGGGCACGCCGCTCGGTCGGCTCGTCCTCGCGTTCGCGATCACCGCGGCGTTCATGTTCGTCGAGGCCGGCGTGGGCTGGTGGTCGAAGAGCCTCGCGCTGCTGTCCGACGCGGCGCACATGCTGTTCGATGCCGCCGCGCTCGCGCTGGCGATCGTCGCGCAGAAGGTTGCCGCGCAGACCCGGACGCGCGCGCGCACCTACGGGTTCCGTCGCGCCGAGGTGCTCGCGGCCTTCGCCAACGGGATCGCGCTCGCGGTGATCGCGATCTGGATCTTCATCGAGGCCGCCGCGCGCTGGCGCTCGCCGCCGGCGATCGAGGCCACGTGGATGACGGCGACGGCGGTGCTCGGCCTCCTCGTCAACCTCGTCAGCGCGTGGATGCTCGGCGCGGGCGGCCACGGCCACAACGTCAACACCCGCGCGGCGCTGGCCCACGTGCTCACCGACGTGCTCGGGTCGGTCGGCGCGATCGTCGCGGGCGCGCTCGTGCTTGGTTTCGGCTGGAATCGCGCCGATCCGCTCGTGAGCAGCTTCATCGGCGTGCTCGTCCTCTGGGGCGGCTTTTGCCTGGTGCGCGACACGTCACGCGTGCTGATGGAAGGGAGCCCGATCGAGATCGACATCGCCCACATCGAGGAGACGCTCCGCGACGTGCCCGGCGTCGACGACTTTCACGATCTCCACGTGTGGTCGATCTCGGATGGCTTCGACGTGCTCACGGTCCACGTCGTCCTCGCGAAGGGCTTCCACGGGACGGACGTCGTCGCCTCGGTGAGCCGCGCGATGCTCGAGAAGCACAAGCTCGCGCACTGCACGATCCAGCCCGAGCCGCCGCGCGACGAGCAGCTGATCACGCTGGGTCGCAAGGCCGAGCCGGCGTAGCGAGCTCCGCGATCGCTCAGACGCCGCAGGCCACGTTCTTGGTCTGGAGCGCGATGGCGCGCGCGTCGTCGAGCGCCGTCGCTTCGTCGAGCAGCCACTTGAACATCGCGTTGCCGAGGGGCCGCTGCTGTCGCTCGTTGAAGAGCCAGACGGCGAGGCTGGTGATGTCGGGGTGAATTTTGTGGAACGCGAGCCGGCGGAAATCCTCGCCGGCGAGCTTCGTCCCGTGATCGTAGGCGATCCGCAGCGCCGTCCACTCGCGCCACTCGTCGACGGCGGGGATCTCGCGCTTGTCGTCGATGCGGCGTCGGAGCGCGTCGGAGGCCGACTCGACGCCGACGAGCAGGCTGTCGCGCACCCGGCGGCGCACGCGCTCCAGCGTCGGGCTGGGCGCGTCGCCGCGGTCGTCGAGGCCGACGTCGCGGCCGAGGACCAGCGCCGTCAGGTCGCCTTCGACGCTCTCGCGCAAGCGGGTGAGCGCGCGCGCGGAGCCGTCGGCCCCGATCAGCAGCGCGCGCTCGGCGAGGATCCGCTCGGCGGCGCGGTCCTCGAGGATGGCGTCCCAGGCGCGGCCGAGCGCGAGCAAATCGCCTTGTTCCACCGAGGCGATCGGCTTCGTGAGCAGCGCCGCGTGACGAGCGAGCGCGGTGCTCCACGCGTCGTCGGCGACGATCGCGGCGCCCGCGGGCGGCGCGTCGCTGGATTCGATCTCGAGGTACGCGCCGTCAAGCACGTCGAGCGCGCGCCGCACGATGGCCAGCGTCCCGCGGCGGTTCGGCGCGACGATCCAGCGCAGCCAGAGCCCGAGCCGGCCGGGCGCGAGCGGCTCGCCGAGGAGCGACTGCGCGACCGCGGAGAGCAGCCACGCCTGGCGCCCCGATCCGAAGCCGATACCGATCTCGGCGACCTCGCGCCACGCGCCGCGCGACGCCGCGTCGGCCGCGAGCCAGGCCGCCGCGAGCCGACGCGCGGCCTCGGGGCAGGCCCTGGCGTCGATGTCGATCACCGTGCGGATCACCGCGCGCGCGCCGTCGCGATCGCCGCGCCCCGCGAGCAAGAGGCCCGTCGCCAGGATGCCCGCCCCGCCGAGCGTCTGAGGCTTCGCGAGGCGCAGCCGATCGTCGAGCCAGGCCGCCGTCGCCTCGTCGGGCTCGCGCCGTCGCAGCAGCGCCCACGCGCCCGCGAGCACCGCGCCGCCGTGGAGATCGCCGTCGAACGTGACCTCGGCGGTGCGCGTGAGCCAGTAGGCGACGCGGGGAAATCCCAGCGGGATCAGCACCAGCCGCGTCGTCGTCCACGGCAGCGCGACCGCGATGATCAGCAGCAGCGGCGGGATCAGATAGACCTGCCCCGCGAGCACGCCGGCGAAGAGCACCAGCCCGATGGGCACGAGGATGCTCCACACGGCGGCGGTGAACGGCACGTTGGGCTTGTTCGGCCCCTTGTTCTTCGGCCCGAGCCGCGAGATCAAGATCGAGGCGATTATCCCTGCGATCGCGCCGTTCATCGGCCGGCCCTCCACCCGAGCGCGACGAACGCGTCGGGCCAGGGATCAGCGGCCTGCCCGGCGCGGGGCGCGATCTCGTCGTCGATCGGCGCGACGTCGCGCGGCGCGGCGGGCATCGCCTCGGGCTCGAGGCGCGCCCAGATCTCGTGCTCGAGGCGCCGCGACGGCTCGCGCAGCTCGGCCATCGCGGCGCGCACTTTCTCCGGCGTCCGCGCGGCGCGACCCACCGGCGTGGGGTAGCTCGTCGCGCTCTTCAGCTCGAGCTCCAGCATGCCGAGGAGCTTCGTCCCTTGCCGCTCGATCGCCTGCCGGGTCGCGTCGGGGCGCAGCCCGAGCACGTAGAACGGGTTGTCCCGGATCCTGTCGATCGCGTTCGTCCCGACGGGGCTCGCCTCGCTCACAGATCACCTCACGCCGGAGTCGTGGCCCAGCCGTCGCTTCTGCGCGGAGACGGGCAGCAGCTTCCACAAGTCTTGAACGATGCCGCGGAGCGCGTCCATGTCCCGCTTCTCGAGCGCCTTGCGCCCGGATTGCACCAGCGTCCGAGCGCGGACCATGTCGGTCGCCTGATCGGCCTCGGACGCCGCGTCCTCGAACATCCAGGCCCACGCGTCGGGATGCCGCTGAAAGCAGGCGTTGTAGAGGTTGTTCACGACGCGGAGCTGCCGCTGGAGCTCGACCGCGTTGCGCTCGGCGCGGGCCTTCTCCACGGCCTGCGCGGCCTCTTCGAGGAGCATTTGCTCCGATTTCGATCCGTACTGCCCGACCCAGATCCCGGCCTCGCTCAGGTTGCGACGGGCGCGGCTCTCGAGCTCCGGCCAGCGCTTGTCGGCCTCGCACTCTTCGAGCATCCCGTCGAGCTCGAGCAGCGTGCGTCGCGCCTTCTGCCCGGCGTCCGCGTCGCCGCCGCGCGCCGCCTGCGTCTCGCGCTCGGCGTCGAGGAGCGCGCACTCCACGTACGTCAGCCGCCCGATCGTGCGCTCGGCGTTGCGGCTCATCGCGTCGGCGCGCAGCTCGGTGATCCGGCCTCGCATCGCGGTGACCGTGGCGTCCAGCGCGTCGGGCGAGGCGTCCGGCACGAGCAAATGCGCGACCTGCTCGAAGATCTGCCCGAGCGCCGGCACGAGCGCGCGCGCCGACAGATGACCGCCGCGATCGAGCTCCAGCGTGATCTCCACGGCCGACCCGGCGGGCAGGCTCGCCTTCACCGACGCGCCGCCGATCTCCAGCGATCCGACGAGCCGGCAGAGGTGGGCCTGCGCGAGCTCGCCCTGCACGATCGGGATCTTGAGCAGGCACTCCGTCGAGCCGCGCGCCACGCTCTCCACCGTGTGATGGGTGAACGTCCGCTTCGCCGGCAGCGGCGCGCCCCGCGCGAAATAGACGCGCACGCCGTCGTCGGCGAGCGCCACGCCGACGGTGCGCGACAGCGGCGGATCGGCGATCGTCATCCCTTGCACGATCGTGAACGCCGACGGCGACAGCGCGATCGCCTTCCCGTTGGCGCCGCGCGCCTCGATCTTGAACACGTTGGGCCGCCGCGGCAGCAGATCGAGCGTGACGATGAACGCGCCCTCTTCGTCGAGCGCGACGTCGGGGCTCGTCCACAGCCCATCGTTGCGGCTCAAACGAATCTTCACGCCCTCGTTCTGCCCGGCGTCGACGAGGCGCCCGATCACGTGCGGCGTGAGGTCCGACGACATCGCCGGGTACTGGAGCCACACGCGCCGCCCCGACTCCTCCATCGTGGCCTCGGCCCGCGCGTCGAGCCCGGCTGTCGCCGCGTAGATCGACGCGCCCTGCGCCACGAGCGTCATCGGATCGAGCCCCGCGCCGAAGGGCGCGCCCAGCGCCTCGCGCACCCGCGCGCGCAAGGCCGGCATCACCGTCGGACCGCCGACGAGCACCACGCGCCCGATCTGCCCCGGCCCGAGCCCGTGCGCCGCGAGCAGCCGCTTGCAGACCTCGATCGATCGCTCCACCAGCGCCGACGTCACGGCCTCCAGCGTCGACCGCTCCACCACGAGATCGATCTCCACCGCGACGCCGTCGACCTCGAGCGCGCCCGACAGCACCAGCGAGGCCTCGGTCGCGCGCGTCAGCTCGATCTTCACCTCTTCGACGGCGAGCTTGAGCTTGCGCAGCCCCGCGGCGTGCTTCGGGTTGGCGCGGCTCACCGTCACTCCCTGCGTGCGCTCGACCTCTTGCAGCACCCAGTCGACGAGCGCCGCGTCGAAGTCGCGCCCGCCGAGGAAGTTGTCGCCGTCGTGACCGACGACGCGCAGCAAGCCATCGCGCGTCTCGAGCAGCGAGGCGTCGAAGGTGCCGCCGCCGAGATCGTAGACGAGCCAGCTCCCCGCCTTCTCGTCGGCCGACCAGCCCGCCGCGAGCGCCGACGCCACCGGCTCCTGGATCAGCTCGACCTTCTCGAAGCCGGCCATCCGCGCGGCCTCGGACGTCGCCGCGCTCTGCGGCAGCTCGAAGAGCGCGGGCACGGAGATCACCGCGCGCGAAGGCACGAACCCGAGGTGCTCTTTGATGTCAGCCCGCAGTGACTTCAATACTTCGGCCGCCAGCTCCTCGGGCTTCTTCGAGGTCTTCGCGGCCTTGAAATCAAGCGATTGCGCCGTCCCCATCAGGCGCTTGAACTCGCTCCGGGTGTTGTCGGCGTCGTTCTCCAGGAAGCGTCGCGCCTTGGCGCCGACCGTCACGCCGCCGCGCGCGTCGATGCGCACCACCGACGGCGTCAGCGTCGCGCCCGCGCTGTTGCGGACCAGGGTGACCTTCTCGCCGTCGAAGACAGCGGCCGTGGAGTTGGTGGTGCCGAGATCGATGCCGACGTAGAGCGGGCGCAGGGACATTGCCCGTAGAATACACAGGAAAAGCGCCCGCGCAGCCCGCCGGCGGCGATTCCCTCTAGCCCTTGAACATCTCGGTCACCCACACCATCCCATCGGGCGCGCGGACGACGGCGACGCCGACGTGGGTGAACTTGTCGAGCAGCAGGTTTCCGCGGTGCGAAGGGCTCGCCCACAGCGCCCGGTGGGCGTTCTCGAGCGTCCCGGCGCTCGCCACGTTCTCGCCGGCCACGTGCGCCTTGATGCCGGCCGCCTTGATCCGCGCCGCGGGATCGCCGCCGCCGACGTCGTGCCCGACCATCCGCACGCGCAGCATCTCTTCCGAGTGCGCGCGCGCCAGCTTGTCGAGCGCCGCGTCACGCACGAGCGGCTCGAGCTGCTCGGCGACGCGGGCGGCGTTGATCATCTGGAACATGCCCTGATCATCGTCCTTCGCGCCCTTCGCGGCGGACTCGCCCGGGGCCGCCACGGCGACGAACGACGACGGCGGCGCGGCCCCCGCGAACACCATCGCCTCGAGCACCGGACGCGGCCCCGTGGCCACGGTCGCGAGGACTTGCACCATCCACGCGCCGGGCTGATCGACCGAGAACGTCGAGTGGATCTTCGAGCCGGCGAGCGAGGCGACAACCGTCTTCGGCGCCCCGCGCGGCCCGAGCAGCACGACCTTGGCCTCGCTCGTCGGCACCAGCATCGTCCCGTCGAGGGTGATCCACTGCCCCACGCGCGCAGTCGTCGGCAGCGGCGCGAGGTCGGCCAGCGCGTCGATGGCCACGGCGGCGACCACCGTCATCCCGTCGGCGCCCTTGGTGCGCGAGATGCCGCAGCGCCGCGTCCCGAGCGTGTTCCACGGCGCGATCCAGGCCTTCACGCGCTTCGCGATGTCCTCGTCGTCGAGGGCCGTCCCGGCGATCGACCACGCGCGCGGCCACACGTGCGGATCGCCCGCCGCCCGTAAATTGAAGGCCAGCTCGTCCGCGCCGAGCAGCGACGATCCGTCGAGCTGACGATGCGCCGAGCGCGCGGCGACCTCGGTCAGCGCCGCGTCGGATCCACCGCAGAGCGCCAGGAGCGGCGCCTGCTTCGCGTCGGGCGCGGCCGGGCGCGGCGACTGGGTCGCGGACTTCCACACGAGCGGCGGCGACTCCGCGTGCGCCGGCGTCGCCACGACGCTCGCGAGGGCGATCACACCGGCTGCCAGTAACGTCTGCTTTGAAGCCGCTTCGATCATCACCAAGCTCGATCTCCCGGCTTCTTGTCTGTCACTCGTCGTCATCGCTGGGCGGGCGAGGGTGGACGCCTCGCCGGACCTGCCGCTGCACGTCGCGAGCGATGTCCCGTCCGGCCCGTCGTGCGGCCTCGCGGACCTTCGTCTCGATCGCTTCTTCCAGCTCCTGCTCGTCGTCGGTCTCGTCGCGGTGGACGGTGTAAACGCCGGCCGGCGCCGGCTTCTGCCCGAACAGGTCTCGTTCGACGTAGCGGACCATGGCTCGATGCACGTCCGGCGGAGCGATCCGCGCTCTTTCCGGCCGGTGCTGCCCCAGGATCTCGAACATCACGTAGCCCGACAGGCCTTCTTCGTGCGCGAGCGACACCAGCTCGTCGAGGCCGGGGTCGGGCCTTTCGTCGTCCTTGCGATCGACCATGTAGGCGCCGAGCGCGGCCTCGAGGCAGATCACCTCTTCGACGACGCTCAGGTAGTAGGGCGTCTCGGCGGGCTGTTCGAAGATCTGCGCGCGGACCTCGGGCTCGTAGCGCATCACCGCGCGGCAACCGCCGTACATCTGCGCGGCGTTGCCCTCGGTCGTGGCCACGTGGATCGCGCCGGCGCTGTCGACGTCGAGGAAGATGGCGAACGGCGCGACCCGCAGGCCGCCCCCGCCGAGCCGCTTCGCCAGGGCGAGCGCGCTCTTCGAATCGGGCTGATACGCGAGCCCTTCGGCCAGCGATTTCCTCGCCCCGGCGACGTCGCCGCGCTTCTCGGCCAGCTCGGCCAGCCCGAAGTACGGCGGCGCAAACGTGGGATCGGCCGCGATCGCGCCGCTGTACGCGCGCTCGGCGTCGTCGATCTTGCCGGCCTTCACCAGGGCCGCCGCGAGCGCCGCCGCGATCACCGGAGCCTTCGGGCTCTTCAACGCGGCTGCCTGGAGAGCCGCGATCGCGCCGGCCGCATCCCCCTTCGCGGCGAGAGCTTGCCCCCGATCGAAATCCCCGCGCGCCTCGGCCGCGCCGGGCGCGACCGCGAGCTCGCCCACGCCGTTCGCGCCGCGTCGCGCGACCGACCACCCGTCGGGCTCGATCCCCTTTGGCCCGTACTGCATCGACGCGTTCTCGACGTCGCCCGCGACGGCGTCGAGCGCATAAAATCGAGGCGAATCGCTGAGGATCGTCGCCACCATCCGGGTGAACTTGAGGGCGTCTTCGGGCTCCTCGAGCTTGCGGTTGTTGGCGTACCAGAAGCGCTCGAGATCGGGGACGACGCGCGTCGCCGGCGTCTGGATCGCGTGCTCGGTGGGCGCCAGCAGCGCGAGCTGGGCCGGCGAATACGCGGGGATCCACGCCGCCGCGCCGGCGGAAATGGCCGGCTGCTTCACGCCGGGAGTCGCGCCGTTCGGCGAGGCCGGACCGAGCGGCCTTGACCCGACGCAGCCGGTCAGGCCCGGGATCACGAGGAGAATCAGGGCCGCTACCGCACGCCGCATCGACGAGAGAGCTAGCAGGTTTTCCCGGCGGCGGCGAAGGCGCGGCAGGGGTTCGACCGGCTCGCGTCCGGGTTTCATGGACGCATCAAGCGTTGGCCGTGGCGGCCGTATTTGTGGTGGGCGCGCTCTCCTCGGTCGCGGCTCCCGTCACTGCGCGTACTTCCACCGTCGGTCCCCCGACCACGTGAGCGAGTAGGGCCGCGCCTGGACGATTAGCACCTTGCGCGTCGGCGCCTCGACCAGGAACTCCACGTCGACGGCGTCGCCGCTCATCCCGAACATGTCGCCCGTGAACACCGCGTGGATCTTCTCCAGATAGCCCACCAGCTCCAGCACCTCCCGCGTCCTCAGCAGATCGGCGCCGTTCATGCGCGAGCTCTTCGAGAGGCGCTCGATCCCGCGGGCGTCAGCGAAGGTGTAATAGAGTATCTGCTCCGGCACCTCGTCGCCGCGCGCGCCGGTCACGCTCCCGCCGCCGATCTGCGAGTTGATGAAATACGCGGGCTGCCCCTGATTGAAGGGGTTCGCCGTCAGCGCGACCCCGTTGGCCACCTGGCTGTCGATTGACACCTGGACCAGGATCGCCATGCCCACCCGCGCGTGATCGATCCGGTAGAACTCCCGCTCTTCGAACGCGCCCCAGAGCCACACGCTCGCCCACACGTCGCGCAGGCCCTTGCGCACCTGCTCGGGATCGGTTGGATCCTTCACCTTCGCCGATCGGTACAGGCCAGCTCCGTTGAAGCCCGCCAGATCCTCGGCGTTGGTGCTCGATCGGAAGCGCAGCGCCCCCGCGGGCAGCGTGGCCTTGATCCGCGCCATCAGCGGGAGCAGCACGTCGTCGGGCACCACGCCCGCTTCCATCGCGGCCCGGAGCGCGTCGAGGTCCTTGCGGCGCTTCTCAGGATCGCTGTGGAAGGCCGGATCGGCCAGCATCGCCGCGATCTTCGGGCCAAAGCCGTTGGCCTCCAGGAAGCGCGCGTAGGCATGAAACGGCAGCCCAAAGGCCCTTGGAATGGCGCTCTCCGGGAGCACCCGCGACACCTTGGCGAGCTGAGAGGCCTTGGCGCCCACGAGCGAGACCTCGAGAGCAGCCTTGTCGGACAGCAGCGGCATACCCACGTCGTGATCGTCGCGCGGAGGCGTCGAGCTCGCGGCGGGGCGCTTCGAGGCCCACGAGCGCTCGGCGTCGGCCATCGTCGCCGGCTCGATCGTGTACGACTGCCCCTCGACGACGAGGTGAACCAGCTTGTCGTGGAGCGCCGTCACCACCGGATCCTCGGTCGCCCCGCGGAGCGCCATGTTGGGTGTCGCCCGGTTGTGGCAAAGGATGTTGATGTGCCCGAGAGGCGCCTGGAGCTGATCCGAGATCACCCCCGACACCACCGGTAAATCCTCGGGGAGCTCGCCCAGGACCACCAGATCGTAGGGCCGCAGCGCGGCTGGCACCGGCGGATGGTCCTTCGAGAAGATGCGCAGGTATCCGTACGACTCGCCGAGCTCGAGCGGTTGATAGCGCAGCTTGCCGAAGATCTCGTCGCTGGTGACGACTGGCATCCTGGCGCGCACCGCGGCGAGATCGCGCTCGTGCTTCTCCGACACGGGGCGATAGCGGAGACGGTCGCCGAAGAACGTCAGCTTCTGCACGTCGTGGAACATCTGCGCGGTGGGATCGAGGCCGAGCTCGTCGTTGGCGAAGAGCTCGAGTGACCAGATGTCGGCGTCGAGGTAATGAGTGATGTTGGCGAGGATGAAGCGGCGATCGTCGCTGTGGTATTCGAGCTGGTTGAAGAGCGCGAGCCCGGGCACCGGATCACTGAGCGACGAGAGGTACTTCTCGGCGAAATCGAAGTGCAGCGGCCACTTGCGCGTCTGCGTGAAGTAGATGCGCGAAGTGTGTCTGTCGACGATCACCTTGACCACCTCGGTGTGGGAGAGGTGCGCCGAGCCGGGGCGCGCCGCGAGCGCCGTCCACGCCGCGGGCGAGTCGATCTTGCCCGCGTAATCGACGTCGCCGGCGGTCGTCTCGCCGCCCGGCACGAGCGCCCGCGGCAGACCGTCACCGCAGGCCGCTGCGGAGGCGACGGCGAGCGCGAACGCGGCGGCGCGCGCGAAAGAAGCCGGGAGCGATCGAGGCATGATCCGAGGATACACGCAGCGTCGCGGTGATAGAGTGCCGTGCAATGGAGGTCGTCTCGCTCTCCGCGCTCCCCGTCGCTTCCGTCGCCTGGCAACCCAGCGCGGGCACGACCACGCTCACGGTGATCTGCAAGGCGACCTTCACGCTCGAGCCCGGCGAGTCGCCGCTCGCGCCCGAGCAGCAGCCGATCAACGACGAGGATCGCGTCGCGTCGCGCGCGAGCGCGGGCATCGTCCTCATCGGCCCGGGGTTCCCGCGCGGCGGCCAGCCCGGGCGCGCGCCGGTCGCGCACGTCGTGGTGGGCGACGTCAATTCCAAGCTCGAAATCCAGGCTGAAGCGCCCTTCGACGAGGAGCTCGGCCCGCTCGCCGCCATCCGCCCGGACGAGCGGCTGCTGCTCGAGAACCTCCACGCCGAGCACCCGCGCTTGCTGACGCGGCTGCCGGGCGTGCGGCCGTTCGCGTTCCTCGATCGCCTCGGCGCGCCGCAGCGCCTCGAGCTCGAGGCCGACACGCTGTGGATCGACACCGCGCGGGCGATCTGCTCGCTCACGTTCCGCGTGGCGATCCCGCTGCGCAGCGCCGACGAGCCCGGCACCGTCCTCGTGCTCCTCGCGCAGTCGGGCCAGGAGCCGACGTGGGCCGACATTCCGCCGCGGCGCCTGCAGATGATCTCGGTCGACGACCTCGCACGGGGCGACGAGATCGAGGGCCCGCTCGACGACGTGGAGGGCCCGCTCGACGAGCTCGGCGTCGTGGCCGGCGCCGACGCGAAGGATCTCGACGGCGACGAGCACGCGTCGATGCCGACGCAGCGGCCGCCCGCGCTGACGATGCCGTTCGATCTCTCGATGGCGAATCTCAAGCTCCCCGGGCTCCCGTTTTCAGCGCGAGCTGAAGCCCCGACGCCGCCTCCTCCGCCGAGCGCGACCCACGTGAACGTGTCCGTCGCGGCGGCGCTCCCGTTCCGCGCCAACCCGTCGGGGATCACGGTGCCGACCGCTCCGGTGTCGACGCCGTCGGCCGTGTTGCCGCCGCCGATACCGCCGCCGCGTCACTCCGATCCCGTGCTGTTCGGCTCACCGCCGACCACCGCGCCTCCGCCGCCGATGCCCTCGCCGCAAGGCGGACCGTCGCTCCACACGAGCGGCGTGCTCTTCGCGTCCGCGAGCGCGGCGGCGGCCTCCACGGCGGCCGAGCCCTGGTTCGCGCGCGTCCCCGAGCCGTCGCTTCGCGCCGTTCCGGTGCCGCTCCCGGTCGCGCCGCCCGCGCCGGCGTCGTCGCGGGTGAGCACCCCGTCGCCGGCGACGCCGTCGTCAGCGTCGTCGTCCTCGCCGCGCGCGTCGTCACCGCGGATCGAGGTCGACGGCGCGGTCCAGCTCGTGTTTCACGACGCCGACAGCATGCCGCGCATCCGCCGGACGCCGCGCTGGCGACCGCTGCTGCTCGACCTCGAGAAGCGCCCGCCCGATCCCGATCTCGAGGATCCGGCGTTCGCGAAGGATCCCGCCGAGGTCGAAGATCGAAGGGAAATCTTCGAGATCCTCGCGCGCGGGACGCCGTCGATCGCCATCGAGATCAACGAGGCGCTGATCGCGGCGGTGCGCGACGACGGCAAGCTGATCCCGCCGCTGTTGCTCGTCGCTGGCGAGCTCCAGCTCCCGTTCGACGAGATCGAGACGCTCCGCGCGACGGTGACGACGGTGACGCCGCTCCAGGGCAACGACGAGAACCTCCGCGCGTCGATCGACGTCGCGCGCCAGTTCCTGGCGATCCCCGGCCTCGCCACCGCGCCCGCCGTGGCCGAGGGGATGACGCTTCGCATCCGCGAGGCCTGGAGCCAGGGCAAGCGCGTCGTCGCGCCGGGCTACCTCGACGCGCAGACCGAGCGCGTGCTCACCGAGCAGCGGCACTACCAGCGGCGCACCGTCTTCGGAGGGATCCACCTCCGCGCGCTGCTCCACTGCGGCGGCACGAGCCCGATCCCGACGTACCTGCCCGACTCGGCGGCGAAGGTGTTGCCCCTCTTTCCGCGCTTCAAGGTCCGCCTCGTGGTCGAGGCCCACCTGCAGATCGATCCCTACGAGACGAACCAGGCGGCCCTGCGTGGCCTCGCTCTCGCGCGCGTATCGCCCCTTCCAAAACGCTGAAATCGGCTTGGTTTCGGGGCTGGAACGCGGCCCCGGACTTTTCGCATCGCGCGGGGGCCGATGGCGGGTCCTGTAAATCGGAGAGCCGTGCTACCGTCTCGGTCCTCTTCTCATGGCCGATTTCACCAGGGCAGCGAAGGTCGGCTTGATGACGCTCGCGCTAGCGGGCGCCGCGTACGGCGGTTACCGCTTCGTCGCGCCGGGCGCCGGCACCGAGAACGGCTACCGCGTCCACGCGTACTTGCCCGACGTCACGGGCATCGCACCGCGGTCGCGTGTGCTGATCTCCGGCATCCAGGTCGGCGTGATCGATCGCCTCTCGCTCGAGAACGGCAAGGCGCGCGTCGACATCAAGATGAAGCCCGACTTCGTGCTCTTCGACGACGCGGCCATCGGCAAGCGCGCGACGAGCCTCATCGGCGAGTCGCTGATCGTGCTCGCGCCCGGCACCGAGGGGAGCCCGCGGATCCCCAACGAGGGCGAGATCACCCACTTCATGGAAGAGCCGACGATCCAGTCCTTGCAGGGCCAGATCGCCGACATCCTGAAGGACGTGAAGACGGTCACGGGCACGCTCAAGAACACCGTCGGCACCGACAAGGGCCAGGAGCAGATCGCCCAGATCCTCAAGAACCTGGCCGACGTGACCGAGCAGCTCAACGAGACGGTGAAGGAGAACCGCGCCGGCGTGCGCGCGGTCATCGCCAACGTCAACGGCATCACGGGGGACTCGCGGCCGCAGATCGCCGAGATCCTCAACAACGTGAAGCAGGTCTCGGACGACATCCGCAAGATGACGGCGACGGGGGCCGACGGCGCACCTGGCGCACCCGGCGCACCTGGTGCTCCCGGCAAGACGGGCGAGATCAAGAGCACGATGGAGCGGGTGAACCGCGCCAGCGCCAGCCTCGAGTCCACGCTCGCGCACGCCGACGCCGTCGCGGCCCGCCTCGACAAGGGCGAGGGCACGATCGGCCGCCTGACCAAGGACGAGACGCTGATCAACGAGGTCGAGGGCGTCGTGGAAGACGTCGGCGATCTCGTCGGTGGCATCGGCCGCGTGCAGACGATCGTCGGCCTGCGGACCGACTACAACTTCCTCGCCAACACCATCAAGAGCTACGTCGAGCTCCGCCTCCAGCCCTCGGAGGATAAATACTACCTGATCGAGCTGGTCAACGATCCGCGCGGTAAAACGAGCTTCGAGCAGGCCGACGTCGACACGACGAACCCCAACCTGCCGCCGCACTACCGCACGATCACCACGACGACGACCAACTCGTTCCGCTTCTCGTTCCAGTTCGCCAAGCGCTTCGGGCCCTTCACCGGCCGCTTCGGCATCAAGGAGTCGACCGGCGGCCTCGGCCTCGATCTGCACCTCCTCGACGATCGCTTCGAGCTGCGACAGGACCTCTTCGGCTTCGGCGAAGAGCTCTCGCCGCGCTGGCGCATCGCCCTCGCATACGAGTTCATCCGCAAGCTGTGGCTGCTCGGCGGCGTCGACGACATCCTGAACAAAGACCGACGCGACTACTTCGTCGGCCTGCAATTGCGATTCAACGATCAGGACCTGAAGACGATCCTCCCCTTCGCCCCCAAGGGCTTCTAGAGCCGTCGGTGATTTTCGTCGAGGTGGGTGTGCCGCCAAGGCGGAGAAGGAGCCGTACGCACGTACGGCGACGACGACGACAACGCCGGCGGCGCGCCCGCATCGGCGAAAAGCACCAGGCTCTCGACGTGTGCTAGAACCCGCGGCCTATGCGTCGCGCCATTCCGTGGACTGCTCTCGCGTTTGCGATCCTCGCTGCCGGTGGCGTCGCCGCCTGCGAAGGGTGCCACACCCCGCCCGCGACGACCGGGACGACGGGCGCCGCCTCGTCGAAGCCCACGCTGCGGCTCTACGTGACGAGCACCATCGCCGGCGCGCTCGAGCCGTGCGGGTGCAGCAAGGATCAGCTCGGCGGCGTGCAGCACCTCGCCTCGTACCTGACGAGCCAGAAAGACGCCGCGCAGAACACCCTGTTCCTCGGCGCGGGGCCAATGCTCTTCCTGGAGCCGAAGCTCAAGCCCGACAGCGCCAAGCAAGACATCTGGAAGGCCGAGGCGCTGGCGCACGCCGCCAAGCAGATGGGCCTCGCCGCCTGGGCGCCCGGCGTGAACGACTGGGCGGGCGGGACCGACACCCTCGATAGCTGCCGTGACGCCGCGGCGGCGAAGCTGCTCGCGGGCAACGTGGTCGACGGCAAGGGCTCGACGACAGGCACGTTCGTGCGCGAGATCGGCGGCCTGAAGGTCGGCGTCGTCGGCGTCGCCGATCCGAAGGATCGCCAGGGGACGTACCCCGACGGCGTGCGCGCGTCGGAGGCGCTCGCGGCGATGAAGGCCGGTATCGCCGAGGTGAAGAAGCAGGGCGCCGAGATCTTGATAGGCCTCGCCGCGCTGCCCCGGGGCGAGGCGCTCCGGCTCGCCGACAACGTGCCCGAGCTCAACGTGCTCGTGGTGGGCAAGCCGATCGAGATCGGCGACGGCAACGATCTCGCCAAGGCTCCTGTGCTCGCGGGCAATACGCTGGTCGTCGAGGCCGCCAATCACCTCCAGACGGTGGGCGTGATCGATCTCTTCGTGCAGCCGCGCAAGGAGGGCGCTCCGCTGGTGTTCGCCGACGCGGGCGGCGTCTCCCGGGCCGAGGCGGTGCTGGGGATCGCGGGGCGCATTCGCGATCTGGAAGCGCGCATCAACTCGTGGGCCAACGATAAATCGGTCAAGCCGGAGGACGTCGCCGCGCGCAAGGCCGATCTCGAGAAGCTCCGCGGCGAGAAGGCCAAGCTCGAGGCCGAGGTGACGCCGGTGGAGGGGAGCTACTTCCACGTCAGCAGCGTCGAGATCCGCGACGGCCTCGGCAGCGACAAGGCCGTGATGGACGGCCTCGTGAGCTATTACAAGCGCGTCAACGACTACAACAAGGATGCCTTCAAGGATCGCAAGCCCGAGCCCGCCGAGGCGGGACAGCCGAGCTACGTCGGCGTCGAGCGCTGCACCGAGTGCCACGACGACGCCCGCAAGGTGTGGGACAAGACGGCCCACGCGACGGCATATCCCACGCTTCAGAAGGACTTCAAGGAGTTCAACCTCGACTGCGTGAGCTGCCATGTCACCGGCTACGGCAAGCCCGGCGGCTCGACGGTGACATTCAACGACAAGCTCCAGAACGTGCAGTGCGAAGAGTGCCATGGGCCCGGATCGCTCCACGTGAAGGATCCGAAGAACAAGGCTCTTCTCATCACCAGCCCGAAGCCGGAGAGCTGCGTCTCCGGGTGTCACCATCCGCCGCACGTCGAGGGGTTCGACGCCAAGGCCAAGATGAAGATGATCCTCGGGCCCGGTCACGGCGGGTAATCGCTGCTCAGCGCCTCGGCGCGAGCACCTGTCGAAACGTGAGGTTGATCCGCTCGCCCGCCTCGGCGGTCTTCGGCACCGCGTGTCGATAGTGGTGCTGTGTCGCGCCCGCCATCACGAGGAGGGCGCCGTCGCCGAGGAGGAACGCCATCGAGCGCCCTCTCTGCGTCGCGTGGCGCAGGACGAAGCGCCGCGGCGCCCCCAGCGAGAGAGAGGCAATCACCGGATCTCGGCCGAGCTCGGGCTCGTCGTCGGCGTGCCATCCCATCGAGTCTCGCCCGTCGCGATAGTGGTTGATTAACACCGAGTTGAAAGGCGCCCCCGCGGCCGCGATCACGGCGTCGCGGAGCTCGGTCAGCAGCGGTGTCCAGGGCAAAGGCTCGTTCCGGAGGCCCGAATAGACGTAGGTTGCGCCGGGATCACCGTACCAGGCAGTCCGGCGCGGCACGGGGATGAGGCGACCGGCGATCCGGATCTGCTCGGCGCGCCACGGGGTTGCAGCGCGGAGCTCGGTGAACGCGGCAGAGGCGACCTCGGGCGGGAGCCAGCGCTCGTGGTGGAGGAGCGCGCCGTCCTCGATCGCGAGGCGCGCGAGGGCCGGCGGGGTGAACGGCGGCAGTGGCATGCGCGGAGCTTACTCGCGGGGAGAGCAGCGAGGAGCGCGATATCCCCGCTCCCCGATGTGCTGGCAGGCACCCCCGACTCGCCTGGGCCGCGGGAAGAGCTCGCAGGTAGCGCGCGGTCCGCGCCCTCGATCCAGGGCGCCGTGCGATACTCCGGCGCGGAGACGCGCCATGAACGAACCTGCTCACAAAACCACCTTCACGTTCGCCGAGTATGTCGAGCGGGAGCGCGCGAGCGACACCAAGCACGAGCTCGTCAACGGCGAGATCTTCGCGATGGCAGGCGGGACGATCGAGCACGGGCGGCTGGCGTCCAGCGTGATGATCACGCTCGGCGCTCAGCTGCGTGGCCGTCCTTGCTCGGCGTTCTCCTCCGATGTGCTCGTGCGCGTTCTCGCGACAGGGCTCGCCACCTACCCCGACCTCAGCGTCGTCTGCGGCAAGCTGGAGCGCGATCCGGAGGACGCGAACACCGTCATCAATCCGATTCTGCTGGTGGAGGTTCTCTCCGACAGCACTGAGGCTTACGATCGTGG
This sequence comes from Byssovorax sp., assembly GCA_025362495.1. Taxonomy (GTDB): domain Bacteria; phylum Myxococcota_A; class Polyangia; order Polyangiales; family Polyangiaceae; genus JANYGI01. Next base: position 93,398 of record JANYGI010000084.1, on the reverse strand, counting down.
CGAGAAGTTCGCGCATTACAGGCGCGTTCCATCGCTGAAAGAGTATGTGCTGGTGTCGCAGCGCGAGCCTCGAATCGAGGTCTTCCGGCGGGGAGACGACGGGATATGGTCACTCCACGAGGCGGGGGCGACGGAGCGCGTTAAGCTCACGTCGATCGCTTGCGAGCTGGCGGTCGACGAGGTGTACGCGGATCCGCTCGCATAGACGGAGAGCGCTCGCCACTGGCTAAACGAAGCAGAGCGCAGAGCCGAGGAAGCGGAGCGGGCCCTCGACGAAAAGAGCCGCCAGCTCGCCGAGGCGCTGGCCGAGATGGCGCGCCTGAAGCGCGAGCGCCCCTGATCGTCAGAACCCCGCTTCCAGCGTGAGACTCGGAATCGTCAGCGGCCCGATGGCCCTCGGCGTACAGCCATTGTCGGTGCAGGAGACGTCGAATACCTCCTTGCTCAGCGTGGCATTCTGGAGATCCAGAGCGAGCTCGAGATAGCCTCTCTTGCCGACCTTCCAGCGCTTCGAGACGCGGACGTCGAGGCGGTAGAAGGGCCTGGTGCGGTCGGGGTGCTCGCTCGGGAGGTGGCCGGGGGCGACCTCGTCGGCGGGGAAGCCGCTGTAGAACACGTGGCGGAAGCCGGCGCGGACGCCCTTGCCGAGATCGAAGAGCAGCGCGGCCTGGATGACGTGGGTGCGATCGTAGGCGGAGGGGACGACTCGCCCGTCGCGCTCGCGGGTGGCGCGAGAGAGGGTGTACGCGAGGACGAAGAACATGTCGCGGCGCAGGGCCCCGCGCGCGCCGAGCTCGAGGCCGTAGGTGTTGCCGAGGCTGCGGGTGAGAAAGCGATCGGGGCCGAAGCCGCCGCCGCGCTCGGTGCCGACGGGATCGTTGAGGTTCCAGATCGCGTGATGAAACACCGTGGCGGTGCCCTCGACCGGGCCGGCCTTCACCTCGGCGCCGAAGCTCGTTTGCAGGCTGCGCTGGAGGCCGCCCGGGATGCCGCCGATGTGGAGCGCGGGGAGCGGCGCGAACCCGGGGAGCTGCGAGGCGACGGCGACGGCGGGCACGAGGCGCAGGTGCTCGCCGACGCCGAAGCGACCGATCAGCCGCGGATCGACGGCGAGGGCGTGGTTGCCGAGCGACGTGTAGTGATCCAGGCGCAGCCCCGGCGTGATCGTCGACGTCTCGCCGAGCGGGATCGCCGCCTCGGCCCACGCGCCGAGCGCGACGTCGACGCGGCTCGGGAAGAGCACGCGGTAGGCGTCCTCGAGCTGGGTCTTCGTCGCGCTGGCGTCGGCGCTCGGGAAGACGTTCGGCTCGGGCACGACGAGGTAGCGATCGACCGTGACGTCGAGCCCGCCGCGCACGACGGCGCCGCTCTCGCCGACGTGATGGAGCGCGATGGCGCGGCCGGCGATCTTGAAGTCGCGCGCGCTCTGCACGCCGAGGTTGCGTGACTGATCGAGGCCGAGCGTGACGCCGGTGGTGAGCGTGTCGCCGCGCGCGGACTCGCGCTCGTAGCGGAGATCGACGCGATGAAAATCGCTGTCGAGCAGGACCTCTTTGTCCTTCGGCTTGCCGTCGGTCGCGATGGCCAGGTAGTCGCGCGCGCCGAACACGAGGAGGCTGAGCTTCTCGCCCGGCGAGATGCGCCACGTCGCGCGCGCCTGGTAGTCGCCGTATTCGAGGCTCACGAGCGGCACGAGCGCCGAGAGCAGCGCCGCGCCGGCCGAGTAGCGACCGCCGACGAGCACGCTGACGTCGTCGCTCACGGGCCCTTCGACGAAGCCGCCGATGTCCGTCGCGCGGAGGCTGAAGACGCCGCGCCAGGCGCTCGCGGGCGCGGTGCTCTCGGCGTCGACGACGGCCCCGGCGAAGCGCCCGAAGCTCGCGGGGTAGGGGCCCGGGAAGAACTCGACGCGCTTGATCATCGCGGCCGGGATCACGCTCGGGCCGCCGCCCGCGTGGAACAGGAGCGGCACGTCGACGCCGTCGAAGAAGTACCCGATGTTGCCGGGCGGAGCGCCGCGGATGAAGTAGTACGGGACGCCGCTCGCCGCCGACGAGACCCCCGGTTGCACCTCGATCGCGCGGTAAGGATCGTCGAGGACCCCCGGCATTTCACGGACGTCGCGGCGCCCGAGATCGACGCCGCCAGGAGGCGCCGGGTCGCCGGTGACGGTGACCTCGATCGGCGCCGGCGCAGGCGCGGGCTGCGCTGCGGCGCCGCGCGCGTGGAGGCTCGCGACGACGGCGAGAACCGCGGCCGCCGCCCTCGTCGGTCCACGGTCGGCGCGCGAGATCACGCTCTTCGATACTACACTCGCGCCGGTTGATCACCGTCGCAGCAGCGCTCCGCGCCTCGCTGAATCATGGCTCCGCTCCCGGCATATCGGCTATCCTCGCGCGATGATGGATCGCGAGACAGGTGCCGCTGCTTCACCGTGCCCCCGCTGCGGCGCCGCGCTGTTCGCAGGGAAAGTCGGGCATCTCGACGCGCTCGGGTGCGGCGCCTGTGGAGGCCTGTGGCTCGACAACGCGGGGACGGTGGCCGTCCTGCAACACTACGATCTCGACGCCGAGAGGCTCGCGCGCCTGGTCGACGGCAGCGCGGCGAAGCACGACGTCGCGTCGCCGTTCGCCGACGCCAAGGGGAAATGTCCGATCTGCGAGCAGCCCCTCCAGCCCGTCGAGCACGGCGGCGTGCGGCTCGATTTCTGCGCCCAGCACGGCACTTTCTTCGATCGCGGCGAGCTCGCCGCGATCGTGCGAGAGACGAAGCCGGAGCTGACGCCGCACCCCGTTCCGCTGCGCGGGCCGAGCGTCGCCGAGGTGACGACGACGGTGCGTCACGAGATCCTCTGGAGCCAGAATCCTCTCACCACAGCGCTGATTGACTGGGCGACGGGTGGACCCGACTGGGTGAACACCTGGCGTCGATGAGCTGATCGGCCCGCTCAAACGAGGTGCGTATCGCCGCGCTTGCGGAGCGCGTCGACGATCTCTTTGACGTCCTGCGATCGCTCGCGCGGCACGATCAAGAGCGCGTCGTCGGTCTCGACGACGACGAGATCGTGGACGCCGACGAGGGCGATCACGCGGTGCTTGCCGTGCCCGCCGTTGCGCAGATCGACGACCTGGTTGTTCTTCGAGTCGATGAACACCGCGCCCTCGGGCGAGGCGTTGCCGACGCTGTCCTTCGCGGCGAGCTCCCACGCGCTCTGCCAGCTCCCGATGTCGCTCCAGCCGAAATCGCCGGGGAGGACCGCGAGCGTGGACATGTGCTCCATCACGCCCTTGTCGATGCTCACCGAAGGCAGCGTGGGGAACGTGCGGAGCACCTCGGTGAGCTCGTCGCCGGCGGCCGCGGCGCGGTCGAACGCGTCGAGGCCCGCGGCGAGCGCGGGCTGGTGCGCGCGGATCGCATCCATCATGTCGCGGGCGCGGAAGAAGAACATTCCGCCGTTCCACAGGTAGCGGCCCGTCGCGAGAAACTCCTCCGCCAGAGCGCGGTGCGGCTTCTCGACGAAGCGCTTCACGGTGAGGCCGCCGCCAGCGTGCGCGTCGCCCATCTCGATGTAGCCGTAGCCCGTCTCTGGGTGCGTCGGCGTGATCCCGATCGTGGTGATCGCGCCGGCGCGCGCCGAGGCCACCGCGCGCTCGAGTGTCGCCTGGAAGCCGGGCACGTCGGCGATGTGGTGATCGCTCGGGAGCACCATCAGCACCGCGTCGGGATCGGTTCGCGCGACGCGGGCCGCGGCCCAGCCGATCGCGGGCGCGGTGTTGCGCGGCACCGGCTCGACGAGGAGATTGTGGAACGGCAGCTCGGGCAAGATCGCCGCGGTGGCCTCGACGAGGTGACGCCCGCTCGCGACGAGGACGTTCTCGTAGCCGCCGCAGAGCGGGAGCACGCGGCGCGCCGTCTCGAGGATCAGCGGATCGTCGCTGACGAGCGGGAGGAGCTGCTTCGGCCGCGCCGATCGCGACGCGGGCCAGAACCGCGTACCGGCGCCGCCGGCGAGGATGAGGGCGTGGATCGAGGGTCGGGCGTCGGTCATCGTCGTCGGGGGTGAGGGGTTACGTACCGGAGGCAGGCAGCGCGCGAGCGTAGGCCAGCAGCGCGAGACCGAGGGGAATGATCCACAGCGCGAGCAGCGGGAGGCGCCGGGTCGCGACCAGGCTCTTCAGCGTCGAGGCCGCGATCCGCGCCGCGAGGAACGCGATCACCACGCCGATCGCCAGGGCCCCGGGCTCGAACGCCTCTGGCCCGCTCCCGCCCGCGCTGCCTCTCGCGGCCGCGACCAGGAGCGACGGCACCGTGATCAAGAGCGCGAGATCGACGGCGCGGTCGGCCCGCACGCCGAGCCAGAGGAGCACCGTCAACGCGGCTCCCACGCGGGAAACGCCGGGGAATACCGCGAGCCCGTGGGCCACTCCCACCAGCGCGGCGAGCGGCAGCGAGGGCGCCTCGGCGGCCGCTGCGCCGGTCGATCGCGCGGCGCGCGGCCACCCGCGCCGCGCGAACATCGTGCTCGCGAGGCCCACGCCCGCGGCGATCAGGCCGAGCGCGATCGCCAGTGGAGAGCTCCTCAGCCCCTCGACTCGCGGCGCCACGAGGTGCGCCGTGGCGAGGCTCGCCGCCGAGGCGACCGTCAGCACGGCCGCGTCGCGAGCCCCCGGGGAAACCTGGAAAAGGCCGGGCCGAGCGATGGCGCGCACGCCTTCGCCGAGCGCGACCGCGAGGCGACGGCGGCCTGCGACGCCCAGCGCCGTCGCCGTCGCGAGCGCCATTCCGGCTTCGATCGCCGGCCCCGCGTCGCCCCGCCCGAGCCACAGGCGAGCGACGGCCGCGTGCCCCGAAGCCGAGATCGGCAACGCCTCGCCGGCCCCCTGCGCGACGGCCAGCACCACGAGCTGAAGCAGCGACATCCGCGCTCGATGTTACACGGCGCCCCTCGCGGGCGGCATCCCGGAGGTCGCTCGTCGCCGGCATTGCCTCGCCGGGGAATTTCCCCTAAGAATCCCCCCGGTCAGCGTCTTTACGCATCGGCTCCTGCCGCGAGGTTCCTCCCCATGTTGATGGCGTATGCCAGCGTCGCCGCGTTCTTCCTGGTGGCGATCGGCTTCATTCTCGGCTCGCTCCTGTTCGGCAAGGTGATCCGGCCGAACAACATGTACGCCGAGAAGCTCGAGACGTACGAGTGCGGCGAGGCCCCGGTCGGCCCCGCGTGGTTCAACTTCAACCCGCGCTTTTACATCATCGCCCTCATCTACATCGTGTTCGACGTCGAAATCGCCTTCGTTTACCCGGTGGCGACGGTGTTCCGCCGCTGGGTCGACGCCGGCCGCGGCATGTTCGCGCTGGTCGAGATCTTCCTCTTCGTCGTGATCCTGATGCTCGGCCTGGTCTACGTCTGGGTGAAGGGCGACCTCGAGTGGATCCGCTCGATCAAGGGCGATCCCCGCGGCGTGCAGAACGTGTCGAGCCGCACGCGCCCCGAGATCATCAAGGAACACGACCTCGAAGAAGCGATGCCGCAAGGAGCCGAGTGACATGTCGTCGAACCTGAACCTGATGGCCCCGCCGAAGGGCTGGGACGCGAAATACTCCGACGACGGCGGCAGCGTCCTCTCGACGAACACCGACCAGGTCATCAACTGGATGCTGAACTGGGGCCGGGCGAACAGCGTCTGGTACATGCTTTTCGGCCTCGCGTGCTGCGCGATCGAGCTGATGCAGACCGGCGGCCCCCGCGGCGATCTCGAGCGCTTCGGCGCCGCTCCCCGCCCGAGCCCGCGCTCCAGCGATCTCTTCATCATCGCCGGCACGCTCACCTACAAGATGGGCCTGCGCGTGAAGCGCCTCTACGACCAGATGGCCGAACCGCGCTTCGTCATCTCGATGGGTAGCTGCTCCAACTGCGGCGGCCTCTTCCAGTACGCGTACTCGGTCTGCAAGGGCGTCGACCAGATCATCCCCGTCGATATCTACGTCCCCGGCTGCCCCCCGCGCCCCGAGGCCCTGCTCGAAGGCCTCCTGAAGATCCAGGACAAGATCAAGAACGAGAAGTACCTGCAAAAGCGCTACGGCGTCGGTTAGTTTTCGATGGGACCGCAAGCGGCCCCGAACCCCGGCCTCCTGCGTAGGCCTCTGTCGCCATAGCCAATCTCCTCTCCACGCGCCCACTGCGAGCCGTCCGAGCCATGACCCCCGACGCCATTTTCAAGCTCCTTCAAGAGAAGTTCGGCACCGAGACGGTCTTCGATTTTCACGGTGATCCGGCCAGGGACAAGGATCCCTGGTTCCAGATCGCACCCTGGGAGATCGAGAACGTCTGTGAGCACCTCCGCTCGGAGAAATCCCTCGATTTCGATTATCTCGAGTGCATCACCGGCGTCGACTACCCGGACGACAAGCGCATCGTGGTGGTCTATCACCTCTACTCGTATGGCAAGAAGCACCGGGTCGTGCTCAAGGCCTATCTCGAGCGCGAGGATCCGGCGATGCCGACGCTGGTGAACGTGTGGTCGACGGCCAACTGGCAAGAGCGCGAGTGCTTCGATCTGCTCGGCGTCCTCTTCGAGGGGCACCCGGATCTGCGGCGCCTGCTGCTCCCCGACGACTGGGAGGGGCACCCGCTGCGCAAGGACTACGAGGAGAAGGAAGACTATCACGGGATCCCGACCATCCGGCCGAACCCGATCGAGCTCTTCAAGATCACTTTACCCTCGAAAGAGGCCTCGAAAGAGGCTGCGAAGGAGCCCGCAAAGGCATGAGCGACGTCATCTTCACCAACGAGATGGACGAGGAGATGACCCTCAACATGGGTCCTCACCACCCGTCCACCCACGGCGTGCTCCGCTTCATCATCCAGTCTGACGGCGAGATCATCCGCAAAGCGGTGCCCGACGTGGGCTATCTCCACCGCAGCATCGAGAAGATCGGCGAGCGCTGCACCTACCCGGGCTACATGCCGTACACCGACCGCGTCGACTACGTCGCGGCGATGTTCGCCAACGAGTGCTGGGCCACGGCCTGCGAGAAGCTCATGGGCATCGAGGTGCCCAAGCGCGCGCAGTACCTCCGCGTCATCTCCTGCGAGCTCAACCGCATCGCCAGCCACATGATCGCCATTGGCGCCATGGCCATGGATATCGGCGCCACCACGCCCTTCATGTGGGCTCTCCGCGAGCGCGAGTACATCAACGACTTCATCGAGGAGCTGTGCGGCGCGCGGCTCACGTACAACTACCACCGCATCGGCGGCGTCTCGTTCGACATGCCCAAGGGCTGGGCCGACAAGGTCAAGACCTGGGTCGACAAGTTCGTCCCGCTGATGGAGGAGTTCGATCGCCTGATCACATACAACGAGATCTACATCCAGCGCCTCGCGAACGTGGCGATCATCACCGGTAAAGAAGCGAAGGACTGGGGCCTCGTCGGCCCGAACCTCCGCGGCTCCGGTGTGAAGTGGGATCTCCGCAAGGACGACGGCTACTCGGTCTATTCCGACTTCGAGTTTGCCGTGCCCGTCGGCAAGGGCCAGTTCGGCGCCGTGGGCGACTGCTGGGACCGCTTCTACGTGCGCTCGGAGGAGTGCAAGGAGTCCGGCAAGATCCTCCAGCAGGCTTTGGCGAAGATCGACGAGCACCCGGAAGACGACCTCGTCGGCAAGCTCCCGAAGAAGATCAAGCCCGAGGGCGAGGCCTACTCCCGCGTCGAGAGCGCCCGCGGCGACATGGGCTGTTACGTCATTGGCAAGGGCGCCGAGGAGCCCTATCGCTGCCGCTTCCGGACCGGCAGCTTCACCGCGATGGGCATCATCGAGGCCAAGAGCCCCGGCCTGTTCCTCGCCGATCTCGTCGCGCTGATCGCCAGCTTCGACGTCGTCGCCCCCGAGATCGATCGCTAGCCTTTGTTCACGGCCTTCGCGCGCCGAGCGCGAGCCCACGAGGAGGGCTTTCGCCCCTTGAGCGGAGTCTGCTCCTCGTGGTGCTCGTCGAAGGCGCCGGGCATCGCTCCCAGCTCGAACATGGCGATCTCGCGCATCCCGCGATCGCCGAGGCGCACCGGCATCACCGAGGCGCCGATCCCCGCGCCGACGTACACCGCGCCTCCGGGGTTGCTCCCGCTGCGCGAGCCATAGAGGCCGTGAATGTAGCGGTGGCCCGTGAGCCGGCCAAAGGCGATCTCGTGCAGCCGCGCCAGCGTGATCTGGCCAGCGTGGGTGTGCCCCGAGAGCACCAGAGGCACGTTGTGGGGATAGAGCCCGTCGGCCTCCTCCGCGATGTGGGAGAGGCCGAGCGTGGGCAGGTGAGGGGAGAGCCCTTTGACGGCGCGCGCGCGGTCGGCGTGCCCGGTGTACGCATCGTCGAGCCCCACGATCTGGAGAGGCCCTTTGCCGACATCCACTGTGGTGCTCTGGTTCTCCAGGATCAGCGCGCCCGCGCGCCGGAGCACGCGGGCGACCTCGGCCGCGCCCGACCAGTGATCGTGGTTGCCGAGCACCCCGACAACCGGCGCCTCGAACCCGCGGATCACCGCCTCGAGCTGCTCCAGGTACTGCAAGCTGTGGCACACGAAATCGCCCGTGATCACCACCAGATCCGGCTTCTCGCGGTTGGTGATTGCCACCGCCGCGAGCTGGATCCGGTGCGGCGTCACGCGCCCGACGTGGAGATCCGTCAAGTGCGCGACGCGCATGGGCTCGAGGCGACCCACGTAGCCCTCGGGCCCGGCGAAGCGACGAAGGTGGATGCGGCCGGGCAGCGAAGGTTCAGCGAGGGTCACGGCCGGTGAGCATAGGGGGGATCCCGCAGCTCGCCAGGACTACCCTCAGGGAGCCTTCTTGCAACCGGCGAAGTAGTTGTCGACGCTGAACCCGAGCAAGAAATCGCTCGCGTACCCCGGATATTTTGCCTTGATCGCGGCCTTCGCATCGGCCGCGGTCGCCGCGCCGTCCATGATCGGCACCACGGCCTTGATGTACGCCGCGTCGGCGTCGAGCGTCGTCGCGTCGGTCTTGGCGCCGTGGCCCGGGTAGAACGTCGTGAAGCCCATCGCCTTCACCGCGGTGAGGTTGTCGAGCCACCCTTGCCACGCGCACTCGCCGAGGACGAGGTGCACGTCGTGATAGACGACGTCGCCGGCGATCAGCGCCTTCTTCCCGGGCAACGCCAGGGCCGCGGCGCTCCCGCTCTCGCCGGCGTGCGGCGCCTCGATCACCGTGAGGGCCTGCCCGTCGATGGTGATCGTATTGCCCGCCAGCACCTCCGGCGTCGTCAGCGCGTCGGCGATCTGATCGGTGAACGAGGTCTTCAGGTACATGAACGTGGCCGCCGACTTGGCCTTGAACTCGGCGAGCACCGCCGCGGTCGTCACCACCTTCGCCTGCGGAAACGCCGCGTGGATCGGATCGAGGCCGAGGTAATGATCGGGGTGCGCGTGGGTCAGGAACACGGTCGTCAGCGTCTTGCCCGAGGCGTTGACGAGCGCGATCACCTTGGCGGCGTCGGCCTTGAAGAACTGGCCGTCGACGAGCACCGCCTCCTTGCTGCCGAGGATCAGGTGCGAGTCGACGGCGGGGCCCGCGACGTCGGACTGGTAAGTCTGGACGGTGAGGTCGGCGACGCCGCCGCCCCCCGCGCCGCCGGCGCTCGACGTCGAGGTCGAGGTCGAGGCGCTCGCGCTGTCGCTGGTCGTCGCCGGCGCCCCGCCGGTCCCGCTGGCAGACGACGTTGACGTCGTGGACGACGTGGTCTCGTTGCCCCCGCAGGCGGCGACGAGGGTGAGGGCGAAGGCGAGGCCGAAATGTTTTTTTGCGTGCATGAATGATCCTCTCGATACGGAGGTGAAGGGGGGCGCGGCCGTGTTCGAGGCGCTCTTGCGCGCTCGAACGCTCGGCCCGGCGAGAGGTGAATCTGCGCGCCGCAGCGGGGATCCGCCAATCGAACCTCGGCATGACGACCATTCGCGCGGCGCATGGGCGCGGGCTCGCTCCCCGGGGCGAAGCACGATCGATGACCGCGTGGCTCTGGCGCGTTGATCGCCGAACGGCTATTTCGATCGCCGCATGAGCGTCCGTATCGATCCGCCGTGGCACGAAGAGGTCGACGTCGTGATCATCGGAGGCGGCCCCGGGGGCGCGACCGCGGCGGCGCTCCTCGCGCAGCGCGGTCGCCGCGTCGTGGTGCTCGAACAGCAGCGCTTCCCGCGCTTCCACATCGGCGAGTCGCTGCTCCCGTCGAGCGCGCCGGTGCTCGCCGCGCTCGGCCTGAGCGACGAGCTGGATCGCCGCTTCGTCCGCAAGTACTCGGCGCGCTTCCTCGACGACGAGGCGCCCTTCGACTCCCCCGCGGCGACGGCGCGCTACGCCTTCGCGGGCGCCTTCCCGCCGGCCGTTCCCTACGCGTGGCAGGTCTCGCGCGCCCAGTTCGACGAGCTCCTCCTGCGCCGCGCGGCCGAGCTCGGCGCCGACGTCCGCGAAGGCTGGCGGGTCGAGCGCCCGATCTTCGCCGGCTCCTTCGCCGTCGGCGTCGAGGCCTCGGGGCCCTCCGGCGAGACGCGACGCCTCGGCGCGCGCGTCGTCATCGACGCCTCGGGCCGCGACGCGCTCCTCTCGAAATCCACGGGCCGCAGGCGGATCGCCGGCCTCGACAAGACCGCGCTCTTCACGCAGGTCAAGGGCGGGCACCGCAACGAGGGCGTCGACGTCGGCCAGATCGAGCTGACGATCCTCGCCGGCCGCAACGACGACGGCAGCACGCCGGGCTGGGCCTGGTTCATCCCGTTCCTCGACGGGACCACGAGCGTCGGCTTCGTCCTCTCGTCGGCGGTCGTGGGCGCCCGCGTGCGCGACGCGCGCGACGTCTTCGGCGAGCGCAACGGGCCGGCACCGCGCGAGTATTCGCCTCGATCCGACGAGCAGAACGCGCGCCTCGGTCAGATCTTCGACGACGCCGTCGCGAGCTCGCCGTGGATGAAGCGGCTCATCGGCGACGCGCCGCGCGTCGAGCCCGTGCGCGCCGCCGCCGACTACAGCTTCCGCGTCGAGACGCTCGCGGGCGACGGCTGGCTCGTCCTCGGCGATGCGGCCGGCTTCCTCGATCCGCTCTTCTCCACGGGCGCGCACCTCGCGATGGGCGGCGCCGTTCGCGCGACCGACGCCATCGACGCCGCGCTCGCCGCGGACGACGTCAGCGCCGCGCGCTTCGCGTCGTACGCCGCGCAGCTCCGCACCGCCGGCGATCTGTTCCTCGGCGCGGTGCAGTCGTTCTACCGCGGCGAGCTCCGCGGGCTCCTCTTCGCGCAAGAGCAGCGCGCGACGCTGCGAAAGATGATCATCTCGATGCTGGCGGGCGACGTGTTCCACGATCCGCCGGCGCGCTGGCACGCCTACTTCGCGGAGCGCTTCCCGGTGCGGCTGTGATCCCGCGCCGCGCTGCCCTCGCCGCGCTGCTCTCGCTCACCCTCTCCCCATCGATCCTCGCCTGCAGCGGCGCCGAGCCGGCCTCCGCGCTCGCCGCTCCGCCACAGCTCGCAGCGCCGCTCGTCGCGAGCGCCGCGGCCCCACCGAGCGCGCCCACGGCCCCGGCGTCGAGCGCGCCCGCGCCACCGCCGCCCGCGGCCGCCGTCGCCGTCGATGCCGGCCCCGCGTTTCCGCCACCGAGCTTCGCGGCGCCCGAGGCCAAGACCGCGAAGGACGGCGACGGCGTGTGGACTCCGCTCGTCGCCGACGCCGCCGGCAAGCCGCCGCTCCTCGTCCGCACGACCGTTCACCCCGACGCCAGCGATCACGCGATGTACGCCGCGATCGTGGCGATAGATCCCCGCCGCGTCGATCTCCGCTTCCTCGCCGGGACGGCGGAGCCGAAGTCGACGAGCGTGCCTGCCGAGCGCCGCCCCGGCGTCATCCCCGCGGCCGAGCACGCCGATTTGCTCGCGGTCTTCAACGGCGGCTTCATGGCCAAGCACGGCGGCTGGGGGATGCGCATCGGCGCCGATACCTTCCTCCCGCCGAAGGACGAGGCCTGTACGGTCGCCTTCGTCAACGATGGCTCCCTGCGGATCCGCACGTGGACGACGCTCTCGCCCGCGGCCGCGACGTTCTCGGCGTACCGCCAGACGCCGCCCTGCTTGATCGAGCAGGGCGTGGTGAACCCGGTGCTCGACGCCGATCCGAAGACGCGCCGCTGGGGCTCCTCCGAAACGGGCGACACCACGATCCGCCGCTCGGCGCTCGGCCTCGACGCCAGCGGAAAGATTCTATTTTACGGCCTGGGAGAGTGGATCACCCCGCGGGGTCTCGCCGCGGCGATGCGCGCTGCGGGGGCGGTCGACGTAGCCGAGCTCGACGTGAACTGGTCGTACACGCGCTTCCTGCTCTACGCGCCCGCGAAGCCCGGCGAGGCGCCCGAGGTGAGCGAGACGCTGGTGCCGAAGATCAAGCACCCGACGAAGGGGTACGTCATGAAGCCCTCGGATCGCGACTTCTTCTACCTCGTTCGTCGTCGCTGAGCGGCGGGCGCGCTCACGCGTCCCACCCGGGGAACGGCTCGGGCGCGGCGCTCTTCGGCTGCGGCGCCATCGGGCCGGGCCTTCGCGACGCGCGGGGCACGCTCGGTCGCGGGCGCATCGATCCCATGGCGCGCGACGGCGGCGGCGGCCGCGCGAGCACCGGCGCGGCGCCGCGCTCGAGCGTGAACGTAGCGACGAGCGTGGCGAGCTCCTCGGACTGGCTCGACAGCTCCTCGGCGCTGCTCGCGGACTCCTCGGAGCTGGCCGCGTTGCGCTGGGTGAGGCCGTCGATCGATCCCACCACCTCGTTGATCTGATGGATCCCGCGCGCCTGCTCCTCGCTCGCCGTCGCCATGGCGCGCACCAGGCCGCCGACCTCGGTCACCGCGTGGACGATGGCCGCGAAGCTCTGGTCGACGTCGTGGCAGATCGCCTCGCCGCGCTCGGCCGAGGCCACCGACGTCTTGATCAGGCCCTCGGTCTTCTTCGCGGCCTCCTTCGAGCGCATCGCGAGCCTCCGCACCTCCTCGGCGACGACCGCGAACCCGCCTCCGGCCTCGCCGGCGCGCGCGGCCTCGACCGCCGCGTTGAGCGCGAGCAGGTTGGTCTGGAACGCGATGTCGTTGATGTCGCGGAGGATCGCCGCCGTGCTCGTCGCGGAGGCGCGGATCTCGCCGATGGCGCCGAGCATCGCCTTCATCGACTCTGCGCCCGTCGCTGACGACTCCTGCGATCGGGTCGAGAGGTCGCCGGCGCGGCGCGCGCGCTCGGCGCTCTCGCGGATCATGCCCGACATCTCCTGCAGGCTGGCGCCCGCCTCCTCGAGCGAGCTGGCCTGGGTCGAGGCGCTGCTGGCGACCTCCTGCGCGCTCGACGCGATCTGCCCCGACGCTTCCGCGACCTGACTCGCGGCGCTCGCCACCTGCACCAGGCTCTCGTGGAGGTTGTCGGCGGCAGTGTTGAGCGACCGCTGCACGGCCGCGTACTCCCCCGTGTAGTGGCCGGCCATGCGCGCGGTGAGATCGCGCGCGGCGAGCTGCTCGAGCGCGACGGACGCCGAGCGGAACGGCGTCGCCACGCCGTCGATCATCGCGTTGAGGCCACTGACGAGCTCGGCGTACGCGCCCTGAAATTTCGTCGGATCGCCGCGCTGCGAGAGATCGCCCTCGCGCGCCGCGCGGATCAGCGCGGTCGTCTGCTGCAGCAGCGACTCGAGGGCGCCGCGCATCTCGTTGACGTTGCTGGAGAGCACGTCGTCGGGCGAGCGCGGCGCGAGCGGCCGATCGAGCTGCCCGTTGCGGAGTGACGCCGCGGCCTCGGCGACGTCGCGCAGGTACGCGAGCACGCCCCGGAACGCCTCGGCCATCTGCCCGAGCTCGTCGCTGGAGGTGTGGGTGATCTGCTGCGCGATGTCGCCCCTGGCGATGCGCTCGGCGGCGACCTTCATCGCGATGAGCGGGCTCGTTATCGCCCGGATCAACAGGAGCCCGGCCGCGAAGACCGCGACGAACACCGCGAGAAAAATCACGCCCAGCGCCGTGTTCCGCTCGCCGATCAGCTGCTGCGCGCGCTTCTGCTCGGCGTCCGTCTTCTCGGTCTGCAGCGCGACGATCCTGTCGACCACCGCGCGGCTCTCCGCGTACGCCGCGCGCAGCGGCCCCGCGGCGACGGCGCGCGCCTTGTCGTGATCACCGGCGCGCACCGCGGGGATGAGCTCGCGATCGCGGATCTCGAACAGGCGGCGCACCGGCCCCGGCGCCTCGCCCGTGACGAGGCGCTTGATCGGGCCATCGTCGAGCGATTTCTTCCAGAATTCGAGGCGATCTTCGTAGTCCCTGGTCAGCTGCACGCCGCTCCGCTCGAGCTCGTCGAGCTTCGCGGGGTCGGTCTCGGACGCCATCTGGAGCGCGACGAGGTAGGCCTCGATCGGGTACTCGGGCGGCGGCAAGACGTCGGCGAGCAGATCCTTCCCGAGCCCGATCGAGCCGTACACCGGACCATCGGCGGCGAAGAGCTGGAGCGTCCGGTGCGAGTAGCTGCTGAAGCCGAGGAACCCGATCGCCAGCACGGCCATCGTGATCAGCAGCTTCGTCTTGAGGGTAAAGCTCTTCATGCGGCGCTCCGGGCGTGGTCGCTCGTGACGAACGACGCCGATCTTCGCCGTCGGCGCGTGCATCGCCGATCGGGGAACGGTGCCCGCGAGCGATCCTTGAACCCCGATCAACCCGCCCTGCGCCGCGCGCGGTGAGCCCGGCGCGCCGCGCCGCTATGCCGGCCTCGACCTGATCAGCGTGAGCCCGGCCAGGGGGCCGACGCGGTGGTCACTGCACATCGATGGGTTCGCGTCCCTCAGGGCGGTTCGCTCAGAGGCTCTTGCCGTCGAACTTCTTCACGGCCAGCGGCTCGAGATCGATGTCGTCGAGGCAGCGCACGTTGATCATGTACATCGGCTGGCCGTTCGGGCCCATGCCGTGGCCGAACGAGCGGACACCGCAGGTGCTGCAGAACTGGTGGTGAACGTGCTTCTTGCCGAACTGGTAGTCGCTCAGCGCCTCGCTGCCGGACTTCAGCGTGAAATGGTCGGCGCCGACGAACGCCATCAGCGCGCCCGTCCTCTGGCAGATCGAGCAGTTGCAGGACATGACGTGGCTCACGTCGGCCTGCACCTCGAAGCGAACCTTTCCACAGTGACAGCCGCCGGCGTGGGTCTTGATCTCGGTCATGACAGAGCTCCTCTCGGGTGAGGCCGGCTCCATGCCACCGCGCCGCGGCCGCGTATTGTAAAAGAGCGACAGCCGCGCTCCACAGCCCTCGTCGCGAGCGGGTTACTTCGCCGGCCAGGCCGCCGATTTCGCCGTTCCGGTGTGCCCTTCGGCGTCGTGCGCAGTGAACACCACGTGCGCCCCGGCGGGGACGGCGCTCCCGGGGCTCACAGCCCAGTCACCCCACGATTGCAGCTTCAAGGCGTACTTCGCCCCGTCCACCGTGGCCGACACCGAGGTGACCTTGGCGCCTCCGGGCGCGCTCACGTGGACCTGGATCCACCAGGGGTTGATGCTCGACGCGACCGCAAAACCGAAGCTCCCCCCGGGCTCGGGGCCCGGCGGCGGCGTGCCCCCGCCGCCGCCGTGAGCGGCCTTGTAGCCGGCGATGACACCCTCGTAGTGACTCCGGCTCTTGTTGGACTCAATCAGGCCGCCCACGCCCGCGGCCCACATCGCGTCGAGCTTGCCATCCCAGGTCGCGTCGTACTCCGTCGGCCAGCCGCCCGCCCCGTGAGCGGTGTTGACGATGATCTTCTTGCCGGTGATGGCCGAGATGCTCTTGTACGTGTAATTGTCGATCTTGCCAGTGGTGGCGTTGAACGGCTTGCCGACGAGGCCGACGTAGGCGACCGAGCTCAGCTTCACGTGCGAGAAATAAGCGCCGAGATCGTCGGCCCAGGGGCTCACGTCGAGGACCACGTTGCAGCTCGCGCAACTGGCATGGATGGTGTCGACGATCTTGTCGAGGATGGCGCCGGACTCCGAGGGGCCGAGGGCGTGCACCGCCTTCTGGTTACCATACCCCGGGTGCGTCACCTGCGTGTACTGATACCAGTCCGGCTCGACGTGGACGAGGACGGGGTGCTGCCCCATGATCTGCTGCACCTTCTTCGCCGCCGCGCCGTGGGCCGCGACGATCTGCGCCACGTGCTTGGAGATGTAGTCGCCGCCCCACTTGCACAGGCTCCTGTCGAACGAGGTCACGTTGCAGTCGTCGATCTTGTAGGCCTGCTTGGCCATCCCGGCGGCGATGTAGAAATGGATGTACGGGATTTTCCCGGCCTGCTTGATGCCCTGGAGATCCTGGGTGTGCGCGCCGGTGATGCCGTCGGCCAGCACCCAGCTCTGCGCCTCCTCGATGTCGGCGTTCTTCGCCGGGCCCTGGTCGCCCGAGCTGAGCGAGCCGAACGCGAGGCGCTTGAACGAGACCTTGGGGGAGAGGCCGTCGTCCTGCTGCGCCGCCTCGGGCTCGGGAGCGCTCGAGTCGTCCGGCGCGGCCAGGCAGGCCGAGAGGGCGACCCCGAGGAGGGCCAGGAAAGGAGCGCGAGAGAGGAGATGGTTCATCGTGGTGGTCTTTCCAGGCGAGGTGGGGTCGCCGCGCGGGTATCGACATCCGCGCTGCTGCGCCCCGGATTGCAAGCGCTGCACCAGCCCTGTCGATAATGGTGACGGTATTTAATGACGCCAAATTGAGGCGGGGCCGACCCCGTCATCGCGGTTATTCCGCCGCGAGCCGAACCAGGTGGTGCGATCTGCGAGAGCACATGTGATTTGCCGGATCGCCCCCTCTCCCGCCTGCCTGGATCTCGACGAGGGGCCTTGGTGGGGAAGGCTGGATCCACCTGCGGATCCTCCTCCATCCATGCTGACGACGGTGGCAGTGCCAGCGAGCCCCAGGCAGGGCGAATCGAGCTGATTTTTTGATCGGCGTCATGGTCAATGACACGAATTGGATGTGGATCGAAGATTGCTGAGCTGCTGAACGAGCACTGCGCAGAGCCGGGGCCGAAGAGTGGCGGTCCGGAGAGCGCGAAGGTCTCCCAGCTACAGAAGAGGCGAATGTCATGGCGAAGAAGATCAATCTCCGGGTCGGCACGTGTCTCCGGTCGCTCGCGATCCTGCTGCCCGCGGCGCTGCTCTTCGGGGCGACGGGCTGCATCGCCACGGCCGACGCGGCCGACGACGAGGTGGACCAGGAAGAGCCCCTGTCGGATCAGGAGGACGCGGCGCTGAAGGCCGGCGTCGCGCTCGACGACGTCACCTACCGTATCACCGACGACGTGAGCACCAAGCTCGTCTCCAGCGATCGCCCCGGCCGCACCATGGACGCCGCGGGCAACGCGACGATGTCGTGGGTCTACGGCCGGGCCAACGTCGCCGGCGTGTGCGACGACATCGCGGGGAAGATCGGCCTCAAGAGCGAGCAAGAGCTCTTCAGCGGCGGCGTCTGTCTCAAGGTCAATGGCTACGGCCCCGTCTTCCGCGTCGTCGACAAGCTCGAGGACGGGCAGTCGTGCAACAACCCCTCGAGCCAGCACCTCGACGTGCACCTGAAGGAGTACGGCGGGCTGCACAATTTCGTGCACAGTCACAAGGACGCCACCGTGCGTCTCGTGGACTGCGGGACCGAGGCGGCGAAGGCCCGGGTGATCTTCCAGGACTGGGACCAGGGCAGCGACAAGCACAAGGTCCTCCGCTTTTACGGGCTCCCGGCTCCGGTCACGGCAGTCTCGCTCCACATCGGCGGGAAGGTCCTGAGCGGCAAGCCGCGCGGAGCTGGGCAGTACCTCTTCGAGGACTTCAGCGGTCCAGACCTCGTCGGTGCGCACGCGGTCACGGTCAAGGTCCGCCACGCGGACGGCCACCACGAGACGACGAACCTGAACATCGATTTCCCGAGCGCGAAGCAGATTCACCAGTTCGAGGTGACGGGCAACGACGTTCACCGCAAAGGCAAGCTCGATCTGCTCGAGGTCCACTCGGGCGAGAGCCTGAAGAGCGCCGTCGGCCGCGCCGAGGATCGCCAGGCGTGCATCAAGTACCTGGTGGCGCACCCGAGCGCGAGCGCCGCCAGCGCCAAGTCCGAGGGGCGCTGTGATCCGTGAGATCGCCTGGCGAGGGCCGGCTACTCGGGAGGCGGTCAGCCGCTCAGCCGGCCAGATACTGAGTCAGCGCCGCCGGATCATTGGCGACAGCTCGGGCTGACTCGATCGTGATCTGGCGCTTCTGCACGAGGTCGGCGAGGCAGCGCTCGAGCGGGATCATCCCCTCTTTCTTGCCGGACTGCATCGCGCTCTGGAGGTTCGAGGACTTCGCGTCGCGGATCGCGCCGGCGACGGCGTAGCTCGCGCGCAGCACCTCGAGCGCGACGACGCGGCCGTCGCCGGAGGAGCGCGGGATCAGGCGCTGCGATACCACCACGCGGAGCGCGTCGGCGAGCTGGGTGCGGATCTGCGGCTTCTGATCCGGAGGATAGGTATCGATGATCCGGTCGACCGCCGAGGCGGCGCTGCGGCTGTGCAGGCTCGCCAGGACGAGGTGGCCAGTCTCGGCGGCGGTGAGGGCGAGGCTCACCGTCTCGGCGTCGCGCATCTCGCCGATGAGCAAGACGTCGGGATCCTCGCGCAGCCCGTCGCGCAGGCCCGTCGCGAAGTCCTTCACGTCGCGGCCGATCTGGCGCTGGCGGACGATCCCCTTGGCGCCGGGCGCGAGCTCGTACTCGATGGGATCCTCGAGCGTGAGCAGCACGCACGAGCGCCGATCAGCGCGGCGAGGGCCGGCGCCACGTCGGCGCCCGTCGCTGCGGCCGGCGTCGGCGCGTCGGCGATCCGGGGTGGAGCCGGTGCTGCCGCGGCGATCGAGGCCGTCGGCGCGGGCGGCGCGATCGTCGGCGTCGGCGTCGGGGCGGCGCGCGGCGCGACCATCGGCGGCGGCGCGGCGACCGCCTTGCTCCGAGCGCGCAGGAACACCGCGTCGATCTCCAGCGCCGCGCTCGCGGATCCGCGTCGCACGAGGGTGACGCGAAAGTTCCCCGCGTCCGGCGTGACATGGACGAACTGCACCTGACCTTGCTCGATGAGCAGGCGCTCGCGCTCGCCGGCGAGGAGCTCGCCGAGGAGCTCGCGCAGCGTGTCCATCGACGTCTTCGCCATCGTCAGCCGCTTCGGCGTGCCGTCGGCGAACATCTGCGGCTCGCGATCGACGCCGAGGCGGAGCTCGTTCGCGCCCTGCTGGTTCGCGAGGTTCAAGAGGCTATCGATGCGCGGCATGGTGGATGTCGAACCGTCGAGGTCCCGGTTGCTTCCTCGCCGCGGGACAGTTGCGGTGAAACGGCCAGGAAATCAAGGAGATCTGCCGCAGCCGACCGAGCTGACCTCGCCCGCGACACCGGTACAGCCATCGCTCGGGAGCTGCCCGGCAGGCCCGTCCCAGGGCCCGAGGAGCACGCGTGGCCGATGGTGCGGTCGGGCGCGCGGGAGCGCTCGGCCGGGTCCACGGCCGCGGCCGCGGCCGCTGGCTCACCCGAGCTGAAGTCCCGGGTTCGAGACGGGTAGTCCTGGAGAAACAGCGCCCGGCGCGCGGCGCGTTCCGAGCGGCGCGATCCGACCTCACGCATCGTCATCGGAGGAGGCGTTGTGGCCAGGGCGAGAGCCGGCGGCGTGCGTCGCCTCCGACCCGAGGTCCGCTCGCCAGCTCCATGGGTGCCAGATGAGGAACGACATGCTCTTTCGTTACGTTGCTCTGCTGTTCACCGCCGCGGCCGTCGGCTGCGCCGAGGCCGACGTCTCCACGGGTGAGTCGTCGCAGGGGGTGGTCGCGACTCCAGCGTATCCCGGGGGGCCTTATGGCACGAGCCAGGGCGAGACAGTGCCGCTCTATCAGCTCAACGGCTTCCCGAACGCGCAGCTGGACCGCACCGCGACGCGGCCGATCCAGCTCTCGGACTTCTACAACCCGCACGCCGACGATCCCGCGTACGCGCCCCTCGATCCGAGCATGGATGATCGCCTGTTCCCCGTGGGCTCGACCTACGGAGGCGGCACGCCCAAGCCCAAGGCGCTCTCGATCAGCATCTCGGCCCTGTGGTGCGGCGCCTGCAAGAGCGAGGCGAAGACGGTGCTCCCGGCCAAGCACCTCAAGTACAAGCCGCTCGGAGGGGAGTTCCTCGTGCAGCTCGACGACGGGCCGGGTCACGGGCACTCGGCGGTCGCGCAAGATCTCGTGACCTGGACGACGCAGTTCCACGTGAATTACCCGGCGACGATCGATCCCACGCGGCAGCTCGACGCGCTCTTCGTGGCCAGCGTCTACCCGGCGAACATCATCGTCGACACGCGGACGATGAAGATCGTCGAGTCCTTCGCCGGGGTGCCGAGCGACGCGTACTGGACGAAGTTCGAGGCGACGATCGCCGGGCCGTGATCGGGCTCAGCCGCCGAGCGCCGCGAGCATCTCGCGCCGCGCCTCCTTCATCTGCGGCCAGAGCTCGCGCAGATCGCCTTGCCCGAGATCCGCGTAGGTCCAGGCCGCGTCCTCGCCGAGGCGGCGGCACGTCTCGGCGTCGAGATCGCCGTCGAGCGCGAGGCGATGCTCGATGTGGTCGGCGGCGCGCAGCAGGGCCACCATCAGGGCCGTGTCTCCGCCCATCGCGAGCGCGCGCGCCGGCTGGTGATGCCAGGCGACGAGCATCGCGGTGGGATCGGGGATCCTCCAGAGCTTCATCACGTGAGCGCCGAGGACCGCGTGATCGTAGCCGAGGCGCGCGCGCTCGATCAGGCTTGTTTCCTCGTGCGCCGCGTCGTCGTCGACCTCGGCGCCGTACGTCATCTCGCCGGTCTGCAGCAGGAGCAGCTTGCCCGCGTCGTGCATCAGGCCCGACAGGAACAGCGACGACGCCTCCCGGCGCATCGCGGTGTCGGCGACGATCCTGGCGATCGCCGCGACGCCCACGCAGTGATCGCGGAGACGCTTCGAGGCCGCGTCCGCGCTCGCGAACATGCTCATCGCCGCTATCCCCACGGCCAGATCGCGCACGTTGCGCGCGCCGAGGCGGACGATCGCCTGATCGATGGACCGGCACGGGCTGAGGCCGCGGAAGAGCGGCGAGTTGGCGACGTTGAGCGTGCGCGCGGCGAGCGCTGGATCGGACTCCATCACGGCGCGCACCTCGCTCATCCGGTAGCCGGGATCCGAGAGGAGCGTGAGCAGCTTCTGCGCCGCCATGGGGAACGGGCGTAGCCCCTCGATCCGCGCCACCGCGGCGGCGAGGCTGCGTGAAGCCTCGTAGCGGGGCCGCTCGGGATCTTCGTCCCCGAACCACAGCTCTTCGAGCACGCTGTCCGCGAGCTCACCCCTCCTCGTTCCCGGCGCGGGCGCCGTGGGGTGACGGCTCGACGGCAGCACCCGCGAGTCTGGCCGAGAGTCCATCATGTCGGAGTACGACGGCAGATCCGCGCGAACCTGAAGCGCGACCGCGCAGAGAATGAAGCGGGGCATTGAAAGCGCGGGCGTCCCCCTTCACTATCGGCGCCCCTATGCGCCTCCCGCACCGTGCGCGCCTGCTCGGCGGCCTCGCGATCCTCGTCCTCGTCGGCTGCTCGTCGGCGCCGCCGCCGCGCGTGGTAGCGGTCAAGGCCGCGGTGAAGGACCCGTGCGACGTGGCCGACGTGCTCCGCGCGAAGGTCGCGCACCTGCGCGAGACGGGGCGCCTCGAGCGCGCCTCGCTCGCGATCGACAAGGCCGACGCGCTCTGCGTCGACACCGCGCCCGAGAGCTGGGCGGCCCACGTGGCGATCCTCGCCGAGCTCGGCCGGGCCACCGAAGCCAAGGCCCTCGCGAGCCTGATCGAGACCTCGCCCCGCGCCCCCGAGACGGCGAAGCACGCCATCGCCGCGGCGCGCGAGCTCGTCGATCGTCAGGAGAAGCGCCTCGCCGAGCCCAGCAAGGCCAAGGTCGACAAGAGCCGCGCCGAGGCGAGGAAGCTCCTGCGCGAGGGCGAGATCGCCGAGGCCGCGGGCGACGCGAAGAAGGCCCTCGTGAGCTTCCGGAGATCGCAGGACGAGTGGCCGAGCTTCCTCGCGCTCGGCGGCGCAGGCATGGCCGCGAAGAAGCTGGGCGACCTGGTCGAGGCCCAGCGGCTCTTCGATCGGGCGATCGTCGAGCTCGAGAAATCCTCGGGAAAAACCCTGGATATCGACGTGCCCAACGGGTTCACCGGCTCGGTCACGTCGGTCGCTTGGGCGCCCTCGGGGCTCCGCCTCGCGGTGGCTCACGGCGAGGGCGTGTCGATCCTCTCGACGTCGACGTTCCACGAGCGCGTGCGCCTCCTCGATCTCGGCAAGCCGCGCGCGGTCGCCTTCTCGGCCGATGGATCTCTGGTGGCGACCGGCTCCGACGATCGCGGCGTCCGCGTCTGGGACGCGGCGACCGGCGCCCTCTTGCAGACGTTCAAGGAGCACACCGGCGAGGTCACGAGCGTGGCCTTTTCGCCGAACGGAAAGCTTCTCGCGTCGGGCGCGAAGGACTCGACCGTCCGGATCTGGGACCTGACCAGGAACGTGATCTCGCGGGTCTTCACCGACCACACCGACGACGTGAACTCGGTCGCGTTCTCGCCCGACAGCAAGCGCCTCGCCTCGGGCTCGAACGACAAGACGATCCGCGTCTGGGACCTCGCCCAGGGGCAGATCCTCCGCGTGCTCGACGAGCACACGCTCTTCGTCAGCTCGGTCGCGTTCTCGCCCGACGGGAAGCTCCTCGCCTCGGGCTCGTGGGACAGGACCGTGAAGGTCTGGGACGCGAACCTCAAGACCGTCGACGCCCAGCCCAGGTACACGTCGAACAAGCTCATCAACGATCACACCGATCGTGTGACGACGGTGGCCTTCGCGCCGGTGGGGAAGCAGCTCGCGTCGGGCTCGTGGGACAACAGCGTTCGCACCTGGGATCCGATCTCGGGCAAGCCGGCGCTGACGTTCAACGGTCACACGCAGTGGGTCACCTCGCTCTCGTTCTCGCCGGATGGGAAGCAGCTCGCCTCCGGCTCGTGGGACACGACGGTGCGCGTCTGGGACACCGACAAGGGCACTCCCACGCCGGTGCAGACGCTGAAGGAGATCGCCGATCGGGTGGTGCTCGCGGCCTTCTCGCCCGACGGGAAGCAGATCGCCGCCCAGGGCCCCGATCGCGTGATTCGCCTGTGGAACCCGGCGATGAGCAGCTTCGCCCGCGGGACGCTGGACGAGTACATTGGCCGCCTCAAGGCCGATACCGTCTCTCCTGATCGGGGATTCCGTGTCTCCGCGACGATGGCCGGGCTGCTCTCGCTCCTGCGCGCCCAGGACTCCACCCGCCTCGCCACGCTGCGCACCCTGGAGGGGAGGGAGGCCGGCTACGTGCTCGCGGCGGACGGTCACATCGACTTCGTGGGCCCGGACGCCTGCGCCGCCCACGAATTGCCACTCTGCCGCGTGGGCTCGGTGAGCTTGCCCTTCGACTTCTGCGAGGACCGCTTCTACAGCCCTGGACTGCTCGGGAAGCTGCTCGCCAAGGACGACTCGTATGCGGATCCCGACGCGGAGTATCCGCCGCTCTCGTGCCCCGCGAAGTGACGCCAGCTCCGCTCGCCGCGCAGGTCTGCTAAACGTCGCGGCGTGTCGCGCCTTCGCCTCCCTTTCGCCGCCGCGTTCGCCTCGCTGCTCGTCGTCGGATCCGTCGCTTCGTGCCGCGATGCGAAGCCCTCCACGGACGCGCCTGCCACGATCGCCAGCGCCGCGCCGCGCGTCGCCGCGTCCGTCGCCGCCCCGAGCACGTCGTCGTCCCTGCCGCCCGTCGCCGCGTCCGCGAGCCCCGTCGATCCGGCGTCGGGCCTCCCGGAGCCGCTCCCGGGCCGCACCGACGGGTGCTCTGAAGGCATGGTCCGCGTCGAGGGCGACTACTGCCCTGCGCTCACCCAGGACTGCATCGAAGAGCACCCGGAGTACAAGAATCGTGGCAGCCGCACCGTGAGCGAGCGTTGCCTGAAGTACAAGGCTCCTTCGCACTGCGTCTCGAAGTCGCGCACCAGGCTCTCGTACTGCATGGATCGCTTCGAGTACCCCGACAAGGTCGGCGAGGTGCCGCGGGTGCTGACCTCGTGGGTGCAAGCCGGGGAGATGTGCGCGGCCGCGGGCAAGCGCCTCTGTAACGAGGACGAGTTCAACTTCGCCTGCGAGGGGCCGGAGATGCGGCCCTATGTCTACGGGTACGATCGCGACGAGGCGATCTGCAACATCGACAAGCCGTATCGCTACCCCGATCACTCGCACACCATGCTCCACTACGAGCAGTGCTTCCTCGACGCGCGCTGCAAGGCCGAGATGGAGCGGCTCGATCAGCGGAACAAGATCGGCGCGCTCACCACCTGCGTCTCGTGGGCCGGGATCTACGATCTCAACGGCAACGTCAACGAATGGGTCGATTTACCCGGGCAGAAGACGCCCAACCGCAGCGGCCTCAAAGGCGGCTGGTGGGGCCCGGTGCGCGGCCGATGCCGGCCGACGGTGACGTTCCACAAGGAAGAAGACTACGGCTACGAGGTGGGGTTCCGCTGCTGCGCCGACGCGAAGTAGGGAGCCGCGCGCCTCAGACGAGGCGCAGCTCTTCGAGCTTGTTGTAAAGGGTCCGCCGGCTGATCCCGAGGAGGCGCGCCGCGAGCGTGCGGTTCCCCTTGGCCCGGGTGAGCGCCGTTTGCACCGCAGCGCGCTCGGCGTCACGGCGGCTGTCTTCCAGGAGGCGTGATCCCGACTCGGTGCCGCTCTCGCTCTTCGCGACAGGCGCGCTCCCGGGGAGCTTGCGGGCGAGCTCGCGCTGCACCTCGCCTTCGCCGAGCGCGTCGCCCTCGGCGAGGACGACCAGGCGCTCGATGAAGTTCTGGAGCTGACGCACGTTGCCTGGCCAGCTCTGGGCTTCGAGGACGGCTATCGCCCCCGCGTCGAGGGCGGCGCCGGGACGGCCGTTGGCGGCGCCCAGCTCGGCGCAGAACCGCGTTGCCAGAGGGGCGATGTCCTCGGGCCGGTCGCGCAGGGGAGGGAGGCCGATCGGCACCACGCTGAGGCGGTAAAACAAGTCTTCCCGGAAGGTACCGGCCTTGATCATCGCCTCGAGATCGCGGTTGGTGGCGGCGACGAAGCGCACGTCGGCCTTGAGCGTCTCCACCCCGCCGAGGCGCTCGTACTCCTTCTCTTGCAAGAGGCGCAGGAGCTTGACCTGCACGCTCAGGGTCGTGTCGCCGATCTCGTCGAGGAACAGCGTCCCTCCCTGGCTCAGCTCGACGCGGCCGGGCTTGCGCTGCACCGCGCCGGTGAACGCGCCCTTCTCGTAGCCGAAGAGCTCGCTCTCCAGCAGCGCGTCCGGCAAGGCGGCGCAGTGCACGCGGACGAAGGGGCCTTTGCGCCGCGGGCTCTGCTCGTGGATCGATCGCGCCGCGACCTCTTTCCCGGTGCCGCTCTCGCCGCGGAGGAGCACCGTCGCCGTGCCCGCGGCGGCGCGCGTGACCAGCGACTGGCACTCTCGCATCGCGGCCGAAGCGCCGGTGAAGCGCCCCGCGGCGGGCGCGGCCTCGGGCGGCCGCGACTCGGCGTGGGCCGCGCCGGCGAGGGCCTTGCGGACCACGAACAGCAGCTCTTCGCGCGCGAAGGGCTTGAGCACGAACTCGGCCGCTCCGCGCTTCATGGCCTCGACGGCGAGGGGCACCGTGCCGTGGGCGGTGAACATGATCACCGGTGTACCGGGGTGCTCGGTGATGATCTTTCCGAGCAGCTCCATCCCGTCCATGCCGGGCATGCGCAGATCGGTGATCACCGCGTCCGCGGGCCGCTCGGCGAGCGACTCGAGCGCGGCCGGGCCGGATCGCACGGCGCGCGCGTCGATCCCGTCCTGCGCGAGGAGCGCGACGACGACCTTCCCGAGGGCGGGATCGTCGTCGACAACGAGCACGATCGGGCGAGGCTCAACCATGACGACGCTCGGCGCTGGGGGCTCGAAATGCAGGGAGTCGCAAGGTGAAGACGCTACCACGACCGACCTCGCTCGTGAGCGTGACGTCGCCGCCGTGGGCCTCGATCACCCGCCGCACGAAGGGGAGGCCGAGCCCGCTGCCCGTGGCCTTGGTGGTGTAGAAATCATCGAAGATTTGCTCGCGAGTGCGAGCGTTCATCCCCGCGCCGGTGTCGCCGACGCGGATGACGACGCCGGCCTCTCCCTCGCCCTCGTACGCGACGCTCACCGCGAGCGCGCCGCCGTCCGGCATGGCCTCGAAGGCGTTCTTCACCAGGTTCTCGACGGTGCGCGCGAGGAGATCGCGATCGGCCGCGCAGGCAGGCAGATCGTCGGCGATCGTCACGCTCACGGTCGCGCCGCCGCCGGCGAAGATCTGCAGGGCGAGGACCTCGCGCACCAGCGCGCCGACGTCGACCTTCACGAGCTCGGGCTCGAGGCGGCCGAGGCGCTGGTAGGTGCTGATCAGGCGCTCCAGACGATCGGCCTGGCCGACGATGATCTCGAAGAACTCGCCCTGGTCGGCGAGCGATCGACCGAGCCGCTGCTCTTCCTGGAGGAACTGCGCGGCGCCCTTGAGCGCGGCGAGCGGGTTCTTGAGATCGTGGGCCATCTGCGCGGAGAAGCGGCCCATGAGCGCCATCTCCGAGGCGCGCGCGCGGCGGATCGACGCCGACGCCGCGAGCTGCCGCGTGGCGGCGATGAGCGCGAGGCTGAGCGTCGTCGTGGCGACCACGAGGAGCGC
Source organism: Byssovorax sp. (assembly GCA_025362495.1). Classification (GTDB taxonomy): domain Bacteria; phylum Myxococcota_A; class Polyangia; order Polyangiales; family Polyangiaceae; genus JANYGI01. The sequence goes on along the minus strand of JANYGI010000084.1, from coordinate 66,566 downwards.
GGTGCTGGTCGCGAAGATCCGGAACACCAGCAGGTACGCGATGACCGCGGTCACGCCGAGCACGCCCGCGGTGAGGGCTACCCCGCGCGTGAAATCGCGACCGAGGAGGCGCCCGCGCAGCATGACGATCATCATCAGGAGCGCGCACCCCGCGGCGCCGAGGCTCGCGAGCTCGGGCACCGCGGGGACGAGGACGTGGACGAGATCGGTGGCGCCGAACGCGGCGGCGAGCGGCATCGCGAGGAGGAGCAGCCGCGCGCGCGCGCGCTCGTCGGCGCTCGACGTGGAGCGACGATGACGCACGAGCAGCCACCCGCCGAAGACGATCACCGCGAGCGTCCCCGTCAGGAACACGGCCGACCACGTCGACGTACCGAGCAGCGGCCGATGCTCCGGCGTGATCAACGCGATCGCCGACGAGAGCGAGAGCGCCCCGAAGAGCGCGTAGGTGAGCATCAGCAGGCGCCCGAGCTCGCGGCGACGCCCGACGAAGAGGAGCACGAAATGCAGGCCGAACACCGGCGTGAGCGGTGATGCGGTGATGTCGAGCACGTGCCAGATCGGGAGCCCCGAGACCTTGAACGCGAGGTCGGCGAAGTTCCACACGAAGAGATCCGCGCCGAGGAGCGCGAGCGGCGCGCCGAGCGGATCCCTCGCGCGGAGGGCGAGCAGCGCGAGCATGGCCTGCGCGACGCACGCGAGCAGGGCGGGCCAGTGCGCGAGGAGCATCGGCGCATCCTACCCGCAGTGAACGGCGCGCGGCCCCGCGCCTGCGGTGCCCCGCGCCCCGTTCAGCGGATGGCACCCAGGCACGGGCCGCTGTCGCCGAGTCGCACCATCCGCGGCACGCGCTCCAGGAAGAGCACGTCTTCGAGCGACGGTGCTCCGCCGTCCCGGGACGTCACCCCGGCGTCGGCGTCGGTCGTCGGCCCCGCAATGGCGCGGAGCTCGTCGTCCGTGATCTCGTGATCACCATCGGTGTCGGCGGCGGCCAGCGCGTCGAAGCGGAGCGGGCTCTCGTCGTCGAGGCCCTCCCGGAACAGCGACTCTCCGTGGACGATGATCGGGAGCTGCACCGCCGTACCCGAGGTGAGGAAGACGTCGCTGGCGAACCCCATGTCGCCCGCGCCGGTGCAGCCCCGAGCGGCGATCGCCGGCTGGAACGACCAGGCGAAGCGCTCGGTGACGCCCTCGCGGGTCGCCTGCCCGCGCACGTACAAGGACCGCGATTTCTTCCACCCGTCAGGGGTGCCGGCGTTGCGCATGAACAGGAGATCTTTGGCCGAGACTCCCGCGCCGAGCGTCGTGCTCGAGTCGAGCCAGCTGACCTCGAAGCTCACGCCGCAGGCCCCGAGACCGTAGATGTCGGAGAGCGGTTGACGTCCGGCGACGGTGACGTCGAAGAGGCGTTCGTAGTTCGCGTTCGCATAGCTGGTGCACACCGAAGGATCGATGTTCCCGCCAGTCCCGCGCGCCCCGAGCCGGGCGCCGCCGAGCCCGAGGAGCAATCGCTCGAACGTGATGTGCCATCCATCGATCGTCGTCACGCCTTCGAGGACGGCGCGGCTCGCCTCCACCGTGAAGTGAATCGTCGCGGGCGCAGGCCGCGTATCGCCCGGGAGGCACCCCGCCAGGAGGAGAGCCGCCGCCGCGAATCGAACGAGGGAGATGGAGATCGGGAGTCGTGCGCGCATCAGAACCCTCCTTCGACGCCGAGGCTGGGAATGGAGACCGGCCCGATCTCCACGTTACCCACGATCTCCTTGTGGAGCGTGGTGTTGAGCGTCTCGGCCACGAACGAGATCCACCGCGCCTTCTGGAGCGTCCAGCGCTTCTCGACGCGGAGATCGAGGCGGTAGAACGACGGATCCCGCTCGTTCGCGTGGCGCGGATCGCCGGTGACCACCGCGCTCTGCGAGGCGGGCGTCGGAGCGCCGGTGTAGAAGGTGAACCGCGCCCCGGCGCGCCAGCCGCCGCCGAGGTCGAAGGCCGCGGCGAGGTTGAGCACGTGGGTGCGGTCGAACGCGCTCGGGAACTTCCAGAGGTAATAAGTCCGGGTGGATCGAGAGAGCGTGTAGGACGCAAAGCCGCCGAGGCGCCGCGTCAGCCGCCGTCGGACGTACACCTCGAGCCCCTGGGCCGATCCGAGGGTGCGCGGCTCGTGGATGGTGGCGCTGTCGCCGGGCGGGAGAGCGGCGATGTCACTCATGTTCAGGAAGACGTTGTCGAACACGCTCACGGTCGCGGTGGTGGCGTCGGGCAGATCGAGCTCGACACCGGCGCTCGACTGGAACGAGGTCTGGAGCCCGCCCCTGAGGCTGCCGAGGGCGAGGCCCGGCAAGGGGACGATGAACGAGGGGGGTTGATGTGCGAGGCCGAACGCGTGAACGAGGTGGATCTTGTCGGTCACGTCGGCGCGCAGGGCGAGGCGACCGTCGGCGGAGACGGCGGACGTGCCGGCGGAGCGGAAGAGATCGAAGCGCATCCCTGGCGTGATCTCGACGCGGCGGCCGAGCTTCACCACCAGATCTCCGTGGGCGGTGAGCGCGGCCTCGTGGCGCGGCGGGAACAGCGCGTTGAAAGCTCGGGTATCCCGATCTCGGGGATCGCCCCAGCGGGCCGGATCGGCGGTGTAGCTGTCGAACTGGGCGTCGATCCCCGCGCGCGCCAGGACGCCCGACCGGAGCGGGTGAGTGATCTCCAGGCGCGTGCCGATCGGCAGGTTGCGCGCGTTCTGCTGGCCGGTCGCGATCCGGGTCTGATCGAAGCCGACCGTCGTCGCCAGGCGCAGCGTCCCGCCGTCGGCGAAGCGGTGATCGAGGCGGAGATCGAAGCGGTAGAACTCGGACCCGAACACGATGTTCTCGATCTTGTTCTGCTCCTGGGCCAGCAGATCGTAGGCGCCGAAGGCGAAGAGGCCAATCTGGTCGCGCGGCGTCAGGTTCCAGGTGATCCGCGCCTGGTAGTCGCGATAGTCGAGGGTCAACGACGGGGAGATCAGCGAGAACAGCGCGCCGGTGTACGAGTAGCGCCCGCCCACGAGCGCGGTGCCCCGCCCGTCGCCAAAGCCGCTCTCGATCAGGGCGCCGACGTCGAAGATCCTGAGGTTGCCCTCGCCGTGGAAGTCGTCCCGCGGCGCGGTGGTCTCGGCGGACACGATAGCTCCGGCGTAGCGGCCATACTGGGCCGGATAGCCGCCCGAGTGGAGATCCACGCGCTCCACCATCGCCGGATTGACGATCGAGGGCCCGACGAAGACGTGGAAGAGATACGGGACGCGGATGCCGTCGAGGTAATACCCCACGTTGCCCGGAGGCGCCCCGCGGACGTAGAAGAAAGGCAGTCCGGAGACGGTCGGTGTCACGCCCGGCAGCACCTCGATGGCGCGGAAGGGATCGCCGAAGGTGCCCGGGATCTGGCGCACCTCGGCGCGCGAGAGCGACGTGGTCGACGGAGGGAGCTTGTCGGCGCGGACCGAGATCTCGATGGGTGCCGCAGGCGAAGAGGCCCTGGGAGCGGTGGGCTCGCCCGGAGGCAAAGGCACCTCGACGGACGACGACTTCGTGGGCTCTGCGGGCGCGGGGACGGTCTTTTGGCCGTGAAACGTCGCGACAAACCGGATCTTGGCCCCCACGGGGATCCCGTCGCGCGTCGCCGGCGTGAAGTGCCACGCGGCGGCGGCGCTCTTCGCCGCGGAGGCGAACGGCTCCGGGCCGGCCTCGATCTCGGCCAGCTGCACTGCTCCGTCCTTGTCGATCGTGAGGATGAGAGTGACCTCGGCGTCGCCCGATCCGGATGCAGGATAAGCCACCTGCGGCGGAGGGTCGATACGAGGCGCGATGACGGCCGACACGACAGTGGGCGGCGCGGCGGCAGCGCGGCCCACGATCGAGGCGCTGCCGAGGAGCGCCAGCGCACCCAGCGCGGTCGCGGCGATTGCGCGTGTCGGTGGCAAACGCCGCCCACCCCGGGCGCCGTCGCGGGCGCCGCGCAAGAGGGGTCGGAGCGGCATCACCAGGCTTGTACGCGCGCGACGCGAGCCTGCACAGCGGGATCGACCGGGAGCCCACCGCGGCGCGGGCCACGATGCGTCGGGGCTGGCCGCGGCTTCGCGGGGCGCGAGGCGTCGTTGCTGGCACCGTGGGACAGGCGAGCCTTGAAATGAGGCGCGTTTTCCTCGAAGATGACCATCGGCGATGCGGGGAAGCGCCGGGCCATGCGGAGTATTCCACGACGATCTTTGCTCCGTGAGCGCGCTGATTTCGTCAGCGTGCTCGAGGCCATCTACCACCCTCATCGTGACGGCGTCGGGTGGGCGCAACAGGCCCTCGACGTGCTCGAAACGACGTTCGAGACGTCGCTCAGCATTGGCCTCCAGGTGATCGAGCACAACGCGGATTTCAGCCACGTTCAACCGGTCCTGAGCCACGGTAGCCGCGGGGAGGATCGCGACAGCGTCGATGGAGGCTCGCCGGACAGCGCGTCCGCGCCGGCCGGGAGCGCGCTCCACGGAATTGAATTGCCATCCTGACGCGGCTGATGCCTACTCAATCTCATGCGCTTGATCGGAGCACGCTTTCTCCTATTTTTCACGGCCTTCACCACCTTCGCCTCGGGCTGCGGAGGAGAGGTGATCCTCCCGTCGCAATCGTCGACCACCACGTCGGGCAACGGCGGTGCGGCTGGCAGCGCGACTGCAACCGCGACCGGTGCCGGCGGGACGATGGGTGTCGGCGGCAGCACGATGGGTGTCGGCGGTAGCTTCATGAGCTCGACGAGCACCGGTGTCGAGCCCGCCACCTGCGACGCCTCTCTTTCGTTTGTCGATCTCGTCGGCGACGGCCCCGATCAGCATTTCGACGCGAGCTGCGGGCCCTTGGCCTGGCTCCTGCTCCCCGGCGGCGCGCCGGCGCCGTCGCCCGGCCCGCCGCCGCAGCCGCAGCAAGGCACGCTGGTGATCAACGCCTGTCTGACGGCGCCGGTCTCGTCGCTGGTGATCTCCGGGTTTTCGGACACGTGGCCTGCGTCGATCACCAAGGTCGACATCGTCTACTACCACGCCGGCGCCGAGTACCACGGGAGCGCGGGCAGCGGCAGCCAGCTCGACGTGCTCACGTTCGAGGCCGTGGGCGGCGTCGTCACTGGCACGTTCAGCGCGACGGTGACTCCGGTGGATCCCGCGGGGATCCCGGCGAAGATCCAGATCACCGGCAAGTTCCGGGTCTGCCGCGGGCCTGACTACATGCCGGTGTGAATCGCCCTCGGCGCAGCTTCGGTGTGGGCCGCCTACCTGGGGGTGGGGAGCGAACGCTTCATGATCCGCACCACCCGCCCATACTTCTCGCCCTCCAGCGCTCGCAGCGGGTGTCGGATGTCTTGCAAGCGCCCCACCTTGCTCGTCCAGCCGATCTCATTGATCTGTCGCGCGGCGTGGGTGGGCTTCCCCGAACCATCAGCGAAGAGGGCGACCTTCTCGAATCCGACCTCGAAATCGTCTTCCTCGCAAGTGGCATAGCCGAGGGTGGCACAGGCGATCGCGAACGCGTCCACGCTGAGCGTGCGCGGCGCTGCAGGCGGCCAGTACGCTGTGCCCTCGTCCGGCGACGGCCACCATTGTCGGGTGTCATCGCCGGCTGCCCACGCGATGCAACTGTACTCGCAGGTGATGTCACTGGTCACCACGTAACCCCAGTCGACGATGTCCGGAAAAATGTGCTCGATCATCGCAGCACGCGGACGCTCACCAGACATAGCCGTTCTCTCTGCCCCATGCGAGCCAGGCGTCTGCCACGCGCGCGACCCGTCCTGCGTCGGCGGCGGGCACGGGCAAGGCTCCGGTGATCGCGTGTAGCGCCGGGCCCCAGAGCTCGGGCGCCCGCTGGAGATCCCGCAGGATGGGGCGGATGGCGCTCTCCCCCATGGCAATGATCGCCTGATACGCCGGGTGGCGCGTCATCCGCGTCAGCGAGGAAAGCGACTGCGTCTCCTCGAGCCAGCTCCTGGCGAGGCGGTCGAACTCGACCTGCGCCGCCTCGTCGATCGCCGGAGCCGCCGGCCGCGCGGGCGTTTCCTCCCAGCGAAGGAATGATCCGAAAATGCTCGCCAGGTTCGGCGCGTGACGCGCGAGTCGCTCTGCGGACGGCGGAGAGAGCACGAGTACGGTGAGTCGATCGCGGGTGATATGGGTGCGCAGGCGGTCGAGCTGACGCCAGGCGTCGTCAGTGAGCCGATCGAGGCCGGATACGACCACCGGATCTGCGTCGCTGTCATGCAGGCGCGCGGAGAGTGCCCGCGCGTCGGCGGGCGCGTCCAGGCGAAGCGCGCTGTGTCCGATCCGCGTGGCGACGTCGGCCTCGGCCGGTGCGACCACGGCCATGAAGCTTGGCTGTCCGAGGGTAATCGCTGCTCGCTGCCCCAGATCGCGCGCAGAGATTGGCGAGAGATTCACGAGGCTACCTGCAAGGGCTCCAGTTGATGGAGGAGAGGCATGACCGTGGGGTGAACGGCGAAGCGCGGACTGCCGGAAGGATATTCGAGGATGCGGCGCGTGACGAGGAGCGCCACGTCTCGGTCCGAGGTCTGGACGAAGTTGCCTTTCTCGGCGACGCGCCGGAGCACCTCAATCTCCGAATCGCCAAGCCCGAAGACGAGCTGCCGACCGAAGGCGTCGGCAGCGATGTTCACGTGCTCTTCCTCGACCTGGTCGGCGCCGCGCATGTACGCCTCTTCGCCCGCGGCGCGAGCCAGGGCAATGAGGTCACGCAGAACACCCCCCGACCACTCGGCCAGCCGAGCTGCAGAGGCATCCGGGAGTAGATCCGCGCTGGCGCGGTGGCGGAGCAGATCGATCGCGAAGGCTCGTCCTGCGGCGTCGCTCCGGACGTCGACAGCACCCTGGAGATAGAAATGCTGAAAATGATCCGTCACCGATCGGTGAGAGCCGTACATCGACGCCAGCGGCCCGACGAGCGCGAGGCCGATCCCCGTCTTCTGGATGGCTCGCACGTCCTCTTCCACGACGGCCGCGAAAACAGACGGATCGGCGAGCCGATCGAGCGAGTCGAAGAGCAAGACCACGTGGGGGGCTCGGTCACTCGTCGCGGTACGCAGATGGGAAAGGAAAGATGCCTTGTGCTGCACCGATGCGTCGATCGGCTTCTCGGGAGGAACGAGAAGAGGCTTGTGCTCGACGAGCTCGTAGTGGGGGCGATCGTAGTCGTCGTCCGGTTCGTCGGGCTGCCACTCACGATCCCTGGGATCGACCTCGATCCGCTCCAGCTCTCCGTCTGCCCAGCGCTTGAACTGCCGCAGGGCCGAGCGGGTGGCATTGTCCGCTGGTCGGTCCACAAGCCGGCTCAGCGCGAGCCCCGCGAGGACGATCAGGATCCCTGGACGGAGCTGGGTGAGGTCGTGCAAATCGGCCACGTCGATGTATTCAGCATGGGTGTCCGGTAGCTGCGCGAGCCGATCGCGGGTGATCAGGAGCTGTGTGGTCTTTCCCGAGCCGATACCGCCGACGATGAGGTGCGAGAGGTCGGGTCCAGCTCCAGTCGGGCCGCGATCTCATCCGCTGCCGAGCGACCAGGCCGAGGCACATAGAGGCCGTCGCGAACGGCCTTCAGCGCGCTCCCGGCCGGGTTGAGCCGCGCCATGTAGCCGCGGAACCGCTCGAGACGCGTCATCATGCGGGTATGATGGCAGGCACGGCGCCCGGATGTCCAGCCCGGGGGAGCGTCGAGCTGACCGCCCCACCCGAGCAACCTCCGAAGGGCTGGTGTCCGCGGCGCCGAGCGATGGTGTGACGGTTCGGGGAGGCGCGCCGCCGTCAATACCCATTTATTCCGATGACCGCCGGGACTACCGGGCGAAATAAGCTGACGAAGGCCGACCTGATGCGGGCGCCCATGGATTTGCCCCCCTCGCCGAACAGGCGCGCATCGTCGCCAAGGTTGACCAGCTCATGGCCCTTTGCGACAGCCTCGAAGCGGCCCTCCGCCGCGCGGAGTCCACCGCGCAGAAGCTCGCCGGGGCGGTCGTCGCCGAGATCGTCGCCTGACGCCGCGGCGCTGAGCACGACAGCCTCGCGGCCGCCCCGGCGCAACGACACGCGCTGCCCGTCCCGGATGGCCTGGCCTTCGCAGTGGCCCGGGACGGAGGCCGAACGATGCTCAGAACCCTCTCGACGATGGCAGTGCTAGCCTGGTGCGCGATGCTCACCGGGTGTGCGGCCGAGACCACGACCAGCCTCGATACCACCGCTCCGGGCGCTGCGGGAGAGTCGGCCGGAGCAGCGCAGCCTTTCGCGGTCCGCCTCGGCGGCGACGCCACGGCGGAGACTGCGATTCCGGCGATCGTCGCGGCGGGGCGCGACCAGCTCATTGCCGTGTGCGAGCAGGGATACAGCCCGAGCGCGGAGAACCCGACCGGCTACCGGGCGATAACGGCGCTCGGCGGTGGTGGTCTCGGGCTGCTCTGCGCGGTCATCTGAGGCCGCATGCGACCGCGGCGCGTGCCCAGGGCTCCCAGGACGATCGGCATCTTCGTCTGCGGCGCCCTGCTCTTGACCCCGCAGGTCGCTTGCTATCTGGGGTGTCACCGGCGGTGATGAAGGCCATGCACTTCATCCGCCTGCTGTTCCCGTTGACGTTCTATGTGCTCGCCAATCTCCTGATCGACGAGGGGCGCGAGCGAGCCGAGCGCGAGGGCCGGTGATTGGCTGTTCTCGGCCGTGCCTGGTGGTTTCGTGAGATTCGGACCGAGGGGGAGAGGGCTCCGAGGAACCATGCGTGTCAGCCGACCCATCCGAGCCATCTTCATCGGGCTCTGCTTCGCTCTGCTGGTCCTCCCGGCAATGCGGTACTACCGCACGCCGCCCGAGTGGACCGTGCTGGGCGCGCTGCGCACGATGTTCCCGGCCTTGCTCGTCCTGTTCGGCACGCTCTGTATGCGCGAAGGGCAGGACCGGGAACGAGAGCTGAGCGAGCAGGAGAGAGCCGAGCGCGAGGGGCGGTGATCGTGTTGCCCCCGGCGCGATGACCCGGCTACTCCTGCCCTCCGCCCGCCGCGCGCGGCTTCATCGCTCCAGAGCCGACGTGGGCGGCCTCCCGCGCTGTCCCGACGCCCGGTCCACCGGCCTGCGAGCCGCCATAGCGCGAGCTCGCCGCGGAGCACGCCGAGAGCAACACAGCGACGAGAGCGATTCCCACGATGGGCTTGAGCTTGATCATCATGGCCAGCCCGATGGCCGAGCCAGCTCAGCGGTTATCGCCCGCCTCTGCGATAGGCTCCGCGCTCTCCGCGCTCTCCAGAGTCACCGATCGGCGGCTGTCGCTTGACGCCTCCTCGATGCGCGTGACGCGGCGCTCGGCCGTGTCCGTCGCGCACGCACCGCGGTGGCCCGGCCTTCGCACGTGGCATGCCTATGCTGATGACGGCGAGGTATGTTGCCAAGCTCGGGATCGTGGCTGCGCTGGCGATCGTCGGTGGGTGCGCCCTGGATGGCGGCGAGCAGGGCGCCAGTCGTCCCGAGGAGCCGACGGGAGAAGAGCGGTCGGCGTTCGATCCATCCCTGTTCAAGTTCGCTGTCTGGGTCCCCCACGACGGGCGGGACAGCGGCGGCGGATGGCAGCGCGCCATCGCAACACTGCACTTTACCGATACGCGCGAGGAACTGTTCGGCAAGAACTGGACGTGTCTCGTCGTGGCAGAGCTGCCGATTCGGCGGAGCTACCAGGTGATCACGCCCGATCGCGCCGCCGAGCTGACGGCGCTCGCGGCGGACTCCGCCGGCTCGACAGTGATCCACAGTCAGCCATCGTGGCCCGTCTCTGTGATTTTCTGTAAGCGGCTGGCGGAAGGCATGGCGGGCATCCTCAACCACCTCCCGGGAGGTCCAACCGGGGCAAGGATCACCGCGCAGTAGCCGCGCCCACCACCTCGTACCGTGGCGCTCGACAGGCCACGTGCCGATGAGTAGCGTCCCGCGCATGGATCCCGTCACCCGTCGCAGTGCCCTGGCCGCGAGCGCCTCTCTGGTGCTCGCGTCGTGCGTCGGATCGAGCGAAGAGGCGATCTCGCCTCCGGGTGAGCCGGAGGCAATCGACTGGAACCCTCGCCCGGTATGGGTCCCGGTGAAGCACCTCGCCATCCCCGGCGTCGATCTCGACCAGCTCAACGCGAGCCTCCACGCAAAATACGAAGGGGCGGCGTGGGCCTGGGATCACCGGGACGACCTTCCGAGCAGCTACGACGAGGTCGAGAGCCTGCCAAGGAACATCCGTGAGGGCGTGCTCGAGGCGCTCCCGATCGCGACCGCCGTCGAGCTCGTCCTCGAACGGATCCGTCGAAGCGCCGCCGACGCCGCGTCGTGGATCACCGACGAGCAGCAGGACGCCCTCGCGCTGGCGCCGCTGACCATCACCCCCGAATGGGCATTGGCCGACACCGAGGAACGCGACGCAATGCACCCTGACGGCGGATGGTGGCAGCGAGTCCGACTGACCTTCACGACGCCGGAATGGCAGCGCATCTTCGGGCAGAACGAAGAGGTCGCGTCGCTGTGGTGCCATGGGCGGTTCCTCGGCTTCGGCGACTGCGCGCGCGCCGTCGGCTGGTAGACGATCGAAATCAGCCCTCTTGTCGACGTCGCGCACCTGCGATGAGGCTCGCGCTGGTCAGTACCGCTCACTCTCGCTCTGCGGTGCCATCGGCAGCGCCGCCGAGCTCTCGCCGTTCACCGTCGTCCCGCCGTTCAGGAACGCGCCGGCCGCGTGCGCCAGGAATGCAGCGGGGAAGTCCAGCGTCGGCGCCGAGAGCGCGTCGAGCGCGGCCACCTGATCGGAGGTGAGCTTGACCGAGAGGCAAGCGAGGTTGTCGTCGAGCTGCGCCAGCGTGCGCGCGCCGATGATCGGGGAGGTGACGCCCGGCCGGCCAACCACCCACGCGAGGGCCACGCGCGCCGGCGTGGTGTCGAGATCTCTGGCAATCTCGCCAAGCTTCTCGACGATGGTGTACGCCCTGTCGCCGAGCGCCGAGAGCACGAAGTGACCACGATCGGGGGTGTGCTTCCCGTGGTTCTCTCGCAGGTACTTGCCAGAGAGAACACCGCTCTTGAGAGGCGACCACGGCGTGACGCCGAGGCCCAGCTCGCGCGCCATGGGAATCAGCTCGCCCTCGACCGTGCGCTCGAGTAGCGAGTGCTCGACTTGCAGCGCGATGAACTGCGACCACCCGCGGGAGCCCGCGATGCCGTTCGCCTGCGCCACCTTCCACGCCGGCGTGTCGGAGACGCCGAGATAGCGCACCTTGCCGGCCGTCACGAGATCGTGGAGCGCGTGCATCGTCTCCTCGATCGGCGTGTTCCTGTCCCAGATGTGCATCCAGTAGAGATCGATGTAGTCCGTCTGCAAGCGGCGCAACGACTGCTCGCACTGCGCGATGATGGCCTTCCGGCCGGCGCCTCCGCCATTGGGATCCCCGAGGTAGAGGTTGGCCGTGAACTTGGTGGCGATCACCGCCCGATCGCGCTTGCCGGCGTGGCGACCGAGGTGGTCGCCGATGATCTTCTCGGAGTGACCCTTGGTGTAGAAGTTGGCGGTATCGATGAAGTTGCCGCCGCGATCGAGGAAGCGATCGAGGATGGCCTCGGAGTCCTTCACGCTGGATCCAGCGCCGAGGTCGTCGCCGAAGGTCATGGCGCCGAGGCAAAGGGGGCTGACGCGCAGCCCGGAGCGGCCGAGGGTGACGTAGTGATCGAGTTGCATGGTGGGTTTCCTTGGGATCGCGCTGAAGTGGCTTCAGCTGGTCCGCAGGGTGCGCCCGTGACCGCGGGCAATCTTGGAGGAAACGGCCAGGACGCGGCCGGATGGGTTGCTGGCGCCGAGAGGTGAGCGCAGAGTGGCCTCGTGCTGCAATCGATCGAACCGGCCACCGAGGGTGGCGCCCCGCACCCGGAGGCCTCCGCGCCGGCGTCGCGCGTGCTCCGCAAGTTCATCGTCGCCGTCAGCGCCAGAGCGACGCCGATCACGGACATCGAGCTTCTGCCCGACGGCTCGACGACGCTGGTCTTTCGACTCCGCGACGGCGACCGCGCCGACCTCGTCGTCCTCGGGCCGCAGACGCGAGCCCTGTACAAGCGCGCGCCTCGCTGCCTGCTCGCAGCGCAGGTGGTCTTTCGACCCGGCGGCGCCTATCCCTTCTTCGGAGTGCCGATGGACGAGCTCGCCGATCGCATGGTCCCGGCCCGCGATCTCTGGGGCTCCCACGCCGACGCCCTGGTGGAGCAGCTGGTCGCGGTCGCGACCGGCGCCTCGCTCGATCGCGCGCGCGCCTGCTCGGAGGCGATCGAGCGCGCCCTGGAAGGCCGCCTGCAAGGCCCCGACATGTTCGAGCCCGCCTCGGCGGCCGTCGCGCGCGCCGCGGTCCGGCAGCTCTCGCTCGGAGGAACCACCCTGGGAGAGACGGCGAGCGCCCTCCACATCAGCCCGCGGAACCTGCGACGCGCCTTCGTGGCGACCGTGGGAGTCTCGCCGAAGCGCTACGCGCGCATCACCCGCTTCCAGCGCGTCGTCTCGAACCTGGAGGTCGCACGCGGATCCTGGTCCGAGGTCGCCCTCGCGAGCGGCTACTGCGATCAACCGCACCTGGTCAGAGAGTTCCGCGAGCTCGCGGGCGTCTCGCCGGTGGCGTTCATGAAGCGACGCGCGCCGGCCGCGATCGCGATCGCGCGCGGGTGACGCCCGTCCCGGAGCGGAGACGGGAGCGCCGGGAGCCGCGCGCGGGTCCCGCTCATCACCCCACGTCCCAGCGATGCTCCGGGTAATACTGCTTCATCATCCGCGCTGCACAGGCCACCAGGTTGGCGTGGCTCAACGCCTTCTCGCGCAGGGGCGAATCGAAGAACGGCGTCAGGATCCCGGAGACCATCGCGAAGGCCGTGGCGTCCACGCCGGAGGCCTTCTCGCCGAACAGATAGGGCTTGTCGCCGAGAAGCACGCTGAGGGCCGACAGCGATCGATCGCCGAGCTCCGTCACCTCGCCCAGCGAGTGCCGCGCCGGGCCGACGGCGCGCAGGCCCTCGCGAATGTTGCTCAGGATCGTTTCGCGCAGCTTCGGGCGAGCCTCCTCGGGCGCCGCGTCCGCGAAGTGCGCCGGGCCCTTGGCGAAGTTCTCGGGCAGGAGCCACCGCATGTAACGCAGGATCGGGCCGAGGTGATCATCGAGCATCCGCTCGATCGCCCAGGCTTCGGCGCGCTGCCGGTCGTCGAGGTGCGCGTCGAGCGCCTTGCCCGCCGCCTTCTCGAGGTGCTCGCGCAGAAGGTTCGAGTCGCCGATGCGCTTCCCCGCATCATCGATGAACGGGACCTGCCCCTTGGGCGCTTGATCGGGCCGCGCGGTGCTCTTTTTGTAGGGGATCCCGAGCATCTGGATCTGGGCCTCGGTCTTGGTCACGAAGGGGCTGGCCTCGGGGAGTCCAAATCCGGGGCCGACGCCGAAGAGGGTAATCATGGGGGTCTCGCTGCTTCCGTGGATCCTCCGTGGATCCAGCGGGCTTGATGTACGACGCCCCTGCTGACACCCTGCTGTCAGCAGCATGCGCCGGGCCGACCGACTCTTTCAAATCATCCAGATCCTCCGCCGCCAGCGCGCGCCGATCACGGCCGACGCGCTGGCCACCGAGCTCGAGACGTCGAAGCGCACGATCTACCGCGACGTCGCCGATCTCATGGCCCAGCGCGTCCCGATCCGCGGCGAGGCGGGCACGGGCTACGTGCTCGATCGCGGCTACGACATGCCGCCGCTGATGCTCACGCCCGACGAGATCGAGGTCGCCGTGCTCGGCGCGGAGTGGGTCTCGTCGCGCGGTGACAGCGCGCTGCGCCGCGCCGCTCAAGACCTCATCGCCAAGATCTCCGCGACCGTGCCCGAGCGCCTGCGCCCTCTCGTGCTCAATCCCGCCATCAGCACGCCTCCCGCGCTCCAGGTGTTGCCCGACACGCTCGACATGGTCGCCGTGCGCCAGGCCATCCGCGCCGGCACCAAGATCCGGCTGCGTTATCGCGACGAGAGCGAGCGTGAGAGCGAGCGCGTGGTGTGGCCGGTGATCGTCGGTTACTTCGATACGACCCGCATCCTCGCGGCCTTCTGCGAGCTGCGGCAAGACTTCCGGCACTTCCGCGCCGACCGCGTGGTCAGCGCCTCGTTCCTCGACGAGACCTACGACGACAAGCCGAGCACGCTGCGGGCCCGCTGGCGAAAGACGCGGCCTCCGCGGCGTTGATGGCAGGTACGCGCGGCTCCGCCTGATCCTGACTGCCTCTCTCCTCTCACCACCCCATGGTGCCGGGCGAGCCTTTGAACGGGCCGACGACATCGTCCGTCACCCACCCACCGTAAAAGCCACCTGGCTGCGGGCGCACGAGCTCGCCGTCGACGAGGCAGCGATCCATCGCCGCGGCGTAGAAGGCCACGTGCGACGCGAGCGCGGCGAATCCCGACGTGGGCGCCTCGTAGGTCCAGGCGACGTCGCGGAGCAGCGCTTCCCCGACGAGGACGTGAAAATACGAGGCCACCCCCTTCCACTCGCAGAAGCTCTGCCGCGGAGAGGCGATGAGCCGCGTCATGTCGATGTCGGCGCGCGGGAGGTAATACGTGGGAGGATGGCTGGTCTCGAGCAGCCGCTGCGCGCGCCGGGTCTCGGCGAGGAGCGCGCCTCCAGCGAAGACCTCGATGTGCCTGGTCGTCAGCTCGACGCACGGCGGCCGCGGATAATCCCAGACGGACTCCTGGCCAGGTCCGGGAATGACTCTCTCGATCTCGGGTCTGGCCATGGGGTGTCGCGATCCTCTCGTAGCTCAGTTGCAGTCGGTGTCGAGGCCGGCGCAGCCCGGCGGGCAGCAGCCGTCGCCGCTGGTGCACATCGTCGTCACCTCGCAGCTCTGGTCGACGCAGTTGCCGGTGAAGCACTTGCTGGTGGTGGTGTTGCAGTCGGCCGGCGCGGAGCAGGCCTGGCAGCTCGGCTTCGCCTGGCACATGCCGTCGATGCAGTTGCCGGTGAAGCACGCCTGCTGGTGCGGATTGCACTGCACCTGCTTCACGCACGCCTGGCAATTCGGGAGGCGCGTGCACTCGCCGTTGATGCAGTCGCCCGTCCGGCAGGCATCCTGGGCGGGGCTACAGTCACTCTGGCCGTGGCACACCGGGCCTCCGCCGGTGGAGCTCGACGACGTGCTCCCGCAATCGGCGCAGGAGCAGCCCGGCTGATAGGCGCAGTCGGCGTCCTTCAGCGTCGCGCAGGCGGTCGGCGCGCCCGCGCACTGCGAGACCCAGACGCACCCGATCTCCGTGGCGCAGCCGTCCTTGGCCAGGAACGTCGGGCACGCGGCGGGGGTGCCCAGGCAAGCGCTCGAGCCCTGGCCGGCGTTGCACCCGAGCTGCGACGCGCAGGCCTGGCCGGAGAGCTGCTGGCAGCTCGTCGGCACGCCGTTGCAGAAGAAGTTGTTCGGGTCCCAGGTGCAGCCCTTCTGCTGCGTGCAGATCGAGGGGTTGCTGAAGTTGAAGCAGGGCTGGGCCGAGCCCGCGCAGCTGCTGGTCGTCATCGAGGTGCAGCCAGGTTGCTTGGCGCACCCCGAGGCCGAGAGCGAGGCGCAGTCGAGCGCCGTGCCCTGGCACGCACCGACGTGGGTGCAGCCGTTGGTCGTCTGGCAATCGAAGTCGTCGAGCCCGGCGCAGGCCGGCGGCGTACCGGTGCAGCGGGCCTCGGCGCCTCCACCGCTGGTGGTGCCGCCGCCGCTTCCCACCGGGTTGTTGGCGGTCGCGCAGCCTCCGCCGGTGAGAGCGGCGGTGAGCGCGACGATCGAAGCAAGGACGAGACTGGAACGAAAGATTCTGAAGCTAGACATTCTAGTATTTACCCCTGGGGGGGACTCTCGCACCGCGACGGTCGTCGATGCAAGAGGAACCCAGAGGACGGCGCTCTCGCTCCGCGGCGCTACAAGTTGCCCTCTTATCGAGGATAGCCAGGGGATGACCCGGGCCCCGCTGCGTGGCTTCGAGGACCAGAAGAGAAAAGAAGAGTTGATGCCCACCCCCGGTCCGTGCTCGCCGCTTCGCGGCTCCGCGCGGCCCGCCCCGCCCAAATCGCACGCGTCGCGTGCTCAGGGCGGGGATCCCCGCCTTGTCTGAGCACGGCAAGGCCGTCGCAGCGAGTTCGACTCGTCAGCGCGTCGGCGGGCGGAGGCGCCGCGTCCACCGATCTGGCGGTGCCGACCGGGCCGCAGGTAGCCGCGGGGCGGTGCCGACCGGGCCGCAGGTAGCCGCGGGGCGGTGCCTACCGGGCCGAAGGTAGTCGCGGGGCGGTGCCTACCGGGCCGCAGGTAGCCGCGGGGCGGCGCCGACCGGGCCGCAGGTAGTCGCGGGGCGGTGCCGACCGGGCCGAAGGTAGTCGCGGGGCGGTGCCGACCGGGCCGCAAGTAGCTGCGGGCGGTGCCGACCGGGCCGCATCCAGGATCGGAGGAGGTCAGCGACCGGCGTTCCTCAGCCGCGGCATCTCCGCGGTAGTTTCTGCCGGTAGATTGGAGTAAACCGGCGCGGATCATGATCACCAGCATTCGCATCCAGGGACTGCGCGGGATCCGTGACGGGCAGATCGACGGCCTCGCGCCCCTCACGATGATCGTGGGGGCCAACGGCTGCGGGAAGTCAACGGTTCTCGAAGCCCTGGGCGTCGCATGCGCGGGGCCATCACCCAACGCCGTATTCGAGGCGCTCGCATCGCGCGAATGGCTCGGGCTCGCGGGGATGAAGTACTGGTTCGATGATAACGGCGCCGTGGTGGACGCGACATTCGATTCCGACGGGCCGGTGGGGCCGCTGACTCGTGGCGTGCGTGTTCGCCGCTCGCAGACCGATCCGCGCATTCTCACGGTTCAACGGGGGCAACCGGGCGGAACCAGCTCCGGTCCGCTCGACGGTTACATTGACGAAGATGGGGCCTGGCTCGCTGTCACGCCCGCGGTCCCGGGGCAGGTCCCCTTCGCGTTGCAAGGGAACTTCGTTGATCGTCCCGCGGGAGCGACTGCGCGATTTCAGGGCGGCCGCTTCTCCAGCGCACTCCGAACGGCATTGAGCGCAATCAAGCTGAGCTCCTGGTACGACGATTGGTTCAAGTACCTCCAGGAGCTTCGCCCCAACGTTACGTCGATCGAAAGCATCGCCGTGGGCGACCGGGACGAGCCGCACCTCTTCGAGGGCAAACCCCGGATTGGCTATCCGCTCGCTTACGCGGGCGATGGGTTCCGGCGAGCGCTCCTCCTTGCGGGAGCGTTCGCCCGCGCGAAGGGCGGAGTCGCCGCCATCGACGAGCCGGAGGTCTTCGCTCACCCCGGAATGTTCGGTGCGATCGCCTCGCTGATGCGCCTCGTGGTTCACGACGGTACGCAGGTCGTGTTTGCCACGCACAGCCTGGAGTTCATCGCGACTGTGCTTCAGGTGTTCGAGAACGAGCCCGAGAAGGTGGCCGTGATCGGCCTGCGCATGGACGCGGGTGTCCTCGATCCGGTGGTGATCGAGGGACCGGACGCGAAACGGCGAGTCCTCGAGTTCGGCCACGACGTGAGGCTCTGAGTATGGCGGCAAAGCGCTTCCGGGCGATCGTATGCGAGGGGCCTGATGATCTCGCGGCGATCCGTGCTCTCTTGTTGGAGGACGGGTGTCGCAAGAAACCCCAGCTCACTGCACAGGCTGGGGCGTCACGGGCTCAGCGCTTCGAGATCGGCGACCTCGAGATCCAGCTTGAATCACGCAATGGGAAGAGCGGGTTGGCGCAGCACGCGATCGACCTTGCGCAGGCGGGCGCCGGCGGGCGCCCGGACATGATCTTGGTGTCATTCGATCCCGACCGAGACGCGCCGGCCCGCGAGTTTGCATTCTTCGAGAAGGCGTTCGGCGAGCATACGGGCGCCAAGGGTAAGGTCGGACCGCTCGACCGCAATCCAGCAGGCGCTCGCGCCTTCAAGATGGATCGTCGCGAAGTCGTCTTGCTGCCCGCACCTTGGCGCTCCAGCTCGATCGAAAGGTTCGCGGGGCTCCCCGACGAGCACTGCCTCGAACGCGTGCTCATCGATGGAATCCTGCAAGCAGGCGTGTCCGAACCGGTCACACGCTGGGCAAGAGACGCCACCACGTTGCTTTGCGCGCTGGTGCCGACGCACGGGTACAAGCGCGCATTCCGGCTCTGGAACGCGGCGCTTCATCCTGATGCCGGATCGTTCGCAGCCAGGCTCCTCCAGGCGGACGAGCACAACCATGCGTGCCTGAGGGCGCTGCGCTCCACGCCCGCCGCGACCGCGCTGTCGGTGCTGCTCGGCGCTTGACCTCGCGGCATGCGAAACCGCTTCAGCCCTCCGCCGCAGGCTCGTCGTCCTTCTCGTCATCCCCGAACAAGATCCCCACCTGGAGCGGCATCGCCTCGAAGGGCTCGGCCCGAACGGTCTCGCTGCGCTCCGCCGTCAGGATCTCCACATACCCATCCTGACTCCATCGCAAGACGCTCAACGTCTCCTCCGCAGGATCGATGATCCAGTAGTGGGGCACGCCGAAGCGGTGGTAAACGCGCTTCTTTCGCACGAGATCGTTGCGCCGGTTGGTCGAGAGGATCTCGCACACCCAGTCGGGCCGGATCAGGACTGGAGTACCTCGCGGACGCTCGGCTACCCGATCTCGCCGCCAGCCCGTCACGTCCGGGCGGAAGGTATTCGCCGGATCGAAGTAGACTTCAACCTCGGTCCCGAACCACCATCCCCCCGGCCAGCGGCCGCCCGGCCGGTGCTTGAAGGCAAAAGTGAACGCGGACAGCGAGTGCTGGGCGTCGCCGTGCTCGGCAGTGGTCGCGCCTTTCTCCTCGATAGACCCCTCGATGAGCTCGTGCCGTCGTTTTTCCTCGGGGATCGCGAGGAGATCTTCCAGCGTCGCGGGTCCCTGGATCGGAGCACGAGCAGTCATGCCTCGAACCTACCAGATCCCGCTCGGTCCGGCCCCATCCAGGTGGGGATCGTGAAAGCGTAGCGGACCATTCGGTCCCCACCTGCGCCAGAAATTCCGGCGGTGTCCGCTCCCGCCGACCGCTACAGCGCAGCTCCGACGATCTCGTTCAACGAGGCCTCGTCGACCACGCCGACGAGATAGGCCATCACCTTGCCCTCTTTATCGAGGATCACCAGGCTGGGCAGGTTCTTCACTCCATAGCTGTCAGAGACGTTGCTGCCCGACTCGACGAGCATGGGATAGCTCAACCCCTTCTGCGTCGCGTACTGCTTGATGACGCTGGGCGGGTCCGAGACGTTGACGCCGAGCACGACGAGGCCCTTGCTCTCGTAGCGCCGCGCCAGCCGATCGAGCACCGGGGCCTCGATCGCGCAGGGGCCGCACCAGCTCGCCCAGAAGTCGAGGATGACCGGGTGGCCCTTGAGCGCGGCGAGATCGACGGTCTCGTTCGCGGCGTTGGCGGCGTCGGCCTTCCCGTTCGCCGCGACGGGGAGGGTGAACGTCGGGGCTGCCTTGCCCACCATCCCGCCGGCGCCGGGAGCGAGGCGCGGCAGGATGGCCAGCCCGAACAGGCCGCTGAGGCCGAGCAGGACGGCGATGGCCGGGTAGAGAATCTTGCCGGAGTAGAACTCGGGGACCGCCATGGGATCCGGCTTTCATAGCAAATCTTTGGGCCCACGCCCCATTCCCGGTCCTGTATGGTCGCCGCCCCGCGTTCCTGGGCGGCAGCGCCCCGGGCCCGACCATCGCGTCCCAACGAGGAATCATGCTCGACCGCCACGAGACTCCCCGCAAACCAGGCCGAAAAGCGCCGCCCCCCAGCGTGCTCTTCGCGAAGTTTCCGCCCGACGACGGCGACCTGCCCTCGGCAACCCCGCCGGCCGGCGGCGGCGGAGGCTTCGCCGACGACGGCAACTTCAAACGCGGCCGCTTCAGCCCCATCGCGATCCTCGTCGCGCTGCTGCTCGTCGGCGGCGCCGCCGCGGCGCTCTATTTCGGCTTCCTCGCCGAAAAAGACAAGATGACGGTCGAGCAGATCTCGAAGGAGAAGAAGAACATCTTCATCCTCCCCGTGAAGGATCAGATCCCGCTCTGGCGCAAATGGGGCACGCAGACGACCGAGTTCGCGCTCCAGCAGGAGGCCCTCCAGCAGCTCGCCTGGGCCGAGGATCCCGAGGGCGTGCGCCTCGCGTCGCTCGCGCTCGCGCAGCCCGATCACCGCGTCCGCGGCGTCGCGGCGCAGGTGCTCGCGTACTACGGATCGCCGAAGGGCGACGCCGGCAAGGCCCCGCTGCTCGAGGCCCTGAAGACGGCCGATGACAGCGATCGCCCGCAGATCGTCTGGGCCCTCGTGACGCTGAAGGAGCCCGCGGTCTTCCCCCAGGCGATGGAGGCCTACCGAGCCGGCTTCCTCACCAAGGTCGAGCGCCTCGGCGGCGGCGGCGCCTTCGATCCCGAGCTCTTGTCGAGCCTCGTCCCGCTGGAGAAGCTGGCCGAGCTCGCCGGCGATCCGAGCGCCTCGGTGCGCCAGCTCGTCGCGACGGTGCTCTCGCGCAACGCCGAGTCGAAGTGGACGAGCGTGCTCGTCAAGCTCGTGAAGGACAAGGATCCCGAGGTCGGCCGCGAGGCCGCCAACGGCCTCGGCAAGATCGCCGACGAGGGCGCGCGCGGCCCGCTCCTCGATGCGCTCAAAGGCGCCGATAAGGACAGCCGCCAGAAGTTCCTCGAGGCGCTCCGCGACGGCATCGGCGGCGAGGGCCTCGTCCTCGCGCTCGACAGCATCAAGCCCGACGCGACCGAGGAGACGACCTGGTTCCAGACCAAGCAGGTCATGGAAATGCTGCGCGATCTCGCCGATCCGCGCGAGGGCGACGCGCTCGTGAAGTGGATCGAGCGCGTGAAGCCGATCGATCACTGGCGCTACGAGGCCGGCACCCGCCTCGCCGAGGTCGGCGACGTCCGCGCCGCGAAGTACCTCGGCGAGCGCATGCGCGCGGACCCGACGAAGCTCTACCAGATGGCGAAGTTCTGGCAGGCCGACGAGGGCGGTAACCTCTCGCGCACCGATCTGCCGCGCGTCGTCGGCGCCCGCATGCTCGCCGATCTCGCGGTGATGCACCCCGAGGCCAGGGCCGAGCTCACCGCCGCCGCGGAGGACTCGACGCTCTTCTGGATCAAGGATCACCCGCAGCCGCACGCCAACGGGCTGCGCTTCCTCGCGGCGATCAACTCTCCCAAGGCGCTCAACGATATGCGCGACTGGGCCTTCCCGAAGAAGGAGCTCCCGAAGGAGGGGCAGCAGCCGCCGTTCCCGTCCGAGTACGAGACCGCGCAGAGCGCCCTCCGCTACATCGGCTGGATGAAGGACGAGGCGTCGTTCACGAAGCTGACCGATCAGTTCAAGCGCAAGAAGGACAAGAAGCTCGACATCACGCAGTCGGGCCTCAACGGCGCCGGCGTGGCGATGCTCGGCATGGCCCTCCGCGCGGTGGCGTACGGCGCGGCGAACGGCCTCGCGCAGTGGGGCGATCCGCGCGCGGTGAAGCCGCTGATGGACCTGATCGAGGACGAGACCTGGCACGAGGAGGCTCGCCAGGCCGCGTGCGAGGCGCTCGCCTGGTGCGCCGACGACAAGACGATGGCCGAGGTCGCGAAGCGGGCGAAAGATTTCGCCGCCAAGAAGGAGCCGACCAAGGCCCTGATCGGGGCCTGCTACGCGTCGACGCTCGCGCTCAAGCCGGTGCCCTCGGCGGTGCCCGCGCTCGTCGATCTGCTCTCGCCCGACGTCGAGATGCACGTGCGGATGGCGATCGCCCGCGCCATCGGCGTCAGCGGCTTCGACGCCGCGAGCGAGGCCAAGCTCTACGAGAAGATGAAGGACGTCGAGCTCCGCAACGCCGCGGCCCTCGCGCTGATCATGGGCGGCACGCCCGAGATCGCGGCGCGCACCGTCGCCATGTACGCCGACTTCGACAAGAGCTCGCTCGACGATCTGAAGGACCACTACTTCAACGCCTTCGGCTACTGGTCGGACGAGGACTTCAAGCACGGCAACCTCTACCGCTGGGTCGCCAACGCCATCGCCATCACCCACGTGAAGGTGAACGACACCCCGCAGGACTGGGCGCGCCAGAAGCTCCAGGCGCAGTTCGACAACCTCAAGTTCGACAACGGCCCGCACTCCGAGACGCGCGTCGTCCTTCGCTATCGCCTCTACACGGCGGCGAAGAGCCCCGACACCGCCAAGGGCGCGATCGAGACGCTCGAGTTCATGAAGGAGAAGGGCGTGCTCATGGCCCTCCGTCACGAGCCCGGCATCGTCGGCGAGCTCTCCAAGAAGGCCTTCCACGAGGTGATGAACCCCAAGGTCTACGCCGCCGAAAAGACGCCCGATCCTGCGCAGGACAAGGGCAAAGTGAAGATGATGCCGTAGCTCCGCGCCTGACGGGGTGAGGGCCCCCGCTCTCGCCCCGGCGTGGATGTCTCTGCTCGATCGTCGCGCGCCGACGGCCGGGCTACCCCGACTCTCCTGCTCCCCACGAATCCCGCGTTCGCATCGCAAACGACGCTCGAAGGCGCCGCTCCAGGGCGAGCTCGGGATCCCGCGCCGACCGTGCGACCATGGCCCGCGTGATGTGCTCCCTTCGCCAGGCGATCCCCCGCGCCGTCGCGGCCCTCGTCGTCGCGGCGCTGCTGCTCGCTTGCCGCAGCGGCGCGTGCTCGAGCAGCTCGTCGGGCCTCGCGGCGGCGACGACGGCGAGCGCGGGCACCAGCGCTCCGGTCCCGTCGGCGCCCGTCGATGCGGTCGACGCGGCTGCCCCGCTGCCTCCGCCCGCGGACGCCGAGCCGCTCACGAGGATCGCCTGGCAACCACGTGGCCACCGCGCCGCGCTCCTGCGCGGAGGCGCGATCACGCTGGTCGATCCCGCGCGCCCGGCCGGCGCTCTCGCGGTCGGTCCGCTCTCCGGCGCCGTCGAAAACCTCGTGTTCTCCGACGACGGAGCGCAGATGATGACCCACCCGGAAGACGGTCCGATCGAGCTCTGGAGCACCGCGACCGGCGCCCGCGCGCTCACGCTCGTCGACGAGGCGCACCGGCTCACCGGCACCTGCTTCTCGCACGATGGAAAGCTCCTGGCCGCGTCGATCGAGGCCGGCGATCAGACGCGCAGCCTGCGCATCTGGGACACGAAGACGGGCGCCGTGCTCCCCGACGTCGCCCCTCCGCAAGAGATCTCTGGCTTCTGGCAGCTCGCATTCCTGCCGGACGACCGCCAGCTCGCAGGGTTCGACGCGCTGCAGGTCGTGGTCTGGGATATTCGATCTGGAAAGAGGACCGGTGGTCGTGGCTTTGAAACCGGTGCGACGAGCCCGGTCGCCCTCAGCCCCAATGGCACCTTCGCCGCAACCTCCCTCGAGCAACACGCCTTGATCGCGTGGGGCCTCGGCGCCCAGCACGAGGTGCACCTCGACCAGGCGAACGGCTGCGCCGATCACCTCAACGGCGTGTACTTTTCACGGGACTCACGCACGCTGATCGCCAGCTCGCTGGCGGGGCGCTCGGCCTCGTGGAACGTGCCCTCGCTCTCGCCGCGCTCCCGCTGGGCCCCCGCGCTGCCCGAGGATCGCGAGAAGGGGACGATGTCCGACGACGGCGCGATCGTGCTGCACGTGCTCGCCGATGGCTCGGCCGAGATCCTCGACGCCTACACCGGTCGCAAGATACGCGGGCTCGACGGGGCGATGATCTTCGATCTCGACGTCTCGTTCTCGCCCGATCACCGCTGGGTCCTGCAGGGCGGGGCGGCGCCGGTCGCCTGGGACGTCCTCACAGGGCGGCGCTCCCCCCTCTGAGACGCGCGCCGGTCAGTTGATCTGGACGGATCCGCCCTGGATCCGGTTCACTCCCGACGATCGCGTGAGCACGTAGGCCCCGCGGATCAGGATCTTCCCCGCGCGCGTCAGCGTGATGCTCGACTCGCCGCAGCGGAGCACGATCTCTTTTTCGGCCGAGAAAACCAGGCGTTCTCCGTCGGTCGTCACCTCGGGCTCGGGCGCGCTCTCGACGGGCGCCTCGCTCGCGGCGACGGGCGTCGGTACGTGCATCCGCCCCATGATCACCGGGCGCCGCGGATCGCCGCTCTCGAAGAGCACGGCGACCTCGACGCCCACGTCGGCCTCGGCGACGGGGATCATTGCCTTCGCCGCGGCCGGCTCGCGCGACCAGGGCAGGTCGATCCGCGGCTCGCCGCCGGGGCCGATCGCGGCGACGCGCGCGACGACGATCCCCTCGATCCGCGCGGGCTCCGGCGCCTCCGGCCCGAGGCGCGCCCGGTGCTCGGCGAGGACCAGCGAGAGCCACGTCTCGCCGTCGCTCGCGCTCGCTTCCTCGCTGATCGTCTCGGTCTCGGGCTCCGCGTTCGCGGTCCGGTCTGCGTTCATCGTGGTGCCCTCGTGCGCTCGCCTCGGCGGGTGTCCGCGTCGCGCTCGGGCCGGCAAGTACGCCCTGAAACGCGGGAAAACGTCATGGTAGGAAACACGGCCCCGACGCGCAACCGTCGCCGTGACGGCTCCCGAGACTGGACGCGAGCGGCATTCTGGAAGATACCTCGCGCCCACGTTGCGAGAGGGAGAGCGGGTCCATGGCGAGCTGGCGCGATGAGCTGATCGAGGTGATCAAGACCAAGGCCGAGCGCGATGCCGAGGAGCAGGCGCGCCACAAGAAGCGGGTCGAAGAGGCCCTCGCCACCGCCGAGGCCGCGATGGCCCTCGGCATCGAAGGGCTGCGCTTCACCTGCGAGCACCTCCGCGGAAAATCCCAGGCGGCCGAGCTCGTCGAGGCGCCCGACAGCGTCAAGGTCACGCTCCACGATCTGTCGCTCTCACTCGAGCTCCTGCGCGACGCGGCGATCATCAAGATCACCTTCGGCGACGGCAAGCCGCGCGAGTTCGACTTCGCGAAGGATCGCCACATCGCCCCCGCCGACGTCGAAGAGTACGTGGGCCGCCGCTCGCTGGAGCTGGTGCGCGCCGGCCAGAAATCCCACCCCTGGTGATCGAATGAGCGCGGACGCCTCCACCGCGGGAGAGCCCGCGCTCCGCCTCGTCCTCTGCAACGCGCCGCCGGATCGCGCCGAGGAGATCGCTTGCGCCGTGCTCGAGCTGCGGCTCGCCGCGTGCGTGAACATCGTCCCCGGCGTCGTCAGCCTGTACTGGTGGGACGGCGCGATTCAGCGTGATCTCGAGTCGACGCTGCTGATCAAGACCACGGCGTCGCACCTGCCGGCGCTCACGGCCGCGCTCCTCGCGGCGCATCCGTACGCGGTGCCCGAGGTGCTCGCGCTGCCGTTCGTCGCGGGCGAAGGCAACCCGGCGTACCGCGCCTGGCTGGCGGCTCAGATCGTCGGGATCTGACCGGGCTGTGATCGCGCCCGAGGGCGGCTCGCGCGGCGCCCGATCTCGTAGTACGACCCGCCGTCGTGCGTGCCTCTTCCCTCTCGCCGCTGCTCCCCGCTCTCGCGCTGATCGCCGCCTGCGGGCCGCCGGCCGCGCCGCTCGCGCCGCCTCCGCCGCTGCCGCCCGAGGTCGCGACCACGACGCCGACCACGGCGGAAGCGCCGCTCACCGTGGCGCCGGATCCCGCCGGAACGCAGCGGATCGCGGCCGACATCACCTACCTCGCGTCGCCCGAGCTCGCGGGCCGCGGCACCGGCGAGCCCGGCGCGCTGCTCGCCCGCGACTTCATCGTCAAGCGCTTCACCGAGCTTGGCCTCGCGCCCGCCGGCGGTGTCGACGGCGCGAGCTTCACGCAAGAGTTCACCGCGCGCGTCGGCGCCAAGGCCAGCCCTCCCGAGCTCGCGATCACGCCATTCCATGGCAAGGCGAAACAGGTCGATCCGGCCGCGTCGCGCGTCGCCGAGGGCAGCGCGACCGACAAGGCGAGCGGCCCCGCGGTGTTCGTCGGCTACGGCATCACCGCCGCCGCTGTCGGCTGGGACGACTACCAGCGAGGCGATCTCAGCGGCAGGATCGTGGTGATCCTCGACGGCGTGCCCACGCCGCCCGCGGCCTCGACGAAGGCCGGCGCCGAGCGCACCGCGCCGCCTCCGCCCAACCCGCTCCGCGACTTCGGCACCATCCGCTACAAGCTCCGCACCGCGCGCGAGCATCACGCGGCCGGCGTGGTGATCGTCACGCGCGGCGCGCTGCCCGACGGCCCCGCCGATCCGAGCAGCATGGGCGTCCCCGCCGTGGTGACGACGGTGAACGCCGTCAACGCCTTGATTCCAGGCCTTTCGCTCACCAAGGCGTCGACGTGGGCCCCGGCGAAATCGACCGAGCCCAGGGGGCTCCCGGTCCAGATCGCGCTCGCCACGCGCGTCGATCCGGTCGAGGCGCCGGCGTGGAACGTCGCGGCGATCCTCCGCGCGCGCGCGGGCTCGGCGCACGCGAACGAGTACGTCGTCGTCGGCGCGCACTACGATCACCTCGGTCACGGCGGCGCGTTCTCGCGCAGCCCCGGCTCGCACGCGGTGCACCCCGGCGCCGACGACAACGCCTCGGGCACGGCGCTCGTCCTCGAAGCCGCGCGCCGCCTCCACGCGCTCCCGCGCGCCCCCGATCGCAACGTGCTCTTCCTGGCCTTCGGCGCCGAGGAGATTGGCACCATCGGCTCGCGCTACTGGGTCGACCACCCGACGGTCCCGCTCGCCTCGGTGACGGCGATGATCAACGCCGACATGGTCGGTCGCCTCCGCGACGATCACCTCCTCGTCGACGGCACCGGCACCGCCGCCCCATGGCCCGAGCTCGCGCGCGCCGCCGACGAGAAGCTCGGCCTCGATCTCGCGCTCGGCGCCGAGGGCTTCGGCGCCAGCGATCACACCTCGTTCACGGTCGCGCGCATCCCGGTCGCGTTCCTGTTCACGGGCGTGCACGACGACTACCACCAGCCCACCGACACGGCCGACAAGATCAACGCCGCCGGCGAGGAGCGCGTGACCACCTTCGCCGCGCGGCTCGCGCTCGCGGTGGCGGAGCGCCCCGAGCGCCTCGTGTTCGTCGACGCGCCGGCCGATCCGCACCGCGGCGTCGGCGGCGGCTTCAAGGTCTCGCTCGGCAGCATCCCCGACTACGCGTTCACCGGCGCGGGCGTGAAGCTCAGCGGCGTGCGCCCCGACTCGCCGGCCGAGCGCGCGGGCCTCAGGGCCGGCGACGTGGTCGTGAAGCTCGGGCCCCACGCCATCACCAACATCCACGATTACTCGTTCGCCCTCGGCGATCTCGAGCCCGGCCGCGCCATCGTCATCGAGGTCGAGCGCGGCGGCGCGAAGATCCCGCTCCAGATCATCCCCGCTCCCGGTCGCTGACATGCGCTCTCGTCCTTCCTCCGCCGTCCTCACGCGCCGCCTCCTCGCCCTCGTGGGCCTCGCCGTCATCGGTGTGGCCGCCTGTGGAACATCGTCACCGTCGTCGCCCGACGCGTCCGCGCCCGACGCCGCCGCCGAGGCCCGAGACGCCGCGGTCGAGCTCGCCGACGCCGCCGCCGCGGACGCCGCCGCCGACGCGGCCGACGACGCCGCTGCCGACGCCGACGCCGCCGCGCCGACGTTCCCGGGCACCTCGGAGGGCTGCTCGGCCGACATGCTGCTCATCGACGGCGACTACTGCCCTTCCGTCCGCCAAGACTGCCTGGAAGAACACAAGGAGTTCCAGCACGACGAGGCCAAGAAGAAGGCCAAGCGCGACTCGGGCGAGGACGTCGCCGCCAGCACCGTGAGCGAGCGCTGCTTGAAGTACAAGGCCCCTTCCGAGTGCCTGGTCAAGCGCCGCAAGTCCCGCTTCTGCATGGATCGCTACGAGTGGCCCAACCAGAAGGGCGAGCTCCCTGCTCTCTTGATGTCGTGGATCGACGCCAGGAAGATGTGTGAAGACAAGGGCAAACGCCTCTGCACCGAGGAGGAGTTCAACTTCGCCTGCGAGGGCGAGGCCATGCTCCCGTACACCTACGGTTACGAGCGCGACGCCACGAAATGCAACATCGATAAACCCTATCGCAAGCGCGAGCACAAGCTCTTCAAGTACGCCTCGTGCATGAAGAAGCCGCAGTGCAAGGCCGAGCTCGAGAAGCTCGATCAGCGCCTCCCCACCGGCTCGATGCCCGCGTGCGTATCGCCCTTCGGCGTCTACGATCTCAACGGCAACATCAACGAGTGGGTGTTCCGGCCCAAGGAGAAGCCGCCGAACCGGAGCGGCCTCAAAGGCGGCTGGTGGGGCCCTGTCCGCGGCCGCTGCCGGCCGACGGTGGGATTCCACCACGAGGAAGACTACGGCTACGAAGAGGGCTTCCGCTGCTGCAAGGACGCAGCGGCGAAGTAGCGATCGGGCCAGAGGCCGGCGGAACCCCGCGTCGGCCTCCAGACCTCGTGATCATCGCGCGGATCAGCCGCCGGGCACGCAGATCGCCGTGGGCCCGCCGGCGCCGAGGCACGAGAAGCCGCCCGCGCAATCGGTGTTCGCCGTGCAGGGGAAGGCGCAGCGGCCCGTCTGCGGGTTGCAGCGGTGCGTGCCGCAGGTGATGTCGCTCGAGCAGGGCAGGGCGAGCGGGCTCGGCGCGGCGGCCGGGGCCTGCTGCGGTTGCTGCGGGTAGCCCTGCTGCGGCGCCTGCTGCGGATACCCTTGCTGCTGCGGATACTGCTGCGGTTGCTGGTACCCCTGCTGCGGCGGGTACCCCTGCTGCGGCTGCTGGTAGCCCTGCGGCGGCGGGTAGCCCTGCTGCGGCTGCCCGTACTGGCCTTGCGGAGCGCCGTACTGGCCCTGTTGCGCCGAGGGATCGTCGGCGCCGCGACCGCGATCGCAGGCCGTGACGAGCAACCCGAGAGCGAGCGCCGCCCCGACGCTGACGGTTACCCGGTGATTCGATCTGTGGCTCATTCCTGAGGTCTCCTGCGACGGTGAAGGGTGCGCGAGGCGCAGCGTAGCGCCGCGTCCGCGTCAGCACCGAAAAAAACGCGGTGACGCGTCGCGGCTCCGAGCTGGCCGATCCAGGTGCGCGCAGTAGAAGCACGCGATGGCCAAGCGCATCGAGACCGACAGCATGGGAGCGATCGAGGTCGACGGGGACCGCTACTGGGGCGCCCAGACGCAGCGCTCGATCGAGAACTTTCCCATCGGCGGCGAGCGCTTTCCCCGGGCCATGATCAGCGCGCTCGGCGTCGTCAAGAAGGCCGCGGCGCAGGTCAATCGCGAGCTCGGCCTGCTCTCGCCGGAGAAGCACCGGCTCATCGTCGCCGCGGCGGACGAGGTGATCGCGGGCAAGCTCGACGCCGAGTTCCCGCTCGTGGTGTGGCAGACCGGCAGCGGCACGCAGACCAACATGAACGCCAACGAGGTGATCGCCAACCGCGCGATCGAGCTCGCGGGCGGCGTCCTCGGATCGAAGCAGCCGGTGCACCCGAACGACGACGTCAACCAGCAGCAGAGCTCGAACGACGTGTTCCCGACGGCGATGCACGTCGCGGCGGCGCTGGAGATCAAGGGCCGCCTCGTGCCCAGCGTGCGACGCCTGCGCGACACGCTCGGGCGCAAGAGCGAGGCCTTCGCGGGGGTGATCAAGATCGGCAGGACGCACCTCCAGGACGCGACGCCGATCTCGCTCGGGCAGGAGATCTCCGGCTGGGTCGCGCAGCTCGATCACTGCCTCGACGCCATCGCCCGCGCCACGCCGCCGCTCTACGAGCTGGCGCTCGGCGGCACCGCCGTCGGCACCGGGCTCAACGCGCACCCGGCCTATGCAGCGAAGGTCGCGGCGGCGATCGCCGAGCTCACCGGCGCGCCGTTCGTGACCGCGCCCAACAAGTTCCAGGCGCTCGGATCGCACGAGGCGCTGGTGTTCGCGCACGGCGCGCTGAAGACGCTGGCCTGCGCGCTCACGAAGATCGCCAACGACGTGCGGCTCCTCGCGAGCGGGCCGCGCTCGGGCATCGGCGAGATCATCATCCCCGAGAACGAGCCCGGCAGCTCGATCATGCCGGGCAAGGTCAACCCCACCCAGTGCGAGGCGGTGATCATGCTGTCGGCGCAGGTGATGGGGAACGACGTCGCCGTCTCGTTCGGCGGCGCGTGCGGGCAGCTCGAGCTCAACGCCATGAAGCCGCTCCTGATCCACAACGTGCTGCGATCGATCCGCCTCCTCGCCGACGGGTGCGACTCGTTCGAGGCGCGCTGCGCCGCGGGGATCGAGCCGGCGCGCGCGCGCATCGCCGAGAACCTGGAGCGGAGCCTGATGCTGGTGACGGCGCTGGCGCCGCGCCTCGGCTACGACGCCGCCGCGAAGATCGCCAAGAAGGCCCACGCCGAGGGCACGACCCTCCGCGAGGCGGCGCTCGCTCTCGGCCTGCTCACGGCGGTCGAGCTCGACGAATTGCTGCGCCCCGAGGAGATGATCCACCCTTCGATTGTCGGGTAACTGCGCAGCTCTGGCCTCTTTTGCGATTTGGAGAGAACATGCGCGCCATGCGCACGCTCTCCATCGATATCGGCGGCACTGGCATCAAGGCGATCACCCTGGATCTCGAGGGGCAGCCCCTCACCGAACGGACCCGGCTGGAGACGCCGTCGCCCGCCACGCCGGACGCCGTGCTCGCCGTCATCGACGAGCTCGTCAAGGTCCAGCACGACTTCGATCGCGTCTCGGTCGGCTTCCCCGGCGTGGTCAAGGACGGGGTGGTCAAGACCGCTCCCAACCTCGATCCGAGCTGGGACGGCTTTGCCCTCGCGCTCGACATCGAGCGGCGCCTCGGTCGCCCGGCGCGCGTGCTCAACGACGCGGCGGTGCAGGGCCTCGGCGTGATCGAAGGGCTCGGCTTCGAGGTGGTGATCACCCTCGGCACGGGCCTGGGCTGCGCGGTCTACGTCGACGGGCACGCCGCCGGCCTCGAGCTCGCGCACCACCCCTTCCGCAAGGGCGAGACGTACGAAGAGTGCCTCGGCAACGCGGCGCGAAAGTCGGCCGGCAACAAGCGCTGGAACAAGCAAGTCCGCCGGGCGATCGCGCAGATCGAGGCGCTGTTCAACTACCGCAAGCTCTACATCGGCGGCGGCAACACCAAGCACCTCGAGACGAGCGAGCTGCCCGCGAACGTCGCCGTCGTCGACAACGTCGCCGGCCTCCTCGGCGGCATCCGCCTGTGGCGCTGAGCCGCTGAGGTCGATCAAGAAGCCCCATGAATTCGAGCCTCATCAGCCTCTCCGCCGAGGTCGTCGACGAAGCGTGCGCGCCGATCGCGAGCGCCGGCGCCGCGTTCGCCCGCCGCTATCCCGGGGGCGCCGCGGCGCGCCGGCCGGTGCACACGGTCTACGGCGGAGCGCACCTGTTCCGCGCCGATCTCGCGCACAAGCTGGGCGCCGCTGCGATCGGCGCGATGACCACCTACGCGCCCGACGCTACGACGCTCGCGATCGCGCTCGGGCTCCCCGGATCGGCGGCGCTCGCCGCTCCGCCCGGCGCGATCGCCTCGTTCAACGCGGCGTTCTCCGAGGACCACCACGCATCGCGCGGGCCGCTGTGGCTCGCCGAGACGGTGCACGCGCGCGTCCTCGAGAAGCTCCGCCGCGAGCCGGTGGAAGACCTGCGCATCGACTTCGAGGACGGCTACGGCGCGCGCCCCGACGCCGAGGAAGACGAGCACGCCATCGTCGCTGCGCGCGCCGTGGGCGACGGGATGAACCGCAAGACGCTGCCGCCGTTCCTCGGCGTCCGCATCAAGTCGCTCGGCGCCGAGACGCGCGCCCGCGCGGTGCGCACGCTCGATCTGTTCCTGACCACCCTCGCGTCGACGCACCGCGGTCGCCTGCCCTCGGACTTCGTCGTCACGTTGCCGAAGATCACCGTGGCCGAAGAGGTCGCCGCGCTGGCCTCGATCCTCGACGCGCTCGAGGCGAAGCTCGGCCTCGCGAACGGCGCCGTCGGCGTCGAGCTGATGATCGAAGCTCCGCAGCTCCTCCTCGGCCCGAGCGGTGAGAGCCTGCTGCCGCGCCTCCTCGACGCCGGGCGCGGCCGCGTCGTCGGCGCGCATTTCGGCGCCTACGACTACACCGCCGCCTGCGACATCGTGGCGGCGCACCAGAGCCTCGCGCACCCCGCGTGCGACCTCGCGCGCCAGACGATGCAGCTCGCCTTCGCGGGCACGGGCGTCCGCCTCTCCGACGGTGGCACCAACGTGCTCCCGATCCCGCCGCACAAGGTCAGCCGGGGCGGCTACCTCGGCTCTCACCAGATCTCGCACAACCACGCGACGGTCATCGCCGCGTGGAAGCTCCACCACGACAGCATCCGCCACGCGCTGATCCAGGGCTTTTACCAGGGCTGGGACCTCCACCCGAACCAGCTGCCGGTGCGCTACGCCGCGACGTACGCCTTCTTCCTGGAGGGCCTCGAGGTCGCCTCGTCGCGCCTCGTCAACTTCGTCAACACAGCGGCCCAGGCCACGCGCGTGGGCCAGGTGTTCGACGACGCCGCGACGGGGCAGGGGCTGCTCAACTTCTTCCTCCGCGCCGTCGACGCGGGCGCGATCACCGACGACGAAGCGGCCCAGCGGACCGGGCTCTCGATCGCCGAGCTCCGCGGCAAGAGCTTCGCGAAGATCGTGGCCGACCGGCGCTCTCCGTAGCCTTTCGGGGCGATGGCGGGCGGTGCTACCGTCGCCCGATGCAGCGCTGTACCTTCTATCACTACTGGCGATCCTCGGCCTCCTGGCGCGTCCGCTGGGCCCTGGCGATCAAGGGCGTCGAGCACGACGTCGTCGGCGTCGATCTCGTCGCGGGCGAGCAGAGCACGCCGGAGCACCAGGCGCGCAACCCGCTCGGCCGCGTCCCGGCGCTGGTGCTCGCCGACGGCCGAAGCCTCGCCGAGTCGGTAGCGATCCTCGAGTGGCTCGAAGAGACGGTCCCCGCGCCGGCGCTCTACCCGGAAGATCCCTGGCAGCGCGCGCGGACGCGGCAGCTC
Organism: Byssovorax sp.; assembly: GCA_025362495.1. Taxonomy (GTDB): domain Bacteria; phylum Myxococcota_A; class Polyangia; order Polyangiales; family Polyangiaceae; genus JANYGI01. The sequence continues at coordinate 33,520 of JANYGI010000084.1, read as the reverse complement.
GTGGAGATCGTGAACGCTTCGGTGCAGCCGATGCAGAACATCTCGATGCTGCGGCGCCTCTCACCCGAGGTCCCGGTGCAGCGCGCGTGGGCCGCCCACTACAACGAGCTCGGCCTCGGCGCGTACGAAGCGCTCCTCGGGCAAATCGCCGCAGAAGGCGGGGGAAATGGCCCTTTCTCGATCGGCGACAGGCTGACGGCGGCCGACCTGTTCCTCGTGCCGCAGGTCTACGGCGCGCGCCGTTTCCAGGTCGACGTCAGCCGCTTTCCGCGCGTGCTCGCCGCCGAGGCGGCCGCGCGCGCGACGCCGCACGCCGAGGCCGCCCGACCCGAGAATCAGCCCGGCGGAAGCCTCGGCTGAGCGACGAGCGCCGCGGCGCCGAGCCCCTCGGCCAGCGCCAGATCGTCGTCGTCGTCGCCAATCCGAGCTGTGATACAAATTCGCCCGCGGGGCGCTCGCCCGCGAGAGGGACTGAAGATGCACGTTCACGCCTCGATGACGCTCGCGCCCGGCAAGGATCAGGAGGTGACCGATCTGCTCACCCGGTCGCTCCCGCTGATTGCCAGGCTAGAGTGGAAGCTCACGGCCTCGTTTCTCCTGCTCAACGGGCCGACGCGCACGATCTTGAACCTGTGGGACATCCCCGACGCCAACGCGTTCATCAGCCTCCCTGCTCAGCTCGGCAAGGACGCCGAGCTCTTGCAGATCATGATCGGGCTCGATCACGCGATGATCCACAACGAGCTCACGCTGATGAACCAGACCGCGGCGGCCTCGTCGCCCGCGGGCGCGATGGCCCCGGGTCCGAAGACTGTCTATCTGCGCGAGACGGTGACGGCGCTCCCCGGCAAGGCAAGCACCCTCGCCGGCCTGTTCACGCAGGCGGTGCCGCTGCTCGAGAAGCGGGGCTGGCGGTTCCTCGGATCGTGGGGCCGCGCGACGGGCGTCACCGGCATGATGATGAACCTGTGGCAGCTCCCGGACTCTGCCCGCAACCTCTCCATTCACGATCTCATCGCCGAAGATCCCGAGGTGGCGAAGGCCTTCGCGGCGATCGCCGAGGTCTCCAGCCAGGTCGAGATGACGTACCTGCGAAAGATGCCCTATAGCCCCTGATCCCTGGAATCGCCGGGGACCACGGGGCCATTCGGCCCGATCGTCCACTCGGCGACGTTGCCCGCGAGATCGTGCGCCCCGATCGGCGAGCAGAGCCGGCGGATACTTGTCGAGGCGGTGATCTAGCTCCCGCGGTACGTCGAGTACCCGTAGGGATTGAGCAGCAGCGGGACATGGTAATGCTGCGCAGGGTCCTTGATCTCGAAGGCGATCGTCACCTCGGGATAGAACCCTTCGACGCCGATCGCCTTGAAATACGCGGCGGTGTGGAACGTTAACCGGTAGACGCCGGCGGCGATGGGGGCGCCTTGCGGGAGCAGGGTGCGGAGGCGCCCGTCGGCGTCGGTCTCGCCGCGGCCGAGCTCTCGGTGGCTGTCGCCGCTCTGCGAGTCGAGGACGACGACGACGCCGTGGGCCGGGCGCCCGCGCGACGTATCGAGGATGTGGGTGGTGATGGCGCTCATGCGGAAAACAGCTTCTCCAGGCGGATCCGGGTGATCTTGCGCTGCTCTTCAGCCGCGACGCCGACCTCGGTGGCAGCGTCGTTGTCGAGGCGCTCGGTCAGGATGGCCAGCATCTCGGAGGGCGTCTTCCCGGTGGCACAGACGATGTAGATGTGGCCGAACTTCGCGTCATAGGCCCGATTGCCGGCCGCGAGCGCCGCGGCGACCTGGCTCGACAGCGGCCCCGAGGTGGCCTGTTCCTCGTGCGACCACTGCCTGGCGAGGGCGCTTTGCTCCTTCTCGGCCTTCGCCTCGCCGATGCGGGGGTGGGCGCGGAACGCCTCCAGCCAGTCGCTCTTGGCGAGGCCAGCCCAGATCTCGTCGGCCGCGGCGAGGGCGCGGGTCATCGTGCCAAACGGGCGTCGCGCCGCCATCTTCGCGGCCCATGCAGGCGATCCGCAGCACGCGTAGAGCTCGGCCTCGGCCTCGGCCCGCGTCAGCGTATCGAGCCTGGCCACGCGCGCGTTGATGAGGCCAGCCCAGCTGAGCATGCCGAAGAGGCGGAGTCGGCTCACCCCGCCGTCGGGGTAGATGTTGAGTCGAACGTGGCTGAAAGGGCCGCGGTCCTGGAGCTCGTCCTCGAAGTTGTGGCGCGTGTGGGCCTCTAGCTTGGCGCGCGGGAGGATCTCTCTCCACTCGACGCCCGGGCCGCTCGCGTCGCCGCCGGGGCCGACCTGACAGCCCTCGATCATGCACGTGTCGGGGTAGTTGCCCTTGAAATGATTGGTGTCGACCTCGATCCGCGACAGCGTGGCTTCCCCCGTCAGCTCGATCAGGGCCCAGTCGAAGCCCGGTCCGCGGCGGCGCTTCGTCTCCCAGCCATCGCCCATGTTCACGGCGCGACCAGGCATGATCAGGTTGTGGCGGATCCCGAAGAACATGTCGCTGCACGAGAGCACTCGCGCGCCGTTCTCCGCGGCGGCGACGTCGATCTCGTAGGCGGCGCCCTTGCCACCGAGGCGGCGAATGTCGGGCACCACGTCGCCGTGGACGCGGAGCCGGGCCACGCCGCCGTCGGGGAAGATATTGAGTCGGAGGTGGGTATAGCGGTGCGGTGAGCTGACGGCGAAGAGGTTCTTCGAGTCACCGTTGAGGGGCGACTTCGCCAGGATCTCTTCCCACTTCGTCGCGGGCGAGAGCAGCTCTTCAGCCGAGGCGTCGAGGCGCGCCGAGCAGGCCTCGATCGAGCAATGATCGGGGTAATTGCCGCGGAAGAACGCGGTGTCGACGACCACGCCGCGGACGACGCCGGGCGCGCCGAGGCGGACGATGGCGAAATCGTGGCCGGGCCCGCGCTTGCGGCGAGACTCCCAGCCATCCATCCACTTGCCGCGGTCGGTGTACTCGTGCTCGAGGAACACGGCCGCCCTGGGCTTGAGCAGGTTCTCCTTCTCGGCGAAGAAGTCGTCGTTGGCGTAGATCACGGCGCCGCCCAGGCGCTCGGAGGCGAGATCGAGGAGCTCGGTGAACGAAGCCATGTCTCAACCTTCCTTGGCGGCGGGCGCCGCGACAGCCGACTTGCCCTCGGAGGGGCGGGTCCCGCGCATGATCCGCGCCGCCGTCCACCCGACCAGGATCATCACGCCGAGGATCACCCAGCTGTAGTCGTTGCCAAAGGTGTTCGGGTAATGATTGCTGAGCATCAGGAACACCAGCGGGACGACGAGGAAGGTGTTGTGCTTCGACCGCTGCGGCCCGCGCGCGGACAGCGACGCTTCAGGCTTCTTGCCCTCCTTGGCGGCGGCGAGCATCCGGGTCTGCGATGGCAGGATCCGCATCCACACGTTCGCGGCCATGATCGTGCCGATAACGAAGCCGACGTGGATGAAGGCGGCGCGGGGGCTCATCACCTTCTTCAGGCCGTACGAGAGGCCGACGAGGGCGAAGAAGCCAATCACGGCGATGACGATGTCGTGCTTGCCGAGGGGCGATTGCACCAGCAAATCGTAGACGATCCAGCCGCCGAGGACGACGCCCACGCCGACGAGCGCGGCCGTCTGAAAGCTCTGCTCCGGCTCGACCAGGAGGCCTCCGAAGTAGTAGGTGAGGGTGATCAGCACGACGCCGCTCAGCCAGGTGATCGCCGACTCCCATTTGAACCAGTGGAGCGTGCGCGGCATGATCTCGGGCTGCTTCTGCTTCTCGACCAGATAGAAGCCGCCGCCGTGGACCATCCAGAGGTTACCGACGACGTTCGGGGGCGTGCTCGCGTCGGAGACGAAGCTCTTCTCGAACCAGTTGAAGAGGTACGTCTGTCCGATCCAGAGGATGGCGGCAAAGATGTGCACCCACCGGACGGCGATTTGCAACCATACGAGGACGTCGGAGGAATCCATTGAAATGACCTCGGGAGGGGACCGGCGAATTTCGCGGGCCGGGCCGCGTTCGCGCGCCGGGGTACGCGCTCTCGCCACGTTCGGACAGTTATCGAGAATTACTGCTGATTTCTGGGGTCTCGTCGCCGGACGATGCGGCCTTCGCGGGGGAGCCTACCGCCGCACGCGCCCCGGCTGCAAGGCCGCACCGCGCGGCCGCGGGTTGTCTGCGCCCCCCGAAACCGACTACAGTCGCGCGCCCCATGAAACTCCTCCAAGCTCGGATGCCCGCTCGTCGCCTCGCCTGCGCAGCTCTCCTCGGTGTCGCCGTCTTCGGCGGCGTCGCGTGCAGCAACAAGAGCGACAAGCCCGGCGGTTCCGGCGCCGCGAAGCCCGTGGCCGACGTGCCCGCGCCGACGGGCCAGGCGATGATCACCGGCGTGGTGACGTTCGACGGCGCCGTCCCCGCGCCCGAGCCGTGGGCCGGCGCGAGCAACCCCGAGTGCAAGACGCTGCGCCCCGAGACGATCCAGACGGTGAAGGTGCAGGACAAGAAGGTGGAAGAGGCCTTCGTCTACGTGAAAGAGGGCTTGCCCAGGGGCTCGTACCCCACGCCCACCGCCTCGGTCCCGTTCGATCAGAAGGGCTGCGAGTTCTCCCCGCGCGTCTTCGGCGTGATGGCCGGGCAAGACATCGCCGGCAACAACAGCGACAAGCTCCTTCACAACGTGAAGTCGCCCGAGTTCAACCAGGCCTTCCCGTTCAGCACGAAGAAGGACATGAAGCTCAACGACTCGGCGGTGATGGCCACCATCAAGTGCGATGTCCACCCGTGGATGCGCGCCTACGCCGGCGTGATGGAGCACCCGTATTTCGCGGTGACGAAAGCCGATGGCTCGTTCACGATCAAGGGACTCGTCGACGGCGAGTACACCGTGGCCGTATGGCACGAGAAGCTGGCCGGAGCGGAGATCAAAGTGAAGATCTCGGCGGCGGCGCCGGGGAAGGTCGAGATCGCGCTGAAGTTCAAGTAGGCGGCGGGATCTGTTCGGGCGGACGCCGGCCGGGTGTTCGCTCAACTCCTGCGGATCAGCCGCCCGCGCGCGCTCCCCGGGAAGCTGCCCGCCTCGTACACGCTCTCTCCGCGCAGGTACGTCGAGCGAACAGCCCCGAACAGCGACTCCCCCGCATAGGGGGTGATCTTGTGCTTGTGCTGGATCTCCGCCGGCTGGATCACGTGCGCCGCCTCGGGATCCCAGATCACCAGATCGGCATCCATGCCCGCAGCAATCTTGCCCTTCTTCGCGCCCAGACCGGCGAGCTTCGCCGGGCCCTCGCACATCCACGCGGCGAGATCGGCGATCGTCTTTCCCCGCTTCCGGGCCTCGGTCCAGATCACCGGCAAACCAAGCTGCAGCGAGGCGATACCACCCCACGCCTCGGCGAAATCCCCCGCTTCCAGCTTCTTCAGCGCCGGCGTGCAGGGCGAGTGATCCGACACCACGAGATCGATCAGGCCCTCTCCCAGCGCCGCCCAGAGCTTCTCGCGGTTCTCTCGCTCGCGGATCGGCGGAGCGCACTTGTACGGCGTCGCGCCATCGGGGATGTCCTCGGCCGCGAAGTGAAGGTAATGAGGCGTCGTCTCCGCGGTGAAGGGCAGCCCCTCCTCGCGCGCTTGTCGCAGGCTCCCGAGGGCGCCCGACGACGAGAGGTGGACGACGTGCACCGAAGCCTTCGTTTCACGGCAAAGCGTCACCAGCAAGGCAATCGCCAGATCCTCGGCGGCGCGCGGGCGGGACTTCACGTAGGCGGCGTAGGTCCGCGGATCGAGGCCCTCGATCAGCGCCGCGGCCTCCTCGATCGGTCCTGGCAGCTCGGCATGACACAGAAGCGGCGCGCCCGACCCGGCCAGCTCCGCCATCGCCAGGCGCAGATCCGGCTCTCTCACCCAGCCGAACTCCGGCACGCCCGAGTCGACCATGAAGCACTTGAAGCCGAGGGCGCCCGCGTCGAGCAGCTTTCGCAGCTCCTTCGCGTTGCCGGGCACGGCGCCGCCCCACAGGCCTACATCGATCCAGCACTGGCCCTCGGCCGCGCTGGCCTTGGCCTCCAGCCCTTCCACCGTGGTCGTCGGCGGGATGCTGTTGAGTGGCATGTCGACGATCGTCGTCACCCCGCCGGCCGCGGCGGCGCGCGTCGCCGTGGCGAAGCCCTCCCACTCGGTGCGGCCAGGCTCGTTGATGTGAACATGGGAGTCGACGATGCCGGGCATGATCACCAGATCACCGGCATCGTGCGTGGGGCACCCCTCGGGGACGTCGTCGAGGCTCGCCACGCGGGTGATCACGCCTCGCGTCACGTGGATGGATGCCGGAGCCACCGCGCCGCCGGTGACGACCCGGCGGCTCTTGAAGACGAGATCGGGGAGCATGCGGGCGACGGTAGCACCGAACGCGGCGCTCGTGCCCCCCGCGAAAACGAGCCTCTACCCCGTCGGGCGCCGCGAGCGCGTCAGTTGTGCTCGGTCGAAACCCAGGGGATGCGGTGGTTGCATGTCAGCGGGATGCTGACGCCACAGACACCCTCGGGATCGAGGCAGTTCTGCGTCGCCGGGCACTGCGTCGGATCGAACTTCTTCGGATTGCAGGGCTTCGAGCAGAAGTCGGGGTAGGGCAGGGGAGCGTCGTATTTCCCGTTACCGTCGGTGTCGAGGTAAATGGGATTGGAGACGGCATAGGCCGGCGTCGGGAACCAGTCGGGCAGGATCGGCGTGGAGCCGAAGAACGTGTTCACGACGGGGATCAGGGCGAACGCGTCCGACGTCACCTTGGAGAGCTGGATCTCGCCAAAGGGCACGTCGACCGAGACAGGGCTCATCAGGTTCTGGGTCTTGAGGCCCATCGCGATGACGACAATCCAGCTGTCGCGCTTCTCGGCGGGCACGTCGAGCACGACCTTCTCGTTGAAGTCGTCGATGTCCGAGGGGACGCTCTTCGGCTCCTTCACCGAGACCAGGTGGCCATTTTCGTAGATCTCGATGCGATCGACGCCGAACCAGCTCGCCGTCGAGACGTGGAGATCGAGCGTCGCCTTGCCGCCGCGGGTCGCCGAGGCCGTCTGGCCGAACGTCTTGCCGTCGATGCTGGCGCGGATGAACGGGCCATAGCTCGTCACCGCGGTGCCGGCGCGCAGGCTATCGGTCGCCTGGCTTATCGCGAGCGAGCCCGGATCGTCGGTGGGGCTCTGGAACCAGGTGCGCGGGTAGCCCGGCTCGTGCACGCCATCGTGGCTGTCGCTGCTGGCGATGTGCGTCTTGATCATCCCGCGCTCGAGGTAGCGGAAGTAATCGTCGACGTGCCCCGAGCGGTAGGTGCAGGGCTGCTGGGCCGCGTCGCGCGGGACCGGGCCGTTACCGTACGTCTTCGGGTCGCACAGGCTCTGCCCTTCGACGGCGGTGAGGGGGAAATTCCAGAGCGCCTCCTGCTCCTCGGGGGTGCGCGTGAGGATGTGCTTCATCGACTCCCAGGCCAGCGCGGTGCGGTTCCGGTGCTTGCAGACGTCGAAGCGCTCACCCGGCTTGCAAGCCGCGAACAGGCCCGTCGAGAGCTCGGGGCACGACGTGGCGAGCTCGCCCTCGTCCTTGGCGACGTCGAGGCGGGCGCGACAGCGGTTGTAATCGACGACCTCTTCCACGGTGGCCGTGCGGACGAGATCGAAGCGCTTGCCGTTGATGAGCTCCATCGCGTCGAAGTCGCAGGTCGCGGTGCGGAACACCGGGTTCTTGGCCTCGAGCGTGCCGAGCGTGCGCTCCATCGTGAACGGGTCGACGCCGAGCTGATCGATGTAGCCGAAGAAGCCGTCGCGCGGGTGGGCGAGGATGGTGAACGGCACCGTGTCGCCGTCGCCCATGTGGTGCAGAGCGTCGATGATCTGCGCGCCCGACTGGCACGTCGGATCGTGCGAGCCGTGCGTGGGCTGAATCTGCGAGTCGTACTTGAGCGGGAACGCGATGAAGTGGCCCTGCTCGATCGTCGTCGTCTCGACGCCGATCGCCGTCGCCACGTACGGCGCGAGGAAGAGATCGCGCAGCGTCGGTGAGTAGTCGGTCTCGACGTCGTGATCGGTGGGGATCGCCAGCTCGATCTGCTCGTCGACGATCGTCGTCACGCGCTTCGGTAGCGGCATCCCGCTGTCGAAGCTCGGCTGCGAGTGGAGGTGCATGTCCGTCGACAGCCACCCCGTCGTGTCGACCTCGTGCTTGATCAGGGCGTCGAAGCGCTTGATGTCGCCCGCGGCGACGGTGACGTCTTTCTCGAAGATGCTGAACTCGGGCCCGCGCGACGCGCGCAGGCGGTAGCGGCCCGGCTCGATCCGCACCTGTCCCACGCCCGTCGCGGAGTAGTCGATCGATCGCACGCCGTTGCCGAGCCGGCCGTCACCCATGTACGGGCGTCGCGCGCCGTCGCGCTCGAGCGGCTGGCCCTGCGCGTCGAGCGAGACGAGCGCGATCTTCGCGGGCGTGTCGCCGCCGCTCTCGTCGACGACGCGGTACTCGATCGTCGCGGCCTGCGGGAGCACCGGATCGATCGACACCGCCTTGCCCGCGACGACGGTGATCCGCTGCGGCTTCGAGATCGACATCCCGTCTTCGCTGCGGGCGACGACGAGGTACGTGCCGGCGGGGATCGTCGCCTTGAAGTCGCCGTCTTCCACGAGGTCGAGGCCGACGTCGGCGTCGACGACGTCGAGGAGGCCGACGTCGTTCTCGGCGCGGTAATTCGCCTCGGCAACTTCGTCAACGCTGTTCCACAATTTGCTCGCGTCGGGATCGCGGAAGAAGAACACGTGGGCGTTCGCGCCCGGATCGCCGCTCGACATCTGCACGACGCCCGCGACCACGCCCGTCGGCGTCTTGCGCGTCTTCCACACCTCGTCGGCGATGCTGCCGACGTCGCCGTCGCCGACCGCGAGGTAGCGCTCGTAGGTGAAGGCGCGCTGGTTGTCGCAGGCGGCGTCGTCGGAGGTGTCGAAGAGGCAGCTCTTCGTCGCGGCGAGGAACGCCGTCGCCGCGCTGGCGAAGATCGGGACGTTGACCACGGTCGGGCCCTCGCCCTCGCGCGGGACGGTGAAGTACCCGTACGAGACGTCGCTGCTCGAGGCCGCGACGAAGTCGAACGTGAGCGGCTTCTGGAAGGTGTTGCGGCCGGCGTAGAAGGCCTCGTTGACGGCCTTCTCCTCGTCGAAGCCCATGCGCGGGGCCCAGACGTCGGTCTGGTTGCCGAAGAACACGAAGTCGCCCGCGAGCATGCCGGCGCGGTGCTTCGGCTTCGGGTTGGTGCTGTTCTGGTTGTCGCCGAAGATGGTGTCGAAGACGCTGGTCACGCCCTGCGTCTGATCGAGCGGCAGCGGCTCGCCGCACTCGCAGGTGGGGCAGCCCTTGTCGTCGGCCTTGAAGCCCTTGTCGCACTTGTTGAGGTCGCACGCGGGGAGCGGGCCGCAGCCATCGGGGCCGGGCTCTTCGAGCATCAGCACCGTCTTGATCGTGACGTGGCGATCGCCGGGGCGAAGGATGTAGTCGGTGCGGAAATGGATCTGGGTCTTGATCTCGGGGAAGAGCGCGCCCAGCAGGTCCTTCTGGTTGCGCAAGATCGCCAGCGCCTCGAACAGGAACGCGCCCGTCCCGTCGACGCGGATCGCGGCCTCGGCGCCGTCGCTGCCGTCCTTCAGCACCTTGACCTGCGTGGCCTCGGGGTTGGGCACGAGCAGGTTGGCGATGGGAAAGAGCTCGGCGAAGCGGTCGTGACCGAGGTTGTTCTCGTCGCCGACGCGGTCGCGGCGGATGTCGACGTCGACGATGCTGCCGCCGAAGACGCCGGGGCCGGGCGAGTCCTTCGGGCCGAGGATGTTGACGCGGATCTTGTCGTTTTCGAGGAGGAAATCGCCGAGATCGGCCATCGCCACCGGGCCGCCGATAAGCTCCGCGCGGTCCTCGACCGTCTTGGCGCGGAGGAGATCTTTGCCGTCGGCGCAGCCGGGGATCCCCGGCGCGACGCCGAGGCCAGCGAGGAGCGCCGCGGCGATCACCGAGCGGCGCAGGACCTGTTTGCGATTCGTCATCGGCTTCTCTCCGGCGTCAGAGGTTGAGCTGGAGCTGGAAGACCAGAGAGTCGTTCTTCAACGAATTCCCGTGGATTTCCTGCCGGTGCGTGAAGTCGAGGTTGGCCTTCAAGAAGTCGTGGAGCACGTGGTAGGCGAGGCCGCCGCTCGCGAGCCAGCTGTCCGCCTCGTCCGACACCGAGGTGTTGGGATCGATCCACTCGAAGCGGGTGTTGATGCCGAGGCGGTTCTTCACGAGCACGTAGCCGAGCTCGCCGATCACTGCGAGCGACTGCACCGTGGAGATCTGCGACGTGGGCTGCGTGGGGATCGCGTGCGGCGAAGAGTGGTTGGAGATGAACTCGCCGAGGAGGTGGAAGCCGTGCGAGTGGAGGAGCACGTCGCCGCCGGCGCCGAGGAGATCGCGCGTACCGCCGTTGCTGAAGAAAAAGCTCGCGCCCATGCCGACGCGGAAGGGCCCCTTCTTCAGGTCTTCGATGGTGTTGCCGAGCGAGCCGAGCGGCGCGCTCTCGAGGCGACCCGCGTAGGTGAGGCCGTCGAAGCGGTTGCCGAGGAGCGCCGCGTTCTCGCCGTAGCCCTCGTAGAAGCGGTCGGATCGCTCGAGGCCGTTGTACACGCCGACGGCGTAGCCGAGCGCGCCCTTCCAGAAGTGGCCCTCGACGCTCATGCCGAGCTGGTGAAAGGGCGCCATCGCGCGCACCGCGAGGGGCCGCTCGATCATCGCGCCGCCGCCCGACTCGACCATCGCCGAGCGCGAGAACGGCATGTCGCGCGCGCCGGCGAAGACCTGCACCGACTTCCACTTGTCGTAGCCGAACCACGCGTCGTGGAGGTGCGCGGTGCCCTGCTCGTCCGAGCTGAACTCGGCGCTGATCTTGAAGGGAACGCGGTCGTAGAGCTTGCCTTCGACGCCGAAGCGCGCGCGTCGCATGCGGAAGCCGGCGCGCTCCGCGGGATCGCCCGCCTGGAGGAACGAGTCTTTGCCGACGTACGGGATGGCCTGCGCCTGGAGCAGCACCACCGGCGCGATGGTGAGCGGCCCGAGGTCGACGTGGAGCATCTCGCGGAAGTCGCGCGAGCGATCGTCGTCGTCGCCGCTCGTGGTGTGGGCGTTCTCGACGGGGGCCGGCGCTGCGGCGGTCTGCGCGAGGGCCGGTGTCGCCCCGATCGCGAGAACCGACACAAATGCGGAGAGCTGAGCACCGAAGACGAGGGCGCGGGCGCGCGACTGCATGGGAGGCCTCCTGACCGGAGGCGATGCACCCCGGGTCGCGCCGCCAGGTAACGCGAAACGCCACGGGATCTCAAGAGGACAGGTCGCTTCTTCGCCGCAAATTCGCGGCGCTCCGGTGACGATCCGGCGTCATGTGGGCTAGCCTGGGGCGATGCGACGCTTGGCGGACCTTGTTTTCCCGGTGATCGTGGTCGCCTCGCTCGCGGCCTCGTGCTCCAGCCCGGACGAACCAACGCCGAGTCCGCTCGGCAAGGTCGAGCTGCCGACGGCGCTCCCGCCGCTCACGAGCGCGCCGCTGACGACCGAGCTGACGCTGGTGCCGGTGCATGCGGTGCTCGCTCCCACGCTCGAACGCGATCCTGCCGTGCCCGCGGCCATCGATTCGATGCTGAGCGACGGCTTCGGCGATCTGAAGAATGGGCCCGCCTGGCCGATGGTCCCGCGCACGCTCGACGACGCGGCGCCGCCCCAGCCGGGGATCCACGCGAAGCGACTGACACGCTTTATCCACCTCTCCGATACGCAGCTCGCCGACGACGAGTCGCCCGCTCGGCTCGCGGCCTTCGATTCCCCCGGGATCTCCGGCGCGTTCCGGCCCCAGGAAGGGCACGAGTGCCGGATCCTCAACGCGGCGGTGCGAACGATCAACGTGCTTCACCACACGGCTCCTGTCGATTTCGTGGTGCTCGGGGGCGACAACGCCGACAACGCGCAGAAGAACGAGCTCGGCTGGTTCCTCTCGATCCTGGACGGTGCGCCGAGCGTGGAGTGTGACTCGGGCAACGACGATGATCCGGTGAAGGGGCCGAACAACGATCCCAAGGACCCGTTCGTCGCCGAGGGGTTGAAGGTGCCGTGGCTCTGGGTGACTGGCAATCACGACGTGCTCAATCAGGGCAACTTCCCGCCCGCCGATCACGCCGCGGACGCGATCGGGGCGTACTCGTTCAGCGGCACGCGCGACTGGTCGCAGCCGGGAGCGCCGGTGATCAAGGAGGATGTGCCCGCCGATCCCCGGCGCGAGGTGCTGACCCGCGCCTCGATGCTGGACGCGGTGTCGAAGGCCGGTGACGGCCACGGCATCGGCGCCGGGGCGAAGACGCTGGGGAAGGCCTTTTACACGTTCGACGTCAAGGGCACGCCGCTCCGTGTCGTCGTGCTCGACACGGCCGCGGAGTCGGGCGTATCCGACGGGATCATTCACCAGACCGACGTCGACGCGTTCGTGAAGCCGGCGCTCGATCAGGCCAGGGCCGAGAAGAAGTGGGTGATCCTCACGTCGCACCACGCCTCGCGGCTGCTCGGTGACGGGGGCTCGCTCGGGTTCCCGAAGCAGGCCGACGCGCTCTCCGTCAAGGCGTGGCAGGCCTTCGTTGGCGGCTACGACAACGTGCTTTTGCACCTCGCCGGCCACACTCACGTTCACCGCGTGACGAAGACGACGCCTTCCGGCGGGCACGCGTACTGGGAGCTCGAGACCTCGGCGCTGGCCGATTTCCCGCACCAGATGCGGATGATCGAGATCTGGGACGAGGACGATGGATACCTGACGATCCGCGGGACGGCGCTCGATTATCAGGTCGACGGCGATCCCGTCGCCGCGGACGGCCGCAAGCGATCCGTCGTGGATTACACGTCCGGCTGGGTGGGTGACGGCACCGGGGCCGTGGGCGATCGCAACGTGGCGCTGTGGATCAAGAAGCCCGAGTGAGGCTCAACGCATTACGAGGGCGCCAATCACCGAAGCGATGATGATCGTCGCGACGACGACGATGGCCACGAGGGTGCCCGAGACCGTGCCAGTCGACTGCAGAGCGGGCGGCGCCATCGAGGCCGTCGCCGCGTCGAGCATCACCACGGCGTGGCCCTGCGCGGCGAAGAACTGCTGGAGCCGACCGACGAGATCCTGATATGCCGCGCCGTCGAGGGGGAACGGAGCGCCCTTGAAGCGCATCGCGTGGACGTCGCGCAGGTGCCGCAGCGTGCGGATCTCGGCGCTCTTGTTCACCGGCGTGGTCGAGCCGATGACGATGGCCGAGGTGCCGTCGGCGGGCACGAGGCGCAGGTGCTGCAAGGCCTGCTTGCCGCCTTCGGTCGAGGGACCGACGGGCGTCGTCAGCTCGATCTTGCAGTGGACGGGGCCGGGCAAGCCCGCCGCGAAATTGATGTGGAAGAGGGTCGCGAAGTCCATCGCCTGGAGGGCGACGGCGGTGAACTTTCGCTCGCGGATGGGGGACACGATCGCGGAACCTACCACGGATTTCTCGCGGTGAGCGCCGCCCGCCCACCCGCGAGAAATCGCGCGCCGGATCAGCCCATCAGGCTCTTCAGCGTCTCGGCCATCGCGGCGGGGGTCGGCGCGACCTTGATGCCGGCGGCCTCGAGCGCCTCGATCTTCTCGGCGGCCGTTCCCTTGCCGCCCGAGATGATCGCGCCCGCGTGGCCCATGCGCTTGCCTTCCGGCGCGGCGCGGCCCGCGATCAGCGCGGCGACGGGCTTCTTCATGTTGGCCTTGATCCACGCGGCGGCCTTCTGCTCGGCGCCTCCGCCGATCTCGCCGATCATGATCACGCCGTGGGTGTCGGGATCGTTGTTGAAGAGCTCGAGCACGTCGATGAAGTCGAGGCCAGCGACGGGATCGCCGCCGATGCCGACGCAGCTCGACTGCCCGATGCCCATCGCCGTGAGCTGACCGACGGCCTCGTACGTGAGCGTGCCCGACTTGGAGAGCACGCCGATGTGGCCCTTCAGGTGGATCGCGCCCGGCATGATGCCGATCTTGCACTCGCCCGGGGTGATGACGCCGGGGCAGTTCGGCCCCACGAGGCGCGCCGATTTGCCTTCGAGGTAGCGGCGCACCTTCACCATGTCGAGGACGGGGATGCCCTCCGTGATGCAGATGACGAGCTTGCAGCCGGCGTCGACGGCCTCGACGATCGCGTCGGCCGCGCCCGGCGGCGGGACGAAGATGCACGAGGTGTCGGCGCCCGCCTTCTTCACGGCGTCTTCGACCGTGTCGTAGATCGGCACGGTGCTGTCGAACATCTGGCCGCCACGGCCGGGCGTGACGCCGGCGACGACGTTGGTGCCGTAGGCGATGCAGGCGCGCGCGTGGAGGGCGCCGGACTCGCCGGTGATGCCTTGAAATACAACGCGAGTATCTTTGTTGACGAGGATGCTCATTTGTTCACGCGGCCTTTCCGCGGACGGCGGCGACGATCATCTGCGCGCCCTCGCCCATCGAGCCGGCCGCCTGGATGGCGAGGCCGCTCTCGTTGAGGATCTTCTTGCCCTGCTCGACGTTGGTGCCTTCGAGGCGGACGACGAGCGGGACCTTCAATCCCAGCTCTTTCGTGGCGGCGACGACGCCGGCCGCGACGATGTCGCAGCGCATGATGCCGCCGAAGATGTTGACGAAGATCCCCTTCACCTTGGGGCTGCTGAGGATCATCCGGAAGGCCTTGGTGACCTGCTCCTGCGTGGCGCCGCCGCCGACGTCGAGGAAGTTCGCCGGCGATCCGCCGTAGTGCTGGATGATGTCCATCGTGCCCATGGCGAGGCCGGCGCCGTTGACGAGGCAACCGATGTCGCCGTCGAGCGAGACGTACGAGAGGCCGGCGCGCTTGGCCTCGAGCTCGACCGGATCTTCTTCCTCGATGTCGCGGAGCGCCTCCCACTCGGGGTGGCGGAACTCGGCGTTGTCGTCGAAGGTGACCTTGGCGTCGAGGGCGACGATCTCGTTCGTCTTCGTGACGACGAGCGGGTTGATCTCGAGCATCGAGCAGTCTTCCGCGAGGAAGCAGCGGTAGAGCGCGTCGACGGCCTTCGTGAAGGCCTTCATCGTCTCCTTGCCGCCGACGCCGAGCGCGTAGGCGAGCTTGCGCGCCTGGTAGCCAGCGAGGCCGAGCACCGGATCGATGTGGATGGTGATGATCTTCTCGGGGGCGCTGTGGGCGACCTCCTCGATGTCCATCCCGCCCTCGGTCGAGGCGATGATCGCGATGCGGCGAGCGTCGCGGTCGACGAGGAGCGCGAGGTAGAGCTCGCGCGCGATGTCCAGGCCTTGCTCGATGTAGAGCCGACGCACCTTCTGCCCGGCGGGGCCCGTCTGCTTGGTGACGAGCTGCATGCCCAGGATCTCCTGAGCGAGCGCGGTCGCGCCGGCAGCGCCGCCCTTCGCGACCTTGACGCCGCCGCCCTTGCCGCGACCACCGGCGTGGATCTGCGCCTTGACGACGGTGACCGGGATCTTGGTTTCGGCGATGAGCCTTTCGGCTATCGGCCCGACCTCGGCGACGGTGAGGGCGAGCTCGCCCTTGGGCACCGGTACGCCGTACCGAGCGAAGATTTGCTTGGCTTGATACTCGTGAATTTTCATGGGAGTAGGGGGCGCACCCTATCACACCGCAAGGCGTAAAGGAGACCCGGCTTTGCCTCCTTCGAGCGTGATTTTCCGGCGGGCTTCTGCGGCTTGTCTGCTCGCTTTTTCGCCCCTGTTCGCGGCCGCCGGCTGCGGGACGACGCCGCCGCCCATCGACGCGAGCGCGGCGCCGCCGCGAGCGGAGCCGCCGCCTCCGTCGACGGTGACGGTGGCCACGATGCTGCCCGATGCGGGCGCGGACGCGAGCGACGCGAGCACAGAGGGGCCGAGCGCGTGCCCCGCGGGGATGAAGCTCGTCGACACGATGTATTGCCCGAAGCCGCGGCTCAAGTGCCTGAAGGACGAGTACGACAAGCCCAATCACATCACCATCTGTTACAGGTTCGCCGAGGGCCAAACGTGTCTCGTCGCGCCGCGGCGACAGCGCTTCTGCATCGACGAGTACGAGTATCCCAACAAGGCCGGGGCGCACCCGCCGGTGATGGTGAGCTGGTTCGACGGCGAGGCCGCCTGCGAGGCCGAGGGCAAGCGCCTCTGCCGCGAGAGCGAGTGGGTCAGCGCCTGCGAGGGGCCGGAGAAGCTACCGTTCCCGTATGGGAAGAGCCGCGATCCGCAGCAGTGCAACTTCGACAATTCGTACGTGAAGCCGCACCTCGATCTGGTTTACTCGTCGAACCCGAGCGTGCAGGACAGGGAGCTGCTCAACCTGGACCAGAGCGTGCCGAGCGGCGAGAAGCCCGGCTGCGTGAGCGGCTTTGGCGTCCACGATCTCACCGGCAACGTGGATGAGTGGGTGACGGCCGACGAGGACACCCACAAGCCTTCTCGATGGGCGGGGCTGAAGGGCGGCGCCTGGGGGCACGTGCGCAACGCCTGTCGGCCGATGACGACGAGCCATCCGCCGGAGTTCACCTATTACTTCATCTCGTTCCGGTGCTGCGGAGAGGCGTCGGGCGAAGCGGAGGCCGAGCAGGACGGCAAAGGGACGATCTGGAAGGCTCCGCCCCTCGCGAAGCACCCTCCGCCGGGAGGCAAGATCAGCAAGGGTTGGACGACGACGGAGCGCGGGCCCAACCGGCCTTGAGGTAGAGTCGCGCGCATGAAGATCGGGATCCTCGGCGCGGGCGCCATCGGCTGTTACCTCGGCGGCAAGCTGATCGCGGCGGGGCACGACGTCGTGCTCGTGGGGCGCCTCGGCGATGAGATCCGCGCGAGCGGGCTCGGGCTCACCGATTACACGGGATCGCGCGTCGATCTCGGGGCGGATCGGGTGCGTTACGTCACCGGGCCGGAGGCGCTCGCGGACGTGGAGGCGGTGCTGTTGACGGTGAAGTCCCAGGCCACCGAGGACGCGGCGCGGCCGCTCGCCGCGATACTTCAACGGCCCACGCCGATCGTCAGCTTCCAGAACGGGGTCTCCAATCCTCTGCGGCTGCGAGGGGTGCTACCGGGTCACCCGATCCTCGCGGGGATGGTGCCGTTCAACGTCGCTCGGACGGCGCCGGGGCGCTTCCACAACGGCACGAGCGGGCCTCTCGCGATCGAGCAGCGAGGCGGCGTCGAGGCGCCGATCGCCGCGGCGCTGCGGAGCGCGGGGTTCGAGGTCGAGGTCCACGCGGCGCTCGAAGCGCTCCAGTGGAGCAAGCTGCTCATCAACCTCAACAACGCCGTCAACGCGCTCGGGGGCGTGCCGCTCTACCAGCAGATCCGCGACCGCACCTACCGACGGATCATGGCGCTCTGCGTGCGCGAGGGCATCGCCGCGATGCGGGCCAACGGGATGAAGATCGCGCGCGTGGGCCGCATGCTGCCGACGCTCGCGCCGACCCTGCTCTTGCTGCCCGACGTCATTTTTCTGCGCGTCGCCTCGCTGATGGTCAAGGTCGACCGGACCGCGCGCTCGTCCATGCTCGACGATCTCGAGCTCCGCCGCACGACAGAGATTGACTATCTGAACGGCGAGATCGTGCGCCTCGCGGACGCTGGCGGCGTGGCCGTGCCGGTGAACCGGGCGCTGATCGCCCTCGTGAAGCAGGCGGAGCAGGCGCGCGCGGGATCGCCGCGCATCACGTCGGACCGGCTGCTGGAGCTGGTGACAACCCAGGTTTCCGTGAAGTTGCGCCGCCGATCTCGCGCCTCCACTCCATCGCTCGTGGAATCCGCCCGCGGCGCGTGACCAGCGCAACGGGCCTTCGCGCGTCGGGGGAGCGAGTCGCCGTGGCGTGTGCGCGAGCTGCGCAACCGGGCGCCGAGCTCGGCGGCACTGTGCACGGAGGAGCGCCGCGGGGCGCGTGAGGCGGTCTGGCGACGAGCGACAATTCGACACAGGGCGATATGGTTGATCCCTGTCGGATCTCCGCCAGGCGTCGGAGGGCATCGAACATGCAGTCGGCGCAGTGACGGTCCTGACGGTCGCGCGTTCTTGCGTGGGCGTCCCGCGGACCGCGAAGGATCGATCATGGCCACGGTGACGAAGACCACGGTAGACGCGACAATCGGCGAATATCACTATCGAGCCGAGCTCGATGGCAACCGGATCGAGCTGTTCCGCGACGGCGCGTCCGTCGGCGCCGCGACCTGGAACGGTGGGAAAATCGAGGGATTTCCTCGCAATCTCAGCGAGGACGCGCGCGACGAGCTGACCCTCGGGATCGAGCACTCGCTCGCGCAGGCGTGGCGAGCGCGCGTCGAGAATGACGGCCCGGCGCCGCCGCCCAAGGCTGCTGTCCCCGCAGCGGATGGCCCGAAAACCACCGACGCCGCCAACCACGGGCAGCTCGGAAACGAGACCGCCAAGCCGGCCCGGCAGGGCGAGGCCGAGGTGGGAAAGGGCGGTCCCGGTGTGGATCCCAACACCGGTGAGCTGGGCGGGCAGGCGCTCACGCCGCAGAGGCGCGCGGCGGGGGACGGCTTCGCCAAGGGGAGCGGCGGATTCTAACCATTCTCCTTGGTGGCACGACTTCTGCTGATGCAATCGTGAGCCGCGGCAGTAACGGGGCTGCCGACCCCCAGCGACGACGACACGCTCGAGATCAGGAGTCTACAATGAACACACGTGCTTGGCCCCTGATGGTGACTGTTTCATGGCAGACACTGCGCGTTCAGACCGGCGACCCGTCCTTCCCGATCACGCTCACCGGGCCGAGCCGCATCGTCGAGCTCTTTCACTGGCGCCGGGGCAAGCCGTCGCCGGGCGTGTGGGTTATCGAGAACGCGCCGGGCTGTCGGACCCTGCGGACAGAAGAGGTGGACTGGTCCAGCTTCCCGGTGGCCGAGGCGCACCAGGAGATGATGAAGCACGACGAGATCTGCTCTCGCTATCTCCTGCAGCTCAAGATCGCGGCCTGAACGGAGAAGGCCTCTTCGAGGCGGGAGGTGCTCTCTGGCCGCAGGTGGAGTAAGGCCTGGCCGGATGACGACCACCAAGCTCACCTCGCGGGCCCTCAACCGAGCGACGCTCGCGCGGCAGATGCTGCTGGCGCGCGAGAAATCGAGCGTGATCGCTGCCGTCGAGCGCCTGATGGGGCTTCAGTCCCAGTGGCCGCGGCCGCCGTTCGTGGGGCTCTGGTCGCGCCTCGAGGGGTTCCAGCGCGAAGATCTGGCGACAGCGCTCCAGCGCCGCGAGCTGGTCCGAGCATCGATGATGCGCGGGACGCTCCATGTCGTGAGCGCACGCGATTTTCAGCGGTTGCGCCCCGCGATTCAACCGGTGTTGACCCGCGGGATGAAGTCCATCCTCCGCGATCGCGCCACGGCGCTCGACGTCCCCGCGCTCGTGGCCGCGGCGCGCGCCTTCTTCGAGGCCGAGCCGCGGACGTTCACGGAGCTGCGCGATCATCTCATGACGCTCCACCCGACAGGCGACGAGCGGGCCATGGGCTTCGCCGTGCGCACGCATTTGCCGCTCGTTCAGGTCCCGACCGCGGCGACGTGGGCTTTCCCGGCCGACGCGGACTTCGCTGTCGCCGAAACGTTCCTCGGCGCGCCGCTCGGCAACGATGCCTCGCCCGGGGCGCTCGTGCTGCGCTATCTCGCCGCCTTCGGCCCCGCGACGGTGGCCGACGCCCAGGCGTGGTCTGGCCTCCAGGGGCTGCGCGAGGTGATGGAAGCGCTTCGTCCCGGGCTCGTTGCGCTCCGCGACGAGCGTGGTCGTGAGCTCTTCGATCTGCCGGACGCGCCCAGGCCCGATGAGGACACCGCGGCGCCGACCCGGTTTCTCCCCGAGTTTGACAACCTCATCGTGTCGCGCGCCGACGCGCGGTTCGTCGCGGAAGAGCATCGCTCATCGATCTTCCTCTCGGCCCTGCGCGTGCTGCCGACGATGCTCGTCGATGGATGCGCGGCGGCCACGTGGAAGACGGAGCGCAAGAAGGCAGTCGCCAAGCTTGTGATCTCGCCGTTCGCGGCGCTGCCGAAGAAGACGCGCGCGGCCGTGGAAGAAGAGGCGAGCGCGCTGCTGCGCTTCCTGGAGAGCGACGCTCGCACGTTCGAGATCGAGATCGAGATCGAGAAAGAGAAGGCTGGTTGATCGATCGCGGCTGTTTTCACGAGTGAGCCGTCGCGCCCGCGGAGTCGCGCGCTATGCTCCACGCGTGAACGCTACCGTCCTTCAAATTCGCCCGCTCGGCTTCCCCTGGGAGACGGCGGATCCCTTCCTGTTCTGCGTCCATCACGATGACGCGTACCCCGCCGGCAACGAGCGCTTCGGGCCCGCGGTGTCGCTCGCCGGGCGCAACATTGGCCAGGATTTCGCGGGTAAAGATGGGTTTCGCATGTACCACGGCGAGGTCGTGCCGGGGTTTCCGCAGCACCCGCACCGCGGCTTCGAGACAGTCACCATCGTGCGGCGCGGCCTCATCGATCACTCGGACTCGCTCGGCGCAGCGGCCCGCTTCGGCGGCGGCGACGTGCAGTGGCTGACGGCCGGCGAGGGCATCTCGCACGCGGAGATGTTCCCGCTGCTCGATCGCACCAAGCCCAATCCGCTCGAGCTCTTCCAGATCTGGCTCAACCTCCCCGGTGAAGACAAGCTGGTCCGGCCCCATTTCTCGATGCTCTGGAACGAGGCGATTCCTCGCGCAGTCTTCGCCGACGACGCCGGCCGAACGACCGAGGTCACCGTCGTCGCCGGGCAGCTCGCGGACAGCCGCGCGCCCGCTCCGCCGCCGCGATCGTGGGCCGCGCGCGCGGACACCGACGTGGCCATCTGGTGCGTGAAGCTGGCCCCCGGCGCGCGCTTCACGCTGCCCGCGGCCGCGAGCGCGAAGACGGTACGCACGCTCTATTTTTTCCGGGGACCGTCGATCGTCGTCGCCAGTGAGAAGATCGGCTCGCACGCGGCCGTGAGGGTGCGCGCGGACGTCGACGTCGCCCTCGAGGCCGGCTCCGATGAGTGCGAGATCCTCGTCCTCCAGGGCCGCCCGATCGGCGAGCCGGTGGTGGCGCACGGCCCGTTCGTGATGAACACCCGCGCCGAGATCCAGCGCGCCATCAGCGACTATCAGCGGACGCGCTTCGGCGGGTGGCCGTGGCCGTCGGATGATCCGGTGCACGACAAGGACGCTGGCCGCTTCGCGCGACACGCCGACGGTCACGTCGAGCAGAAGGATCGATGAGGCGGTGAGCGCCGGCCGGGCGCCCACGAGCCCCGCGCTGCCGGCGGGGCTCGCTCGCCATCACGCCTCGGCGTGCTGGATCCGCGCCCACGCGAGGGTGAGCCCGCGGCCCAGCGTGAGACTGTCGACGTCGCGCAGCACGCTCGCGAGCACCTCGTCGCCGCCGCGCTGCACGCCGTTGGTGCTGGCGGTGTCGATGATCCACACGTCGATCCCGAGGCGCACGAGCAGGACGTGAACGCGGGACACGGTGCCTTCGGCCGTGTCGACCATCAGGCTGCAGCGGCCATAGCGGCCGACGAGTATCCCCTGCTCGAGGCGCTCGGCGGAGATCGATCGCTTCACCCGTTGAGCCCCGCTGATGAGCTTCACCGTCCCCCAGCCGATCTCCGCGTCGTCGTCGTCGCCGAGCAGCAACGGAGGGGCGTAGCTCGTCACGACGCTGATCGGGCCCTCTCCGCGGCGCGCCCGCGGCGCTGATCGCGCGGCAGGCATGGCGGGGCGCACCCCGTCCTCGGGGGCGCGGCGATCGAGGAACGAGCGCGGGGCGAGGGCGCTCCAGGCCTCGTCGGTGCGGGCGGGGAAGCTCGATCCGGGGCAGGGGAGGAACCAGACTGCCACGCTCCCGACAGCGATGTAGAGCGGCCCATCCGCCATCACGCCGGCGTTGCGGGTGCCATCCTCGGTGACGAACGGGACCTCGGTGCCGAGATCGCGGACGTGGAGGACGGGTCGGCCCGCCTCGCAGCGCACCAGGGCCGCGACGTGGCGGAGAGCCACGGTGCTGTCCTCGATGCGCAAACCACACTGGCTGTGACGACCGAGGATGAGCGCCCGACCGTCGTTGAGCACGAGAGAGGCCGTCACCTGGGCGCGGGCGTCGACGGCCGCGACGACGAAGGCCGGTGCCCGGACGACCTGCGCGAGCAGCGCCAGCCGCTCGTACGCGACGAGAAAGGCTTCGCGTGGGCCGAGCGGCCCTTCGCGGCCAGCGCCGTGGGGATCCCCGGCGTCGCCGCGCCGCGTGTGTGCGTTGGCGTCGCGCGGCCTGCCCGCGCTCGTCGAGTCGTCCAGCATGCCGCTCCCTCCTCGAGGCGAGCGTATCCACATTTCGACGACGAGGCTCCCTGCAGTTCACGAAAGTTGCCAGCGCAGACAGGGACCCGCGAGCGGTCCGTCGCGGCCGCGGGCGAGCAGCGCAATCCGCCCTCGGATCGGCCGGCCGGATCGTCGAAGAGCCGAGAGAGCCCCGGGATGTTCGCGCGAGATCATTTGTCGTGCGGCCGGCAAATGTTCATGGACGAGGCGACCGATGGTGTTAGCGTCTATCGCGTTCTCTCCGTTTCAACCCCAACCTCAGGTGGTGCTCCCATGGGCGACAAGTCTCCGAAAGCCAACGACAAGAAGAAGAAGCAAGGCGAAGCCGACAAGAGCGCGAAGAAGACCGCCGCCAACACCAAGGCGACGCCCGCGCCCGCGCCCGCGAAGAAGGGCAAGTAGCGCTCTCCCGATCGGCGCTTCGGCGCCGATTTCCCGGGGATCGAGCCGGCTGGCTCTCCCCGCGGGAGCCCTTGTCGTGCGCCGGCGCATCGGGGTTCCCCGGGCTCCGCGCCCCGCCTCGAAGGCAGGCCGGGGCGCACGGCAGCGCCGAGTGATGCAGCCAGCGCCGCGACTCCCCACCGACGCTTTCGTGCTCTCCTGCCCGCGCGCGGGATCGCACAGGCCCACTCGAGGAAGCGGGGCGACTGACGCTCTCCTGTCAGCCCTGAAGGATGCCAGTCGAGCGTCGGCGCTTCAGAGCGAGCGCACCGGCGTGCGCGGGAAACCAGGCGCCTTGGAGACGACGCTCTCGATGGCGATCATCGCCGACAGCACGCGATCTTCCTCCCACGGTCGACCGATCACCTGCACGCCGACGGGCAAACCCAGGCTCTTTGCGTCGACCTCGGCGGCTCGCTTCTCCAGGCGATCTCCAGGGCTCTTGCGCTTCGTTTCGGCCTCGGTCACGCGGGTGACGGGCACGACGCCGGAGGGGAATTGCGTCGCGTTCCAGAGCATCGCGGGCGTGCCTGCCATGGTGAAGTCTTTCGAGACGCCGTGAGGGATCGCCGCCGTCGCGTACACGGGGCCGACCAGGAGATCGATCTTCGCTTCGGCCATCGCGGCGAGGATGGCAGTGCGCACGTTGCGGAGACGCGCGGTGATCGCCCACATCTCGGCGACGGTCTTCTCGCCCACCGCCGCGAGGAAGCGCGCGAGTCGGTGCTCGCCCGCGACCTCGGCGAGCCGGGCCGCCGCGCGCCGCGCCGCCGGAGGCACGCGCGCGAGCAGCAGCAGCGGCTGGAGCGAGGGATCGACCGCGCCGCCCGCGAGCACGCGCTGCGCGGTCGCGCCGCCGTCGGCGCTCATCGCCCCGAAGTAGTCGTAGGCCGCCTCCTTCATGCCGGGCGGCGTGAAATCGATCACCGTCGCGCCGCGCGCTCGCAGCGCGGCGGCGGCCTCGTTCACCGCGCGGACCACGCTCGACGAAGAGGGGATGAGGCCGTCGTCGGTGAACACGCCGACCCGCAGCGACGTGGGATCGATGAGGGCGGGATCGGCGAACGGCAGCGGCGGCACGCGAGGATCGATGGCGCTCATGCGCACCGGGTCGAGGGCGCGCATCGCCAGCACGAGATCTTGCGCGCTGCGAGCCATCGGGCCGAGCTGCGAGCGGATCACCTCCTGGCCGAGGAGCGCGGTGTTCGATCCCTTGTTGGTCCAGCGATCGAGCGTGGGCTTGAGCCCGGCGATCCCGCACGAGTACGCCGGCACGCGGATGCTGCCGCCGATGTCAGTGCCGATGCCGAGCGGCGACATGCCCGCTGCGATGGCCGCGCTCTCGCCGCCGGACGAGCCGCCGGGCGAGTGATCGAGGCTCCAGGGGTTGGCCGTCTGCCCGAAGATCGGGTTACGAGCCTCGTTGTAGAGCATCAGTTGCGAGAGGTTGGTGCGGCCCAGGATCACCGCGCCGGCCTCGCGCAGCACCTGGGTTATGCCGGCGTCTTCCTTCGCGCGGAGGTTGCTGCGCGAGGGCGCGCCGAGCGTCGAGGCGAAGCCCGCCATGTCGAGCGACTCTTTCACCGTCACCGGGAGGCCGTGGAGCGGGCCGCGGACCTCGCCGCGGCGGCGCTCTTCATCGGCCCTCCGCGCGGCGGCGAGGGCCTCGAAGCGAAGGACGGCGGTGAACGCGCGCACCTTGCGATCGACGGCGTCGATGCGCTCGAGGTGCGCCTTCGTCACCTCTTCGGAGCTGATCTCACCGGCGGTGAGGAGGCGTGAAAGCTCGGTCGCGGACTTCGAACAGAGATCGCTCGTCACGGGCTGCGAGGTAGCCCGAATGGCGGCGGTCGTCTACTGTCCGCGCTCCTCCACGCTCCTGTGTACACGGCGAAAACAGATGATCGAGCTCCCGATTGATCCGCTCCTCCCGCGCCTGTGCGAGCTCCTCACGACAGGAAACAACCTGGTGCTCGAGGCGCCGCCGGGCGCGGGCAAGACCACGCGCGTGCCCCGCGCTCTGCTCGATCACGGCTTCGCGGATCGAGGCGAAATCCTGGTGCTGGAGCCGCGCCGCCTCGCCGCGCGGATGGCCGCGCAGCGCGTCGCGGAGGAGCTCGGCGAGGCGCCGGGGCAGACCATCGGTTACCAGATGCGCTTCGAGGACGTCGGCGGTCCACGGACGCGGATCCGCTTCGTGACCGAGGGGATCTTGACCCGACGGCTCGTGAGCGATCCGGAGCTCGCGCGCGTCGGCACGGTGGTGCTCGACGAGTTTCACGAGCGGCACCTCGACGGCGATCTCGCGCTGGCGCTGCTGCGCCGCTTGCAGCTCGGGGCGCGGCCAGATCTCAAGCTCGTGGCGATGTCGGCGACGCTCGAGGCCGCGCCGATCGCGGCGTTCCTCGACAACGCGCCGGTGCTGCGCGCCGAAGGGCGGCGCTTCGAGGTCGAGATCGAGCACCTCGCCCAGAGCGACGATCGCCCGCTCGAATCGCAGGTCGCCTCGGCGGTGCGGCGCCTCGTCGACGAGGGGCTCGACGGCGACGTCCTGGTGTTCCTCCCCGGCGCGCTCGAGATCCGCCGCGCGACCGAGTCGTGCGCGCAGGTCGCGCAGCGCGCAAATCTGCTTGTTTTGCCGCTCCACGGCTCGCTCACGGCCGCCGAGCAAGACCGCGCGATCCGGCCCGCCGATCGCCGCAAGATCATCCTCTCGACCAACGTCGCCGAGACGAGCGTGACGATCGACGGCGTCGCGGCGGTGATCGACGGCGGCCTCGCGCGCGTCGCCGGCCACGCGCCGTGGTCGGGGCTGCCGGTGCTGCGCCTCGCCAAGATCTCGCGCGCCTCGGCCACGCAGCGCGCGGGACGCGCCGGCCGCACCCGCGCCGGGCGCTGCTTGAGGCTTTATACCAAGGGGGATCACGCCGCGCGGCCGGAGCACGACGCACCCGAGGTGGCGCGCGCCGATCTCGCCGAGACCGCGCTCGAGCTCTACTCCGCGGGGGTCCGCGATCTCGCGCAGTTCGCCTGGTTCGAGGCGCCGCCCCTGGCCTCGCTCGCCGCCGCCGAGGAGCTGCTGGTGCGCCTCGGCGCCGTCGACGCCGCGCGCTCCGTCACCACCATCGGCCGGCGAATGCTGCGTTTCCCGGTGCATCCTCGCCTCGCGCGGATGATCGCCGAGGCCGAGCGGCGCGGCGTCGGACCCGACGGCTGCGTGCTCGCGGCGCTCGCCGGCGAGCGCGACATCGCCTCGGGTCGCGACGCTCGCCAGCGCAAGGACGCGAGCCATCGCTCCGATCTGCTGGCCTTGCTCGACGCCTTCGACGAGGCCGAGCGCGCCGACTTCGCGCCGGAAAAATTGCGCTGGATGGGCCTCGATCCCGCG
The DNA here is from genome assembly GCA_025362495.1 of Byssovorax sp. Taxonomy (GTDB): domain Bacteria; phylum Myxococcota_A; class Polyangia; order Polyangiales; family Polyangiaceae; genus JANYGI01. The sequence goes on along the minus strand of JANYGI010000084.1, from coordinate 7,312 downwards.
CGCGTCAACGCTGTTGCCCGCGTCGAGAAGCAGCTCGCGCGGCTCGTCGATCGCAAGGTCGCGCCACCGAAATCACCTGCGGATCGCGAGCGAGAGCAGCTGATTGCCATCCTCGCGGGGTACCCCGATCGCGTCGGTCGCCTGCGTCGCCCGGCGAACGCCACGGGGCGGAGCGCGCGCGAGATCGTCTTTGCCGGCGGAGGCACGGCGGTGCTGGCCGAATCGAGCGGCGTCGCCGAGGTCGATCTCGTGGTCGCCGTCGACGCCGAGGAGCGGAGCGAGCTCCCGTCGGTGGGCCGTCCGCTCGCGGGGCGCCCGCGCACGACGGTGCGGATCGCCAGCGCCGTGGAGGCCGACTGGCTGCTCGATCTGTTCACCGACTCGATCCGTGACACGACGGAGGCCACCTGGAACGCCGCGGCCGAGCGCGTCGAGGTCGTGCGGCGGCTCGCCTACGACGGCCTCGTGCTGGAGGAGACCCGGAGTCGCACCGGCGATCCCCTGGCGATCGCGCGGGCGCTGGCCGCCGCGGTGCGCTTGAAGGGGTGGCGAGCGTTCGTGAAGGGCGATGGGGATGATCTCGATAGGTTCCTGACCCGGGTCGCGTTCGCCCGGGCCGAGTGCCCGGAGGTGGGGTTTCCCGCGCTCGACGAGGCCGCGATCGATCAGGCCCTGGACGCGCTCTGCGTGGGCGCATCGAGCTTTGCTGATCTGCGCGAGCGCGATCTGGCGTCGGCGATCCGAGCGCAGCTCACGCAGAGCCAGGCGCAGGAGCTCGCGAAGATCGCGCCTGATACGGTATCATTGCCAGGCGGCAGGAAAATTCGCCTGGATTACGCGGTTGGCGGAGCTCCGCGCGGGGGATCGCGGCTGCAAGACTTCTTTGGAATGGCCGAGGGACCGCGCGTGGCGAGGGGCCGTGTCCCCGTGGTGCTGGAGCTGATGGCGCCCAATCAGAGGGCAGTTCAGGTGACCACCGATCTGGCGGGGTTCTGGGCGAAGCACTATCCGGCGATAGCTAAGGAGCTGCGGCGCAAGTATCCGCGGCACAGCTGGCCGGACGATCCGCTCACGGCAGCGCCGCCGGAGCCCAAGCCGCCGAGGCCGCCGAGGCGCAAGTGAGGTTGTCGTCACGCCGGGCAGGGCCGGCGGCAACGGTTCGCAGTTGCGTCACGGCTCGCGCGTGGAGCCGTGATAGAACCATTGACATGCGCGCCTCACTCTTGCTTCTCGGATCCCTCGCGCTCGCGGCCTGCGGAGGCAAAGGCGTCGTCGATGGCCACCACGATCTCGGCGCGGGCGGCGCCACGACCTCGTCGTCGTCGGACGCATCGTCATCGTCGGACGCATCGTCGGTGGCCGCGTCGTCGAGCACGGGCGACGGCTGCCCCGAGTTTCCCCTCATCCAGGCCGCATGTACGATCCCCGGCCAGGTCTGCCCGGTGCCCTTCGCGTGTTGCAATGGCCTCGCCATCTGCGGTGAAAAGAAGGTCTGGGAGTTCTCGTCTCCAGCGTGCGCGCAGCCCTGCATTCCTTGCCTCGGCGGCCTGAGCTGCTCGGCGAGCGGGATCTGCGTGGACTACCAGTTCGACTCCCAGGAGGTGTTCAGTTGCCGCCAGGATCCGTGCCCGGGCACGACGGACTGTGCTTGCGCTCAGACGGTCTGCGACACCGCAGGTCTCACGTGCCAGAGCCACGCAGCCGAGATGCTCGTCTGCGATTGCCCCACCTGCTGAGAGGGCCCGAGCGATTCCCGGGGCGCACCGGCGAATGATTCTCCTCAGGTTCTCGATGGAGCCGCCGATGTCCTCGGCAACCCGCGTCGAGCCTGAGATCATGTCAAGCTTCGTCAACTCCGCTCACGGTCCCGCGTCCTCCGCCTCGAGCATCCAGATCGACGAGAGCCGCAAGCCCCTTCTCGTCGTGACCTTCACCGGCGTCCCGACAGAGGAGGACTTCACGGACTACCTCGAGAGGCAGACGCGCGTCGTGCTCCGGCGCGAGAAGAACGTGACGCTGATCGACGCAATGGGCGTGAAGACCGTGCTGCCGAGCCAGCGCAAGCGGCAAGCCGAGTGGCAGCGGCAGCACGAGCATCTTCTCAGGACCTACAGTCTCGGGACGTCGTTCGCCATCAGCTCCCCGGTGGTTCGCGGGTTTCTCACCGCGATCTTGTGGGTGCAGCCGCTTCCTCACCCGCATCACGTCGCCGCTTCGCGGGCCGACGCGGAGATCTGGGCCGTGGCGCAGCTCCACGCCGCGGGCCTGCGCACGCCGGCCCCCGGCTGAAATCACGCGAGGCGCTCCCGGCGCCGAACGCCGCGCGCCCCAGCGAGGATGTCGCGCTCCTCGAGTGGGGCCCCGGATCAGCCCGAGCCGCCGCGATTCGCCTGCGGTCGCTCTTTGACGCTGGCCTCGAGGTAGTCGCGGTTCATCCGCGCGATGAAGGCGATCGGGATCTCCTTCGGGCACACCGCCTCGCACTCGCCGGTGCTGGTGCAGTGGCCGAAGCCCTCGGCCGTCATCTGGCCGACCATCGCGAGGACGCGGCGATCACGCTCCGGCTGGCCCTGCGGCAAGAGGCCGAGGTGGCCGACCTTGGCCGCCGTGAAGAGCTGCGCCGCGCTGTTCGGGCACATCGCCACGCAGGCGCCGCAGCCGATGCACGCGGCCGCGTCCATCGCCAGATCGGCTTCCGTCTTCGGCACCGGGATCGCGTTGCCGTCGACGGCGCTGCCCGTCGGCACCGACACGAAGCCGCCCGACGCGATGATGCGATCGAACGCGCCGCGATCGACCGCGAGGTCCTTCACGATCGGGAACGCCGCCGAGCGCCAGGGCTCGAGCCACAGCTCCTCGCCGTCCTTGAAGTGGCGCATGTGGAGCTGACAGATCGTCGTCCCGCGGTGGCCGCCGTGCGCGTCGCCGTTGACCATGAAGCCGCACGAGCCGCAGATGCCCTCGCGGCAGTCGTGATCGAAGGCGATGGGATCCTCGCCCTTGGCGAGGAGATCCTGGTTCACCACGTCGAGCATCTCGAGGAACGACATGTGCTCGCTGACGTTCGCTGCGATGTACTTCGCGAACTGGCCAGCTTGCTTGGCGCTCTTCTGGCGCCACACGTGGAGGGTCAGGGAGAACGTTCGCGTCACTTGTAATCCCTCTGCGTGAGATGGACGTTGTCGAACGTGAGCGGCTCCTTGTGGAGCGCTTGCCTCTCGTCCGGGCCTTTGTACTCCCACGCTGCGGCGTAGCAGTAGTTGTCGTCGTCGCGCTTGGCCTCGCCCTTGTTGGCGCCCTCGGTCTCGACGTGCTCTTCGCGGAAGTGGCCGCCGCACGACTCGTTGCGCTGGAGCGCGTCGAAGCACATCAGCTCGCCGAGCTCGAGGAAGTCGGCGACGCGGCCGGCCTTCTCGAGCTCCTGGTTCATCTCGGCGCCGCCGCTCGGGAGGATGACGTCCTTCCAGAACTCGGCGCGGATCTGCGGGATCTTCTCGAGCGCGGCGGTGAGGCCGGCCTCGTTGCGCGCCATGCCGCACGCCTCCCACATCAGGAGGCCGAGCTCGCGGTGGAACGAGTCGACCGTGCGCTTGCCCTTCGACGCGAGGAGCTTGTCGGTCGTCGCGGTGACGCCCTTCACGGCGTCCTTGAAGGCCGCGTGCGAGGCGTCGATCTTTGGCCCCTTCGACTGCGCGAGGTAGTTGCCGATGGTGTACGGCAGGATGAAATATCCATCCGCCAGGCCCTGCATCAGCGCGCTCGCGCCGAGGCGGTTGGCGCCGTGATCCGAGAAGTTCGCCTCGCCGATCACGAACATCCCGGGGATGGTGCTCATCAGGTCGTAGTCGACCCAGAGCCCGCCCATCGTGTAGTGAATCGCGGGGTAAATCCGCATCGGCACCTGGTACGGGTTCTCGCCGGTGATGCGCTCGTACATGTCGAAGAGGTTGCCGTAGCGCTCGCGGATCATCGCCTCGCCGAGGCGGCCGATCGACTCCGCGAAGTCGAGGTACACGCCGCGCCCGCCGGGGCCGACGCCGCGCCCCTCGTCGCACGCGAGCTTCGCGGCGCGTGACGCCACGTCGCGCGGGACGAGGTTGCCGAACGCCGGGTAACGCCGCTCGAGATAGTAGTCACGCTCGCCCTCGGGGATGTCCGAGGCCTTGCGCGTGTCGCCCGCCTTGAGCGGCACCCAGATGCGGCCGTCGTTGCGGAGCGACTCGCTCATCAGCGTGAGCTTCGACTGGTAGTCGCCCGCGACGGGGATGCACGTCGGGTGAATCTGCGTGAAGCAGGGGTTCGCGAAGTGCGCGCCGCGCTTGTGGGCTCGCCAGATCGCCGTGGTGTTGCAGCCCTTGGCGTTGGTCGAGAGGTAGAAGACGTTGCCGTAGCCGCCGGTGCCGAGCACCACCGCGTCAGCCGCGTGGGCCTCGATTTTCCCTGTCACCAGATCGCGGGTGATGATCCCGCGGGCGCGCCCGTCGACGACGACGAGATCGAGCATCTCGGTGCGCGGGTGCATCTTCACCTTGCCGGCGCCGATCTGCCGCTCGAGCGATTGATACGCGCCGAGGAGGAGCTGCTGCCCCGTCTGGCCGCGCGCGTAGAACGTGCGCGACACCTGCGCGCCGCCGAACGATCGGTTGGCCAGCGTGCCGCCGTACTCGCGCGCGAAGGGCACGCCCTGCGCGACGCACTGGTCGATGATGTTCACGCTGATCTGCGCGAGGCGGTAGACGTTGGCCTCGCGGGCGCGGTAGTCGCCGCCCTTCACCGTGTCGTAGAAGAGGCGCCAGACGCTGTCGCCGTCGTTCTGGTAGTTCTTCGCGGCGTTGATGCCGCCCTGCGCGGCGATCGAGTGCGCGCGCCGCGGGCTGTCCTGGTAGCAGAAGCAGTCGACGTCGTAGCCGAGCTCGGCCATCGAGGCCGCGGCCGAGCCGCCGGCGAGGCCGGAGCCGACGACGATCACCTTGTATTTGCGCTTGTTCGCCGGATTGACGAGCTTCATCTCGAAGCGTCGCGTGTCCCACTTCTTCTCGATGGGGCCTTCCGGCACGTTCGCGTTGAGCGCGTTGAGCGTCATGTCGGTCTCCTACTTGGCGATCACGGCGAACACCGCGACCGGGACCGCGGCGAAGCCGACGGCAATGATGACGGCGAGCACCCGGGCCACGGTCTTCGCGGCGGCCGAGTAGCGCGGGTGGCTGAGGCCCAGCGACTGCGTGAGGCTGAAGATGCCATGCGAGATGTGCATGAACAGGAAGCCCATCATCACGACGTAGCCGGCGGCGATGAGCGGGTTCTTGAAGGCCGTCGTCACGTTGTGGAAGACGTCGCCCTCGACGAAGTCGGTGTGGATCGTCCCCGTCGTGAAGTGCAGGATGTGGAGCACGATGAAGATCGCGAGCGTGTAGCCCGACCAGATCATCGTGCGGCTCGCCAGCGTCGCGCCGCGGTGGGCCTTCTTCGCGTAGGCCACCGGCCGCGCCGCGGCCTTGAGCGCGTAGAGCTGGAGCGCCGCGCGAACGTGGAGGACAACCGACGCGATCAGCACCAGCCGCGCCGTCCACAGCAGCGGCATCGAGGTCCGCAGCAGCTTCGCGTAGTGGTTGATCTTGTCGGCACCCTGGAGAACCTGGAGGTTGCCGGTCATGTGCACGAAGACGAAGCCGACGAGGATCACTCCCGTCACGGCCATCACGATCTTCTTGCCGATCGCCGTCTCGTAGAACCTGGATCCCGTGCCTGCCACGGTCGCGCTCATCGTCGTCCTTCCGTGCACTCGGCGGGCTCGCTCGCCCGGCGAAGACCGGGGGCGAGGCCCAAGGCAGCCCCGGACGGGGCCGCGTGCACCTGCTGCGACGCGCATGTAGCGAAGCCAGGCGGCGAAGGCCAGCGTCGCGCGCGTGATCCGTCGCGTCGCGTCGATGCCTCGGCGCGCATGAATTGCGCACGGCGCCGCGCCTCGCGGTGAGTACCAGGACAGCGAAGCAGTGTGAGGGGTCGCGCGCGACGTCGACGAGAAAACTGAGCATGCTCAGTTTCTCAGGAGCGGCGCCGGCGACGACACCACCCTCGTGCGGCTCGCGCGCGTCGACGCGTCGACGCGATCGTTCGACGCGTCGACAGGGGTCGACGTGCTCCGCCGTCGGCGCTCGGGCGGTGGATTGTCCGAGCATTTCGGCGTTCCTTCGCTGCTGGCGTGACGAGCCAGAGCGCGACGGTCGACTCGGCAGGCGCGAAGAGCTCTGGAGTGAAGGTGGCGCGGAACCTGCTGTGACAAGCCCACGGGTCAACGAGCCAGCAGGTACACGAGTTCAGGCCAGACAGCCTTTCGCTCGTGCGAAGCGCGCGACCCGCGAAGTCGATGGCTTCAGGTGCGAGGTGATGCTCGCGATGCATCGATACCACATCGCCTGCAACGATGGAGTGGGCAGCTACACCTGCGCTTGCGCGCCCGGCTACTCCGGGGCGACGTGCCTGACGAACATCGACGACTGCGCGCCGAACCCGTGCCAGAACGGCGGCGTCTGCACCGACGGCGTGAACAGCCACTCTTGCGCGTGCCCGCCGGGGTTCGCCGGGGCGGACTGCGAGACCAACATCGACGACTGCGCCTCGAGCCCGTGCTCCCATGGCACCTGCGTCGACGGCGTCAACAGCTACGCGTGCGCCTGCGACCCCGGGTGGACCGGGCAGGACTGCAGCGTCAACATCGACGATTGCGTCGCGGCGAGCTGCGGCAACGGCTTTTGCGTCGATGGCGTCAACAGCTACACGTGCTCCTGCTTGCCCGGCTGGGCCGGCGCGGCGTGCGACGTCAACATCGACGAGTGCGCCTCCGGGCCGTGCCTCCACGGCGGCACCTGCGTGGACGGCGTCTACAGCTACGCTTGCGCGTGCGCTTCCGGCTACACCGGCGCGAACTGCGAGATCGACATCAACGACTGCTCGCCCAACCCGTGCCTGAACGGCGGCGCGTGCATCGACGGGGTGAACAGCCACGCTTGCCAGTGCGCGGGCGGCTACACCGGCGTGACGTGCAGCAACGCGCCTGCGGCCACGATCACGTTCGCCGGCAGCGATTACACGACGCACAGCCAGTGGCGCAAGGCCTCGACGCTCAAGCTCCTCGACCTGGATGGTGACAACATCTATGGCACCGACGGCTGGCGGATGTTCGGCGGGAGCTCGGTGAAGCTCTACCAGGCTCCGTCGTACGCCACGGTCGCGCAGGCGCCGGGGACGACGGTCTACAGCCCCAAGCCGATATGCCGGGTGCCCGGCGCGGCCGATAGCCCCAACGAGCTGT